>DASQOR010000085.1:0-4527 GCA_035644395.1 Steroidobacteraceae bacterium
CTCCCGCGAGGGCCGCCTCCGGCAGCCGCGCGTCGCAAGCACCGAGGTGCAATCCCGTCGCGCGCTGGTAACGCTCACCCAACTCGCACAAGCACGCGTCGGTCAGTGCAGGCGCGACCAGCGTGATGCCGAACGGCAGGCCGTCGGGGCGAAAACCCGAGGGCAGCGCGATCGCCGCGAGATCGAGGAGGTTTACGAAATTCGTATACCGGCCGAGGTTGGCGTTCAGCCGGATCGGATCGGCTTCGACCGCCGCGATCGTATACAGGGAACCGACCGTTGGTAGCGCGAGCGTATCGATCCGGCGCCAGACCGGGGCGGTGGCGCGCTTGAGCGCCGCGAGCCGGTATTGCGCCTGGAAGGCGTCGGCGGCCGAGTAGCGGCTGGCTGCGGCGATGACTTCCCGCGTCACCCGATGGAGCGCTTCGGGCCGTGCATCGACGAACGCGCGCAGCGCGGCGTAGCGCTCGGAGATCCAGGGCCCGTCGTAGAGGAGCGCCGCCGCGGCGAGAAACGGTGCGAGGTCCACCTCCACCGGCGTCCCGCCCATCCGAACGAGCCGCTCGATTGCTTCGCCGAACAGGCTTTCCTGGGCCGCGTCGCCGAAGAACTCGAGCGAGGCGCGCCCCGGCACGCCGAAGCGAAACCGGTCGAGCGCTTTCGCCGCGAGCATCCGGTCGTCGCGCGCATAGTCGTCCGCGGGGTCGAACGCGTTCAGGACGTCGAAAACGGCGCGCGCGTCGGCCGCGGTCAGCGCGAGTACCGAGACGCAGTCGAGCGAGCGGCACGCGGGAACGACGCCGGCCGTGCTCGTCATGCCGCGCGTCGGCTTGAGTCCAACGATATTGTTGAACGCCGCCGGCACGCGGCCCGAGCCGGCGGTGTCGGTGCCGAGCGCGAACGAGACCAGCCCCAGAGCGACGGCGACCGCTGAGCCGCTCGAAGACCCGCCGGAGATGTATGCCGGATCGAACGCGTTGCGCACCGCGCCGTAAGGCGAGCGTGTGCCGACGAGGCCGGTCGCGAACTGGTCGAGGTTGGTCTTCCCGATCAGGATCGCGCCGGCGTCGAGCAGCCGTTGCACGCAGGTCGCGTGCCGCGCCGGCACGTAGGCGTATTCGGGGCACGCGGCGGTCGTGGGGAGTCCGGCGACGTCGATATTGTCCTTGACCGCAAAGGGTACACCGTAGAGTGCAAGCCGCTGCGGTCCCTCTCGAATCGCCTGCAGTGCTTCAGCCCGCGCCCGCGCCTCGGCCTCGGGCACCGGCGTGATCCAGATGGGATTGCCGGCATGGCGTCGAAGGCGCTCGTATACCGATCCGATCACGGCAGCAGGCGAGACGGCGTCCCGGCGGTAGCCGTCGAGGAGCGCGGCCAGGTCGAGCGAAGCAGAGGTCGTCATGGTGGCGAAGGCAAGCGCAAGCGACGTGCCACTTGCACGGGCCCGGCGCGCGCCGCTCGCAAACTGTTGTTCAGTAGCGGCTCGCAAGCGGCGCTGAGCGATTTACGGCGCCTGGAAAGTCCGCTGCTTTGCACAAAAGCAGTGCTGTTCGTCATCGCTCTGCTCGGTTTTGGGGCTGGCGCGCTCTTGCTCTTATGCCGGACAACGAGTCGCAATCTATTGTTGTGTCATGAGATTGCAATGCTCGCACCGAATGGCACGCTTTCTGCAAGCGACGATATCCAGAGAGGCGCGGTGATTTCCGTGCCGAGTCTTTAGGAGAGCTAGGGTTCCGGCTTCGTTGAAGCGTCTGGTCCGAGAGCTGTCCGGTTTCATCCTCGATGAGACTCCACGGCGGGACAAAAGCCCGGGAGATCGCGGTCAGGTTTTCACCTGGCGCCCTCTCCAGCCAACTGCAAAAGGGGCCTCTCGATGTCGTCGAGCGTAGCTTCGCCGGCCGTGCCGCTGCGAAAGCGCCCATGAGCGTCGCGCGCGCCGCTCCGTCCATACCGATGCCACGCAGCATTCCGCCTGCACAGAAAACACAGAGCTCGCTATGGACCTTGCGCGGCAACATCTCCCGGCGGTGGTACTGGGTGTTCGCTGTCGCCGGATTGGTCGTGCCGCTCGTGGCGTGGTGGCTGCTCTCCACGAGCGGATGGGTCCAGAAGATCTTCATGCCCAGTCCGGCCGACGTGGCGGCCCGCCTGTGGACCTGGTGGACGCACGACGGGATGCTGCAGGATTTCTGGATCAGCATCTACCGCGTCACCGCGGGGTGGCTGCTGTCGGCCGTGATCGCCCTGCCGCTCGCCCTGTTCATCGGCACCTACCGGCCCGTCCAGGCGTTCTGCGAGCCGCTGACCGACTTCATCCGCTACATGCCCGCCGTCGCTTTCATTCCGCTGGTCATGCTGTGGCTGGGGATCGACGAACCCTCCAAGATCGCGATCATTTTCATCGGCACTTTCTTCCAGATGGTGTTGATGGCGGCCGAGGACATCCGCCGCGTGCCGATGCAGCAGATCGAAGCGGCGCAGACCATGGGCGCAGACCGCAGCGAGATCCTCTCGCTCGTCATCCTGGAGTCGGCCAAGCCGGCGCTCCTCGACACGCTGCGCGTCACGATGGGCTGGGCCTGGACCTATCTGGTGGTCGCCGAGCTGGTCGCGGCCAATTCCGGACTGGGGTACGCGATCCTCAAGGCGCAGCGGTTCCTGCAGACCGACAAGATCTTCGGCGGAATACTGCTCATCGGTGCGATCGGCCTCGCCATGGATCAGGCGTTCCGCGCCCTGCACCGCCGCGCCTTTCCCTGGCTGCACGCCAAGTGATCATGGCGAAGAGCGTCGTCACTGCCGGGCTGAGCAAGGTGTTCGAAGCTCCGTCGGGCAGCACCGTGGCGCTGCAGAACGTCGACCTCGCCGTCGCGCCCAACGAATTCGTCACCCTGGTCGGCGCATCGGGCTGCGGCAAGTCCACGCTCCTGCGCATCGTCGGCGGGCTCGAGCGGCAATCGAGCGGCGAGGTGCGCATCGACGGCGTGCCGGCGATCGGCCCCGGCGTGGATCGCGCGATGGTGTTTCAGCATTACAGCCTCTATCCCTGGCTCACGGTCATGGAGAACATCAAGTTCTCCCGGCGGCTCAAGGCGCAGCGCGAGGGCATCACCTGCTCGGATGTCGAAGCCGCCTCCGGCCGCGCGGATGCGCTGCTGTCGGTCATGGGGCTCGAGCTCGTGGCCGACGCCTATCCGAACCAGCTGTCCGGGGGAATGCAGCAGCGCGTGGCCATCGCTCGGGCGCTGATGCCGCGCCCGCAGGTTCTGCTGATGGACGAGCCTTTCGGCGCGCTCGACGCGCAGACCCGCGAGGTCATGCACGACCTGATCCGGCACCTGTTCGCCGTGGAGCAGACGACCATCGTCTTCGTCACCCACGACGTCGAGGAGGCGATCTATCTCGCCGACCGCGTCGTGGTGATGGCGCCGCGCCCGGGAAGAATCGACGGTATCCACGCCGTGCCCTTGCCCGCGGTGCGATCGCCGGAGATGAAGCTCGCGGCCGCATTCATTGGGCTGAAGCGGGAGATTCTCGCGCGCATCCGAGAGACTTCCGGCATGAAGACCGATCTGGATGTGCTGCGCAAGCTCACCGAGAAGGCGGTCCATTGAAGCTCCTGAAAGACGCGGGGCAAGACATCGCCAGGGACGCGCTGCTCTGGGAGGACCGCGTGCCCGGGGGCGCTCATTGGTCCGGCATCGTGCGCCGGGGCACGACGCTGCGATTGACCGATATCGCCGGCGGCGCCAACTGCTCGGCGATCTTCTTCAACCGCGACGAGAAGCTCGAGCGCTACAACATGGCCGACACGCTCAAAGCGCAGCACACGGCCCGCTTGACGCGGGGCCACGTCTGCTATTCGGACATGGGCCGCGTACTGTGTTCGATCACCGCGGACAGCGTCGGCTGGCACGATCCGCTGTGCGGTCCGTCCGATGCGGCGACGACCCGAGCCCGATACGGACATAAGAGCTATCAGGACGCGCGCAACGGCATGCTTCGCAACGGGCGTGACGGCTTGCTGATCGAGCTTGCGAAATGGGGCCTAGGCAAGCGCGATCTCGCGGCCACCGTCAATTTTTTCAGCAAGGTCTGGGTCGACGAAGCCGGCGAGATGCGCTTCGTTCTCGGGCACTCCAAGGCGGGCGCGCTGGTCGAGTTGCGCTTCGAGATGGATTGCCTGGTCGCCCTGTCCGCCGCGCCGCATCCGCTGGATCCGCGGCCCCACTACGCGCCCGGCACCGTCGGCATCGCAGCGTGGCGCTCTGGCACCGCGCGCCCGGACGACGAGTGCCGGCTGAGCTGTCCGGAGAACGGTCGCGGTTTCCACAACACGGAGCTGTACTACCGATGAGCGCCGCCCTCGTGGAAAGTCGGTTCGACCCGCGCGCCGCCCTCTACGACGAGGTCCTGCCCGCCGGGGAAGGATGGCTGCACGAGATCAAGCTCGGCCAGACATTTCGCATCGAGGACCTGCGGGGCAATCAGGCCGTCGATACGCTCTTCTACAGCGCCGCCGATCCG
>DASQOR010000086.1:0-195767 GCA_035644395.1 Steroidobacteraceae bacterium
CGACCGACGCGCGCTCGAACATCGAGTACATCAACCCGGTGGCCGAAGAGCTCACGGGCTGGCGGCTGGAGGACTCCCAGGGGCGGCCGATCGACGAGATCTTCCGCGCCTTCCACGAGGAGACCTGCGAGCCGCTCGAAAATCCGCTGTCCGTCGCGATCCGCCGCACGCGCTCGATCAAGTCGGTCCGGCCGATGCTGCTCATCCGCCGTGACGGCAACGAACTCTATGTCGAAAGCACGGCGTCCCCGATTCGCGACGGCACGGGAGCGGTCGGCGGCGGCGTGCTGGTGTTCCATGACGTGAGCGAAGCGCGGGAACTCAATCGCCGTCTCTCGTATCACGCCAGCCACGACGTGCTCACCGGCCTCGTCAACCGGCGCGAGTTCGAGAACCGTCTCGACCGTGCACTGAAGAGTGCCAAGGCGAGGGAAACCTCGTACGCGCTGTGCTACCTCGACATCGATCAGTTCAAGATCATCAACGACACTTGCGGCCACAGCGCGGGTGACGCGCTGCTCGGCCAGGTCGGAGCGTTGCTGAAGGCCAAGATCCGCTGGCGCGACACGCTCGCGCGTCTCGGCGGCGACGAATTCGGCGTCCTGCTCGAAGCCTGCTCGCTGGAAGAGGCGATGCATACGGCTGAGACGCTGCGCGAGGCCGTGCGCAATTTCCGCTTCTCCTGGGAAGACCGCACATTCCGGCTCGGTGCGAGCGTCGGCGTCGTGCCGATCACCGCCGACAACGAAGACGTCGCGTCCGTTCTCTCGGCCGCGGACAGCGCCTGCGGCGCCGCCAAGGAATCGGGCCGCAACCGCGTGCATAGCTTCGAAGAGAACGACATCGACCTGATGCGCCGCCGGCGCGAGATGCAGTGGGCCGCGCGCATCAACAATGCGCTCGAAGAACACCGCTTCGAGCTCTTCCGCATGCCGATCCTGCCGCTGCAGGGTCCCGAGACGGGTGCGCACTATGAACTGCTCCTGCGCATGCGGGACGAGCAGGGCAAGATCGTCTCGCCCGACAATTTCATCGCGGCAGCCGAGCGCTACGGCATCACGCCGAACATCGACCGCTGGGTGATCGAGAACGCCTTCCGCTGGCTCGTCTCCGAAGCGGACGAGCGCGAGAAGCTCGCGCTTTGCTCGATCAACCTTTCAGGCCAGAGCCTCGGCGATGACAAATTCCTGCCCTTCGTCATCGATCAGTTCCACCGCAGCGGTCTCGACGCGAGCAAGATCTGCTTCGAGATCACGGAAACCGCGGCCGTCGCGAGCTTTTCGCAGGCGAACCGCTTCATCCAGGCGCTGAAGGAACTCGGCTGCAAGTTCGCGCTCGATGACTTCGGCACCGGCCTCTCGTCGTTCGGTTACCTCAAGCACTTCCCGGTCGATTTCCTGAAGATCGACGGCAGCTTCGTGCGCGAGATCCTGCACGATCCGATCGACCGCGAGATGGTGCGCTCGATCAACGAGATCGGGCACCTGACTGGCAAGAAGACAATTGCCGAGTGGGCGGAGACGACCGAGATCATCGACATGCTGAGAAGTCTCGGCGTCGACTACGCCCAGGGCTACGGCGTCGCCCAGCCGCAGCGCGTCCTCAAGGCCGTCAACGCTTAGCGGAGCGTCATAGTTGGTGCCGGTGTTGGATAACTGGGGATTTGGGAGAGCATCGCGACCCAAATCCCCAGTTATCCAACACCGGCACCGGTCAACGCGTCCTCAAGGCCTGCGATCAGCGGGCCGAGCTTGGGTGGGCTCGCCTCGAAGGCGGGTTCGACGCCGAGTCCCCTGATCGCGCGCGATGCCACTGGCCCGACCGAGGCGACGAACGTGTGCTTGAGGCCGGCCACGAGTTCGCTTTCGCGTCCGGCGCGGCGCGCCACTTGCGCCAGATTGAAGATCTGCGAGGCGCTCGTCACAACCACGGCGTCAACCCCGCGGCCCGCGAGTTCCTCGATCAGGTGCTCGAGCGGCGCCGTGTCGGCCGGTATGGCCCACCGGTAGGTCGTGACTTCGACGACGTCGGCCCCCCGGCCGAGCAGGGCGTCGTTGAGATCGGAGTTCGCATCGCCATAGCGCTGCACGAGCACGCGCTGGCCCTTGAGGTCGAGCGCTGCGATGGCCTCGAGCACTTCCCGCGTCGTGTAGGGATCGTCGGCGCTGAAATCGATGCGCACCTTGCGTGACGTCAGCACGCCCGTCGGCTTGGGTCCTCGCGCGGCAACCCGGGTCGCGGCGAGCAACGCGAGCAGTTCGCCTGTCAGCCGCAGCGCATCCGTCGTCGCAAAGAGCGCCCGCGTTCCCACGCCGGTCTGGAAAATGGCGAGCCGCACCGGCCGTTCGCGCAGCTCGCCGATGAGCGCCTGGATCGCCTGCGGATCGACGTCCGGCACTTCCGCGAGTGCCGGCGCATGCAGCACCGTGGCGCCGCGCTTGCGGATGAGATCGGCCAGATGTTCGCCGACGCGGCTCTCGAGGATCGCGACCGTCCGGCCTTTCACGACTTCGGCAGCAGGCTGAATCGCATCGAGAGGTCGACGGCCTGGATGTGCTTGGTGATGCCGCCGACGGAAATGTAGTCGACGCCGGTGAGCGCGATGTCGCGGGCATTGTCGAGGCTCACGCCGCCGGAGGCCTCGAGCAGGAGCGGACGGCCACGCGCGCGGTTGAGCTCGACGGCCTTCACCAGGTCCGCATTTGTGAATTCGTCGAGCAGCGCCATATCCGCGCCCGCGACCACGGCCTCCTCGAGTTCCTTGAGGGTTTCGACTTCCACTTCGACCTTGACGGTCCGGCCGCCCTGGCGCGCGGCATTGACCGCGGCCGCGATCGAACCTGCCGCGACGATGTGGTTTTCCTTGACGAGGATGGCGTCGTAGAGGCCGAGCCGATGATTCTCGGCACCTGCGCAGGCGACCGCGTACTTCTGCGCCGCCCGCAGGCCGGGCAGGGTCTTGCGCGTATCCAGAATCCGGCAGCCGGTACCGGCCACGGCGTCGACGAACCGGCGCGCGGCGGTCGCTGTGGCCGAGAGCGTTTGCAGGAAGTTGAGCGCCGTGCGCTCGCCGGTGAGGATCGGGCGCGCGGCGCCGGAAACGCGGCACAGCAGGTCATCCGTCCGCAGGTTCGCGCCTTCGGCGGCCAGCCAGTCGACGCGGATGCCGTTGTCGAGCTGACGAAAGACCTCCTCGAACCACGGGCCCCCGCAGAGGACCGCGGGCTCCCGCGTGATGACCTGTGCGACAGCGCGCGTCGCGGGTGGAACGAGGTCCGCCGTCAGGTCGCCGCTCCCGACATCTTCCGCGAGGGCGCGTTCGACCTGCGCCCTCAGATCCTGCGGAAGTGCCGGGGCGCGTTCGCTCAGAACGGCAGTCCGTGCATCTGGCCCATCATGCACAGGAGCATCGGCAGCGACAGGATGAAGTTCGTGCGCGAGGCGTAGAGCGCGACCTTGCGCGCCTTGGCCTTCTCTTCATCCGTGGCAGGCTTGAGCCCCAGGATTTTTTTCTGGTTCGGCCAGATGAGCACCCAGACATTGAACAGCATGATGGTGCCGAGCCAGGCGCCGGTGCCGATCACGAGGAACCCCTGCTGCAATCCGAGCACCTTCAGGATCGCGCCGGATCCATAGAACGTCTCGATGTAGTAAACGCCCGTCAGCCAGGTGAGGACCGCCGCCCAGCGGAACCACCAGAGCGCGCGCGGGGCGATGTACTTGTTGACGCCCGCGCCGCCGGGTCCGCCCTTGTCCGCCGCGGCATCCGCCATGCCCGGGGTCTGCACGACATTGAAATAGTAGAGGAGGCCGATCCACATGACGCCGGAGGCGATGTGCAGCCAACGCACTGCGATCGTGTGCTGGAAGCCGGCCGTGCTGCCGAGGGCCTGCGACAGGACAAAGGAGACGACGCCGACGAGAATGAACGCCGTGATCAAGGCGTTGCGAACGCTGGTGAATGGATTCATACCGCCTACCTCTTGCGTGTTTTTCTTCTGCCCCAAGCATCAGGGCCGCCCGCGAGAATAGGTTAGAATCCCATGCTCATCAAGCACCTAGCATGACAACCCTGCTCGAGTCCCCTTGCATCCGTGTCTGCACCCTCGGTCCCGACGAGGTCTGCATCGGCTGCTTCCGCCATTTGGGCGAAATCGCCGCCTGGCTGTCCCTGACACCGGACCAGAAACGGGTGGTGCTGGAAGCGGCCGCGCGCCGCAGGGCCGCAGCGGAGCGTCCCGGCGCCTGATGCGCGCAGCTTGTGTACAATCCCGCGCCCGGTTTGGAGGTATGGACCCGTGGACGTTGCCGAGAGAATCAAGCAGGAATTGACCAGCGCGCCGGTCGTGCTCTTCATGAAGGGTACGCCGGATTTCCCGCAGTGTGGCTTTTCGGCGCAGGCGGTGGCGGCGCTGCGCAAGTGCGGCGCGGCCTTCAATACCGTCAATATCCTCGAAGACCCGGAACTGCGCGAAGCGCTGAAGGCGCATTCGAACTGGCCCACGTACCCGCAGCTTTACGTCGGCGGAGAGCTCGTCGGCGGCAGCGACATCACGCTCGAGATGTTCCGCAGCGGCGAGCTGAAGAAGCTACTCGCCGAAGCCGGTGCGGTCGCGGCCTGAATTGCCCTCGGCGTCGGCACTGTCGGCCGGCGCGTCCGCAATTCCCGTACTCAGCGCGCGCTCGTAGAGCGGGCGAAATTCATTGCAGATGCGACAGAAGAGGTCGGCCGTGCGCTCGGCGTCGTAAGCCGCCGAATGGGCGCTGGACGGGTCCCACTCGATCCCCGCGCACTGGACCGCCCTTGCCAGCACCGTTTGCCCGAAAGCGACGCCCGCGAGCGTCGCCGTATCGAAACTCGAGAATGGATGGAAGGGATTGCGCTTGACCTCGGCGCGGGCGACGGCGGCATTCAGGAAATTGAGATCGAAGAAGGCGTTGTGACCGACCAGCACCGCGCGCGTGCAGCCGCTTTCGCGAACCGCCCGGCGCACCTCGCGGAAGATCCGCTGCAGGGCGTCGCGTTCGTCGATTGCCGGCCGCAGGGGATGATCGGGAACGATGCCGTTCACGGCGAGCGCGGCCGGTTCGATGTTCGATCCCGCGAATGGCGTTACGTGAAAGCGGTAGGTTTCCCCGCGCTTGATCTCGCCGGCCGGCGACATGTCGATGAGCACGGCCGCGATTTCGAGCAGGGCGTCGGTCGCCGGATTGAATCCGCCGGTCTCGACGTCGACGACGACCGGCAGGAAGCCGCGAAAGCGCCGGGCCATGCCCGCTGCGGCGGATTCATCCACGGCTTGTCACCGTCGCATCGGCGAGGCTCCATGCGATCGCCTGGCCGGCGCGATAGGGCACGAGTTCATTCGCTCCAAAGGCAATGCGTTCCGGCGCCCGCCACTCGCGCCGTTCGAGCGTGATGCGCTCTTCGTTCTTCGGCCGGCCGTAGAATTGCGCGCCGAATTCGCTCGCAAATCCCTCGAGGCGGCCGAGCTTACCCGCCGCATCGAAGACTTCCGCATACAGCTCGATCGCGGCGTGCGCCGTGAACATGCCGGCGCAACCGCAGGCCGACTCCTTCGCATTGCGCGCGTGCGGCGCGCTGTCCGTACCGAGAAAGAATTTCGGATTGCCGCTGAGCGCCGCCGCGACGAGCGCCTGGCGGTCGGATTCGCGCTTGAGCACCGGCAGGCAGTAGTAGTGGGGGCGCAGGCCGCCGCGGAAGATGGCGTTGCGGTTCTCGATGAGGTGCTGGGGAGTCAGCGTGGCGCCGATGCCCGCGTGCGCCGTGTTCACGAATTCGACCGCGGCGCGGGTCGTGACGTGCTCGAAGACGATCCTGAGCCGCGGGAAGCGCTGGATCAGCGGCACCAGCACCGCATCGATGAAGCGTGCCTCGCGGTCGAAGACGTCGACCGCGGGATCGGTGACCTCGCCGTGGACCAGCAACGGCAGGCCACTTTGCTGCAGGCTTTCGAGGGCCTCGAAACAATGCTCGATGCGGGTAACCCCGGCTTCGGAGAACGTCGTGGCGCCGGCCGGATAGAGTTTCACCCCGCCGATGAAGCCGCTCGTCCGCGCCGCCTCGATCTCGCGCGCGGGAGTCACGTCGGTCAGGTAGAGGGTCATGAGCGGCTCGAACTTCGCGCCGGGCCCGAGTGCCTCCAGGATGCGCTTGCGGTAAGCCGCCGCCTGCGCGACGGTCGTGACGGGCGGCGTCAGGTTCGGCATGACGATGGCGCGGGCGAAGCGTTCCGCGGTAAAGCGCAGCACCGAGCGCAGCTCGGCGCCGTCGCGCAGGTGCAGATGCCAGTCGTCGGGACGGCGCAGGGTGAGCGTGTCGGCCATGCACGCCAGTGTACCGGATGGCGGCCGCGGGCTACCGAAGGTCGGCGAGGACCCCGCTGTCGAGGAGCAGGTTGAGCGCGTAGCGCACGCCGAAACCGGTGATGTCGGTGGTGACGTGGCCGAGGCCGCCTTTGCGTTCGCTCGGCGCGAGGTCGACGTGCGCCCACGCGATCTCGTCCGGCACGAACCGCTTGAGAAAGCGGGCCGCGAGGATATGGTCGGCCCGGGCATCGACCGCACACTGCAGCACGTCCGCGACCCGGCTCTCGAGATCGGAATCGAAGTCCTCATCCATCGGGAAGGCCCAGACGCGCTCTCCGCTTGCCGCGCCCGCAGCTTCGAGCGTTGCCCTGAGTGCCGGCCGGTTCGTGAATACGCCGGCGTAGCGTTCGCTCAGCGCCGTGACGCAGGCGCCGGTCAACGTCGCAAAGTCGAGGATCATCCGCGGTCGCTCGCGCGCCGCGAGCGCGAGCGTATCCGCCAGCAGCATGCGTCCTTCCGCATCGGAGTGGATGACCTGGATGGTGGTCCCGTTGGCCGCGCGCACGACGTCCTGCGGCTTGTAGGCTTTCGGCCCGATCTGGTTTTCCGCAAGCGCCAGCCACGCATCGACCCCGAACGGAAACCTGAGGGTCGTGAGCGCTTCGAGGACCGCAAGCGCCACCGCACTGCCGCCCATGTCGGTGTGCATGTCGAGCATCGAGCGATGCGGCTTCAGGTTGATGCCGCCGGTATCGAAACAGACACCCTTGCCGACCAGCGCGACGACCGGCACCCGGCGCGCCCTCTTCGGACGGTACCGCAGGTGAACGATGCCGCCCTCCGCGTCGTGCGCCTGTGTTACGGCGAGGAATGCGCCCGCGCCCAGCCGCTCGAGTGCGGACCGGCCGAGAAACCGCATCCGCCAGCCGTGCGCCCGCGCGAGCTTGGCGACGCCGCGGCGGTAGCTCGCGGGCGTCAGCACATTCGCAGGCAGTGCCGTCAGCCAGCGCGCGATGCCGTTACCGCGGGCTTCCGCCGCGAGGCGCTCGAGATCGAGCGTATGGCGGCCGAAGACGCGCAGTTCCACGCGCTCGGCGGCGGAGTCGCCCCGCGACTTGAATCGGGGCAGGCGATAGGCGCGGGCAGAGAGTGCCGCGACAGCGGCCTCGAGATTGCGCGCGGCGGCGGCCTCGTCGCGCTCCAGCGTCATGATGCCAATGCGGGCGGGCGCCGTTTCATCGAGCGCGCGGGCCATGCGTCCAGCGATCTGCAGGCGCTCGAACATGCTCCCGTCGGTCTTGGCGGCCGCATAGACGCAAAGCGTTGCTGCGCGCCCTGGCAGGTGGACGGACCGGACGCCGCAAGGCTCCAGTCGGCGGCGCGTGAGCGATCGGCGCACGGCGCGGGCGAAAGGCAGCGCCGGCCATTGCATGCGCGCCCCGCGCACACCGAGCACGACGACCGCATCGAGGCGCGCAAGATCGCGCGCGGTCATCGCTTTGCCGACGTTGACGGTGCGCAACGGCGGCGCTGCGGGCAGATCCAGGGCGAAACGAGACGCGGCCATGTTGCTTGACCCAAAATTTTGAAACCCCGATCATACAGGCGCAACTCCCTGTTTATATCCGCATGTCCGACATCCAGAAGCTAGACGACACCGATCCGCTCGAGACCCAGGAGTGGATCGAGTCGATCAATTCCGTTCTGAAGTTGCATGGCCCCGAGCGCGCGCACTACCTGCTCGAGCGGCTGATCGATCAGACACGCCGCTCCGGTGCCTACCTGCCGTTCCGGCCGAATACGGCCTACGTCAATACGATCGCACCGGGCCAGGAGCCGGAATATCCGGGCAACCGGGCGCTCGAGCGCCGGCTCGAGGCCTACATCCGCTGGAACGCGCTCGCGATGGTCGTGCAGGCGAATCGCCAGAGCTCCGAGTTCGGCGGCCATATCTCGACCTATGCTTCCTCGGCGACGCTCTACGAGGTCGGTTTCAATCACTTCTGGCGGGCGCCTTCCGACAAGCACCCGGGCGACCTCATCTACATGCAGGGCCATTCCTCGCCCGGCATCTATGCGCGCGCCTACCTCGAAGGGCGGTTAAGCGATGCGCAACTCCGTCATTTCCGCCAGGAGGTCGGCGGCAACGGCTTGTCGTCCTACCCGCACCCCTGGCTGATGCCGCAGTTCTGGCAGTTCCCGACCGTTTCCATGGGTCTCGGGCCGATGGCGGCGATCTTCCAGGCGCGCTTCACGCGCTACCTCGAGAACCGCGGGATCATCAAGGCCTCGGATCGCAAGATCTGGGCGTTCCTCGGCGACGGCGAGATGGACGAGCCGGAGTCGATGGGGGCCATCACGATGCCGGTGCGCGAGCACCTCGACAATCTGGTGTTCGTCATCAACTGCAACCTGCAGCGGCTCGACGGACCGGTCCGCGGCAACGGCAAGATCATCCAGGAGCTCGAGGCGGCCTTCCTCGGCGCCGGCTGGAACGTCATCAAGGTCCTCTGGGGCTCACGGTGGGATCCGCTCCTCGCCAAGGACACCAAGGGCCTGCTGCGCCGGGTGATGGAGGAATGCGTCGACGGCGAATACCAGAATTTCAAGCAGAAGGGCGGCGCGTATACCCGCGAGAACT
Source organism: Steroidobacteraceae bacterium (assembly GCA_035644395.1). Lineage (GTDB taxonomy): Bacteria > Pseudomonadota > Gammaproteobacteria > Steroidobacterales > Steroidobacteraceae > JBGPLJ01. The sequence continues at coordinate 8,972 of DASQOR010000086.1, forward strand.
TCTTCGGGAAGTATCCCGAGCTGAAGGCGATGGTCGCCAACATGTCTGACGAGGAGATCTGGCGGCTGAATCGCGGCGGCCACGATCCGAAGAAGGTTTACGCCGCGTACGCCGCGGCGGTCGCGCACAAGGGCGGACCCACCGTCATTCTCGCCAAGACCGTCAAGGGCTACGGCATGGGCAAGGCGGGTGAGGGCCAGAACATCACCCACCAGCAGAAGAAGGTCGACGAGGAGGCGCTCACCGCGTTTCGCGACCGCTTCAATATCCCGATCAGCGACGAGGACATGAAGGGGCTCCTGTTTCGCAAGCCCGCCGCCGACAGCGAAGAGATGCGCTACCTGCAGGAACATCGGTCGAGCTTCGGCGGCTACCTGCCCGCGCGCCGCGATGTCGCGGCGCCGCTGGTCGTGCCGGCGCTGCAGTCGCTGCAGGCGTTGCTCGACGGCAGCGGCGATCGCGAGATCTCGACGACGATGGCGCTCGTCAGGATCCTGTCCGTGCTCATCAAGGACAAGAGCATCGGCCCGTATATCGTGCCGATCGTGCCGGACGAGGCCCGCACCTTCGGCATGGAGGGCATGTTCCGCCAGGTCGGCATCTATTCGGCGGTCGGGCAGCTCTACACGCCGCAGGATGCGGACCAGCTCATGTACTACCGCGAGGACAAGAAGGGCCAGATCCTCGAGGAGGGCATCAACGAGGCAGGCTCGCTCTGTTCCTGGCTCGCGGCGGGTACCGCGTACGCCAACCACAACGTCAACATGGTGCCGTTCTACATCTACTACTCGATGTTCGGCTTCCAGCGCGTCGGCGATTTCATCTGGGCGGCGGGCGACAGCCAGGCGCGCGGCTTTCTCATCGGTGGCACCGCGGGCCGCACGACACTCGCGGGCGAGGGCCTGCAGCACCAGGACGGACACAGCCAGCTGGTCGCGACGACGGTGCCGAACTGCGTCGCATACGACCCGGCCTTCGGGTACGAGCTCGCGGTGATCGTGCATGCAGGCCTCGAGCGCATGTACGTCCGCCAGGAAGGCGTCTTCTACTACATCACCTGCATGAACGAGAACTACGTGCAGCCCGCGATGCCCACGGGGGTCGAGCAGGGCATCCTCTCCGGCATGTATCTCCTGCAGATCGGCGGCCGCGGCAAGGTGCGCGTCACGCTCATGGGGTCGGGAACGATCCTGCGCGAAGTGCTCGCCGCCGCCGAGATCCTCGAAAAGAACTACAGCGTGCCGGCGGACGTTTTTTCGGTCACGAGCTTCAGCGAGCTCAGGCGCAATGCGCTCGACGCCGAGCGCTGGAACATGATGCATCCGAAATCGCCCGCCCGGCAGACCTACGTCGACCAGTGTTTCGCCGAACGCTCGGGCCCTTTCATCGCCGCCACCGACTACATGAAGACGGTGCCCGACCAGATCCGGCAGTGGGTGCCGGGCCGCTATATCGTTCTCGGCACGGACGGTTACGGCCGCAGCGATTCGCGGGCGGCGCTGCGCAGGTTTTTCGAGGTCGACCGGCAGTACATCGTGGTCGCGGCGCTCAAGGCGCTCGCGGACGACGGCAAGATCGATGTCGCGACGGTCGCGAAGGCCATTGCGGACTTCGGCCTCGATCCGCAGAAACCGAATCCGCTGACCGTCTGAAACGTCGGACCGCCGCGTGCCCGAACCCATAGTCATCGTTGTTCCCGACATCGGCGACTTCAAGAACGTCCCGGTGGTCGACGTACTCGTGAAAGTCGGCGACGTCGTCGCCCTCGAGACGCCGCTCGTCACGCTCGAAACCGAGAAAGCGACGATGGATGTGCCGTCAACCGCCGCGGGCACGATCGTCGCGCTGCGCCTGCGCAAGGGCGACAAGGTGTCCCAAGGCGCTCCGATCGCCGAAATTGTCACGACCGAGCGCGCGCCCGCGCCGCCCGCACCGGCTCCCGTCGTCGAAACCGGAAGCGAACCGACGGTGCGCCAGCCGGCGCTGCGCAAATCGCCGGCCGAATCCACGACTCAACCGCACACGCCTGCTCCCGCCCCGGCACCAGTTTCCGCGCCGGCTCCGGCCAAGGCAGCTCCGCCGCCCGCGGCGCCGGCACCTGCGCCCTCGGCTTTCACCGAAACGCAGGTCTTGCCGTCCAGCACGGCGGCGCCGGCGGTGCTCGACGAGGTTGGCTTCGCGAAGTCGCACGCGAGTCCTTCGGTGCGCCTGTTCGCGCGCGAACTGGGCGTGGATCTTGCGCGCGTGAAGGGCAGCGGCATCAAGGGCCGCGTCACCCCCGAGGACGTCAGGGCATTCGTCAAAGGCGTGATGACTGGCGAGCGCGCCGCCGCTGCGGCTCCCGCCGCGGCATTGCCGAGAGTGCCGACCGTCGACTTCGGGAAATTCGGACCGATCGACGTCAAGCCGCTCGGGCGCATCCAGAGAATCTCGGGGCCGCGCCTGCACGCGAGCTGGGTCAATGTCCCGCACGTCACGCAATTCGACGAAGCCGACATCACCGACCTCGAAGCGCTGCGCAACCAGCTGAAGGGCAAGGCGGTGCTCGAAGGCATCAAGCTGACGCCGCTCGCCTTCGTGCTGAAGGCCTGCGTGCGCGCGCTCGCGGAATATCCACAGTTCGCAAGCTCGCTCGACGCCTCTGGCGAGAACCTCATCTTCAAGAAATACGTGCACCTGGGTTTTGCGGCCGACACGCCGAACGGGCTGGTCGTTCCCGTGATCCGCGACGCCAACCGCAAGGACGTCTACGAGATCGCGCGGGAGCTCGGCGCACTGTCGGAAAAAGCGCGCAACGGCAAGCTTGCGCCGACGCAAATGCAGGGCGCGGTGTTCACCGTGTCGAGCCTCGGCGGCATCGGGGGCACGGCGTTCACGCCGATCATCAACGCGCCCGAAGTCGCGATCCTCGGGGTCGCGCGCGCGGCGATGAAACCGGTCTACCAGAACGGCAGTTTCGTGCCGCGGCTCATGTTGCCGCTCGCGCTTTCCTATGACCACCGTGTCATCGACGGCGCCATGGGCGCACGCTTCATCACGTATCTCGCGGAAGCGCTCCGCGACGCACGCGCGCTCACCGAGGCGATTCCGTGAGCGAACGGGACGTCCTCGTCCCCGATCTCGGCGACTTCAAGGATGTTCCGGTCGTCGACGTGCTCGTGCAGCCGGGTGCCAGCATCGCCAAGGAAACGCCGCTCGTCACGCTCGAGACCGAAAAGGCGACGCTCGACGTGCCGTCCGACGTCGCCGGCAAGGTCACCGCGGTACTCGTCAGGAAGGGCGATCGCGTTTCGAAGGGCAGCGCCATCGTGCGCGTGGCAGTCGAGGGCGAAGCGCAGCGACCCGCCATCGCCCCCGCTGCCGCGCCAGCCGCGGCGTCGCCAAGGCCCGCCGTAGCGCAATCGGCGCCGTCACCGGCGCCGCCGCCTCAGCTCTCCGCCGCTGAACCTCCGGCCAGACGAGGGGAATCCGAGGTGCCGGGGGCGACCCTGCGCAAGGGCAGTCCCGCTGACGTCGGCAATCGCGTGGTGGTCCTCGGTGCCGGGCCCGGTGGCTATACCGCGGCATTTCGCGCGGCCGATCTCGGCCTGCGCGTCACGCTGATCGAACGCTGGCCGACGCTCGGCGGCGTCTGCCTCAACGTCGGCTGCATTCCGTCCAAAGCACTCCTGCATGCGGCGCGCGTGATCGAGGAGGCGGAGTCGATGGCGGATTGCGGAGTTGTCTTCGGCAAGCCCCGTATCGATGCAGACAAGTTGCGGCAGTGGAAGAACAAGGTCGTCGGCAAGCTCACGGGCGGGCTCAACATGCTCGCCAAGCAGCGCAAGGTGGAGGTCGTCCGCGGGACGGGGCGCTTCCTCGACGCGAACAGCCTCGAGGTGCGCGACGGCGATCGCAAGATGGTCGTGCGCTTCGGCCAGGCGATCATCGCCTCGGGCTCGGAATCGGTGCGCCTGCCGGGATTGCCGGAGGATCCGCGCATTCTCGATTCCACGAGCGCGCTCGAGATCGAGAACCTGCCGAAGCGGCTGCTCGTGATCGGCGGCGGCATCATCGGCCTTGAAATGGCGTGCGTGTACGACGCGCTCGGCGTCGAGGTGTCGGTGGTCGAGTTGACGCCCGGCCTGATGCCGGGCTGCGACCGCGACCTCGTGCGCCCGCTCGAGAAGCGGCTCGCGAAGCGCTATCGCCAGATTCTCCTCGGCACCCGCGTCGCCAACGTCGAGGCGCGCAAGCAGGGTCTGCGCGTGACCTTCGAAGGCGCCGGGGCGCCGGATCCGGAGACCTACGACAAGATCCTGGTCGCCGTCGGCCGCGCGCCGAACGCCCGCAACATCGGCGCCGACAAGGCGGGAATCGAACTCACCGAGCGCGGCTTCATCCGGGTCGACAAGCAGCAGCGCACCAGCGTGCCGCACATTTTTGCGATCGGCGATGTCGTCGGACAGCCGATGCTCGCGCACAAGGCGTCGCACGAGGGGAAAGTCGCCGCCGAAGTTGCGGCGGGCCTGAAGCGCGCGTTCGATGCGCGGGTCATCCCGTCCGTCGCCTACACGGATCCGGAAGTGGCCTGGGTCGGCGTGACCGAGACCGAGGCTCAGGCGCAGGGACTCGCGCTCGGCAAGGGCATCTTTCCCTGGGTCGCGAACGCCCGTTCGCTCACGCTGAATCGGGATGAGGGCTTCACGAAGCTGCTGTTCGACAAGGAAATGCATCGCGTCGTCGGCGGCGGCATCGTCGGACCGAATGCGGGTGACCTCATCGCCGAGATCGCGCTCGCGATCGAGATGGGTGCGGACGCGGCCGACATCGGGCTCACCGTGCACCCGCATCCAACCCTGTCGGAAAGTGTCGCGATGGCGGCCGAGGCATTCGAAGGCACGCTGACCGATCTCTACCTGCCGAAGCGCTAGAGAGAAAAAGCCATGCAAGCCCCGAGCTACGTCAGTGGCGCAACCGCCGTCCCGTTGCGCTACATCACGGTCGGCCGGCCGGTGCGCTGCGAGCTTCGTCGCGCTTGGCCTCGAGCGGGGCGATCGCGTCGGCATCTGGGCGCCGAACTGCGCCGAGTGGGTCGTGACGCAATTCGCAACCGCGAAAGCGGGGCTCATCCTCGTCACGATCAATCCGGCGTATCGGATCACGGAGCTCGAATACGCGCTCAACAAGGTCGGCTGCCGGGCGCTGGTGCACGCGGATCGATTCAAGTCAACGGACTATTCGGCCATGCTGCACGAACTGATGGCCGAGGACGGCCACTCGACCCGGGTACCGCAGTTACTGACGCTCATCCGCATCGCACCCGACCAGCGAGCGGGATTTCTGCGCTTTGCCGACTTCGCCCGATCCGGGGACGCCGAAGCACAAGGGGCCGTGCGTCGCCTCGCGGGGTTGCTCGATCCCGACGAACCGGTCAACATCCAGTTCACGAGCGGCACGACCGGCCAGCCGAAGGGCGCAACGCTCACCCATTTCAATATCGTCAACAACGGCATCTTCACCGCGCAGCCGCTGAAGCTCACCGAGGAAGACCGGCTCTGTATCCCGGTTCCGCTCTATCACTGCTTCGGCATGGTGATCGGCGCTCTACGGCGTGCCGACGATGTTCATTGCGATGCTGGCGCACCCGGAGTACGCCTGTTTCAACCTGTCGGCGTTGCGCGCGGGGATCATGGCGGGCGCTCCCTGTCCTATCGAGGTCATGCGGCGCGTGATCGGCGACATGGGCATGCACGACGTTACGATCGCCTACGGGATGACCGAAACGAGCCCGGCGAGCTTCCAGACGGCGACTGACGATTCGCTCGAGCGCCGCGTCTCGACCGTTGGGCGCGTCCACCCGCACGTCCAGGTCAAGATCGTCGATCTCGATGGCCGTGTGGTGCCGCGCGGAACCGCAGGCGAACTCTGCGCGCGCGGCTACAGCGTGATGCGCGGCTACTGGGGCGACGAGGAGAGGACACGCGAGTCGGTCGATGCGGCCGGCTGGATGCATACCGGAGACCTGGCAACGCTCGACGGGGAAGGCTACTGCAACATCGTCGGCCGCGTGAAGGACATGATCATCAGGGGCGGCGAAAACGTCTATCCGCGCGAGATCGAGGAGTTCCTGTATCGCCATCCGGGCATCGAGGCCGTGCAGGTCTTCGGCGTGCCGGACGCGAAGTACGGCGAGGAAATCTGCGCGTGGGTGAAGCTCAGGGCGGCGTGCGTGCTCGGCGAGGAGCAGCTGAAGGAGTACTGCCGCACGAACATCGCCCACTTCAAGGTGCCGCGCTACGTCAGGTTCGTCGAGGACTTCCCGATGACGGTATCGGGCAAGGCGCAGAAGTTCCTGATGCGGGATGCAATGAAGAAGGAACTCGGGCTCGAGGATCAGCGCACCGCCTGAGTCTTGTCGCGGTAGCCGCATTGCGCACGGATGATGCACACCGGGCAATCGGGCCTGCGCGCCTTGCAGACGTACCGCCCGTGCAGGATCAGCCAGTGGTGCGCGTGGCGCCGGAATTCCTCCGGCACGACCTTCAGGAGCTTCCTTTCGACCGCCACGACGTCCTTGCCGCGGGCGAGGCCCGTTCGATTGGCCACCCGGAAGATGTGCGTATCGACGGCGATCGTCGCTTCGCCGAAGGCGACGTTGAGAATGACATTGGCGGTCTTGCGGCCGACGCCGGGCAGGGCTTCGAGCGCTTCGCGATCGCGCGGGACTTCGCCGCCGTGACGCTCCATGAGAAGCCGGGATGTGGCGATGACGTTCTTCGCCTTCATGTTGAAAAGGCCGATGGTGCGGATATATCGGGAGAGTCCCGCAACGCCGAGCTCGACGATGGCGGCAGGCGTGTTGGCAACCGCAAAGAGCCCGGCCGTTGCGAGGTTCACGCTCTTGTCGGTTGCCTGCGCTGACAGCACCACCGCGACCAGAAGTTCGAACGGCGAGCCGTAGCGCAGCTCCGTTTCCGGGCTTGGATTTGCGGTGCGCAGCAGCTCGAAGAGCTGCCGCGCGATTTCAGGCTTCATGACCCGGGCTCCGTAGCGGCGCCGTCACGTCACCCGCATTCCGGGTTCGGCGCCCGTATCGACGTCGAGCAGATAGACGCCGGGGCCGTCGTCGCTGGCGCAGAGGACCATGCCCTGCGAGACGCCGAACTTCATCTTGCGCGGAGCGAGATTTGCTACGACCACGGCCAGGCGCCCGATGAGCTTCGCGGGATCGTAGGCCGGCTTGATGCCCGAGAAGACTTCGCGCGTGCCGAGGGTGCCGAGGTCGAGCGTGAGCTTGAGAAGCTTCTCCGAGGCCGGCACGAACTCGGCGTTCGCGATCCTCGCGACCCGGAGGTCGATCCTGAGGAAGTCGTCGATCGAGATCGTGGCGTTGGCGGCGGCGTGCGCCGGGGCGCTCGGTGCGTTCATCGGTGCGGATCCTTCGTCCATTTCGAACAGGGCGTCGACCTGCTTCGGATCGACGCGGGTCATGAGATGCGAGTACGGGGCGATCCTTGCCGGCAAGGTCTCGGCATCCTTCCAGAGGAAGTCGCGGCCGAGGCCAAAGAACTCGCGGGCGACGCGCGCTGCAGTCTGCGGCAGCACCGGCGCCAGCAGTACCGTCAGCAGCTGAAAGCCATGCAGGGCGCGCGAGCAGATCTCGTGCAGTTCGCCGTGCTTCGACGGATCCTTCGCGAGTACCCAGGGCTGCCTGGCATCGAACTCCTGGTTGATGCGGTCGGCCGTCGCCATGACGTCGCGGATGGCCTTGCCGAACTCGCGCGCCTCGAAGCTTTCGCGCACGGCGTTCGCGGTGGCCATCGCGGACTGGACGAGTGCCTGCGTGTCGCCGGCGAATTTGAGCTCGCCGCCGAACTGGCGCGTGATGAAGTTCGCCGCACGGCTCGCGATGTTGACGTACTTGCCGACGAGGTCCGAGTTGATGCGGGCGATGAAATCGTCCGGATTGAAGTCGATGTCCTCGACGTTCGCGTTGAGCTTGGCTGCGATGTAGTAGCGCAGCCATTCCGCGTTGAGGCCAACGTCCAGATAGCGCAGCGGGGAGAGGCCCGTGCCGCGCGACTTCGACATCTTTTCGCCGCCGAGCTGGATGAAGCCGTGCACGTACACGTGCTTCGGCGTCTTGCGGCCCGCGAACTTCAGCATCGCCGGCCAGAAGAGCGTGTGGAAGTAGATGATGTCCTTGCCGATGAAATGGATCTGCTCGACGTCGTCCGCGGCGATGAATTCCTCGAAGCTGCGCTGCTCGCCGCGCGCGCGCGCCTTGCCGGTCGCGAAGTAGTTCTTGAGCGAGGCGAGGTAGCCGATCGGCGCATCGAGCCAGACGTAGAAGTACTTTCCCGGCGCATCCGGAATCGGGATGCCGAAATAGGGCGCGTCGCGCGAGATGTCCCAGTCGGCGAGCTTGAGGTCGCCGCTGCTCGAAAGCCACTCGCGCGCCTTGTTGGCAACGGACGGCTGCAGCCGCCCGGGCTCGTTCAGCCAGGACGTCACGAATTCGACGCACTGGCGGTCCGAGAGCCTGAAGAAGTAGTGATCCGAGGTCTTGCGCACCGGCTTTGCGCCGGAGAGCGTCGAGTAGGGATTGATGAGGTCGGTCGGCGAATAGACTGAACTGCAGTTCTCGCAGGCGTCGCCGTACTGGTCCTTCGCGTGGCAGTTCGGGCACTCGCCCTTGATGTAGCGGTCCGCGAGGAACATGTTCTTCACCGGATCGAAGAACTGCTCGACGGGCTTCACGTAGGTGAGGCCGGCGGCGTGCAACTTCCGGTACACGTCGGTCGAGAGTTCGACGTTCTCCGGCGAGTGCGTCGAATGCCAGTTGTCGTAGCTCAAATGAAAGCCGTCGAGATACGGCGGGCGGCCGGCAAGGATCCGGCCGACGAGTTCCTCGGGCGTGATCCCTTCGGCTTCGGCCTTGAGCATGATGGGCGCGCCGTGCGCATCGTCCGCGCCGATGAAGTGGACTTCGTGGCCCTGCATGCGCTCGAAGCGCACCCAGATATCGGCCTGGATGTACTCCATGATGTGGCCGATGTGGAACGGCCCGTTGGCGTAGGGCAGGGCCGTGGTGACGAAAAGCTTGCGCGGCATCGCGCAAGTTTACAGCAATCGCCTCAGCCCTGGTCCTTCACGGGCTCGAACTTCGACTTGTTGATGCCCTTCTGATACGCGATCTTGCCGGTGATCACCCGGTCATCGAGCAGGGCCTGGATCGCCATGTCCATCGTGCGCATGCCGAACTGGGCGCCGCTCTGCATCGTGTTCTCGAGCTGGTCGAGCTTGCCCTGGCGGATGAGATTCGCGACGGCGGGCGTATTCACCAGAACTTCGAGGGCCGCGACGCGGCCCTGCTTGTCGCTCCGCTGCAGGAGCTGCTGCGAAACGACGCCGCGCAGTGACGTGGACAACATGGTGCGCACGTGCGTCTGCTTGTCCGCGGGAAACTGGTTGACCATGCGGTCGACCGTCTGGGCGGCGCCGTTCGTGTGGAGCGTGCCCATGACGAGAATGCCCATCTCGGCGGCGGTGACAGCAATGCTGATGGTCTCGAGATCGCGCAACTCGCCGACGAGCACCACGTCCGGGTCTTCCCGCAATGCCGACAGCAGGGCGGAGGAGAATCCCGGAGTGTGCACGCCCACTTCGCGCTGGCTGATGAGGCAGCTCTTTCTCATGTGCACGAATTCGATCGGATCCTCGATCGTGATGATGTGACCTTTTTCCCGCGTATTGATGTCGTCGATCATCGCGGCGAGCGTCGTCGACTTGCCCGAGCCGGTCTTGCCGGTCACGAGAATGAGGCCACTGTTCACCCGGCACAGATTGCGCACGGTTTCCGGCATGTTGAGCTGGTCGAGCGACAGCGCGGTCGAGGGAATGACCCGAAACACGGCGCCCATGCCGTTCAGCTGCCGCATGACGTTCACGCGAAAGCGGGCCATGCCCGGTACGTGGTGCGCGAAATCGGTGCCGTCCTTCGATTCGAAGCGGCGCACGGCCTGCTTCGGCATGATCTCGTAGAGACAGTCCTTCACGAAGTCTGGCGCGAGCTTTTCCGGGCGGAGCGTCAGCAGGTCGCCGAAGAGGCGGATGCGCGGCGGATCGCCCGCGAGAAAATGCAGGTCGGAGCCCTTTTTCTGCAGGATCTCGCCGAGGAATTCGTCGATCTTCGCCATGGCGTCTTCAGCTTGATCCGTCAGCGCGGGCGAGATCGAGCTTCGGCAGCATCGAGGTGTCGGTGACGAATTTCGAGAACAGCTTCTTGTCGTTCGCGTACGCAAATGCGTAGTCGGGGTCGATCTCCTTCGCATTGATGGCGGCGAGGAGTGCCTGGTCGAGGTTCTGCATGCCGTAGTCCTTGCCGGTCTGCAGCTGCGTCGGGATCTGGTGCGTCTGGTCGGTCATGATGAGCTTGGCGATCGCTTTGGTCACCACCATCACTTCGCAGATCGCCTTGCGGCCGCGGCCGTCGGCGGTCTTGACGAGGATCTGCGTGATCACCGCGATGAGGCTCTGCGCGAGGAAGCTCTTGGTCTGTTCGCGCTCCTCGATCGGCAGCGCGTCGATCACGCGGTCGATCGTCTTGACGGCGCCGGTCGTGTGCAGCGTCCCGAAAACGAGATGACCCGTCTCGGCCGCGGTCATCGCCATGCGGATCGTGTCCGCATCGCGCAGCTCCCCGACGAGGATGATGTCGGGGTCCTCGCGCATCGCGGCCCGCACGCCTTCGGCGAAGCTCGGCAGGTGCGTGCCGAGCTCGCGCTGGATCACCTGCGCGTTCTTGCTCTTGTGCACGAACTCGATCGGGTCCTCGAGGCTGATGATGTTCACCCGCCGCGAGGTGTTCAGGAGGTCGATCATGGAGGCGAGCGTCGTCGACTTGCCGGTGCCGGTCGAGCCGGTGACGAGCACCATGCCCTGGTGATAGTCGCAGAGCTTCTTGATGATGGGCGGCAGGCCGAGGCGGTCGAGGCCCGGGATTTCACTCGGGATCGAGCGGAAGGTCGCGCCGATGCCCGTCTCCTTGCGGTAGACGTTGACGCGAAAGCGTCCGCCTTCGCCGGAAACGTAGGAGAAGTCGAGGTCGTGCCCTTCCTGGAAGCGGCTGACCTGCGACTGGTTCAGGATCTCGGTGATGTAGCCCTCGAGTTCCGCGTCGCCGACCTCGCGGAACTTGATCGGCATCAGGTCGCCGTGCATGCGGAGCATCGGCGGCACGCCGACTGCGAGATGGATGTCGGAGCAACCCTGCGCGAGGCCGAGCTTCAAAAAGGCGTCGATTCGTGCCATGGCAGGCCATGATGCCTAAACATTATGTGAAGTCTAGAGCCGGCGAGCCATAGCCGAGACGCAAGTCACAAAGCCAAACCGGTGCCGGTGTTGGATAAGTGGGGATTTGGGCCGCAGGTCTCTCCCAGATCCCCACTTATCCAACACCGGCACCGTCGCCCCGGCACCGTCGCCCCGGCACCGTCGCCCCGTCGCCTCTGTGGCGTGGTCCGTTGGAAGTCATTTTCAAAACCGTGCGAGGCAGGACGCCGAGCCCGGCGCCTCCAGGGACGGATTCACGGCGTTTTTGAAAATGACTTCCGACGGGCCACGCCGGACGGTTGGCTGGCTACAGCTGTTTCTCGAGGGCTTCGCGCAGGGCTTCCATGTTGGGGAAGCGCTTGGTCTTGTCGACCGACATCGCCTTCATCACGAGATCGCTCACGCCCTGCGGCACCGTCGCCAGCATTTCCTTCGGCGGGCGCGCCTTGCCCTGCACATGCTGGTACATGACCGACATATGATCGCCGCGCGAGTAGGGCGGCTGGCCGGTGAACATCTCGTACATGATGACGCCGATCGAGTAGATGTCCGCCGTCTCGTCGACCTTCTTGCCGAGGATCTGCTCCGGCGCCATGTATTTCGGCGAACCGATGACGTAGCCCGTCTTGGTGAGCTGCGTGTCGCCCTCGCGCTGCGCGGCGGCGACGCCGAAGTCGACGATCTTGAGGAGCCCCTCGTTGTTGATCAGGATGTTCGCGGGCTTCAGGTCCCGGTGCACGATGCCGACGTGATGCGCCACGGTCATGCCGTTCGCCATGTCGATGCCGAACTGCAGCGCCTTTTTTACGTCCATCGGCTTTTCGTTGATTTCGGTGCCGAGGGTGTGCGAGGGAAAGTACTCCATCGAGATGGCGTAGTTGCCCTTGATGTAGAGAAAGTCGTAGATGCGGATGACGTTCTTGTGCGTGATCTTGCGCGAGTAGCGCAGCTCGTGCACGAACCGCTGCATGATCTCCTCGTCCTGCGCGACGTTCGGATTCAGGAACTTGAGGATCAGCCGTTCATCGACGACCGTGTCCTCCATGAGGAGCACGGTGCCGAACGCGCCGCGCCCGATCTTCTCGATGAACTTGTAGCGGCCCTCGAGGATATCGCCGGGCTTCAGGGTGGCGATGTCGAGCTTGGCCGCGGCCTCGTGCTGCTTGACGATGGCAGCGACTTCGGCGTTGTCCATGAGCAGTGTCTTCGCGGCCTGCGTGGCCGTCGGCGCCGGCGCCGCGGGCGGTGGGGCAGGGGTGGCTGCCGTACGACGCGGATCGGGACTTGCGCGCGCGGTGGCGCCGACGCTCGTGCTCGCCGCCACACCCGGGGTGTGGGTGGACGAGCCCGTCGAGTGGCGCTTGTCGATTTCCTCGACGGCCCGGAGCGCCGCATTGGCGATCGTCTGATCGCCGCTCGCGATGCTCGCCGCCTGGATCTGGTTGCGGACGACGTCGGCACGCCGCTCGTCCGCGAGCTTGGCAAGCGCCTGGATCGCTTCGAGCTTGACCTCCTTCTCCGGCCGCTGCAGCACGCTGAAAAGCGGCTCGATGATCTTGGTGTCGCCGAGCTTGCCGAGCGCGCGTACCACCGTCGGGAGCGATCGGCCCTGCGTCTGCGAGCCGAGCATCTCGACCAGGCGCGGGATCGCCCGCTTGCTGCCGATTTCCGCGAGCGCGTCCACGGCCCGTTCGCTCACCCACCAGTCCTTGTCCTTGGTGGCCTCGATCAGATGGCTGATGGCGCGTTCGTCTTTCGTCTGGTTGAGGATTTCGATGGCGGAGCGGCGGATGTCTTCGTCATCGTCCTTGATGAGCTGCAGCACCGCGTCGACCACCTTCGGTCCGCCGATCTTGCCGAGCGCGTCGGCGGCGCGGCTGCGCACCCACCAGTCGTCGTCCTTGATCGCATCGAGGAGATTCTTGATCGAGCGGGCATCGCCGACTTCATTCAGCACTTCGACGGCCGCCCGCCGCGCGTACTCGGATTCGTCCTTGAGCGCCGGCAGCAGGTGCTTCACGGTGTCCGGGTGCCGCTGCTTGATGAGCACGTCGACGGCCTTGTTCTGGATGTCGATATCGCCGTCGAGGAGGAGCTTCGCCACCGGTTCGATGGCGATCGGCTGGTCGGTCCGGGTGAGAGCGGTGAGCGCCGCCTGGCGGACGAGCTTGTTGCTGTCCTTCAATTGCTTCTGGATCGCTTCGCTGACCTGCGGCAGGTTGAAGCGCGACAGCATGTTGATGATGTGCACGCGCGCGAGCACGTCCTTGCCCTCGACGCGGCTGATGAGGTCGGGAACCGAGTTGGCGTCGACCATGTCGCCCACGATGCGAAAGAGCGCCGCCTTCTCGTTCGGCTCCTGGTTGTAGGCTGCCGTCAGCAGCTCCCGCGCGCCGAAGCGCGAGCGCTGGGCCGCGATCACCTCGAGGATCGCGGGTTTTGACGCGTCGGGGTTCGTCAGGGCTTCGAGGAGGAGGCCGGGTGCATAGTTCTTGCTGGTCGAGAGCGCCCAGGCGATACCGGCGACCGCCCGCGCGTTGTTTTCCGCCATGCCCTTGATGAGCAGGGGAAAGGTCTTGTTGTCGACGACCGCCGACAGGGCTTCGACATAGGCGACGGTTTCGCGCTTGTCGGCCTGTCCCAGGGCTTCGACAATGGGCGCGATCGCCGCGGCCCCCATGCTCGCGAGCTTCTGCACGGCTTTCTGGGCCACGGGGCTCTGCGGATCGGCAGCTTCCCGGATCTCGGCGATCAGGCGCTCGGTTTTCAGGGTGCTGAAAAAGCTCATCCCGCGTCCAGGCTTTGAACTTCGTAGTTCGATGGGCTCAAGCGTAGGGACATGATTGGCGACCGTGTCCGCGATCCATTATGCCACAGGCCGTTCATCCATCCCCTGATCGCTTGGCGCACCCGGCCGGGGCAATCCGCTACAATTGCGCGCCTTTTTTCTCACATTCCGGTTGACTTGTACCGTCCCATGAGCGCAGCAAGCGTGAGCGGTGTCGAAGAATTGCGTCGTCGGATCGAGGCGTACCGCGATCCGTGGCTCGGTACGACGCTGGGCGAAGGCCAGGCGCTGCATTCGCTCGAGGCAGCCGCGGGTGGCGCGCGCGCCGAAATTGTCCTCGGATTTCCGGCGGCCGACTATGCGGACACCCTCGCGCGGGAGCTGCGCGCGGCGACTGGCCGCGACGAGCGGACCCTCGAGATCGTCGTGCGCAGCGAAATCGTCGCGCACGCCGTGCAGAAGGGCCTGAAGCCGCTCCCTGGCATCAGTAACGTCGTCGCTGTCGCTTCCGGCAAGGGCGGCGTCGGCAAATCGACGGTCGCGGCGAATCTGGCGCTTGCCTGGACCCGCCAGGGGGCCCGGGTCGGCCTGCTCGATGCCGACATCTACGGCCCAAGCCAGCCGCTCATGATGGGACTTACCGGCCGGCGGCCGGCGACACGCGACGGCAAGCGCATCGAGCCCCTCGCGGCCCACGGCGTCGCCGTCATGTCGATCGGGTTCCTGATCGACCCGGCCCAGCCGATGGTCTGGCGCGGACCCATGGTCACCCAGGCGCTCACCCAGCTCCTCGGCGACACCGAATGGGGCGCGCTCGACTACCTCGTCATCGACATGCCCCCCGGCACCGGCGATATCCAGCTCACGCTCGCGCAGCGAGTGCCCGTGAGCGGCGCCGTCATCGTCACGACACCGCAGGACATTGCGCTGGCCGATGCCCTGAAGGGGCTCAAGATGTTCGAAAAGGTCGCGGTGCCGGTGCTCGGCATCGTCGAGAACATGAGCACCCACATCTGCGAAAACTGCGGCCACGAGGAGCACATTTTCGGCGCCGGCGGCGGTGCGCGGCTCGCGCAGGAAAACGGGCTGGCGGTCCTCGGCGAGCTGCCGCTCGATCGTCGCATCCGCGAGGAAGCCGATGGCGGCCGGCCGACGGTGGTCGCCGAGCCCGCGAGTCCGCGCGCCCTGGCGTATTTCGAGATGGCGCGACGCACGGCCGTGCGGCTGGCAGGCTCCGCCCGCGATTACAGCCGGCTCTTTCCGAAGATCACGATCGAAGACAGCTGAAGACCGTCGAGCGAGGCACCCGATGAGCATCAAATCCGACCGCTGGATCCGCCGCATGGCGCGCGAGCACCGCATGATCGAACCCTTCGCCGAATCGCAGGTGCGCGAAGCGAACGGCCACAAGATCGTCTCCTACGGGACCTCGAGCTACGGCTACGACGTGCGCTGTTCGGGAGAATTCAAGATCTTCACGAACATCAACTCGACCATCGTTGATCCGAAGCGCTTCGATGAGAAAAGCTTCGTCGATCTCAGGGCCGATGTCTGCATCATCCCGCCGAACTCGTTCGCGCTCGCCCGTACCGTGGAGTACTTCCGCATTCCGCGTTCGACGCTGGTCGTGTGCCTCGGCAAGAGCACTTATGCCCGCTGCGGGATCATCGTGAACGTCACGCCGCTCGAACCCGAGTGGGAGGGGCATGTGACGCTCGAGTTCTCGAACTCGACGCCGCTGCCAGCGAAGATCTATGCGAACGAGGGCGTCGCGCAGCTGCTGTTCTTCGAGTCGGACGAGGTCTGCGAAACCTCCTACCGCGATCGCGGCGGCAAGTACCAGGGCCAGACGGGCGTGACGCTGCCGAAGACCTGATCGCGGACGCCGCGCTCAGCGCTTCAGCGACAGGATGGTCATTCGAATGCGCACCTTGCCGTCGTCCAGGTCATCGGATCGCACGGCGGTGAAGTCGAGCGAAGGCGCGTACCAGACCCGGGTGACCTTCGAAGAACCGGCACGGCTGCTCGAGTAGATCACCGTATCGAGCGTCCCGAGCTCGGTGGGGATGCGTGCAGTGCCCTCCGCCTTGTAGGCGTACTGCTTCACCTTGGTCTTGTCCACCATGGCGTAGCCGTGCGGTTCTCGCCCGCTGGCGAGATCCGCGAGCACCGCGAGCTGCAGCGACAGCGGATCCTGGGTATCGGCAGCGACTGCGAGGCGCACGAGCTCATCGTGTGCGGTCCCTTGCACCAGCGCGCGCGTCCAGTCGAATTCGAGTGCCACGTCCTTGTCGGTGTCGCTGCTGCCGTCTTCCTCGCGATAGCGCAGCGGCTGGACTCTCGAGCCGTCGAACCGGACCCAGGTCGTCAGCGTCGCGCCGCTCGGGATCGCAAACCGGAAAAGTCCGTGCGGGTTGAGCGTCGTGCGGTACTGGTATTCCCCGGGCGCGCCGTTCTCGAGGCTGATCTCGGCCGTCCCCGCAAGGAAACCGAAGGCCTCCACCTTGTAGCGCGCGACAAACGGCTTCAGCGTCGCTGCTGCCGCCGGCGCCTGCGCGTCGATCGCACGGGTGCCGGCGAGGCCCAGTGCCAGGAGCGACGCGCTGAGGAAGGTGAATTTTCGGGCCGGCCGCCGCATGTCAGGCCCCCGTGTCGTCGATGAGCCGCGGTGCCGTCAGCGGCGCGCCGTCGAAGAGAACGTGTCCGCCGTTCCAATCGAGGCGGCCGCCGGCGATCCAGGAAATGGCCTCGGGGTAAATGCGGTGCTCGACTCTCTGCACGCGGGCCGCCAGTGTCTTTTCATCGTCGCCAGGAAGGATCGGTACCCGGCCCTGGATGACCACGGGCCCGGCGTCGAGTTCCGGCGTGACGAAGTGGACGCTGGCGCCATGCTCGGCTTCGCGCGCGGCCAGCACGCGCGCGTGCGTGTGCAGGCCGCGGTATTTCGGCAGGAGCGACGGATGGATATTGAGCAGGCGCCCGAGGAATTCCGCGACGAAACCGGGCGAAAGCACCCGCATGAATCCCGCAAGCACGACGAGCCCGGGTTGCCGCTCGCGAATCGCCGCGGCGAGCTCGCGATCGTATGCCGAGCGCTCGCTGCCGGGGCGCGGCGCGATCACCGCCGCATCGATGCCGAGCTGGCGAGCGGTCTCGAGCCCCGCGGCATCCGGGCGATCGCTCATGACGGCACGCACCTCGATCGCGAGACTGCCTGTCGACGCCTGCTCGGCGATCACCCGCATGTTCGATCCGCGGCCCGAGAGCAGGATGACCGCCGGCAGCCGCTGCCGCGAGTCCGCGGCCGTCAATGGATCTCCACTTCGCCCTGGCCGCCTCGAACCTCGCCGAGCAGCAATCCCTGAATGCCGTTGGCTGCCAGCACCTCGAGGGCGCGCACGACATCGCCGGCGGCGACGCAGACCGTCATGCCGATCCCGCAATTGAAGGTCCGGTACATCTCGGCGTCCGCCATCCGGCCGGTGGTCTTCAGCCACTCGAATACCGGATCGCGCGGCCAGGCCGCGCGCTCGAGCACGACCTTGGTGCCATCCGGCAGCGCGCGCGGAATATTGTCCGTGAGGCCGCCGCCCGTGATGTGCGCGAGCCCTTTCACCGTTACGGCGCCCATGAGTGCGAGCAGCGGCTTGACGTAGATGCGGGTCGGGGCGAGCAGCCGGTCGTACAGCGGACGGCCATCGAGCTGGGTGCGCTCGCTGGCGCCGGCGACGGCGATGAGCTTGCGGATGAGCGAGAAGCCGTTCGAGTGCGGGCCCGAGGACGGCAAGCCGATGATGGCGTCGCCGACCCGGGTGGTCGAGCCGTCGATGATGCGATCGCGTTCGACCACGCCGACGCAGAAGCCCGCGAGGTCGTAATCGTCGCCCGCATAGATGCCGGGCATCTCCGCGGTTTCGCCGCCGACGAGCGCCGCGCCTGCCTGCACGCAGCCTTCGACGATGCCTGCGACGACGCGCTCGGCGACATCGACATCGAGCTTGCCTGTCGCATAGTAGTCGAGGAAGAACAGCGGTTCGGCGCCCTGCACGACGACGTCGTTGGCGCACATCGCGACGAGGTCGATGCCGATGGTGTCGTGGCGCCGGGTGTCGATCGCCAGCCGCAGCTTCGTGCCGACGCCGTCGGTCCCGGAGACGAGCACGGGTCGCCGGAAACGCTCGAGCGGGATTTCGACCAGCGCGCCGAAACCGCCGATGCCGCCGAGTACTTCACGCCGCATCGAGCGGCGCACCAGCGGCTTGATACGCTCGATGAGCGCGTCACCGGCGTCGATATCGACGCCTGCATCGCGATAGGTCATAGGGGCTTTTTCGTTCATATTCGCGTATTTGCGGCCTGTGGTATTTTACACGCCCGCCCTGATCTTCCGAGAGCCATCGATTGCCGAATCCCACCCCCAGCGCCAGCTTCGGTTTCGTGCGCGCGTGGTGCGTGGCAGCGGTCCTGGCGCTCGGCGCAGGTCCCGTCCTCGCGACCGTCGTTCCCGACCTCTATGAGGCTACGGTCCCGGCCGATCGCGGCCAGGCGGCGGCCTTCCAGGACGCGATGCGCGAGGTCATCGTACGTGTCACCGGTGAGCGGGACGGAGACAGCGCTGCGTCGCTTGCCGACCTGATCACGAACGCGCAGCGCTACGTGCAGAAATACCGCAGCCTTCCCGGGGGCAAGGTCGCGATCGGTTTCGACGGCAGCAAGCTCGAGAGCGTAATCGCCGCCGCCGGCCGCCCGGTCTGGGGGCGCGATCGGCCCGCGACACTCGTCTGGCTCGCGGTCGACGACAGCGCCGGCCGCCGCCACCTGGTCGGTGCCAACGACGAGGGCGATCTCAAAGCGGCGGTCGATGCCGCCGCGGAAAGCCGCGGCTTGCCGCTCATCTGGCCGCGTCTCGACAGCACCGACAGCACGCGAGTTTCGGCGGCCGACGTCTGGAGCGGCTCGAATCAGCGGCTCATCGAAGCCGGCGCACGCTACCGCGCCGATGCGGTCCTCATCGGCAAGCTGAGCGGCGGCAGCGGCGACTGGACGCTGATCGCCGCCGGTGAGACGAGCGCGATCCGCGGCGGGCCGGCGGACGGTGTCCAGGCCCTTGCGGACCGGCTCGCCGCGATTCTCGCGGCGCCGAACACGGAGCCGACCGAGCGGGCGACGCTCGATATCTCCGGCGTCAACTCGCTCGCGGCCTATGCCGATCTCATCGCGACGCTCGAGGCATCGAGCCTCATCCGGGGCATTGCGGTCAATGAACTCGCGGGCGATCGCGTCGTGCTGACGGTGAACGTGCGGGGTTCACCGGACCGGCTGCGTCGCGCGCTCGCTACGCAGCGCCGGTTCGAGCCGGCCGGCGATTCCACCGAGGCGTCGACGATCCTCGTCCGGTACCGGCCATGAGGTTGCGCCAGCTGCCGAATGCGATCTCCATCGTGCGGATGGCGCTCGTGATCCCGATCGCCTGGTTCGTCGGCGCGGAGCGCCTGAACGGGGCGCTGGCGCTCTGTGCGATCGCCGCGTTTTCCGACGCGCTTGATGGCTATCTCGCGAAACGCTTCGGCTGGACGTCCGAGCTCGGCAAGATCCTGGACCCGCTGGCGGACAAGCTGCTGCTGGTCACGCTATTCATCACGCTTGCGATCGTCGGCTGGATTCCGGTGTGGCTGGCGGTCGCCGCCGTCAGTCGCGATCTCGTCATCGCGTTCGGGGCGATGGCTTACCGCAATTGGTTCGGGCCGATCGAAGGGCGGCCCACCACCGTCAGCAAGATCAACACGGGCCTGCAACTCATCTACGTGCTCGCCGTCATTGCGGCCCGCGCCTATGGCTTGCCGTCGGACGCCGCAGCCTTTGCGGTGACCGCGCTCGGCGCGGCGGTTTTCGTCACGACTGTCGTGAGCGGCATCGACTACGTGGGACGATACTGGCGCAAGGCCATCGTCGTCACGCGTGAGCGGCGCCAGTCGGCCTGAAGGCATGCTGCAACTCCCGCTCGGCGTACGGCTGCGCGAGGCTTCGCGCTTCGAGAACTTTTCCCCAGGCGCCAATCGCGCAGCCGTGCACGCTGTCCAGTCGCTTGCCGCCTCGACCGGGACCGGCGTCGTGTGGCTCTGGGGCGTTCGAGGCAGTGGCAGGTCGCACCTGCTGCAGGCGGCCTGCGCCGGCGCCGGCGAGGCCGGCAAGGCGTCGAGCTATGTGCCGGTGGCGGACCTCGCAGGCCTTGATGCCGGAGTGCTTGCGGGACTCGAGACGCTCGCCGTCGTCGCCATCGACGACGTCGACACGGTGGCCGGCCGGCCCGACTGGGAGCGCGCGCTCTTCAATCTTTACAACGCGGCGACGGAACACGACACCGCGCTGATCCTTGCCGCGAGCGCGCCGCCGGCGGCGACGCGCTGGGGTCTTGAGGACCTGGCGTCACGATTCGCGGCTGCCACCGTCTTTCACCTGCGACCGCTCGATGACGAGGAATTGCCGGCCGCGCTTCAGCGGCGGGCTGCCTTGCGCGGGCTCGAGCTGCCGGCGGACAGCGCGGAATTCCTGCTCAAGCGCCTGCCGCGCGACATGCACACGCTGTGCGCCGCACTCGACGCGCTCGACGAGGCTTCGCTCGTGGCCCAGCGCCGCCTCACGATTCCCTTCCTCAAGGAAGTTCTCCAGCGCTGAGTCTGCGGGCGAGTTCCGCGACGCGCTGGCCGAGCCGCTGCGCCAGCTGCTTTTCATCCCCGGTCAGTTCCACGGTCTTGAGCGCGCCGTGCACGTGGCTTGCGCCATACGGGCCGCCGCCCGCCGTCGTCCGTTGCAGCCCCGTCTCCGTGAACGGCAGCCCGACCAGCACCATGCCGTGATGCAGGAGCGGGAGCATCATGCTGAGGAGCGTCGATTCGTTGCCGCCGTGCTGGGTCTGGGTCGAGGTGAACACCGCCGCGGGCTTGCCGACCATGGCTCCCGAGACCCAGAGTCCGCCGGTCGAATCGAGAAAATGCTTGAGCGGCGCAGCCATGTTGCCGAAGCGCGTGGGGCTTCCCATCACCAGGCCCGCGCAGTCGGCCAGGTCATCGAGCGTCGCATACGGCGCGCCGCTGTCCGGCACCGGCGGAGCGGCCACTTCCGTAGCGACGGCAACCGGCGGCACGGTCCGCAACCGAGAACTCACGCCCGGCACGGACTCGACGCCACGGCAGACCTGGCGGGCGAGTTCCGCAACGCTGCCACTGCGCGAGTAGTAGAGCACCAGGATCGTGGTCATGACCGCCGCATTGTAGAGGGCCGGCGGCCGCCGCTGTAGGCTTGCGGCATGACTGTCGTGCGTCGGGCCATCGTTTCAGGGAGGGTGCAGGGTGTCTTCTATCGGGCGAGCGCGGCCGCGAAGGCGCGCGAACTCGGCGTGACGGGCCATGCGCGCAATCTCCCGGACGGGCGCGTCGAGGTGATGGCATGCGGCGATCCCGTGAGCGTGCAGGCGCTTCTCGACTGGCTGTGGGTCGGTTCGAGCGCATCCAAGGTAACCGCCGTCGAGGAGCTCGAAGTCGAGCCCGGCGCGGGCGCGCCCGGGCGCTTCTCGACGTCCTGAGCCGTACCGTCAGTTGCGCCAGCGGCTCATCCAGAGATTCACGACGCTGTCGGGATAGGCGCGCCGGCCGGGACTGCCGTTGTAGCGCGCGAGCGCCTTGCGCACGTCCTTGTGTTCGCGGTCGAGGTAGTAGCGCAGGATTTCGCAGCCCATGTGGACGTTTTCGCGGATGCGCACGAGCTCGTGGCGCTTCATGCCGAGCTTTTCCGGCCAGAAGGGCATGACCTGCATGAGCCCCTGGGCGCCGACCCGCGACACGGCGTAGCGGTCGAAGCTGCTTTCGACATCGATGACGGCGAGCACGAGTTCCGGCGGCAGCTTCGGTTCGCGGCGATTCGCTTCGCAGTAGACGTTGCGCAGGATGTCCTGGCGCTCCCTCTTGTCCGGCACGCGGCGTTTCAGGCGCGGTTCCATCATCGCGTTCCAGACGTCGTAATCGTACTTCTCGCCGAGACACTTGGCGTTGAGGTCGGCGAGCGCGCGCCGCACGACCAGCTCGATTTCCGGGTCCGTCTGGCCGTCGGCGAGCGCCGGCGACGGGAGCCAGCTTGCCACGACGCCAAGGGCGAGCACGGCGAGGGCGGAATAGCGCAGGGCCATCGTGCGCTAGGCCGGGCGCATCCGTGACCGCAGGAAGGCGAGGATCTCGCCCTGCGGACACTCTTCGTTGTCGACGGCGCGCCGCTCCCGGTATTCGAGCTTGCCGCTCTCGATCCCGCGCTCGCTCACGACTACGCGGTGCGGTACGCCGATGAGCTCGGCATCCGCGAATTTCACGCCGGGCCGCGCGTCGCGATCGTCGAACAGCACTTCGATGCCCGCCTCGGTGAGCTGGCGGTAGAGGCGGTCGGCGGCCTCACGGACCCGGTCGGACTTGGTGTAGTTGAGCGCAACCAGCACGACGTGAAAGGGCGCGATCGGCTCGGGCCAGATGATGCCGCGCGCGTCGTGATTCTGCTCGATCGCTGCGGCGACCACGCGCGTGATGCCGATGCCGTAGCAGCCCATGAGCATGAGAGTGTCGCGCCCCTCGCTGTCGAGCACGGTCGCCTTCATCGCCTCGCTGTACTTTCGGCCGAGCTGGAAGATGTGGCCGACCTCGATGCCGCGCGCGATGTCGAGTTTGCCCTTGCCGGTCGGGCTCGGGTCGCCGGGGACAACGTTGCGGATGTCGGCCGCGACCGGCTCCTCGAGATCGCGGCCCCAGTTGACGCCGGTCAGGTGGTGGTCCTTCTCATTCGCTCCACAGACGAAATCCGCCAGCGCGAGCGCACTGTGATCCGAATAGATCCGGCAGTGCAGCCCGATCGGGCCCAGCGATCCCGGTTCGCAGCCCGTGCCTTCCAGGACGCGCGCCGCGCTCGCCATGCGCAGCGGCACTTCGACGCCGGCAAGCTTCTGGGCCTTGATCGCGTTCAATTCATGGTCGCCGCGCACGACGAGCGCCACGAGTTCGCCGTCGCTCCCCTCGACCATGAGCGTCTTCACCACGCGGTCCGGCGTCGTGCGCAGGAATGCCGCGACGTCTGCGATCGTCCGCACGCGCGGCGTTTCGACCTTGGCGAGCGGCGCGCCTGGCGCGGGTCGTGGGCTGGCAGGTGCCGGCGCCGGTGCGAGTTCGAGATTCGCGGCATAGTCGCCGCCGTCCGAGAACGCGATGGCATCCTCGCCCGAATCGGCGAGCACGTGGAATTCCTGCGATGCGTTGCCGCCGATGCTGCCCGTGTCGGCGAACACCGCGCGAAAATTGAGATCCATGCGCGTGAAGATGCGCGTGTAAGCGTCGTACATCTTCTGGTAGCCCTCGATGAGCGAGGCTTCGTCGATGTGAAAGGAGTACGCGTCCTTCATGATGAATTCGCGCGCGCGCATCACGCCGAAGCGCGGCCGGATCTCGTCGCGGAATTTCACCTGGACCTGGTAGAAATTCACCGGCAGCTGCTTGTAGCTCTTGAGTTCGCGGCGGCAGATGTCCGTGATGACTTCCTCGTGCGTCGGCCCGAGACAGAATTCCCGGTCGTGCCGGTCCTTGAAGCGCAATAGTTCCGGCCCGTACGCCTGCCAGCGGCGCGACTCCTGCCAGAGCTCGGCGGGCTGCACGACGGGCATGAGGACCTCGAGGGCGCCCGCGCGGTCCATCTCCTCCCGCACGATGCGCTCGACCTTGCGCAGCGTCCTCAAGCCGATCGGGAGCCAGCTGTACATGCCGCTCGCCAGGCGCCGGACGAGACCCGCCCGCAGCATGAGCTGGTGGCTCGCGACTTCGGCGTCGGTCGGCACTTCCTTCAGGGTCTGAACGGGGAGTTCGCTGAGGCGCATGTTCTCGGGAGCAGGAATGATCGCTAAGGCCGCTATTCTATTGGAAAAGCGGCCGCGATCGGCAGGCGAGTGCGGCGGGGCGGCCCGGCGCGCGTGGTTGCTGTTGTTGCGCTGGTTGTTGCTCTGGGGGGTACCCCCTATCATGCGGCGCCGACCCTGGCCCCGGCCCGTTAAGGATCTGAACGACGATGGATGAGCCGAGTAAACGACAGGTGCTGCGGCGGGGCATCTACCTGCTGCCGAACCTCCTGACGACGGCGGCGCTGTTTGCCGGCTTCTATGCCGTCGTCGCCGCCATTGACGGCCATTTCGAGCGCGCCGCGGTCGCGATCTTCGTCGCCATGCTGTTCGACGGGCTCGACGGCCGGGTTGCCCGCATGACGCACACCGAGAGCTCCTTCGGCAAGGAATACGACAGCCTGTCCGACATGGTGTCCTTCGGGCTCGCCCCGGCGATCGTCGCCTACCAGTGGGGCGTCGCCCGCATCGTGGAAGCCGTGAGCGAAACCGGCCAGCACGGGGTCCTGTGGAGCCGCCTCGGATGGCTCGCCACTTTCTTTTTCGCTGCCGCCGCGGCGCTGCGTCTCGCGCGCTTCAACGCCCGCTCGGCGAGCCAGGACAAGCGCTACTTCGAGGGCTTGCCGAGCCCGTCGGCCGCCGCTCTGGTCGCATCATTCATCTGGTTCGCCTTCGAAAATGAACTGCATGCGGTGCTGGGACTGGTCACTGCGTTCGCCGTGACGGCGGTGGCGGGAGCGCTCATGGTCAGCCGTTTTCCGTACTGGAGCTTCAAGCAGATCGACTGGCGGAGCCCCGTGCGCTTCCTGTACTTCATTCTGCTCATCGTGCCCTTCGTGATCATTCCGCTCGATCCGCCGGTCGCGCTGTTCACGCTGTTCGGGGTCTATTCCCTGTCAGGCCCCGCCACCTGGGCCTGGCGCAAGACGCGACGCCGCCCGGCTCGCAATCTCCCGGGACCCTCGTGAAGTCCCGCAAGCTCGCCTACCTCGACGCGCTTGGCATCGAGGCCTTCGAGCCCAAGCGGGGCCGCGGGCGCGCGTCGGCCGCCGCAAGCGAACCGCCACCACCGGTCACGGCCTCGGTGATTGCCGTGTCGACGCCCGGGGGCAGCGTTGACACGCTCGACTGGGAGGCGCTGCGTAACCGGGTCGCCGGCTGCACGCTCTGCGAACTTCACCGCACGCGGACACAAACCGTGTTCGGTGTCGGCAACCGGGCTGCCGACTGGCTCGTCATCGGCGAGGCGCCTGGCGCGGATGAGGATCGGCAAGGCGAGCCCTTCGTCGGCAGGGCCGGCCAGCTCCTCAATTCGATGTTGCGCGCGATCGGACTGCCGCGGGAGCAGGTCTATATCGCCAACATTCTCAAGTGCCGCCCGCCGGGCAACCGCGATCCGAAGCCGGAGGAAGCGGCGTGCTGCACGCCCTACCTGCATCGGCAGATCGCGCTGCTGAAGCCCAGGCTGATACTGGTCGTTGGCCGCGTTGCCGCGCAGAAACTGCTGGAAACGGACATGCCGCTCGCACGCCTGCGCGGGCAGGTGCATCGCTACGGCCCGCTCTCGACGCCGCTGGTCGTGACCTATCATCCCGCCTACCTGCTGCGCTCCCCGGGCGAGAAGCGCAAGGCGTGGATCGACCTCAAGTTCGCGAGCGGTGTCCTCGAAGGGGGCGCCGCCTGAGGCGGCGGATGCCGGCGTCATGGTTGCCGTTCGACGCGACATGCCGCTACCGGCGGTGCGCATTCGCCCGATGCACGACGCGGACCTTGCGGCGGTCGCGGCGCTCGAGAAAAGCTCGTATCTCTTTCCGTGGACGGAAGGCATCTTTCGCGATTGCGTGCGGGTCGGCTACGTCTGCCGCGTCCTCGAGATCCAGTCGGAAATCGTCGGTTACGGGGTGCTCTCGGCCGGTGCCGGCGAAGCCCACATCCTCAACGTCTGCATCGCCGACGGATGCCGCTGTCGCGGCCTCGGGCGCCACATGATGGAGCACCTGCTCGAGCGCGCGCGCGGCTACGGAGTGCGGGAGGCGTATCTGGAGGTGCGGCCGTCGAATACGACCGCCATCCGCCTCTACCAGTCGATGGGGTTCGAGCAGGTCGGGATTCGCCGCGGCTACTACCAGGCGAGCACCGGACGCGAGGACGCGGTCGTGCTGAAGCTCGGCCTCGCCGAAAAATAGGGACATTCCTGATTTCGACCTGCGGCAAGGCACGGCTCAGCGCGCCGAAATCAGGAATGTCCCCATTTTCCGGCTAGAATCCGCGCCGCCATGACGACCCAGCCGGAAGAAATCTCCCGCCGCCGCACGTTCGCGATCATTTCGCATCCGGACGCCGGCAAGACCACGCTCACGGAAAAGCTGCTGCTTTTTGGCGGTGCGATCCAGATGGCGGGCACGGTGAAGGGCCGCAAGGCGACCCGGCATGCGACGTCGGACTGGATGCGCCTCGAGCAGCAGCGCGGGATTTCCGTCACCTCGTCCGTCATGCAGTTCCCGTACAAGGGGCGCGTCGTGAATCTCCTCGACACGCCCGGCCACGAGGACTTTTCCGAAGACACTTATCGCACGCTGACGGCGGTCGACTCCGCACTCATGGTCATCGACTGTGCGAAGGGCGTCGAGGAACGCACGATCAAGCTCATGGAAGTGTGCCGGCTGCGTGATACGCCGATCATGACCTTCATCAACAAGCTCGACCGCGACGGCCGCGAACCGATCGAGCTCCTCGATGAAATCGAGAACGTGCTCAAGGTCCGCTGTGCGCCCGTCACCTGGCCGATCGGCATGGGACGGGACCTCAAGGGCATCTACCACCTGATCGAAGACCGCATCTACGTGTACGTCGCGGGTGAAAAGGGACGGGCCGGCGAGCATCGCGTCATCGACCATCTCGATTCAGGCGCGGCGCATGAGCTGCTCGGCGACCGCGCCGATGCCTTGCGGGCAGAGATCGAGCTGGTGCAGGGAGCGACCGCCGTGTTCGACCGCGCCGACTACCTGGCAGGCCGCCAGACGCCGGTGTTCTTCGGTTCGGCCATCAACAATTTCGGCGTCGATGAACTGCTGACGGCGTTCGTCGAGCATTCCCCGGGTCCGCTGCCGCGCGCCGCGACCGAACGGGCCGTCGAGCCGCTCGAGGAGAAGCTCTCCGGCTTCGTCTTCAAGATCCAGGCGAACATGGATCCGGGCCACCGTGACCGCATCGCCTTCATGCGGCTCTGTTCGGGCCGCTATCAGCGCGGCATGCGCCTCTTTCACGTGCGCGAGGACAAGGAGACGCGGATCTCGGACGCGCTGACCTTCATGGCCGCGGAACGCCTGCAGGCGGAATTCGCCTACGCGGGCGACATCATCGGCCTGCACAACCACGGCACGATCAACATCGGCGACACGTTCACCGAAGGCGAGCATCTCACCTTCACCGGCGTGCCCAACTTTGCGCCCGAACTCTTCCGCCGCGCCGTGCTGAAGGATCCCCTGCGGATGAAGGCGCTCGGCAAGGGTCTCGACCAGCTTTGCGAAGAGGGCGCGACGCAGCTCTTCCGGCCGCTGCGCAACAACGATCTCATCCTCGGGGCGATCGGGCAGCTGCAGTTCGAGGTCGTCGCGTTCCGCCTGCAGGACGAATACAACGTGCACTGCGTGTTCGAGGACATCAACGTCTTCACCGCGCGCTGGATCGCGTGCGAGGACGACAAGCGCCTCGGCGAATTCCGGGCGAAGGCCTACGAGCACCTCGCGATCGATCACAGCGGCGCGCTCGTCTACCTCGCGCCGTCGCGAGTGAATCTGCAGCTGACGCGCGAGCGCTGGCCGGAGATCGATTTCCGCGAAACCCGCGATCACCTGGCGCGCGCCGCGTGACGGCGTCCTCGGCCAACGCGGGGGGCAAGCGCTCGATCCTCCTGCGCCGGCCCGTCCTCGCCTGGGCGCTCTGCGACTGGGCGAACTCCGCCTTTGCGACGACCATCATGGCCGGCTTCTTTCCGACCTTCTTCAAGCTCTACTGGAGCGCAGGCACCGACGTCACCGAGAGCACCTTCCGCCTGGGGCTTGCGAACGGCGTCGGCAGTTTCATCGTTGCCCTGGGCGCACCGCTGGTCGGCGCCATCGCCGACAAGGGCGGTGCCCGCGTCCGGCTGCTGGCGCTTTTCACCGTGCTCGGCGCCGCGATGACCTCCGCGATGTACCTGGTGGGCCGCGGTGAGTGGCAGATGGCGGTGGCGCTCTACGTCGTCGCCTCGCTCGGCTTCTGGGGCGGCAACCAGTTCTACGATTCGCTCATCGTCGATGTGTCCGAGGAAAGGGAATTCGACCTGGTGTCGGGCTATGGCTACGCGCTCGGCTATCTCGGCGGCGGGCTGCTGTTCGCCGTGAACCTCGTCATGTACAAGTCCCCGCAGTCGTTCGGCCTGGCCGATGGGGCCGCGGCGGTCCACATGTCCTTCGTGACGGTCGGCGTCTGGTGGCTCCTCTTCACGATTCCCGCCGTGCTCTTCGTGAAGGAAACGAAACCTGCGCATCCGCGGCACGGCTGGAAGGCGGCGCTCGAGGGCTGGCGCGAACTCACCGCGACCTTGAGTGCGATCCGCAAGTACCGCGACCTCACGCTCTTCCTGGTCGCGTACTGGTTCTACATCGACGGCGTCAATACCGTCATCAAGATGGCGATCGACTACGGGCTGTCGCTGGGCCTCGAATCGAAGAGCCTGCTCATGGCGCTCCTCGTCACGCAGTTCGTCGCTTTCCCCGCGGCGCTGGCGTTCGGATGGTTCGGCGGCAGGTTCGGCGCGCGCACCGGCATCCTCATCGCAATCGCGGTGTATGTCTGCCTTACCTTCGGCGCGTACTTCGTCGGCAGCGAGCGCGACTTCCTGGTGCTCGCCATCGTCGTGGGTCTCGTGCAGGGCGGTATCCAGTCGCTCTCGCGCTCGCTCTATGGACGGCTCGTGCCGGAAGGAAAATCGGGCGAGTTCTTCGGCTTCTACAACATGATGGGCAAGTTCGCCGCGGTCCTCGGGCCGACGCTCACGGGCGTGGTCGCCTACGCGACGCACGATCCGCGCATCGGCATCATGTCGATCTCGCTGCTCTTCGCGACCGGCGGCGTGCTGCTGCTGCGCGTGAAATCGGTGCCCGGGGTGCTATAGCCATCCGGCCGGATCGAGCTGGTAGAAGCGCGCCAGTTCCTCGTAGAGCGCCGGATCCTCGGCCCTGAGGCCGGCTGACTGCTCGAAGAAAGTTTCGGTCGCCACCGCGAAGAACTCCGCTTCATCCTCGAGCGCGTATTCGTCGATCACGGTGCCGCGCCCGCCGCGCACCCGATGCCACATGCGCGAATACGCCGAGCGCATGACCTGCGACCAGCGCTGGTAGTCGCGCTTCGCGGCAAGGAGCGGGGCGCCGTTGCCGGCGCCGTCCTCGAAGTCGAGGTAGTGCGCGAACTCGTGCAGCACGACATTCGCGGACTCGACCTGGACGCTGCCGGTCTGCGCGACGTCCGCCCAGGAGAGGATGATGCGCCCGGTGCTCGAGGCCTGGCCGACGAGCTCCCGATGCTCCTCCGTGACGACGCCGGCCTCGTCGACGTCACGCTCGGGAACGAGGAAGGCCGCGGGATAGATGAGGATGGTCTCGAGAGCGTCATAGACATCGTCCTCGCGATTCAGGATGAGAAGGCAGGCCTGGGTCGCGATCGCGAGCTTCATCGTCTGCGTCACTTCAACCCCCGCGCAACCGACGAAGGATTTCTCCGCGGCGAACACGGCTATCAGCGATTCAAGCCGGGGCCTGAGCGGCGGCGGCACCCGGCAATAGAGCGGCGCGTGCGTCTCGAGCAGCGGGCGCCAGGCCGCCCGGAAGCCGTGCTTGCGCAAATGCGCGCGCTTGCGGGCGCGCCACCAGGGCAGGCCGAGCTGGACGCCGAGCACGCAGGCGAGCACGGCGAGCACCGCGACGAGCGCTGTCACGCGGAGCCCGGGCTGCGATCGAAGGCGCGGGCAAGCCCGGCAAGTGCCTGCATGTCCGGCGCTTGCGCCGGCGCGAGATAGCGGGCCTGCACGAACGCTTCGATGAACGCGTCGGTCGCGCCGGCCGATCCCGGCAGCGACTCCTTCAGCCGCGCGCCAAAATCGACAGGCCCTTCGCTGGCGCGGCGCGCGGCGCCCCGGCGAGCCGCCTCGCGGCAGAAGCGATCGTAGATGGCGGTCAACGGCTCACGCCGCCGTGGCAGCAGCTCGCGGCGCAAGGCGTACGTGATCCACGCCAGGAATACGGCGAATCCGCCCGTCAGCATGAGGCCGAGCGTGCGCCAGTCCGGATCGGGAATGCCGAGTCGTTCGAACAGGGCGCGTTGCTCGAGGCGGTCGAATTCCACGACGCGATCGCGCCACCAGGTATTCGCGGCGTCCCACGCGAAGCGCATCTCGCGCAGCCAGGCGGCCGCGCCCAGCCAGCGGTCCTCGTCGGTGGCGACTTCGCCGAAATTGCCGCCAAGACCCTCGAGCCGCTCCGGCGCTACGACCGCGGTCGGGTCGACGCGCTGCCAGCCGCTGCCGTCGAGCCAGATTTCGCTCCAGGCATGCGCATCGGATTGCGCGATGTACCAGTAGCCGCCGACGCGATTGTAGAGGCCGCCCTGATAGCCCGTCACGACGCGCGCCGGGATGCCGGCGGCGCGCATCAGCGTCGTGAAAGCGGACGCAAAGTGCCCGCAGAATCCGCGGCGCGTGTTGAAGAGAAAATCGTCGATCGAATCGAGATCGAGCAGCGGCGGCGTCAGCGTATAGCTGAAGCCCTGCCGCGCGAAGAGCCTGAGCACGGCCTGCACGTACGCCCGATCGTCGGCATTCGCCGCGCGTAACTCAGCCGCAAGCGCGATGGAGCGCGGGTTGCGCCCGGGCGGCAGCTGCGTGTCGCGACGCCGGACACTGAGCGGGATGCTCCCACTCGATGAGTGCCGGGTGTACGAGGCGAGCTCGAAGCTCTCCGTCTGGGTGACGGGCCGCGACAACTGCAGCTGCGAGTCGAAGGTCTGGAAAATGTCGGGATCGGCCGGCCACGCCGCGGGTTGATCGAGCGCGAACAGCCAGTTGCGGTTGTTCGGTTCGAGCATCACGCGATATTCGTAGCGCGGGCCCGCGAATTGGGGCGCAAGACCCGGGAGAAAGGCGCCGCGCGCACGCCGCCAGGTATAGCCGTCGAAGTCATGCAGGACCGGTCCGCGCCAGTAGCGCTCGACGGCCGGCGGCGCCGGCCCGCGAAATCGCACGCGAAACGCCGGTGCATCGGAGAGCGACAGGTCGGAAATACCGCCCGGACTCATTTCATCGGAGAGTCCGCTCGTCGCCCCCGATGAGTTCGGCAGCGCCCAGAGTGGCCCGGCCAGCCGCGGGAAGAGGCAGAAGAGGAGTGCGGCGAGCGGCAGCGCGTGCAGCAGCATTCGCCCGCTCAGCGCGAAGGCGCGCCGCCATGCAAGGACTCCGCCCGTGCGGGTGACGGCAGCGAGGGCCGCGACGGCGAGCCACGTGGCCGCCGCGTAGTAGGGCGCGAACAAGAGACTCGAGTCGCGCAGGATCGCGGCGAGCAGCAGGAAGCAGCCGATGAGAATCAGGAGCACGTAGTCGCGCAGGATCCGCGTCTCCAGGAGTTTGAGTGCCGCCATCAAGGCCAGGAGCGCGCTGCCCGCCTCGAGCCCGTTGACGGTTCGATAGCTCGCGAGCACCCCGGCCAGCGCGAGCACGGCGCCGAGCAATCGCAGCAGCCGGCCGGGCAGCGGCCGCTGGCGGATGGCGATGACGAGGCGCCACAACGCCGTGGCAGCGATGGCGGCGGTGATCCAGGGCGGCAGGTGCAGGACGTGCGGAAGGAGGCCCGCGGCAAGTGCAGCCAGCGTCCAGCGCACGCGACTCAACGACTCCCGCGGCGGCTCCGTCATGGCGGCCGGCTCTCCAGAGGATCGCCGTGCAGCGCGAGCGCCTGCAGGCATCGCCCGCGCTGGACCGGGCCGATGCCCATGTCGACCCGCACGCCGGGAAGCACGAGCGCATAGGCATCGGACGCGCGTTCCGCGTCGATCACCCAGCGCGTCATCTGGCTCAAGCGCGCCTCGACGTCGTTGCCGGGTGTCTGCTCCCAGTCGAAGTAAAGCCAGCGCCGCGCCGCGCCGCTGTACTCCTTCGACAGCAGCAGCCCGCTTCGGGCGTACGCCTTCCAGCTGACACTGCGGGGCGAGTCCCCCTTGCGGTACTCGCGCAGGCCCGCGAAATCCTCATCGCCCCCGCTCGGCGCGTCGTGGCGACCGGTCGAGGACGGTTCGATCAGCGGCGGCGGCGCGCTGCCTTCGGGCCGCGGGTACGCGATGTACTCGGCGCAGTCGTAGGCCCAGGCCCAGGCGCGAAAAAGGCGTAGCGGAAAGCGTGTGGCGAGCGCGAGGCGTGCGACGCGATTGCGGCCGCGGTGCGCAGCGACGATCGGCAAGTCGCAGGATTTGCGTTCGCCGGGCGCAAGCGATACGCAGACGCCCTCGGCCTGGCCGGCCTGCAGCTCGACGTCGAGCCGCTCGAGCGTCGATGCGTTGCGCAGCTCCAGCCGAAGCTTGCCGGCGTCGCCTGCGAATACCGGCGCAGCCTCGACACCGACGAGTTCGAGGCCCGTGAGGTTGCGATGGCAGTAGTGCATCGCGACGATGCCGAGAGATCCCAGCATGAAGGCGAGCGCGAGCGCGATGTTGTTGTTGTAGTTGAGGCCGGCGAGCAGCATGCCGAGCAGAATTGCCGCGTACAGGAGGCCGAAGCCGGTGGGCAGGATGTAGACGCGGCGGCGGTGAAATTCCAGCGGCAATCGGTCGGTGCCGTTGCGCCTGATCGACCAGCTGCGCATGCGGCGGTCGAAGGCCTCGCGCAACCGCGAAAAAGGGGACAGATCTATTTTTCCTCGGGGCCGCTTTATTGTAGGCAAGTTCGTCTCTGGAAAAATAAATCTGTCCCCTTTTTCGTCAAGGGACCGGTACGTTGTCGATCACCCAGCGCCCGATCGCCGATGAGGAGAAGTTCGAAGTCTCATCGCGCGCGCGCAGCCGATGACCGATGACGGCCGGCAGGACGGCCTGTACGTCCTCGGGCAGTACGCCCGGCCGGCCATGCAGGAGCGCCCAGCTCTGCGCCGCCCGGACGATCGCAATGGCCGCGCGGGGCGAAAGTCCGACCGCGATGCGCGTTGCCGCCCGCGTGAAGGCGACGATCTGCTGCACGTAATCGAGGAGGGCATCGGAGGTCCGGATCCAGGTCACCGCATCCTGGAGCGCGAGCAGCTGCCCGAGCGGCAGCGCGGCTTCCAGGTTCGGCAGGAGTTCCCGGCGGTCCCGCCCCATCAGGAGCTCGCGCTCGAGCGCCGCCGCGGGGTATCCGAGTTCGACGCGCATGAAGAACCGGTCGAGCTGCGATTCGGGCAGCTGGAAGGTGCCGATCTGGTACGACGGATTCTGCGTCGCGACGACGAAGAACGGCTTCGGCAACGGATAGGTTGTGCCGTCCGCGGTGACCTGGTGCTCCTCCATCGCTTCGAGGAGGGCGCTCTGCGCCTTCGGCGTCGCGCGGTTCACCTCGTCGGCGAGCACGAGTTGCGCGAACACCGGGCCCTTGTGGAAATTGAAGCGCTGCGTGTCGCGATCGTAGATCGAGACGCCGACGATGTCCGCGGGCAGCAGGTCGCTCGTGAACTGGATTCTCTGGTAGGAGAGCCCGAGCACCCGTGCGAGCGCGTGGGCAAGGGTCGTCTTGCCGACGCCCGGTATGTCCTCGATCAGCAGGTGGCCACGCGCCAGCAGGCAGGCAAGGGCAAGCCGGACCTCGCGGTCCTTGCCGAGAATGACCCGATTGACGGCGGCGAGCGCGCCTTCCATCTGCTGCCGGCCGTTGCGGGCGAGTTTCTCGGCCTCATCCATGGGCCGATCTTACCTGAGCCCGGCGAGCAACTTCAGTTGTGCTTCAACCTGCGCGATTTCGCGTTCGAAGCCGGCGACGCGCGTGCGCTCCTGCGCGATGACCTCCGCCGGTGCGTTGGCAACGAAGTTCGCGTTGCCGAGCTTCGCGTGGCACTTGGCGAGTTCGCCGCGGGCCTTGGCGAGCCGCTTGTCGAGCCGCTCGCGCTCCGCCGCGACGTCGATGAGGCCCGCCATCGGTACGAGGATCTTCAGGCCGCCAAGCAGGGCCGTCGCCGACTGCGGCGCGGCTTCCCCCGGCGCGAGCGTGCGGATACTTGCGACCTGGGCCAGGCGTTCGAGCAGGCCCGAGTGCGTGCGCACGAGTCCTGCGTCCCGCGGGCCCGCGTTGTCCAGGAGGACCTCGAAGCGCTTCGACGGCGCGATGTCCATTTCCCCGCGGATCTGGCGCACACCGAGAATGAAGTCCATGACCCAGCGCATCTCGCCTTCGGCCGACGCGTCGCGTTCAAAGGCATCCGCGCCGGGACAGGGCTCACGCATGATCGTGGCCCCGGTCTTGCCCGCGAGCGGCGCCACCTTGAGCCAGATCTCCTCGGTGATGAACGGCATGATCGGATGCAGCAGCCGCAGCACCGTCTCGAGCACCGTCACGAGCGTCTGGCGCGTGCCGCGCAGGCCAGCGGCGCTGGTCGCCGGCGATTGCAGGATCGGCTTCGAGAGCTCCAGGTACCAGTCGCAGAATTCGTACCAGGTGAACTCGTAGAGCGCCTGCGCAGCGAGGTCGAAACGGTAATCGGCGAAGCCGCGCGCGGCTTCGCCGGCCGCGAACGCACAGCGCGAGCGGATCCAGCGGTCGGCGGCGCTCAATTCCACGTCGCCGGCGAGGCCGCAATCCTGGTTCTCCGTGACCATCGTCACGTAGCGCGCCGCGTTCCACAGCTTGTTGCAGAAATTGCGACAGCCCGCGACCCGGGCGAGATCGAAGCGGATGTCGCGGCTCTGGGTCGCGAGCGCGGCGAACGTGAAGCGCAGCGCATCCGTGCCGTGCGGCTCGATGCCCTTCGGAAAATCCTTGCGCGTCGCCTTCTCGATGGCGGGCGCGAGCTGCGGCTGCATCAGGCCGGTCGTGCGTTTGGCAACGAGCGTCTCGAGATCGATCCCGTCGACGATGTCGAGCGGGTCGATGACGTTGCCTTTCGACTTCGACATCTTCTGGCCGTCGTGATCGCGGATGAGGCCGTGCAGATAGACCTCGCGGAACGGCACCTCGCCCATGAACTTGAGGCCGAGCATGATCATGCGCGCGACCCAGAAGAAGACGATGTCGAAGCCCGTGACGAGCACGCTCGTCGGATAGAACTCGGCGAGCTCAGGCGTCTGCTCGGGCCAGCCGAGCGTCGAGAACGGCCACAACCCGGACGAAAACCAGGTATCGAGCACGTCGGCGTCCTGCGTCAGCGCGACGGAAGCCGGCAGGCCATGGCGCGTACGCACTTCCTCGACCGAGCGGCCGACGTAAGCCTTGCCGGCCGCGTCGTACCACGCGGGGATGCGATGGCCCCACCAGAGCTGGCGGCTGATGCACCAGTCCTTGATGTTGCGCATCCACTCGAAATAGGTCTTCGACCAGTTTTCCGGCACGAAGCGGATGCGCCCGCTTTCGACCGCCCTCACGGCCTCGGCCGCGAGCGGCGCAATCTTCACGTACCACTGGTCGGTGAGATACGGCTCGAGCACCGCGCCGGTGCGGTCGCCTCGCGGCACGATGTGCTTGTGGGGCTCCGCGCGTTCGAGGAAGCCGAGTTTCTCCAGATCGGTGAGCACGAGCTTGCGGGCCGCGAAGCGGTCGAGGCCGCGATAGGCGGCCGGCACGTTGTCGTTCAGCTTCGCGTCGGGCGTCAGGATGTTGATCATCTCGAGCTGGTGGCGCTCGCCGACCTCGTAGTCATGGAAGTCGTGGGCGGGCGTCATCTTGACCGAGCCGCTGCCGAATGCGGGGTCCGCGTAGCTGTCCGCGATGATCGGAATCAGGCGATTGGCGAGCGGCAGACGCACTTTGCGGCCGACGAGATTTCGGAAGCGCTCATCGTCCGGATGCACGGCGACGGCCGTGTCGCCGAGCATCGTCTCGGGCCGGGTCGTCGCGACGGTGACCGAACCGCTGCCATCTTCCAGCGGATAGCGGACGTGCCACAGCGTGCCGGCTTCCTCTTCCGCCACGACTTCGAGATCGGACACGGCCGTGAGCAGCACCGGGTCCCAGTTGACGAGCCGCTTGCCGCGGTAGATGAGGCCTTCCTCGTAGAGCCGCACGAATTCCTCGGTGACTGCGGCGCTCAGGGCCGGGTCCATCGTGAAGCGCTCGCGCGACCAGTCGAGCGAGGCGCCGAGCCGGCGCAGTTGCCGCGATATCGTGCCGCCCGATTGTTCTTTCCACTGCCACGCACGCTCGATGAAGGCCTCGCGGCCGAGGTCGTGACGCGTCTTGCCCTCGGCGTTGAGCTGGCGCTCGACCACCATCTGCGTCGCGATGCCGGCGTGATCGGTACCGGCCTGCCAGAGCGTCCGGCGGCCCGACATGCGCTGGTGCCGGATGAGCGCGTCCATGATCGTGTCCTGGAACGCATGCCCCATGTGGAGCGTCCCCGTCACGTTCGGCGGCGGGATCATGATGCAATAGGGCGCGCCGGATCCGGCTGGCGCGAAGTAGCCGGCCGATTCCCAACGCGTGTACAGGCGACTTTCGATGTCGCGCGGGGAGTAGGCCTTGTCCATCTAGCGGGCCCGCGTGCCGTTCGGCCTGGAGAGCTGCTCCTTGAGCACGCGGTCGACGATTTCCGGCAGGCGCGAGCGCAGCTGGTCGGCAACGCGCTCGAGCAGCGTCGCCTCGATGTCGCGCGCCGCGGCGTGCAGCAGTTCCTCGGCGGTCTTGAGAGTCTGCGCCACGAGTTCCGTCTGCAGGGCGGCGAGTTTCTCCGGCGCGAGCGACGCGTTCGGCCGGCGCAGCGAGACGACTTCGCTCAGGACGGGAATCGACCCGCTGGTCGATCCACCGTCACTACTGTGTTTCTTGGTCGCCACCCGAGGTGCCTCCGATGTTGTGGGTGTCGGGCTTCAATCCCTGGTCGAGATAATAGCGGTAGCGCTCGCGGCCTGCGCTGCGGCGCTTCGCATCGGCATCGACGATCTCCGCGACGCGCGCGTACTCGCTGACGCCCGGCGGCACCTCGGAGCCGAGGTTGATGAGCAGATCGCGGTGGCTCGGCGTCTCGCCGCGAAATGCGATGACGACCGGAGTCCCGGGCTCGCCGGCGGCCGGCTGGCGCTCGTGCGGCACGAAACTGCGGTCGCGGAACGTCCAGAGGAGGTCATCGAGCTGCTGGGCGTCCTCGGCGCTGTCGGTGAGGATCGAGACGCGCTGTTCCAGCAGGAACGCCTTTTCCGCCAGGCGGCAGGCGTACACCAGCCGGGGGCGAGGCTCGCTGCCTTCGAGGACATAGAAGTCGACGCGCGGCATGGCGATGCGCTAGGCCCCCGCGCGGGCGATGAGAAAGTCGACGAGCAGCCCGACCGGCCGTCCGGTGCCGGATTTCTGCGCGCCGCTCAACCAGGCGGTGCCGGCGATGTCCAGGTGCGCCCAGCTCAGATTCTGGGTGAACTTGGCGAGGAATGCGGCGGCCACCACGGCACCGCCCTCGCGCCCGCCGACGTTGGCGAAGTCCGCGAAATTGCTCTTGAGCGGTTCCGCATAATCCTCGGTGAGCGGCATTCGCCAGGCACCGTCATCGGCGCGCGTGCCGGCGGCGATGAGCTCCGCCGCCAGCCGGTCGTCCGGCGTGAAGATGCCGCTCAGATGCGGTCCGAGCGCGATGACGCAGGCGCCGGTCAGGGTGGCGATGTCGAGCACCGTGGCCGGCTTGAATCTGCGCGCGAAGTGCAACGCGTCGCAGAGGATGAGCCGGCCTTCCGCATCCGTGTTGAGCACTTCGACGGTCTGGCCCGACATCGTCGTGACGATGTCGCCGGGCTTCACGGCCCGTCCGTCCGGCATGTTCTCGCAAGTCGCGACGATGCCGACGACGTTGATCGGCAGCGCAAGCTCGGCGCAGGCGGTGAGCGCGCCGAAAACGCTGGCTGCGCCGCACATGTCGAATTTCATCTCGTCCATGCCGCCCGGATCCTTGAGCGAGATGCCGCCGCTGTCGAACGTGATGCCCTTGCCGACCAGCACTACCGGCGCCGCGCTCCTGGGCGCGCCACGGTATTCCATGACGATGAGCTGCGCCGGCTCGACGCTGCCCTGGGCGACCGCGCGGAATGCGCCCATCTTGAGTCGCGCGATTTCGGCCGGACCATGGATGGTCAGTTTCAGTTTGCGGAAACGCTTGCCGAGCGCGCGCGCCGCGCCCACGAGGTAACCCGGCGTGCACACGTTGGCCGGCAGGTTGCCGAGATCGCGGGCCTGGCGGATGCCGTTTGCGATGGCGCTGCCGTGGCGGATTCCACGCTCGGCCGCACGCGCGGACTTCGCATCGCTCACGGGCAGAGTCACGCTTGCGAGCGGCGGCAGTGCGGGCTTCGGAGCTGTCTTGAGATCTGGAATGCGATAGAGCGCGAGCTCGGCGAGCTCGGCGACCAAGCGGCCGCGTGCGTAGGCATCGAGGCCTTTGACGGGCTCGGCGGCGAGCGCCAGGTTCGCATGACGGGCACCGGTCCGCGTGATGGCCTGGAAGGCCGCGATCAGCGCACGCCGCAGCGACCGGCGATTGAATGCCGCCTTGCCGCCCAGTCCAACGAGGATCGCGCGGGCGGGTGCGCCCGCGCCGAGATCGCCCACGAGCAGCGTATCGCCAGGCTTGCCGGTGAAATCGCCGCGCTCGACGAGCGCGGCGAGGCGGCCGCCGGCCAGGCGGTCGAGCTCGCGCGCGCTCGCGGAGAGCGTGCCGCCATCGTAGACGCCGACCACTGCACAATCGCCCGCTGCCGGGGCGGCCTTGCCGGAAACGACCTGAAACTGCATAGCTCTCGAGGCCTCTTGTCGCGCCCGCCAGGAGCTGTTGTCGTTGAGGCGGGGGCTGGAGTGCTTTACTGTACCGTCGCTCGGGCGGCGGGACTCGAATGCCACGCAGTGTACCGGATTCCGCGCCCCTCTCTAAACGCGAAGGCCGGCGCTTGTCCCGAATCATCGACCGCTACCTGCTCCGCGAGGCGACCCAAAGCTGGCTCTCGGTGACGGGTGTACTGCTCGTCATCCTGGTCAGCAACCAGCTCTCGCGCACGCTGCAGCGGGCGGCCGAGCAGGGCCTGCCGCAGGACATCGTGATGAGCCTCATCGGCCTGAGCACGATCGAGAACCTGACGGTGCTGATGCCGGTGGGACTGCTGCTCGCGATCGTGCTCGCGTTCGGCCGCCTCTACCACGAAAGCGAGATGGCGGCCGTGCAGGCCTGCGGCATCGGCACGCTGCGCCTGTACCGTCCGGTCTCGGTGCTTGCCGCCTTTGCCGCCGTCGCCCTGGCCTGGCTCGCGTTCTTCGGCGGTCCGGACGCGGCGCAGAAGGGCTATGCCATGCGTAGCCACGCGCTGCGCGATGCGCAGATCGGGAGCCTCGCCCCCGGCAAGTTCCGCAGCTTCGGCACCGACGCCGTCTTCTACGCCCAGCGCAGCGACAACAAGGGCGTGATGTACGACGTATTCCTCGAGCGCAACCAGGCCGGCAAGGTCGAGGTTGCCGTGGCGGAGCGCGCCGAGCACACGGTGTCCGCGGACGGCAGCACGCACACCGTGACGCTTTTCAACGGGACCCGCTACGACGGTACCCCGGGTCAGCCGCAATTTCGCATCACCGATTTCGAATCGCACGGCATCCCGGTCCTCCTGCCGGAGCTGGTCGCGCCCAAAGACCGCCGCGAGTTGATGGCGACGCGCGACCTCATCGGTTCCACGGACCGGCGCGATCAGGCGCAGCTCTCGTGGCGCCTGTCAGCGCCGATCATGGCGTTCGTGCTGGCATTCGTCGCCGTGCCGTTGAGCCGCCTGCAACCTCGTCAGGGCCGCTATGCACGCATGGCGCAGGCGATCCTCGTCTACTTCGTCTATTTCACCCTGCTGTCGACCGGCAAGGTGTGGATCGAGCGCGGCAAGATGCCGGCCACGATCGGCCTGTGGTGGGTGCACATGCTGATGATCGGCTATGCGCTGGTCCTCCTCACCCGTGACCGGACCATTCGCTGGCGTGCGACGCCCGCGCGAATCGCAGCAACATGACGATCATCGACCGCTACCTCGCGCGCACGGTGCTGGTCTACACGGCGCTCGTCATGGGCGTCCTCATGACCCTTGGCGCGCTCTTCGTATTCATCGGCCAGCAGGACGATATCGGCGTCGGCGCGTATACGGCGGCGGACGCCTTCGTGTACTCGCTATTGTCGATGCCGCAGCAGTTCTTCGAACTGCTGCCGATCGGGTCGTTGCTCGGATCGCTGCTCGGCCTGGGCCTGCTCGCGCGCAGCAGCGAGATCATCGTGATCCGCGCCTCGGGCGTGTCGCTCGGGCGCATGTCCGCGGCCGTGCTGGCGGCGGGCTTCATTCTGGTCGTCGTCGGCGTGATCGTCGGCGAGTACGTCGGGCCCGCGACCCAGCAATACGCGCGCCAGTACAAGGTCTTCAGCAAGTTCGCCGACTTCAGCGTGGCGGGCAGCGGCAGCGCCTGGGTAAAGGATGGCAATAACATCGTGCAGCTCGACCGCCAGACGGGCGATGCGATGTTCGGCGGCGTGTCGCTGTTCCGCTTCTCGAGCGACAAGCGCTTGGCGGCCGTTGGCCGTGCATCCACCGCGATCGTCGGCGCCGGCGAGCGCTGGCAGTTCGAAGGCTACGCGGAGACGGCGTTCGTCGACGGCGGCACGCGCGTGTCGCGGGAGCGGCAGCGCACGTTCGAAACCCACGTGAGTCCCGAGTTCCTCGGGCTCGCCGTCATCCTGCCGAACCAGATGCGCACGCTCCAGCTCGCGCGCTACCTCGGGCACCTGCGCGAAAACCAGCTCGACACGCGCCAGATCGAATTCGCGCTGTGGGCGCGCATCGCGCGCACGCTCTCGATCGCCGTCATCGTGCTGCTCGCGCTGCCGTTCTGTTTTGGCTCGATGCGCTCCGCCGGTTCCGGCGCCAAGACCGTCATCGGAGTGCTCATCGGCATCGGCTTCTACCTGCTGCAGCGGACGCTCGAGAGCAGCGCGCAGGTCTTCAACGTCAATCCGATCCTGCTCGCCTGGACACCGCTCGTCCTGCTCACCGTCGCGACAACCGTGGCCCTGCGCCGCACTCAGTAACTCCAAACGTCTCTCGGGAGTCCGGTGCCGGGAGGTGCCGTGGCGGCGGCCGGCTCAATCGTCCGCTGTCCGCGAATTTCAAACGGCGTGCCCGCTAACATCGCCAGACCGGCCTTGCCAGACACCATCCCGGCACCGAACTCCCGAATGCAGCGTGTCGTCAACGACGTGTGACGACGCGCGTGCGCGAGAGGCGGTCGTGCCAGGCGCGGCGCTCGGGGTCCCAGGCGGCGGCGATGACACCGAGGCCGAGCGGCAGCCACGCGATGACACTTGTCACCAGTCGCAGGAGCGCGTCGGACCCGCGACACGCGGTGCCGTCGGCTCGCTGCACGCGAAGCTTCCAGACTCGCATGCCGAGCGTGTGGCCCCAGCGTGTCCACGAGACCGCGTAGTACAGGGCCCAAAGCACGACGAGACTTGCCCGAAACACCGCAAGGCTCGCCGCCGTGGCGTCCAGCCGCTCGCCACGATTGACGACGAGGAGCAGTACTGTCAGCAGCAGCGCGAGCGTGAACAGGG
Organism: Steroidobacteraceae bacterium; assembly: GCA_035644395.1. Classification (GTDB taxonomy): domain Bacteria; phylum Pseudomonadota; class Gammaproteobacteria; order Steroidobacterales; family Steroidobacteraceae; genus JBGPLJ01. The sequence continues at coordinate 50,799 of DASQOR010000086.1, forward strand.
CCGGCACGTCATAAAGCGCAGCGAGGAAACGCCGGCCGGTCGGCGCAGGAGGGCCGGCCGATTGGCCGCTTCCCGCGGCCGCCGGTGTCGCGGCGGTCACGGCTTCTTGACTAGCTCGTCGAGCGGCTTGAAGAGCGCGTCGTACTTGTACTTCGGCACTTCGTATTCCCATGCGGACGCGCGCGCGGCAAAGTCTGTCGCGTCCTTGCTCACATCCGGCAGCGGCTTGGAATCCTTCGCGGCGGCGGCCGGTGCCGGCGGCGGGAAAGCCTTGGCCAGCGCGTCGTCGTAGCGGCTCGACAGGCGGATCCAGTGCTGATCGCCCTCAATGAGCCCCTCGACACCGATGACCCAGCCGTCGAAGGTTCGCAGTTCCGCATGATCGGCCACGGCATTCCAGCGCGCCGCATCCTGCTTGCGGACATCGTCGAGCTCGAGCCCGGACAAGACGGTCCCGGCCGCGTTGCCGGCCATCTCACCGGCCAGCACCTTGCCCTTGGGCGGTGACGCGAGCGCGAAATTCGCCTGTGAGCGATCCTTGCGCGTCAGTACGTAGCTCACCCTGGCTGTCGTCACGCGCGCTTCCTGCACGCGCTCGGCGGCGACGTCGACGATCGGGCGGTGCAGCCAGTTCTTCGGTTCCGGCTCGGCGAAAACCTGCGGTGCCGCTAGCAGGCTCCGGGCATTGCCCGGTTTGCGGACGAAATTCGCGTGGCCGCCGGAATTGCGCCCGATGATGAGGCTCGCAATCCCCGTCGCGCTCTTGAGGTCGACCTGCGCTCCGCCGGCCGCGGGCTCGGCAATGTCCTCGACGGCGAGGGCGGCGTAGTTCTTCGGGTCCGAGGTCTTTTCCTCGACGATCCTCAGGTCCGCCATGCCGAGCGCGAGGGCGCGGACCTTGGCGGCATCGGCGGGGTAGTGCTCGCGCTCCGCCACCGTCCACGCGTCCTCCCTAATCTCGAGCGTTACCACCCGCTTGGCGCTGCCCCTGGTGACGTCGATCTCGCGGATCTCGCCGAGCTTCAAGTCGGGGAACAGCTTGTTACCGATATCGACGTCGCGGGACAGGTGACGCTGGCTGGAGACCCAGATCGCCGCCGCGATCACGGCGATCGCAAGACCGACCAGGAAGTAGACGCGCCGCTCGGTCACGTCATCTTGCTCCCGGTTCCCGCGGTCCGCCGCCGGCTGCGCGCGGAGAGCACCGCGAAGCCGCAAGCGGCCACGAGCAGCGGCATGAGAAGGATATTGATCGCCTTCAGCCAGTTGCCGAGGGTTTCGATGTTCTGTGCAAGCCCGTGCTGCACTTCGCGCAGTTCCTTGCGGATGCGCGTGCGCTCGACCTGGAAGTTCGCGACCTCTTTTTCCTGCTCCGGCGTCAGGATGAGCGAGGACTGGTCGTTGCGGCGCGACTGCAGCTCGCTCAATTTCTGCTCGGCATCGGTAAGCTGGTGCTGCAGTTCCTGTTCCTTCGCGCGGAAGTGCTCTTCGGCCTGCCGCTTGATGTCGTCGACGCGCGTGAACGGGCGCGAGTAATTGGCGCGGCTGCGGATGCTGATGAGATCGGCGCTGCCGGTGAGATTGTCGAGCGAGTTGGCGACGAAGTCGCCGTTCGAGGCCCAGGCCGTGGCAAATCGCTGCCCGAAGAAGTCGCGGCTGCGCACCCAGAGGAGGTCGCCGAGGAGATCCGTGTCGGCGACCAGGATGATGTTGGCCGGTTGCCTGGAGGTCGTGAGGTGATCGTTCGCCGCGAGCGGTACCGCCGGCAGGCCCTTGATCGGGCCTTCCGCCGCGGCGGGCGAACCGTTCGGATACGCGCTCGTCAGCGTGCCGCCGATGCGCGCGGCGATCACGTAGCGCTCGCCGGTCGGCTTGAAGCCGTCGCGCAGCGTGGCCGGATCGGTCGCCATCCGCACGCGCTCGACCGGGAGGATCCCTGCCTCGGCGCTCGACTGGATGAGCGGCTCGAAGGTGATTTTCGCGTCCTTGCGCTTGCTGAAGTGGCCCGCGGTGTAGACGTTCACCGTCTCGAGCTGGCTCGTGACGACGTCGTCATGGTTGAAGCTCGCGGCCGGCAGGCCGAGGATCGCGATGTGGCGGACGGGCTTGGAGTCCTGCCCGTTCGAAACATTCAGGCCCGTGGCGAGGTCGCCGACGATCTCGTTCGGCTTGAACTCGACGCCCCAGGCGCCGAGGAGCGGTTCGAGTGTCGAAGCCTTCGACACGCCGAAATTCGCGAACGGCTGGTTCGGATCCTGCCCCGCGGTGTCCTGCTCGGCCTGTGGATCGACGAAGACGAGCGCCTTGCCGCCGCGAAGCACGAACTGGTCGATCGCGTAGAGCGCGGCGGGCGCGAGTTCCTTCGGGTGGACGATCATCAGCACGTCGACATCGGCATCGATCGCCTTGAGGTCGGCTTTGAGCGTGCGCACGTTGAAGAGCTGCTCGAGCTGGCTCAGTACCGTCCAGGGCTCGCGCATCTGCTGCGTCATCGGGTTGTAGCCCGCGTCCATGGGCAGCCCCGTGATGAGGCCGACGACCGGTTTCTTCGGCGTCGCCAGCTCATGGATGAGCCGCACCACGTCGTATTCGAGGAATTGCGCACGGTTCGTGTCGAAGAACGCAATGCTCGCCTGGCCGTCGGTGGAATTCGTGCCGGCGAGTCCGAAGTAGATTTTCTCGTCGGTCTTGTAGGGCGCCCCCTGCAGGCCGAATTCGGTCGCGCGGTCCTCTTCCTCGGAGAAGGGTTCGGGGTCGATCACGCTCAGGCGGATCTTGCCGTTCGAGCGCGCCTCGATCTCCTGCAGGAGTTCGCGCACGCGGGCGGCGTAGGCCCTGGCGTCCGGCAGGTCGCCCGTGAGCTTGCTCGAATAGAAGAAGTAGAGGTTGATCGGCTCCTGCAATTTCGCGAGCGTGTTCTTCGTGCCGGCAGCGAGCGAGTAGAGATGGTTGTCGGTGAAGTCGAGGCGCCAGCCCCTCAGGCCGAAAGTGAGGAGCATCGTGAGGCCGATGAAAATCGCCGCGAGCGCGATGAGCGCGCCGGCGCCGAAGGACCTGCGGCCAAGGAGCTTGGGGGAGGCGGTCGCCATGGCGTTACTCCGCCTTCTTGATGTCGATGATGATCACGGTGGCGAGCAGCCAGAAGCCCATGACCATCAGGAAGAAGAGGAGGTCGCGCAGGTCGAGGACGCCCTTCGAGATCGACTGGAAGCGCATCAGGAAGCTGAAGCCGGCGATGGCATCGACTATTGCGGCGGGAAGGATGTGGGACAGGCCATCGCGCACGATCGGAAGCGCGGCGAGGACGCTGACGAGGCTGATGACAAGTCCCAGCACGAAGGCGATGACCTGGTTGCGGGTGAGGGCCGACATGCAGGTGCCGACCGCCAGGAAGCCGCCTGCCATGAGCAGTGCCCCGAGATAGCCGACGAAGATGGCGCCGTTGTCGGGATCGCCGAGCCAGGCGACCGTGATCCAGATCGGGAACGTGAGCGCGAGCAGGATGCCGGCGAAGCACCACGCGGCGAGGAACTTGCCGACGGCCGCCTGCCACAGGGTGATGGGCAGCGTCATGAGCAACTCGATGCTGCCGCTCGAGCGCTCCTCGGCCCAGAGCCGCATGGAGATCGCGGGGATGAAAAAAGCGAAGAGCCAGGGCAGCCACTGGAAGAAGGTATTGAGGTCCGCCTGGTTGCTGCCGTAGAAGCCGCCGAAATAGAAGGTGAAGGCATTGGCGACCACCAGGAAGAAGAAGATCACGACATAAGCGAGCGGCGTGACGAAATAGCTCGCAAGTTCCCGGCGGAAAATGATTGCGATGCTATTCATTGGCGGCCTTCACCTGCGTGCCGGGCTCGGTAATCGTGCGGAACACTTCGTCGAGCCTGCCGGCTTCGAGGTGCAGCTCCTTGAGGTTCCAGCGCTCGCGCGCCGCGAGCTCGCTCACCACCGGCAGCACGAGCTCATTCGGGCGCGGGAAAGCCGTGAGGCGTGCCTCGCGCTCGTTCACCTCGACGCTTGCCACGGCCGGCAGCGCCGCGACTGCGGCACGCGCCTTCGCCAGTGCTCCGCTTTCCTCGAAGCGGATGCTGACCGCATTGTGGTAGCGCGAGCGTGCTTCCAGCGCCTGCGGCGTGTCGTCGGCAAGAATCCTGCCGCGCGCGATGATGATGGCGCGGCTGCAGACGGCGTTGACCTCTTCGAGGATGTGCGTCGAGATCACCACGATCTTGTCCGCCGCCATCTCGCCGATGAGCGCGCGCACTTCGTGCTTCTGGTTTGGATCGAGTCCGTCCGTCGGTTCGTCGAGCACCAGCACCTGCGGATCGTGCACGATCGCCTGCGCGAGTCCAATGCGGCGGCGAAATCCCTTCGACAGCGTTTCGACGGACTGCTGCAGGACCGGGCCGAGGTGCAGCCGTTCGATGACGTGCTCGAGGCGTGACTTGCGCCGCTCGCCGGCGAGACCCCGGATATCGGCGATGAATTCGAGAAAGGCCCGGACCGTCATTTCGCCGTAGGCGGGCGCGCCCTCGGGCAGGTAGCCCATGACGGAGCGCGCGGCGATCGGCGCGGTCTCCACGTCGTGACCGCAGACGCTCGCACGCCCGGAGGTCGGCGCGATGAAGCCCGCGATCATGCGCATCGTGGTCGATTTGCCCGCGCCATTCGGCCCGAGAAATCCGAGGATCTCGCCGGGCCCGACGCTGAACGACAGGTCATCGACCGCGACCAGCGATCCGTAGCGCTTGCTGAGATGCTCGGTCTTGATCATTCGAGGCCTTCTCTGACGCAGGTCCGCCGGGCGAGTTCCCCGCGGGCCGGCGAGCTTTTTTTCTGGCGGGCGATTGTGTCGACGGGCCCCGTAAAATTCAAGCACACTCGCGATGAAGATTTCTTCAAGTCGCCGGAGTGGAGGCATGGCGGAGCCGGGCGCGGGATCGGCGGGGCGGATGGTCTGGGACTGGCCGGTGCGTCTCACGCACTGGCTGCTGGTCGGCACGGTGACGGGATCCTATGTCACGCATCGGCTCGGCCCCGACCAGTTCAAGTATCACCGATGGTTCGGCTATGCGACGCTGATGCTGGTCACCGTGCGCATCCTCTGGGGTTTCATCGGAACCCGGCATGCGCGCTTTGCCGCGTTCGTACGCGGGCCCGTCGCCGTTGCGCGCTACTTGGCCGGATTCGTGCGTGGCCGCTTCGAGGGCTACGCGGGTCACAACCCGGCGGGCGGATGGATCATTTTCCTGATGCTGGCGCTGCTCTTGGCGCAGGCGCTCACGGGCCTCTTCGCAAACGACGAGATCGCGAGCACGGGCCCGCTCTACGGCTATGTCACCAGCGCCGTCAGCAATCGCCTGACGGCATGGCATCACCGCATCTTCGATGCGATCCTCATCGCGATCGCGCTGCACGTTGTCGCGGTACTTGCGTACCTCTGGCTGAAGCGCACGAACCTGATCGGCCCGATGGTCACGGGCCGCAAGCCCGCGGAGTCGGTGGCGCCCGGCGAGGAGATTCCCGGCTCACGCGGCTGGCTGTGGATCGGGCTCGTCGCCGCGGCGGGCGCGGCGCTCGCGTGGATCATCGCGCGGGCGCCCGCCGCCGGGCTCTTCGTCTTCTAGCGGGCTATTCTTCCTTGCGGAATTTGTCGTGGCAGCTCTTGCACGCAAGCCCCACCGCGCCCACCGCGGGCTGAATCTGCTTGAGATCACCGGTCTTCGCCGCGGCGACGAGCGCCGCCGATTTCTCGCTCAATTCCTGCATGCGCCCGGCGAACCCGGCGCTGTTCGTCCAGATCTCGGGCAGGGCCCGCGTCGGCGCACCCGCCGCCGAGCCAGCCGGAAAGGCTTCCGGCAGGATGCCCGCGATGAAATTCACGCGCTCGGCGCGCTTGGTGAACTCCGCCGCGTCATAGGGGATCCTGCCGTTCGCCATCGCATAGGCCGGGCCGAAATTGCCGGCCATCACCGTGTAGAGCGCCTTCCGATACTTGATCTGCAGCTCGGCTGGGCTCGGATCCGCGGCGGTGGCGCGCAGGGCGAGCAAGGCAAGCCCCGTGAGGACCGCCGAGGCCGCAACCAGGGATCCCCATCGCACCGTCTTCGATCGCATCGTTGTCATGGCTGGCGTCCTGGTTGGACGGCCCGCAGGCCGGATGTCCGGTGAGTCACTTTTTCTTCTTCGAACGTTCTTTGTCCGCCGACTTTTCGATCGCCGCGCGGTTTTCCCTGAGGATGCGGCGGATCTCCGCGGCCGAGGGCCGCCCGGCGAACCGGCCGATGAGTTCGACGAGCTCGTGCCATCGGCGTCCCCAGACGATGAGGCGCACCGCATCGGCGACGACCGTCGCGGTCGCGTCCTTGCCGGTGTCCTTCGAGGAGGGCGCACGCTCGGCATGCGCACGCGCTTCGGATTTCGATTTCGCTTCGCGGCGCGTCGCCTTGCGCGAGTCCGGCTTCGCGCGAGGCGTTTCCACCGTGTCGTCCGGATCGGGCGCTTTGAGGGCGGGCCGCGGCATTTCGCGCGTTGCTTCCACGGCCGCCTTCAGTGCCCGCTGCTGCCCGGAGTCGGTGCCACGCACTACCGTGGTTTCGTCGACCGGCGGCGCTGAGCGAGTCGGGGCCACGGCGACGACGCGCACGATCGGTGACTCGGGCGGAATCGGCGGCAGCTTCACAACCGGTGCGGGCTCGGGTTTCGCTGCGGCAGGCGGTGCTACCGGTTGCGGTTCCGGTTCGGCAAGCACCGGCTCGGTTCCCGTCGGATCGTCGTCGTCTTCGGATCCTGCAGGCGCTTGCGCGAGTGGAATGAATCGATCGACCCGGGCGCCCACGAGATTGACGAGGAACGCCATCAGTTCGAGCGCCTCGGCGAATTTCGCATCGCCCATCTTGATGCGCGAATCGATCTGGTCGCGCAGTTCCTGGGCCTTGCCGCGCGCGACCTCGATGATCCAGCGCGAGGGACGGTCGTGCTCGGGCCAGGGCTGCGCCTTGCGATACGCTTCCTCGTCGAGTGTCACGTACTCAAGATGCAGCTCGAGGCTCGTGAGCCATTTGTCGAGCAACTCCCGGATGCGTTCGTCGGCCGGGTTCACAACGGTCGAGCCTTTAGCGCTTGCCGGCCTTCTTCTTGGCCTTCTTCTTGCCCGGACGGCGTGCGCCGTATGTACCAGCCCAGATCTTGCCGCGGCGGCTGCGGCGATCACCTTTACCCATGGAATCCTCGCGTCGGTGCCAAAAGGGGAGTGCGGCGCACTCTAGCCGATGGTCGTGCCGCCGTCGATGACCAGCGTGTGACCGGTCACGTAGGACGCCGCATCGGAGCAGAGCCAGACGATGCCCTCCGCGATCTCGGCGGGCTGCGAGATGCGGCCCATGGGCGTGCCTTCCGCGATCACGGACACGTCCACCTTGCCTGCAATCATGCGCGCCAGCAGTCCCGTATCGACCGCGCCGGGAGCGATCGCGTTGACGCGGATGTTCGAGCGCGCAAGTTCCAGTGCCGCCGATTTCGTGAGGCCGATGACTCCGTGTTTGCTCGCGGCATAGATCGCGACGTTCGCAAGTCCCTCGACACCCGCCATCGAGGAGGTATTGACGATCGCGCCGCCGCCCTTCGCGAGCATGTGCTCGATCTCGTATTTCATGCCGAGCCAGATGCCGCGCAGGTTGATGCTGATGAGGCGATCGAAATCCTCGGCCGTCGCTTCGTGCACGGGACCGAAGCGGCCCTCGGTGCCCGCATTGTTCACAGCGGCGTGGACGCGCCCGAAACGCTCGACGGCGCGCGACATGACCGCCTGCACGTCAGACTCGCGTCGGACATCGGCCTCCAGGAAATCCGCGTCGACTCCGTGGACCTTGCGGATGTGCGCCACGACCGCGCTGCCGTCGTCCTTGCCGAGCCCGGCGACGAAGACATTCGCGCCCGCGGCCGCGAAGCGCTCCGCCGCCGCGCGCCCGATGCCCGTCGTGCCGCCGATCACGAGTGCGGTCCGGCCCTTGAAATTGAGTGCGTCGTTCGCCATGGCTGCTCCTGTCAATGCACGGCCGCGTGGATCCTGAGCGGCAGGGACGCCGGGCCGTGGCCGATGGTGGTCATCCACGGCTCCGGCTCGCCGGCGGGCTCGAATCGATCGATGTACTTGACGAGCGCTCCAAGGAGCGCATCGGCTTCGAGGAGCGCGAGCACGCGCCCGACGCAGGCGTGCACGCCATAGCCCCAGCCGACGCTGCCGCGCAGGTCGCGGCGGATGTCGAAAGCCTCGGGATCCGGCCACTTGCGCGGATCGCGATTGGCGGCGGCGAACATGAGGCCGCAACGCTCACCCTTGGGAATGAGGTAGCCCTCGATCTCGACATCGCGCGTCGCGATGCGGCCGGCCATCCGCGACGGCGAGTCCCAGCGCAGGCTTTCCTCGAAGGCGCTGCGCAGGAGGGTTGGTTGCGCCCGCAGGGCCGCGAATTGCTGTGGAAAGAGGCTGAAGGCGCGCATCGCGGTCGACAGCGTCATGACCGTCGTGTCGGCGGCGGCCGAGAGCAGGATCCCGACGAGCAGCTTCGCCTCGTCCTGCGTGATCTCGCCGTGATCGGCGGCGAGGAACATCTGCATGCCGAGCCCGTCTGGATCGAGGTTCGTGCGATTGCAGCACTCGTCGACCCAGGCGATCACCGGCCCGACGTTCTGCATGGCTTCGGCGAAGAGCTCGTTCTGCGGCCCGAGCGTCGCCCAGACCATGTGGCCGAAGGCCGTCATGTTCTCCCGGCCAGCCTGCGGCAGGCCGAGCAGGTCCGGCAGCACCTTGTAGACGAAGGGCCGTGAGATCTGATCGACGACGTCGATCGTCTCGCCGCTGCGTTGCGCTACCTGCCGCACGAGCGCGTCGGCATCCGCGTTGAAGGCCGTTGCCATCTTCGACATGGCCCTGGGCGAGAGCGCCGAGGCGATGACTGGCCGCACTTCGGTGTGGCGGGGAGGGTCGTCCACCAGCAGGATCTCCGGCCGCACGGAATTCGGGTCGTGCCAGGGCCGCGAGCGCGAGGAGAACGCCTGCCAGTCCTTCAAGCCCTCCGCGACCTGCGCGTGTCGCGCGATCATCGTGATGTTCTCGCGCCCGAGCTTCACGGCCGGTGCGAGCTCACGCAGCGCATCGTCGACGGCGCGGGCATTGCGCACGGCCTCGCGATTGAAGATGTCGTCATCGAGCACGGGTGCCGCTTTGGTCATGGCTAGCCCTGCGCGGCGGCGATACCGCCGTCGACATGCAGGATCTCGCCGTTGATGAACGAGGCGTCCCGGCTGAGGAGAAAGGCGACGGCGGCCGCGTTATCCTCCTCGCGTCCGAGGCGCCGCAGTGGAATCGTGCGCGCGCGACGCTCGTATTCCGCCCGATCGTTGAGTCCCATCGCACCCGGTGTTGGCACCGATCCGGGTGCCACGGCATTGACGCGCACTTTCCGCGGGCCGAGTTCCGCGGCGAGCGTCTTCGTGAGCGTGACGATCGCGCCCTTCACGAGACTGTAGACCGCCGTATTCGGAAAGCCGCGCTCGGCGACGGGCGAGGCGAGATTGACGATCGCGCCGCCGCGGGCGGCGTCCATGTGGGCAAGCAAGAGCTGCGCACCCCACACCGAGCCCTTGATGCCGATGGCGAGCATGCGGTCGAGCACCTCGTCGGTGACCTTTTCGATCGGCTCATAGCGCAGCAGCATCGCATTGTTGATTACGGCGTCGATGCGGCCGCGTTCGCCCGCGAATTTCGCGGCGGCGTTCGCGAATGCCATGCGATTCGAAACATCCGCGACGTAGGCGTGGGCTTTGCCGCCGCTCTTAATGATGGCGGCCGCCGCCGCGCCGCAGCTCTCGCCGTCGACGTCGATCAGACCGACCGTCGCGCCGCAGCCCGCGAGCGTTTCGGCCATCGACTTGCCGAGCCCCCGGCCGGCGCCCGTGATGAGAATCGCCTGGTCACCGAGATCGTATGAGACTGCCATGGCTCGCTCCGTCGCCTACGTCTTGAGCTTCCACGCTGCGCCGTCGCGGACGATCCAGCCGGACGTCGGGTCGCAGAAGTGGCTGCCGATGATGAGGACGTTGCGGTCGGCGTACTTGTTGACGAAGTCGAGCCGGGTTTTGGCGCCGACCGGCTTGTCCATGTCGAAATTGCCGTGGATCTCGGGCGCCGCGAGCTGGATCGGGTGATGCATCATGTCGCCTGTGATGACGGCCTCTTCGCCCTTTGAGCGGATATGGACGCTGACGTGACCGGGCGTATGGCCGGGCGTCGGCTCGAGCCAGACTTCGTCCGTGATCCGATGCTCGGTGCCGATGAAATCGACGAGCCCGGCCTTCACGACGGGGTCGATCGAGTCCACGAGGTGCGAGACGTCGTGATAGCCGCCGGTGTCCCGAAGATGCTGCCAGTGATCGTACTCGCCCTTGCCGAAGAGATAGCGCGCCTCTGGAAAGGTCGGTACCCACTGGCCGTTCACCTTGCGCGTATTCCAGCCGACGTGGTCGAAGTGCAGGTGCGTGCACATCACGGTGTTGATCGTCGCCGGGGGGAATCCCGCATCCGCCAGGTCCTCGAGGAAGCTCGTCTGCAGGTTGCAGAACACCGGGAACTCGCGTTCTCGGTCGGCGCCGATGCAGGTGTCGATCATCACGCTCTGGTCGCGCGAGCGCAGGACGAAGCACTGGAAGGAGATCAGCATCTTGCCGGCTGCTGTCGCGAAATGCGGCTTGAGCCAGGGAAACTTCTGCACGAATTCGGGCTTGCCGTCGGGCAGGAGCATCGCGATGTCATCTTCCCACGCATTCACCTCGACGATGCGCGCGATCTCGACGTTGCCGATTTTCCAGTGCCGGATGTGCTCTTTCGCCATACGGTTCTCCTTATTCCATGGGCCGCGGCGCGGGCCGGCCGAGGACGAGGTCCGCGCATTTCTCCCCGACCAGCACGACGCCGGCATTGGTATTGCCGCCGACGATGCGCGGAAAGATCGAAGCGTCGGCAACCCTCAGGCCCGCGATGCCATGGACGCGCAATTCGGGGTCGACGACCGCGCGGTCGTCGGTGCCCATGCGGCAGCTGCTCACCGGATGATGCACGGTATAGGAGGTCTGGCGCACGTGTTCGGCAAGCGCCGCGTCATCGAGCGCCGCGGGGCCCGGCTGCACCTCGACCGCGCGATAACGGGCGAAGGCGGGCGCCGCGATGATCCTTCTCGAAAGACGCAGGCCCGCGAGCGTCGGTACGAGGTCGGCGGGATCGCTGAGGAGATTCGGGTTGATCACGGGCGGGCGGCGCGGATCGGGACTTGCGAGCGTGATGCTGCCGCGGCTCTTCGGGTAGACGTGCACGACGCTCAGCGCGAAACCGTGCCCGAGCGGAAAGGGAAACGCATTGCGATTGCGCCGCGCGGGCTGGAAGACGATCTGCAGGTCCGGTCGATCAAGCTCGGGTCGCGACTTCAGGAACGCGTTCGCCTCGAAGACGTTGCTGGCGAGCGGGCCGCGCCGCGCCAGCGCGTACTCGAGCAGGTGCCAGGCATTGCGCGGCGTCGCGCGCAGCGAAATGCCGTAGGACTCGCTGTTCTTCATCTCCATGACGACGCCCGCGGCGAGATGATCGTGATAGTTCGCGCCGACGCCGGGCAGGTGATGCGTCACGGGGATGCCGTGCGTGCGCAGCTGCTCACCGTCGCCGATGCCGGAAAGCATCAGCACTTGGGGCGTCTGCACGGCTCCCGCGCAGACGATGACCTCGCGCTTCGCCGTGAGCCTGCGCTTGTCACCTTCGATTTCGACGTCGACACCGATTGCGCGCCCGTTCTCGATCACGACGCGCGTCACCAATGCCTCCGTCAGGACCCGGAGATTGTTGCGCGAGCGGGCGGGGCGCAGAAAGGCGACGGCCGTGGAGTCGCGGCGACCGTTGCGAATCGTGCCCTGGCGCGGGCCGTAGCCTTCGGTGTCGCTGCCGTTGAAGTCGTCATTGCGCTTGAAACCGAGCGAGCGCATCGCCTCCATGAAGGCGGCAACCATCGGATTCGGCTTGCGGACCTGCGTGACCTTGATCGGTCCTTCATGGCCATGGAGCGGTGAATCGGCAAAGGCCTCATTGGCTTCCGAACGGATGAAGTACGGCAACACCTCGCGATAGCTCCAGCCGTGATTGCCCATCGCCGCCCAGTCGTCGAAGTCCCGCGGATGGCCGCGGAAATACACCATGCCGTTGATCGAGCCCGAGCCGCCGATCACGTGTCCGCGCGGCACGGGAATGCGGCGGTCGTTGAGCTTGGGCTGCGGCGCGGTGAGAAAGCGCCAGTTGAGCTGCGGCCGACCGATCGCGGCCGCGACAAAAGCCGGCACCTGTATGAACGGATGCGAGTCCTCGCCGCCGGCCTCGATGAGACACACCGAGTTGTTGCGGTCCTCGCTCAGCCGCGCGGCAAGCACACAGCCCGCGGTGCCCGCGCCGACGACGACGAAGTCGAAGCTCTCGCTCATTCAGGCCGCCGCGGTGACCGCGATGTCGGAGAGCCGCTGCCAGCGCTCGATATTCACGTCGGAGTTCATGACGCCCGTGGTGAGGCCGACGAACGTCATGTCGAGTTCGGGGTCGACCCAGAAGAGCGTCGTGCCCGCGCCGTGGTTGCCGAAGGTTTCGGGCGAGGTGAGCGTGCCGAAGAGCGCGTGCCCCATCCGATCGCCCCGCAGCGAGAAACCGAGCCCGATGCAGGCCGGCAAGACCTCCCAGCCGCGATTCTCGAAGATCTTTCGATACAGCTCGTTCGGCTTGTCGCCGGTCCAGCAGCGATGTGCGCGGCGGACCATCGTCGGCGAGAGGATGCGCGCGCCGTCGAGCTCGCCTTCTCGCCGCAGCATTTCGGCGAAGCGGTACATGTCGGCGACCGTCGACACGCCGCCGACCCACGGCATTTCCGCGAATTCCTCCTCGAACGCGCCGTTGATGCCAAGGTTGCTGTGACCGAGATGCTGGGTCGGGGAGTTGCCGCGAAACGCGGGCACGAGATGGCGCTTGCGCAGATCCTTGCGCAGGCCGATCGCCGTGTCCTTCATCCGCAGCGGCTTCAGCAGCTCCTCCACGCAGATCTCGCGGAACGAACGCTTCTTCGGATCGGTACGGCGCAGGGCGTCGCCCATCAGTGCGTGATGGCAGATCGGCGCGTAGCGCACGAACTGGCCCGGCGGATCCTGCGGAAAGATGTTCTTGCAGATTTCCGCGACGACGTCATCGAGCACGTCGATGTACATGCCTTCGCGCGGTGAGTAGACGCTCGGCAGGCCGGAGGAGTGGGTGAGGAGGTGATGGATCTCGATCTTCTCGCGCCCGCGGCCGGAGAACTCCGGCACGAGATCCGAAATGCGCGTGGTGAGATCGAACTGGCCGCGCTCGATGGCGCGCAGCACCAGCACGACCGTCAACGCCTTCGTCACCGAGAAGAGGCTGAAGACGGAGTCCTTCTTCACCGGCCTTTGGCGGGTGGCGTCGGAGTGGCCGATCGCTTCGTGGAAGGCGAGCTTGCCGTGGCGGCCGACGGCGATGACCCCGCCGTAGTACTTGTCCTTCCCGATGTCTTCGCGCATGACGCGCAGGATTTCGTCGAGCCGCTTCCTGTCCATGCCGCCCGCTGCGCCGGAGGTTTTCTTCTTCTTCACTTCGTCGCCTCCTGCAGCTTCGATACGTAGAAACTGTCCATGTATTCGCGCAGCCGCCAGACCTTGCCATCCTTGATCTCGACCGCCCAGGCATAGAGATTTTCGTAGGGCCGGCCGTCCATGAACGTGCCGCGGCCGATCGACTCGCCGATGACGAGCGCGCCCTTGGAGGCAATCGACGTCATGATGACCTTCGGGTCGCCCGGCTTGAACATGCCGCGCACCGGCGCAAGGAAGTCATCGACGATGCCCTTGCGGCCCTTGTGTTCGCCGGCGCCTGCGATGCCTTTCACCTGCACCTGCCAGATCGCTTGCTCGTGAAACTGTTCACGGATCTTCGCGAGGTCGCCCGACCCCAGCGTCTCGAAGAACTGGAGGAAGATGCGTTCGTTCTCGTTGTCGGCTTTGACCATGAGGGGCTCCTTTAGCGGGCGGCGTCGAGTTCGGCGAAAGCTTCGCGTGCGATACGCACGGAATCGATGCCGGCCGGGATGCCGCAGTAAATGGCGACCTGCAGGAAGACTTCGCAGATCTCGTCGCGCGAGAGCCCGTTGGTGAGCGCACCCTTCACGTGGATCTTGAGTTCGTGCGGCCGGTTGAGTGCCGCGATCATCGCAAGATTCAGGAGGCTCCGCTCGCGCCGCTTGAGGCCGGGGCGGCTCCACACGCGCCCCCAGCAGTACTCGGTGGAAAGCTCCTGCATCGGGCGGCTGAAGTCGTCGGCGCTCTTGAGCGCCTTGTCGACATAGTCGTTGCCGAGCACGGCACGGCGGATTTCGAGTCCCTGCTGGTAGAGATCCTTGTTCATGATGTCGGTCCTCGTTTCGGGGAGATTTCGCAACCGGCGCGTTCTTCGATGATGCGCGCGACGGCGGTGCAATCGGAGTCGGGCCCGTACTTCGCATTGGCGGCCGCAAGCAGGTCGCGCACCTGCTCGCCGACGCGCATCGGCACGCCGAGCGCGGCGGCCTCATCGAGACACAGCCGCACATCCTTGTAGGCGAGGCCCGCGGAGAATCCGAAATCGAAGCCGCGGGTCAGCACGTGCTTTGGGAACTTGTCGGCCGAGGCCGTATTGCGGCCGCTCGAGGCGTTGATGACGTCGAGCATCACCTGCGGGTCGAGCCCGGCCTTGACGCCCATCGCGAGCGCCTCGGCCGTGATCGCGATGGCGGCCTGCGACATCAGGTTGTTGGCGAGCTTCAACGTCTGGCCAAGGCCCGGTTGCTCGCCGACGAAGAAGAGCTTCCCGAGAAGTTTCAGGACCGGTTCGATGTCGTCGAAGGCACTACGCGGCCCCGAAACCATGATGGCAAGGGTGCCGGCTTTCGCTCCTGCGATTCCGCCGCTCACGGGCGCGTCGAGCGCGGCGATGCCCCGTTCAGCCAGGACTCTGGCGATGCGGATGGCCGCGGCCGGGCCGGATGTCGACAGGTCTACGAACGTGCGCACGGCATTGCCGGCGTTGACGCCATGCGCAGCTTCAACCACATCGAGCACGATGGCGGGCGTCGGCAGGCTGGCAAAGACGAGCCGCGCTGCCGATGCGACCGCGGCCGGCGATGCCGACCGCGTCGCGCCCGCGTCAACGAGGATCCGGGCTGCCGCGGCATTGGCGTCAAAGACTGCAAGCGGATGGCCCGCGGCGAGCAAGCGCTGCGCCATGGCTCCGCCCATGCGGCCGACTCCAATGAAGCCGATGGTTTCGCCGGGCGTCATGAGCGAGGTGCCAGGTCGACCCGCGCGATGCCGTCGAGTCCCGCCTGCGCTTGCGGATAGCGGGCGATCACCAGGGGATCGTGGCCGGGAATGAAATGCTGCGGCGAACTCGCGAGCCGCAGCGCTGTGCGATGCGCCTCGAAGTACGCCGGCAGGTCGTCAAAGATCGGGAAGGCGCGGCTCTCCTCGAGATTGCGGTAGAAGTGCGCGGTGTCCGAGCCGAGCACGACCCAGCCGCGTTCGGTTGCGACCCGCACGATCTGCATGCCTCGCGTGTGGCCACCGACCTTGTGCAGCGTCACTCCGGGAGCGAGCTCGGCGTCGCCATCATGGAATTGAACGCGGCCCGCGAAAACCTTGTGGACCATCGCGGCCACGTCGTCTGCCTCGAAAATTCCGCCGACATCCGGATCGCCCATGCAGCGGCCGGCGCAATACGACAGTTCGGCATCCTGCAGGTGATAGCGCGCCCGCGGAAACAGGTCGTGATTGCCCGCATGGTCGTAATGCATGTGGGAAATCACGATATGCTCCACGGTATCCGGCGCAATACCGATGGCCTTGAGCCCTTCGGCGACCGGACGGACGATCTGGCGCCCGCGGCGCCGCGCGGTGGCTTCATCGAAGCCCGTATCGACGATCACCGCGCGTCCCGCGCCGACGATCGCCCAAACGTAGTAGTCGAGGGGCATCGGCCCATCGTGCTCGTCGCCCCCCACGAAATTGTGCCGGGCGGTGCGGTCGAGGTGGGCGTAACGGATGGCGAAAACTTCGTGGGTCGCGGCCATAGCCAAGTGAAGCCATGAGCAAGAATGAAATTGTCGTTGTCGGCTCGGGACACAACGGTCTGGTGGCCGCCGCCTATCTTGCGGCGGCCGGCCGCCGAGTTCTGGTCTTAGAGCGAAATGCCTGGTTCGGCGGGGGTGTGGTCACCCGGGAGCTCACCCTGCCCGGGTTCCGCCACGACCAGCATTCCATGGCACACATCTTTATACATGCTAATCCGCTGCTGGCGGCAGACGAACTCGGGCTCAAGTCGAAATATGGCCTGAAGTATGCCTTTCCGGACCCACCGATGATGTCGGTCTTCGAGGATGGCACGACCCTCGGCATCTACCGGAACCGCGAGCAGACCTGTGCCGAAATTGCCAAGTTCTCGAAGGAGGATGCCGAGGCCTACCGGCGCCTCGCCGCCCAGGCCGAGGCCTGGCTCCCGATGGTCGCGGCCTCGCTTTACACGGCGCCGGCCCCGATGGGCGCATCGTTCGCCATGCTCGACCAGAGCCGCGAGGGGCGCGACTTCTGGAAGGTCGTGCAGATGTCGACGCACGACGTGCTCTCGGAATATTTCGAGCACGACAAGGTGCGCATGCACTTCGCGCGCATCGCGGGCGAGAACCTGGTGTCGCCCGACGAGAAATCGACCGGCCTTGGCGTCTTCGTATTCGTCGGCTTCATGGAAGCCTATGGCATCGGCGTGCCTATCGGCGGCAGCGGCCGGCTGACCGACGCGCTGATCGCCTGCATCCGGGATCACGGAGGCGAGGTGCTCGCGAATGTCGACGTCGCGCGCGTGCGGACGAAGAACGGCCGGGCCACGGGCGTCGTCACCGCGGATGGACGCGAGCACGAAGCGAGCGAAGCCGTCATTGGCGCGATTCATCCGCATCACCTCGGCAAGACGGTCGAAGGCATCGATCCGGCGATTGCCAGCGCTGCCGCGGCGACTCAGATCTCGCCGGTCGCGTGCATTACGGTGCATGCCGCGCTCAAGGCGCCGCTCAAGTTCAAGACACGGGACCCGGTGCGTGCCGTCATGATCGAGCTCTTGCCGACGAGCTACGACACGCTGCGGCGATCGTTCGACGACCTGCGCTACGGTGGATTCTCGCACTATCCGCTCGTCGGGCTTGGCTCGCTCACGATGTTCGATCCCACGCGCGTTCCGGAAGGGCGCGGCACGATGCACGCTTGGGACTATGTCCCGTATGCGCGCGCCGACGGAAAATCCTGGGACGACAGCAAGCGCGATTACGCCGAGCACATGCTGACGCACATGAGCCGCTTCATCGAGAACGTCGGGCCCGACAACATTCTTCAGTACCACTGCGACAGTCCGCTCGACATGCAGCGCACGTCGCCGAGTTTCCACCACGGCGACCTGCACGGTATCGCGACGACGACGTACCAGTCCGGTGCGCACCGGCCAACGCCGGAACTCGGTCAGTTCACCGTGCCCGGCATCGAGCGCTTCTATCTCGTGGGGCCGTTCCAGCATCCCGGCGGCGGCGTGTTCGGAGCGGGGAGGGCGACGGCCGTGAAGCTCGCCGAGGATCTGAGGATCGACCTGTCCAAGGTTGCACGTTGACGGGAGACGCTGCGTGAAGTTCGCGAGCTTCCATGCCGCCGGGCGCGATCGATTCGGCGTACTCACGGACGACGGCCTCATCGACGTGTCGGCCGGCGGTCAGGCGCGCACCTTGCTCGAGCTGATCGAAGCGGGTCCGCAGGCCGTCGAAAGTGCGCGTCAGATTGCCGGGATGCGGGCGGGTGAACGCTTTTCGCCCGCGGAGGTTTCCTGGCACGCGCCGCTCCGCCGGCCCTCGAAGATCTGCTGTCTCGCGCTCAACAACAGCGCGAATTCGGATCGCATCCTCTCAGGGCCGAAGCATCCCGCGATGTTCATCAAACCGGCGAGTTCGCTGATCGGCCACCTGGGCGCCATCGAATGCCGCCCCGCGTATGGGCGTGTCCATCCCGAGCCCGAACTCGCCGTGGTCATTGGCCGGCTCGCGAAAAATGTTCCTGCGGCCGCCGCCTACGATTATGTTTTTGGGTACACGATTCACAATGACGTCACTTCGCCCACGATGCGCACCGAGGACACGTTCCACTATCGCGCGATTCATCCGAAGGCGGGCGCGGCCGAAGCCATTGACTACGTCGACACCTGGGTGAGTTACCCGGGCCGCTACAAGTGCGCCGACACCTTTGCGTGCATGGGGCCCGTGGTCGTGACGAAGGACGAGATTGCGGATCCGCATGCGCTGCGCGTGACCTGCTCCCATCGCGGCGAACTTGCAACCGACGACAGCACGGCGAACCTCACGTTCAAGACGCCCGAGGTCATCGAGTTCCTGTCGCATTACCTGACGCTGCTGCCCGGAGATATCATTTCGCTCGGTACCGCGCTCGCGAAAAGCCCGCAGGGCCGGCCGGTGCAGAACATCGACCTCAATCAGCTCGGTGGACCGGTGTCGGTCTCGATTGAGCGGATAGGAACACTCACCAACGAAGTCAAATGGGTCTGAACCATGCCGCGCATCGCTCCCGTCTCCGATGAAAAGGCCGGACCACCGGATCTGGTGGCGGCGATCCGCGCACGTCGCGGCGGGACGCTGCTGACGCTCGATCGTATGCTGCTGCATAGCCCCGGGCTTGCCAAAGGCTGGAATGCGCACCTGGGCGCCGTGCGCAACGACCTGAAGATCAACGCGCGCTTGCGCGAGCTCGCGATCTGCGCGGTGGCGGTATTGAACGGCGCCGGATACGAGTTCGCCATGCACGGGCCGATCTATGTGAAGGAGGGTGGCACGGAGGCGGCGCTCAAGGCGCTACGTTCAGTCGACGCAGCTCTCGCGGACCGGGCGCTATTCAATGACGACGAACGGGCGATCCTCGAATTCGCGACGGAGTTGACGCGTAGGGTCACAGTGTCCGATGCCACGTTCGCGAGGGCGCGGACGGCGATCGGCGGTGATCAGGCCGGAGATCAGGCCATAGTCGAACTGATCGGCGTGATCGCGACCTACAATATGGTTTCTCGTTTCCTGGTCGCGCTCGGCATTGAGTCGGAAAAGCCCGGGACCTGATGCGCCATGGACGAGCTCGCCCTGATCCGGATCCGCCTCGCGCTCGAGGACCTCAATTCGGCGTTTACGCATTTTCTCGACCACGATCGGCTCGATGAGCTCGTCGATCTCTTCACCGAGGACACCGTCTACACACATGGCGAGCGGCGATCGGTGGGGCGCGAGGCGGTGCGTGCCGTGTTCCTGGCGCGCAAGTACGGCGGCGTGCGCACGGTCCGGCACGTGTCGAGCGGTCTTCGCCTCAACATCGAGAGTGATTCGAAGGCCACCGGTACGAGCGTGTGTCTCACGTTCGCCTATGACGGCCCGCCGCCGGTAACGCCCGCGACGCCCTTCCTGGTCGCGGACTTCGAGGACGAATACCGCCGCTGCGCGGATGGACGCTGGCGGTTTGCGGTTCGCCACATCCATCGCATTTTCGTGGCCGAGGGGAATCCCGGACCGCCGGGCATGCGTCGATGAGCGTCGCACTGCTCTGTTCCTCGCATTCACCGCTGATGTACTGCTACGCGCGGCCGCCGGACTGCCATGCGGAGACTGAGCGGTTGTTCGCCGAGCGCGCGGCCGGCATCCGCGCGTTCGATCCGGAGCTCGTGATCGTGTTCGGCCCGGATCACTACAACGGATTCTTCCTTCGTGTGATGCCGCCGTTTTGCGCGGGCCTCGCGGCGACCGCTGTTGCGGATATAGGTGGCTTTCCCGGCAAGCTCGATGTGCCGCAGGCGCTCGCGACAGCTCTCGTCGAGGACGTGCGCGAACACGGCGTCGACCTTGCCGTGTCCTATGACATGGCCGTCGATCATGGATTTTCGCAAACGATGTTCCGCGTACTCGGTGGGCTCGATGCTTATCCGTCGATTCCAATCTTCGTGAACGCGATTGCTCCGCCGTATGTCCATTTCGCGCGTTCGCGCGCTCTTGGCGATGCAGTAGGGCGATTCGTGCAGTCACTCGGCAAGCGCGTTCTGTTTCTCGCGTCGGGCGGCATGTCGCACAACCCGACGCGCTATTACCCGAAGTACGGCAGCGCTGACGCGCCGGTCACGGGCTACCAACTCTCAGGCGGTCACGGCGACGGACTGACGCACGCGCAATGGCTCGAGCGGCTCGAGGTCATGCATCACGAAGGCGCGAAGATGCTCGTCGACGGTTCACGGACACGCGCCGACATCAAGCTCAATCCGGAAGTCGATCGGGTGTTTCTCGACGTCCTGACGTCGCGCGAGCTCGAGCGCGTCGACGCGCTCGATCCGTCTTGGCTCGTGGAGACCGCAGGTATCGGTTCGCTCGAGATGCACACTTGGGTTGCCGCTGCGGCAGCTAATCTCGCGGCCGGCGGATCGTTGCCGGAAGTGGATATCTATGCCGAGGCGCTCGAGTACGGCATTGCGTTCGGCATGATGCATGCCGGCTAGAGATGGCGCTCCCAACCGGATTCGAACCGGTGTTACAGCCTTGAGAGGGTTCCGCCGGAGTATCCGGTTGTTCACGGCTGTTTTCTAACTTGTTGATCTCCATCGCTGCGCGTATACGGCTGTCTGGGGCTGTAGGCCCTGTACTTTCCGTACCGTTCCGTACGACGCACTTGGGAGATCACCGTGGCCGATCTCACGCGCAAAGGTAGTCGCGAACGTCTTACTGCCCGGCGGGAGCCGTACTGGCAGCGACTCGCAGTTGGCGCCTATCTCGGATTCAGACGTGGACCGGACACCTGGGTCGCTCGATTTCGTGGACGTGACCGCAAACAGCAGTACCGCGCGATCGGCGAGGCGATCGAGTACGACGAAGCCAAACAACGTGCCGAGGCATGGCTCTCGCAGCTGACTGCGTCGCCGGTACGGGTCGCTAAGCGTGGGACCGTGCGTGCGGCCTTGGAAGCGTACATCGAGGATCTGAGACGGCACGGTCGTGGAGCAGCAGGGATCGAAGCAGAACGGCGGTTTAAATCGATCGTCTGGTCCGATCCAATTGCAACTACTGCGCTCGAATCGCTGACCCTGGACGACATGCTCGAGTGGCGCGACCGGCTTCTGCCTGGGCGCCAGCATCGATCCGTGAATCGCCACGTCCGATCCGTGGTTGCAGGACTCAATCGCGCTCGAAGACTCGGCCACGTGGGCAACCGCGAATCCTGGCAACTCATACCGTTGTCCGATGATGTCGAGGACGATGGCGATACCGCCGTCTACCTTTCGTCGGAACAGCGCGCGGCGTTGATCGCCGCCGCGTCTCCGGCCGCCGCGAGTTTTCTTCGTGGTTTGGAGCTAACGGGAGCGCGACCTGGGGAGCTCGCAGCGGCGGCCGTGGGCGATTTACACGCAGATTTGCTGAAGCTGGCCCACCGCAAGGGCCGGCCGCCGAAGCTGCGGACGCGAATGGTTGTTCTGAGTGCCGAGGGCGCGCGATTCTTCGCGAATCAAGCCAAAGGGAAGCTGCCGGCCGCACCACTATTCACTGAGAACGGAGTGCAGACTTGGCGAAGGCACAAATGGTCGCGGGAAGTTCGCGCGGCCATCACTCGCCATAACACTCGCGCCACCCTCAACAAGCGCATTCCGGACGAAGCCAGCGCCTACAGTTTTCGTCACGCAAGAATTTCAGAGCTGCTGCAGATACATGGTGTTGATCCGATTACGGTGGCGAACCAAACCGGTACCAGCGTAGTCATGATCGAGCGAAACTATTTGCGCTTCATCGCGTCGGCGATGCGGGAGAAGTTGGCTGCCATGAAGAGCGCGTACGCGTAATCGCAAGTGCATCGAGCGTCGCTGAACAACATGGGCGATCAGCCGTCCGGCGCATTTTGGAAGTCCCCTTCGCCTTCCGTGGCAAGCAGCTCGACGTCCTTTTGATTCTTGATTCGATCGAGATCGATGACGTCGCGACAAACATAAAATGGCATGAAAAGGTGATACCGAAAGTGACCGGGTGGCAAATGAAACGATTCTGTGTCGAACAGGATTTTTCGTTCCTCTGCTGGCTGCAGGAGAACGTAGCTGTCGTCATATTCGAAGTTCAGCCGACTCCTCGGAAATCGGTCACCCGGCATCTGCGTACGAAACTCATGACCCTTCTCATCCACGAACATTACGAGCTGTTCTTCGGGATCGAATGATGCCCTGTTGATGCAAATGAAGTCCGCCGAGGTATTCACAACGACAATTCGAGTGTCCTGGTGGCCTTTCGCGATCTCCGAAGCTATTCGGACCTGCGCAATCTTTTTCGCGTCATGCTTGACCGCAGACACGGCGGGTTTCTCCCGATCGCAACCGGTGACCGGTGCAATCGCTAGCAGGAGCAGCACCGCAATCTGCATTGCGCGCGTTGCATAATTTGGCGTGTAGTCAGTTATCACGACCATCGGACCAGAAGTTGGCGGGCGATACTTTAGTGGCAGGATAGACAAATGTCCGCAAAGTGTTACAGCGCACGATTCGTGGGCGGCCATGCACCGTCGCAATTCGGCCGTTCCGTACGGATTCCGTACGAAAATTTGCCGTGTGAGTAAGTCGCTGAGTTTAATGGCGCTCCCAACCGGATTCGAACCGGTGTTACAGCCTTGAGAGGGCCGTGTCCTGGGCCTCTAGACGATGGGAGCGAGCGAGGCGGGCCGTTTTCGGGCGCGCCATTATAGAGAGCGCGAATCTTTGCTCAAGCACTGTCGGGCTGGCACTGAGCGGTGCCAATGGCGCTCGCCCCAAGCGTAAATCATGCCCCCGCAGGCACATTAAGAAGTGTTTCTATCTTATTGAATATAGCGCTAATGATTGACCCGTAGCGGAGTGCCGGCGAGCCAGGTGATTCGGCACGGGCAGCGGGCGCGCGCGGACAGCGGCAAGTGCACGGAGCGTGGGCGCTATGATACGCGCCGCTCTCAACTGGCCCCTCCGGATAGCAAGCATTGGATACGAGCCACGCACGGCAACCGCAGATCATCCCGCGCGCCGACCATTCCATTTCGCGCAACGACATTTCGGGAAACGCTCTCAAGGTTCTCTATCGCCTGAACGAGGCCGGGTTTCACGCCTTCCTCGTCGGCGGCGCGGTGCGCGACATCCTCCTCGGGCTCCATCCAAAGGACTTCGACGTCGCGACCGATGCGGAACCGGAGGAAGTGCGGCGCATCTTTCGCAACTCCCGGCTGATCGGTCGCCGCTTCCGTCTGGCACACGTCTACTTCGGTGACGAGATCATCGAAGTGGCGACCTTCCGCGCATCGACCGCAACCGATGCGCCCGAGCCGGACGATGAGCCAACGTTCCCGGACGACATCGACGAGGAACATCGCGTGGTGCACGCGAGCGGACGGATCCTGCGCGACAACCTCTATGGCACGATCGACGACGACGTCTGGCGCCGCGACTTCACCGCGAACGCCCTCTACTACAACATCGCCGACTATTCGATCTGGGACTACGTCGACGGCGTCGCCGATATCCGGGCGCGCGTGCTGAGAGTCGTCGGTGATCCGGCCACGCGCTTTCGCGAAGACCCGGTGCGGATGCTTCGCGCAATCCGCTTCGCCGCGAAACTCGGATTCACGCTGGCGCCGGAGACTGCGGCGCCGATCGCCACGCTCAAGCGCATGCTCGCCGAAGTGCCGGCGGCGCGCCTGTTTGACGAGACGATGAAAATGTTCCTCAAAGGCGCCGCGCTCGCGACCTGGCGGCGGCTGCGCGAATTCCAGCTCGACGCGATGCTGTTCCCGGGCACCGCGCGCTACTTCGACGAGCATCCGGGCGGCCCCGAGTATCGCCTGCTCGAGCGCGGCCTCGAGAGCACGGACGCGCGCATCGCCGCCGACAAAGCGGTTACGCCAACGTTCCTGTTCGCGGTGCTGCTGTACGCGCCGATCCGCGAAGCGGCGCTGCGTCTGCACGAGCAGGGCGCTCCGGAGACACAGGCGTACTTTCTCGCGAGCGACCACGTGCTGCGTGCCGAGCAGCGCAACGTGTCGATTCCGAAGCGCTTCACGCTGCCGATGCGGGAACTCCTCGCGCTGCAGCCGCGCTTCCGCCGGCGCGACGGGCGCAAGGCGCTTGCGCTCCTCGAGCATCCGCGCTTTCGTGCCGCCTACGATTTCCTCCTGCTGCGCTGTGAAGTTGGACTCGAGGACGTCGCGATCGGCGAGTGGTGGACCAACGTGCAGACGATGCCGCAAGACGAACGCCAGGCGCTCGTCGAGGCCAACGCCGCTCATGGGCCGCGCACCTCGGGTCCCGGTCGGCGCCGCAGGCGCAGAGGGCGGCGAAGCAAGCCATCGGGTGCGCATACGAGTTGATGATGTGGACGCCGGCCTACGTCGCCATCGGCAGCAATCTCTCGGATCCTGCAACACAGGTGCGGACCGCTTTCGAGCGGCTCGGCCGGTTCAGGGACACACGCCTCGTGTCGCAGTCACGGCTCTATCGCACGGCGCCGCTCGGTCCCCAGGATCAACCGCAGTTCGTGAATGCCTGCGCGGGCCTTCTGACGCAGGCGACCCCCGAGGCGCTGCTCGCGTCGCTTCGCAACCTGGAACGCGAGATGGGCAAGGTGCCACCGCCGGTGCGCTGGGGGCCGCGCGTGATTGATCTGGACCTCCTGCTGTTCGTCGGCGAGCAGCGCGCCACGACCGAACTCGTGCTCCCGCATCCGCGCATGCACGAACGCAACTTCGTCTTGTATCCTCTCGCCGAACTCGCCCCCACGGTCGAGGTGCTGGGACACGGCCGCGTCGCGGATCTCGCTGAGCGAGTGGGCCGGCAGGGACTCGATCTCTTGTGACACAAATGAAACCTGACAAGCCGACGGCCGGACCGAACCATCGCTTCATCGTGGTGGAGGGACCGATCGGCGTTGGCAAGACGAGCCTCGCGCGCCGGCTCGCCGAGCATTTCGGCAGCGAGCTCTGGCTCGAGCAGGCCGAGGACAATCCGTTCCTCGAACGCTTCTATCGCAACATGCGCGGCGCGGCCTTCCCGACGCAGCTGCATTTCCTTTTCCAGCGCGTGCGCCAGGTGCAGGCGATGCGCCAGCAGGATCTGTTCGCCCCGCTGCGTGTCTCGGACTATCTCCTCGAGAAGGACCGATTGTTCGCGCGCGTGACGCTCGACGACGAGGAATACGCACTCTACGAACAGGTGTACGCGAAACTCGCGATCGACGCTCCGCGCCCGGACCTCGTCGTGTACCTGCAGGCGCCGGTCGACGTGCTGGTCGAGCGCATCGCCAGGCGGGGCATCCGCTACGAGAGCCACATCGAGCGCAGCTACCTGGAGCGGCTCGCCGAGGCGTATGCGAGCTTTTTCCATCACTACGATGCCGCGCCGCTCCTCATCGTGAACGCGGCCGCGATCGACCCGGTCGGCAACACGGCGGACTTCGGCGAACTCGTCTCGCACATGGCCGCGACGCGCCGCGGCCGGCACTATTTCAATCCGATCGGCCATCTGCTGTAGGCTCTGCGGTATGTACACCCAGCTGCAATTGCGCGACGCTGCCCGGCCGCCGGTCAACGTCGCAACCCTGCGCAAGATGAAGGCGGACGGCGAGAAAATCGCCTGCGTCACTTGCTACGACGCGAGCTTCGCCGTGCTCGTCGATGAAGGCGGCGCCGATCTGGCGCTCGTCGGCGATTCGCTCGGCATGGTGATCCAGGGCCACGACACCACGGTGCCGGTGACGATGAACGACGTGATCTATCACTCGAGCGTCGTCGCGCGCGGACTCTACCGGCCGTTCCTGGTTGCGGACATGCCCTTCATGAGCTACTCCTCGAAGGAGCAGGCGCTCGCGAACGCCGTGCGCCTCATGCAGGAGGGCGGCGCCAAGATGGTGAAGCTCGAAGGCGGCGCCGGGCAGATCGAGATCGTCGAGTTCCTCGCGAGGCATGATATTCCGGTGTGCGCCCATATCGGACTCAAACCGCAGTCGGTGCACAAGATCGGCGGGTTTCGCGTGCAGGGGCGCGAGAGCGAGCAGGCCGAGAGCATGATTGAAGACGCGCTGGCGCTTGAACGCGCCGGTGCGGATGTCGTGCTCCTCGAATGCATCCCGGCGGAACTCGGTGCCCACATCACCAAGCAGGTGTCGGTACCCGTGATCGGCATCGGTGCAGGACCGGACGTCGACGGCCAGATTCTCGTGCTCTACGACATCCTCGACATCACTTCGGGCCGCAAGCCGCGCTTCGTGCGCAACTTCATGGACGGCGCCTCAGGTCCGCTCGACGCGGTGAAGCGTTATGTCGGCGCTGTGCGCGACCGGTCCTACCCCGCGCCCGAGCATTGCTTCTGAGCGCGGGCGCCGGCGGGGGCATGCAGGTCGTCAATCGAATCGTGACGCTTCGGGAGCAGGTGCGTGGCTGGCGCCGGGAAAACCTGCGCGTTGCGCTCGTGCCGACGATGGGGAACCTGCACAAGGGCCACATCAGCCTCGTCGCCCATGCGCAGGATCACGCGGACCGCGTGGTCGTCTCGATCTTCGTGAATCCGCTCCAGTTCGGCCCGACCGAGGACTACGAGGACTATCCACGCACGCTCGAGCACGACAAGGAACTGCTCAGCAAGGTGAACGCGGACCTCGTGTTCGCGCCGCCGGTGTACGAGATCTATCCGGTCGGGCACGAGCGCACGACGACGGTCGAGGTCGCGGACCTCTCCGGCATTCTCTGCGGCGCATTTCGCCCGGGCCACTTCACGGGCGTCGCGACCGTCGTGACGAAGCTGCTCAACATCGTCCTGCCGGACGTCGCGGTGTTCGGCGAGAAGGACTACCAGCAGCTGATCGTGATCCGCCGGCTGGTCGCGGACCTGTGCCTGCCGGTCGACATTCTTGGCGGACCGACTGTCCGAGATCACGACGGGCTCGCGCTGAGTTCGCGCAACAAGTACCTGAACGTGCGCGAACGCAGCGTCGCGCCGAAGCTCTACGAGTCGCTCAAGCTCGCGAAGCAACGCATCGAGAAGGGCGAGAACGATTTCGAATCGATCCAGCAGGGCGGCATGCGGCTCCTCGAGCGCGCCGGGCTGCAGCCCGACTACTTCGCGATCCGCCAGGCGGCGGACCTCGCGCCGCTACGCACAGAGAGCCGCGATCTCATCGTGCTGGCGGCGGCACGTCTCGGCAAGGCCCGGCTCATCGATAACGTGCACGCGCGCGTCATCGAACATCACTGACTGCCGTCCTTGCGCGGCCGCCGGATCACCGGCAGGCCGCCGCCCGTGATCAGGCGCGACCCGCGCCGGAAAAACACGTAGTTGTAGACCCAGGAGAGGAACACCGAGACGCGGTTGCGAAAGCCGATGAGCACGGTGATGTGCAGCAGCATCCACGCGAGCCAGGCCAGGAAGCCGCCAAAGTGCAACCGACCGATCTCGACCACCGCACGCGATTTCCCGATCGTCGCCATCGAGCCGTAATCGAAGTAGCGGAACGGTTTGCCGCGGGGAGACGGCTTGCCGGCAATTTCCGCGGCCAGGACCCTGGCGACGTACCGGCCCATCTGCAGCGCTCCCTGCGAGACGCCGGGCACCACTTGTCCTGATGCGGCATCGACCAGATAGGCCGCATCGCCGATGACAAAGGCTTCCGGATGGCCGGGGATGGAGCAATCGGCGTTGACGGCAATGCGTCCGCCCGGTCCCGCCGCGACGCCGAGCGTTGCCAGGACCGGCGCCGCGCTGACGCCCGCCGCCCAGATGACGTTGTAGCTCGCGAGGCGTTCGCCGCTCACCTCGACGCCTTGCGCGTCGATGCTGGTGACTTGGCCCGACAGCCGGACTTCGACGCCGAGATCCCGGAGCTGGCGCAGGGCGCGTTCCGAATTGTCCTCGCTGAACGCCGCCAGCAGCCGCGGTCCCGCTTCGATCAGGATCACTCGGGCGCTGCGCGTGTCGGCAAAGCGGTAGTCGCGCGGAATCACGTCGACCGCCAGTTCCTTGATCGAGCCCGCGAGCTCGACGCCCGTCGGTCCACCGCCGACGATCACGAAGGTGAGCCGCGCGCGGCGCTCGTCCGGATCGGACTCGATCTCCGCGGCCTCGAACGACAGGAGCAGCCGCGAGCGGATCTTCGTGGCGTCGTCGAGCTGCTTCATGCCCGGCGCGAACGGCGCCCAGTGCGGGTGCGAGAAATAGCTGTCGACGGCTCCCGGCGCGAGCAGCAGGTAGTCGTAGTCGACGCGCTCGCCGTGGATGTCGATCTGCCTCGCGCCGAGATCGACGGCTTCGACACGGCCGAGAACGACCGTCACGTTCTTCTGTCCGCGCAGGATCGTGCGGATCGGCTGAGAAATGTCGGCGGGGGCGAGCGCCGCGGATGCCACTTGATAGAGGAGGGGCTGAAACAAGTGATAGTTGTTGCGATCGACGACGATGATCTCGGCCTTGAGACGGCGCATGGCCCGCGCGGCGAACAATCCGCCAAATCCTGCGCCAACGATCGCGATGCGCGGCGTGCTAGGCACCGTGCAAGTCCGCATGCTGTGCCTTGGCCCACTGCGTGTGTTCCCGCACGAGCGCGGATGAGTCGTCGAGGCGGCTCGCGATGGCGGCAAGCACAGCGGGCGTCGAGGGCGCGTTGCCGAGCGCGACGGCGATATTCCTCAGCCAGCGCCCGTGACCGATGCGCCGGATCGCACTGCCGTCCGTGCGTTCGAGAAACTCCGCATCGCTCCACGCGAATAGCTTTGCGAGGCCCGCGCCATCGAGCCCATGGCGCACCCGAAAATCGGGCTCGGCCGAGACGCGCGCAAACTTGTTCCACGGGCAGACGAGCTGGCAGTCGTCGCAGCCGTAGACGCGATTGCCGAGGGGTTTGCGGAATTCCTCGGGTATCGATCCCGAATGCTCGATCGTGAGATACGAGATGCAGCGCCGCGCGTCGAGCTTGTAGGGAGCGACGATCGCCTGCGTCGGGCAGACGTCGATACAGGCCTGGCAACTGCCGCAGTGGTCGGTGGCGGGCGCATCGATCGGCAGCGGCAGGTCGGTATAGATCTCGCCGAGGAAGAACCACGAGCCGGCGCGCGAGTTGATGACGTTGGTGTGCTTGCCGATCCAGCCGAGGCCCGCATTGCGCGCGAGCGGCTTCTCGAGCACCGGCGCGCTGTCGACGAAGACGCGAAAGCCGAACGGGCCGATCGCCTCGCGGACGCGTTCGGCGAGCTTCTGCAGCCGCTGCCTCAGGAGCTTGTGATAGTCCCGCCCGAGGGCATAGCGCGAGATGTACGCGGCTTCGCCGTCCGCGAGCGTCTCCTCGGCGTCACGGGCTTCACCCGGCCAGTAATCCATGCGCACGGACACGACGCGCAAGGTCCCCGGGATGAGTTCCGCCGGCCGCGATCGTCGCGTGCCGTGGCGTTCCATGTACTCCATGTCGCCGTGCCAGCCCGACTGCAGCCAGTCGCTCAGCCGCGCCTCGTCGCCCGCGAGGTCGACGCCGCTCACGCCCAGCTGCTGAAAGCCGAGTTCCCCGGCCCAGCGCCTGAGGTCGGTAAGCAGTCGCTGCGCGTCGGCGGTGGGATCCATGGCGTGCGATTACGCGGTCCGGTGAGGGGAGGCCAGTATAATGCCGCCATGTTCGAGCTTCCTTCACCGATCTATCGCGCGGCCCAGGTGAGGGCACTCGACGGCTTCGCGATCGAGCGCTGCTCGATCCCCGGCTACAGCCTCATGACGCGCGCAGGCGAAGCCGCTTTCCGGCTGATGCGCACGCGCTGGCCGTCCGCGGAGCGCATCACCGTGCTGTGCGGACCCGGCAACAACGGCGGCGACGGTTACGTGTTCGCGCGGCTCGCGCAGGCAGCCGGGCTCACCGTGCGCACCGTCGCGCTCAGCGATCCGGCGACGCTCAAGGGCGATGCGCGGCGCGCCTGGCAGGATCTCATCGCTGCGGGTGGCAAGACGGCTGAATGGGCGGATGCGGAACTTGACCGGGCCGAGGTCGTGGTGGATGCCATCTTCGGTATCGGGCTCGATCGGCCGATGTCCCGCGACTACGTCGAGCGCGTGGAACTCGTCAATGCAGCGAATCGCCCAGTGCTCGCCATCGACATTCCGAGCGGGCTCGATGCGGATCGCGGCCAGCCGCTCACCGTGGCCGTGCAAGCGGACTGCTGCATCACTTTCGCCGGACTCAAGATCGGGCTATTCGTCGGCAAGGGTCCGAACTGCGCAGGGCAATTGTATTTCGACGGGCTCGGCATTCCGCCCGCGCCGGCCGACATCGGACCCCCGGTCGCCGAACGCATGATGGATGCCGCGATCGGCCGGTTGCTGCCGCGGCGCGCACGGACGGCTCACAAGGGCGATCATGGTCGCGTGCTGATCGTCGGCGGCGGTTACGGGATGCCGGGCGCGGCTCGGCTCGCGGGCGAAGCCTGCCTGCGTGCCGGAGCGGGCCTCGTCACGGTCGCAACACGCGCGGCGAATGTCCCGGCGATCGTCGGCGGCCGGCCCGAGCTTATCTGCCACGGCGTCGAGGATGCGACCGCGATCGACCCGCTGATCGAGAGGGCAGACGTCATCGCGCTCGGACCCGGACTCGGCCAGGACGCGTGGGCCAAATCGTTGTTCGAACGCGCGATCGCAAGCGCACGGCCGCTGCTCGTCGATGCGGACGCGCTGAACCTCCTCGCGGCGAAGCCCAACAGGCGGGACGACTGGGTGCTGACGCCGCATCCGGGTGAAGCGGCGCGACTCCTCGGTGTCGAACCGTCGGTTATCCAGCGCGACCGCGTCGATGCCTTGCGACTGCTGGTCGAGCGTTACGGCGGCATCGTTGCGCTGAAGGGCGCGGGTACCCTCGTCGGCATGCAGGGCCACGTGCCGGCGCTCTGCGATCACGGCAATCCCGGCATGGGCGTTGCCGGCATGGGCGATGTGCTCACGGGAATCATCGCGGGCGTGTGGGCGCAGACGCGCAGTCTCTACGAGTCCGCTTGCGTCGGCGTGCTGGTGCACGCGCTTGCCGGCGACGCCGCCGCACGGCGCGGCGAGCGCGGCATGCTGGCGACCGACCTCTTCCCGCAATTGCAGACGCTCATGAACATGGGGACCTGAGGTGGTGGCGGCCGGTGCGACCCAGACCGCGAAGTTCGATTGCACGGAGGAGCCGGCCACCGAGAAGCTGGGTCATGCGATTGCGCAGACCCTCGGCGGTGTCGCGGACGGACCGATAGTCGTGACGCTGTCGGGTGAACTCGGGGCCGGCAAGACGACGCTGATCCGCGCCGTGCTGCGGGGCCTTGGTCATCAGGGTGCCGTGCCGAGCCCGACCTACATGTTGCTCGAACCCTACGACCTCGGCGGCTGGAATATCGCTCACCTGGATTTCTACCGGTTGAGCCAGCCGGGCGACCTCGAAGGCCTCGGCCTTCGCGACTGGCTCGCAGGGCGGCGGTTGATCCTGATCGAGTGGCCCGAAAATGCGGCCGGTCGCTTACCGCCCGCGGATCTTGCCATCGCTTTTGTCCTGACCGGCGCTCGCCGCACTCTTGAACTGCGCGCCCAGACGGACCGTGGACGCGCGCTGCTTTCCGGCATCTCGGGACGTTTCGCCTCCTGAGGTTAAGTCCGGGAGCTAAGCCGCAGTGCCACCAAGCCGGTGTATCCCTTTCATTTCCATTGAAAAGAGGGGGCCGCGAAGCGTACATTAGCGCCCGTCGCATGAGGGGTGTGCGGAAAACGATGTCCTGTCCTCGGGCGCCAATCTTTTTTCTCGTGCTGGCGGCGACGGCCGCAATGACCGCGTCGGCTGCCGATGTGCGGGAGACGCGCATCTGGGCAAGCCCGGACAACACGCGCGTGGTCCTCGACCTGAGTGCCAGCGTCGATCACACGCTCTTTACGCTGCACGACCCGGAACGGGTGGTTGTCGATATTCCGGATGGCCATTTGCTGCGGCCGGCGCTCCCGGCAGGTCAGGGCCTCATCCGCCAGATTCGTGCAGCGCCGCGGGACGACGGCGATCTGCGCATCGTGCTCGACCTCGCGGGCGCCGTGCAGGCCAAGAGCTTCCTCGCAGCGCCGAACGATACCTACGGCTATCGGCTCGTCATCGATCTGACACCGACCGTGGAAGCGGCACCGGTTCGCGTTCAGCACGCACCGACCGGCAATCGCGACCTCGTCATCGCCATCGATGCGGGGCACGGCGGCGACGATCCCGGCGCGATCGGCCGGAGCGGGACGCGTGAGAAGGACGTCGTCCTTGCGATCGCCCGTGCACTGCGCGAGGCCGTGGCCCGTGAGCCCGGCATGCGCCCGTATCTCACGCGCGACGGCGACTACTTCGTCGAGCACCGCAAGCGCATGGAAAAGGCGCGCAGCGAGCAGGCGGACCTCTTCGTTTCCATCCACGCCGACAGCATCCGCGACCGCAGCGTCACCGGTTCATCCGTCTACGTGCTGTCCGCGCGCGGGGCGAGCGACGAGGCCGCCAAGATCCTGGCCGAACGCGAAAATGCCGCGGACCTCGTCGGCGGGGTTTCACTCGACAGCAAGGACGACGTGCTGAACTCCGTGCTCGTCGACCTGCTGCAGAACGCGAGCATGACGGCGAGCATGGATGCGGCGACGCACGTACTCGGCGAACTGGATCGCGTCGGCGTCGTGCGCAAGCCCCGGGTGCAACAGGCGCGCTTCCTCGTGCTGAAATCGCCCGAGATCCCGTCGATGCTGGTGGAGACGGCCTACATATCCAATCCGGACGAGGAGCGGCGCCTGAAGGATTCGAGGTATCAGGCGCGGCTCGCCACGGCGATCCTCTCGGGCTTTCGCGGTTACTTCTACGACAATCCGCCGCCCGGCACGCGCATCGCCCAGTTGGCGGCCGCGCGGCGGTCGGGCGGCGTCGTGACCGCGCGTTCCGGGGACCCGGCCGCCAACACGCTGTCCCGGCCCTGATCGGCCCAATTCCGGCTTTCGGGCCAAGCCGTCGCGGCGCCACGCTAGACTGAGCGCCCCCGGGCAGGTCGCGCATGGTCATCAGAGTTCTCCCGCCTGAGCTCGTCAATCAGATCGCTGCCGGCGAGGTCATCGAGCGCCCGGCGTCCGTAGTGAAGGAACTCGCCGAGAACAGCATCGACGCGGGCGCAAGCACGGTGGCGATCGAGGTCGAACGGGGCGGCGTCGGCCTCATCCGGGTGCGCGATGACGGTCGCGGCATGGAGAAAGACGAGTTGCCGCTTGCCGTCGCCCGGCATGCGACCAGCAAGATCGCCGTCTTCGATGACCTCGAGTCGCTTGTAACGCTCGGCTTTCGCGGCGAAGCCCTGCCGAGCGTGGCATCGGTCTCGCGCCTGAGCGTCGCATCGCGCACCGCCGACGCAGGTCACGGCTGGAAGATCAGCGTCATTGACGGCGCGGTGGGGCCGCCGGAACCGGTAGCGCACCCGGTCGGCACGACCGTCGAGGTGCGCGATCTCTTTTTCAACGTGCCTGCGCGACGCAAGTTCGTGCGGGCGGAGACGACCGAGCAGCAGCACATTGCGCGCGTCACGGAGCGCTTGGCGCTGACGCGGTTCGACGCGGGCTTCGAGCTCAAGATCAAGGGCAAGGTCGTGCTCAAGGTACCGCCGGCCGCGGACCGCATGCAGCGCGAGCAGCGGGTCGCCCAAGTCTGCGGCGAGGAATTTCTGGAGCACGCCTTCTATATCGAGCACGCGGCGGCCGGAATGCGGCTCACGGGCTGGCTGGCGGCGCCCACGTTTTCCCGCAGCCAGTCGGATCTGCAATACTTTTCAGTCAATGGACGCCTGGTGCGTGACCGCATGCTCGGCAATGCGGTGAGGGTTGGTTACCGCGACGTGCTGTTCCAGGGGCGGCATCCGGCCTATCTGCTTGCGCTCGAGCTCGACAGCCGTGCCGTCGACTGCAACGCACATCCGCAGAAGCTCGAAGTCCGCTTTCGCGATCCGCGCAGCGTCAACGATTTCATCCTGCACACGGTGCAACACGCGCTCGCGGCCACGCGGCCAGCGGGCGGCGTCGCGGGGTCCGCGGATCGAGCCTCGCTGTTTCCAGCGCGCAACGACCCGAGTCTCGCGCTCCCGGTCGGCCTGCCGCCGCAGCTCGGCATGCCGCTCGCCGAGCCCGTCGCAAGCTATCGCGCGGAGGCAGCGCACACCCATGCGCCTGTAACCCCGCGCGCAATCGATTCGGCCGCGCCCCCGCTCGGCTACGCGATCGCCCAGCTCCATGGCGTGTATGTGCTCGCACAGACGGCCGACGGTCTCGTGCTCGTCGACATGCATGCCGCACACGAGCGGGTCGTCTACGAGCGGCTGAAGAAGTCGCTGAACGGCGCAGCGCTTGCCCATCAGCGACTGCTCGTGCCGGTGACGCTCGCCGTCAGCCGGGATGAAGCCGAGCTTGCCGAACGCGAGCGCGGGGAATTCGCGCGGCTCGGATTCGAAATCGACCGCATCGATCGCGACCAGCTCGCGGTGCGGCAGGTGCCCGCGATCTTTGCCGACCGTGACGTCGCGCCGATCGTGCGCGACGTGCTCGCCGACCTGCGCGAGCACGGGACGAGCAGGCGCTTCATCGAGGGCACGAACGAGCTGCTCGCGACGATTGCGTGTCACGCTGCGGTCCGTGCGCACCGGGACCTCACGCTGGCGGAGATGAATGCGCTCCTCAGGGAAATGGAATCGACCGAGCGCGCCGACCAGTGCAACCACGGACGGCCGACCTGGACGCGGATCACGATGCAGGAACTCGATCGGCTATTCCTGCGCGGACGCTGATGCCTGCGCTACCGCAGGCGATCTTCCTGATGGGCCCGACTGGCGCGGGCAAGAGTGATGTTGCGCTCGCGCTTGTACAGCAACTGCCGCTCGAGATCGTCAGCGTCGATTCGGCGATGGTGTTCCGCGGTCTCGACATCGGTACGGCCAAGCCCGCGAAGGAGATCCGCTCCAGGGTTGCGCATCACCTGATCGATGTGATCGATCCGGCGGACAGTTATTCCGCCGGGCGGTTCGTGCGCGATGCCGTGGCAGCGATGTCGGAAATCCGCGCGCGCGGGCGCGTGCCGCTGCTCGTCGGCGGCACGATGCTCTATTTTCACGCGCTCATCGATGGGCTCGCCGACCTGCCGGCGGCGGATGACGAGTTTCGCCGCGAGCTCGACGAGCGCGCCGCAGTTGACGGCTGGCCGGCACTGCATGCGGAGCTTGCAGCGCGCGATCCGGTCGCGGCCGCTCGCATCGAGCCTGCGGACGGGCAGCGCATTCAGCGGGCGCTCGAGGTCATGCACGCCACGGGCTCGCCGATTTCAGAATTGCAGGGCATGCGCACGCCGTTGATCGCGCGCGCCGAGGTACTGCGGATCGTGGTCGCGCCGATGGAGCGCAAGGCACTGCACCTGCGCATCGAGCGGCGCCTTGCGTTGATGATGGAGCAAGGGTTTCTCGACGAGGTACGGCAGCTGCATGGACGGACGGACCTGGACGCCGGGCGGCCGGCGCTGCGGGCGGTCGGGTACCGCCAGCTTTGGGCTCACCTCGAGGGGCGCTATGGGCTCGATGAAGCCGTCAGCCGGACGCTCGCCGCGACCCGCCAGCTTGCGAAGCGCCAGCTGACATGGCTGCGGCAGCACCGCGACGCACCCTGGATCGACCCGCTTGAGTCCGGCGCAATCGACCATATGACGCGGGACGTGCGCCAGGCGCTCGGGTAACAAGGTCTGATTCAAACCGTCGCTGTGATAATATTCAGCGCCATTCGCCGGCCAGTTTTTTGTTGCCGGCCAGCATGTCGCCCTTTAGCCCCCGGGCGTCGCTGACAGCGCTAACAAAAATGGATAAATAACAAGGAGATGCAAATGGCCAGAGGTCAGTCTCTGCAGGACCCCTTCTTGAATACGTTGCGCAAGGAGCGCGTCCCGGTGTCGATCTACCTCGTCAACGGCATTAAATTGCAGGGACAGATCGACTCGTTCGATCAGTTCGTAGTGCTCCTGAAGAACAGCGTGAGCCAGATGGTGTACAAGCACGCCATTTCCACCGTCGTGCCTGCCCGCAATGTTCGCCTGCCCACCTCGGAGGAGGACGGTCAGGAGGCGGCGCCCGCGGAGTGAGACAACCGGGTTCCAAGGAGTCGCTCATTGTTTGAGCGACCCGCGACCGGTGAGCGCGCCGTCCTGGTACGCATCGGCGTCGGCATACGCGCAACCCCCGAAGACCTCGAAGAGTTCCAGGCGCTGGCCAGTGCGGCGGGCGCCGTGCCCGTGGCCAGTGTCGGCGGCTATCGGTCACGGCCGGATCCGCGTTTCTTTCTCGGCAGCGGCAAGGCGGAGGAGGTACGGGACATCGCAAAGTCGCACGACGCCGACGTAGTGCTCGTCGATCACCCCTTGTCGCCGAGCCAGGAGCGCAACCTCGAAGAGCTGACGGGCAAGCGCGTCCTGGATCGCAACGGCCTCATCCTCGACATCTTTGCCCAGCGGGCCCGCACTTTCGAAGGGAAGCTGCAAGTGGAACTCGCGCAGCTGAAACACATTCAGACACGCCTGGTCCGTGGCTGGACGCATCTCGAGCGGCAGAAGGGCGGCATCGGCTTGCGCGGTCCGGGCGAGACCCAGCTCGAAACCGACCGGCGCCTGATCGCCAAGCGGATCAAGACGCTCCAGGGTCGAATCGAAAAGATCGGGCGGCAGCGCGAAACCGGCCGGCAGGTACGCAAGGAAGTGCCGGTGCCGACGGTCGCGATCGTCGGCTATACCAACGCCGGCAAGTCAACGCTCTTCAACCGGCTGACCGGCGCGCAGACCTTCGTCGCCGATCAGCTGTTCGCGACGCTTGATCCGACGGTGCGGCGCCTCGCATTGCCGCGCGCCCAGACCGTGGCGCTGGCGGACACCGTGGGTTTCATCCGCGACCTCCCGCACGAACTGGTGGCCGCCTTTCGATCGACGCTGCAGGAGGCGCGTGACTCGGCGCTGCTGCTGCATGTCGTCGACGTCAGCGATCCGGAACATGCGCAACGCATCACGCAGGTGAACGACGTGCTCGAGACGATCGGAGCCGGTGACCTGCCGCAGGTCGAGGTCTACAACAAGATCGATCGCACCGGTCTCGAGGCGCGCGTCGAGCGCGGCAGCGGTCAGGTGGCCGGCAAGGCCTGGGTCAGCGCGGCGCTCGGCACGGGCCTCGACGCGCTGGCCGGACTCCTGGAAGGCATCCTGTTTCCGGACATCGGCCACCACCGGCTTGCCATCGAGCTGCGCGCGGCGGGCGTGCGTTCACAGCTCTATGAGCGCAAGCTCGTGCGCAGTGAAGCGGTGCGCGATGACGGCAGCTGGCTGATCGAGGCCGACCTGTCCGGCTCGCAATTGCAGGAACTTCTGCGCAAGCCCGGAGTCGCGGTCGAGCCGCGGCCCGCGCGGGCCAAGCCCCGCGTCAAGTCCCGGGTGAAATCGCGGCCCAAGGCGAAGCCGCCTTGTGTCCCCGGGAGGGCCTTCCTACAATCCGGTCGCTCCCGTCGTCGCGCCCAAGGTTGATTGCGTGGTAACGCGGATTCTCTCTGATCGTCTTCTCACACAGACCACAGGCTGATCGACAACGTATGGCATGGAACGAGCCGGGCGGCGGCAAGAATCCCTGGGACCGGCGCCCTAATCAGGGGTCGAATCTCGACGACCTGGTGCGCAACTGGCAGCGCAAGTTGAGCGCGCTGTTTGGCGGGCGCCGTGGCGGCGGGTCGACCGGCGGCGGCACGGGCGGCGGCGCGCCGGGCTGGGGGCCGCTGGCCGCGGTCGTCGTCATCATCCTCATCGCCGTTTCCACTTTCTACCAGGTCGACGCGAGCGAAGCCGCGGTCATCCAGCGCTTCGGCAAGTACGACCGGGTGGTGAACTCGGGCTTTCATGTCAAGCTTCCCTGGCCGATCGAGAGCAAGAAGCTCGTGCCCGTGCAGAACTACGGCAGCACGCAGGATCAGCAGACGATGCTCACGAAGGACGCCAACCTCGTGACCATCGAGCTCGGCGCCCAATATCTGCGCGAAGACCCGAAGAAGTACCTGTTCAACGTGCAGAAGCCGGAAGATACGGTGCTGCAGGTCGTCGAGGCGGCGATCCGCGAAGTCGTCGGCCAGACGACGCTCGCGGAAGTGCTGGCGGCGAGCAGCCGCCTGGTCGTGATCGACAAGACCAAGGAACTCGCCCAGAAGACGCTCGACAGCTACGGCGCGGGGATCCGCATCACGACGGTGAACCTGACGAACGTCAACGTGCCGGAAGCCGTGCGCGATTCCCAGCAGGACGCGAACAAGGCGGTCGAAGACCGCGGCCGCAGCATCGCCCAGGCCCAGACGTACAGCAACGACATCGTCCCGAAGGCGCGTGGCGCCGCCCAGGCACAGGTCCTGCAAGCCCAGGCCTACAAGGCGCAGGTTGTCGCGCTCGCGCAGGGCGACGCGGCCCGCTTCAACCAGCTGCTGGTGGCTTATGAGCGTGCGCCGCAGGTCACGCGCAGCCGCCTCTATTACGAAACGATCGAGCAGGTG
Source organism: Steroidobacteraceae bacterium (assembly GCA_035644395.1). Classification (GTDB taxonomy): domain Bacteria; phylum Pseudomonadota; class Gammaproteobacteria; order Steroidobacterales; family Steroidobacteraceae; genus JBGPLJ01. Next base: position 89,578 of record DASQOR010000086.1, read on the forward strand.
CTCGCGAATTCGAAAAAGGTCATCGTGGACACGCGCGGCAACGGCCAGATCCTCTACCTGCCGCTCGACAAGCTGATGGAGTCGGGCGCCGGGGGCTTGCCCGCGCTGCAGCGTGATGCCCAGGGTCGCGCCGCCTCCGATGTGGCGTCGGACGCCGCGCGGGGGAGCCGCTGATGAGCAATCGCGCACTCGCCATCATCGTCGCGGCGGCGGCCGCGCTCGGCCTCGTCTGGTGGTCGGCATTCACCGTGAGCGAGACCCAGCTCGCGATCAAGCTCACCTTCAAGGAAATCGTGCGGGCGGATTACCAGCCGGGCCTGCATTTCATGACGCCGTTCTGGATCGATTCGGTCGAGAAGTATCCGAAGATGATCCTCACGGAGAGCTTCAACGGCGAGCAGTTCCTCACCAACGAGAACAAGCAGCTCGACGTCGCCTTCTACATCAAGTGGCGTATATCGGACGTCACGAAGTACCGCCTGACCACCGGCGGCCAGCGCGAAATCGCAAAGCTGCGGCTCGGCGACATCGTGCGCGACGGCATCAAGCGGGCGGCGCAGCGGCGATCGCTCGAGCAATTTGTCGCGGCGGAGCGCTCGGAACTCATGGACGACATGCTGACGGGCGCGCGGACCTCCGTGCAGCAGCTCGGCATCACGATCGTCGACGTGCGCATGCAACGGGTGGAGCTCCCCGACGTCGTCATCAGCTCGGTATATGAGCGCATGCGGCAGGACTATCGCGCGCTTGCGGCGCGCTACCGTGCCGAGGGCGAGGAAATCGCGCAGCGCACGCGCGCGGAAGCGGAGCGGGACCGGGTGGAGATCCTCGCGGAGGCGACGCGGCAGGCGCAGCAGCTGCGCGGCGAAGGCGACGCGCTCGCGACCGACATCTACTCGAAAGCCTATACCAAGAATCCCGAGTTCTATTCGTTCTATCGAAGTCTCGAGGCCTATCGAAATGCGCTCGGCCGCGAGAACGACGTGATGGTGCTCGCGCCGGACAGCGAGTTCTTCAAGTACCTCAAGAATTCAAGCGGCAAGTAATCCCGTTGGGCAAGAACGTAGTCGTCATCGGGACCCAGTGGGGCGACGAGGGCAAGGGCAAAGTCGTCGACCTTCTGACCGAGCGTGCATCCGCGGTCGTCCGCTTCCAGGGCGGACATAACGCCGGCCACACGCTCGTCATCGGTGGCGAGAAGACCATCCTCTCGCTCATTCCCGCCGGAATCCTGCGGCCGAACGTGCGTTGCTTCATCGGTAACGGCGCCGTGCTGTCGCTGCCGGCGTTGCTGTCGGAAGCGGACATGCTGCTCGCCAAGGGCGTGCCGGTGTTCGAGCGGCTCGGCGTGAGCCCCGCCTGTCCGCTCATTCTCCCGTCGCATATTTCGCTCGACAAGGCCCGCGAACACGCCAAGGGCTCGAAGGCGATCGGCACGACCGGCCGCGGCATCGGGCCGGCGTACGAGGACAAGGTTGCGCGGCGGGCGCTGCGCGTTTCCGATCTCTTCCATCGCGAGGAGTTCGCGGCCAAGCTCGGCGAAATTCTCGACTACCACAATTTCCTGCTGCGCCAGTATTACGGCGTCGAGGCCGTCGATTTCCAGCGCACGCTCGATGAGACGCTTGCGCAGGCGGAGCACGTGCGGCCGATCGTCACGGACGTGACGCTGGCGCTCGATGACATCCAGAAGAAGGGCGGCAACATCCTCTTCGAGGGCGCGCAAGGGGCGATGCTCGACGTCGATCTCGGCACTTATCCTTTCGTGACCTCGTCGAACACGACGGCCGGCGGCGCCGCGACCGGCACGGGCCTCGGTCCGCGGAACATTCATTACGTGCTCGGCATCGTCAAGGCCTATGCCACGCGCGTCGGAGGCGGGCCGTTTCCGACCGAGCTTTTCGACGAATCGGGCGAACACCTCTCGCGCGTCGGCCACGAGTTCGGGGCGGTGACGGGCCGCCGGCGGCGCTGCGGCTGGTTCGATGCCGTGGCCCTGCGGCGCGCCGTCATCAACAGCAGCGTGTCCGGCCTTTGCATCATGAAGCTCGACGTGCTCGACGGCCTCGACACGATCCGCGTGTGCGTGAACTACAAGCTCCACGGCAAGAGCATCGATTGTGCGCCCGCTATCCCCGATGTCTTCGCCGAGTGCGAGCCGGTCTACGAGGAATGGCCGGGCTGGAAGCAGTCGACGATCGGCATCACCGACTACGCCGGGCTGCCGGCGAATGCCCGCCGCTATCTCGAACGCCTGAGCGAGCTCGTCGGCGTCCCGCCCGACATCGTCTCGACGGGCCCGGACCGGGCGCAAACCATCGTGCTCAGGGACCCGTTCGGCTGAGCTGTTCGAAGAAGGCGACCCAGCGCAGCTCGATGCTGAAGCGCACCCTGGCGTCCGTGAAGCTCGGGTCCTGGAACGCCGTGTGCGGCGCGCGCCACGCCACGGAGCGGTCGGAATCGTAGAACTTGATGAGCAGCACCTCCTCGCGCGTCATCCTCGGGAAATACCACCACCGATGGCGCGGATTGAAGCGGAATACGGACGCCGCCGGCAGCAGCTCTTCACCGGGAATGGCGGCCACCGCGGCTTCGGGCGTCGGCAGGGAATCGACGATGACCAGTGTGTTGGTGACGCCTTCCTCCGGGTCGAGGCTGCGCCCATCGCAGACGGCGAGCGGCCAGTCCTGTGGCGGCTCCGAAAATGCGCGCCAGAAACTGCCACAGATGAAGCGCTGGTAGCCGGGCCCGCCGGGTGCGTGCTTTTCATAGAGATTCTGCGCGAGGCGATGCGCCTGCGCCGGCGCGAAGTCGACATGCGCCTCGGCGGCCGGCGGCTGCACGCCGCCCTGATGGCTGTAGCCCACGGTGCGCCGTTCGAATTTCGTCAGATCGCCCGACGTGCGCACCATCCAGGCCATCGGCACCACGCGCGAGGCGCCGGTCGCCGACCGCACGCCTTGCGCGACTTCTTCCGCGTAGCCGCTGTCGACCGCGGAGCGATCCATGAAATCGGTGACGCGCGAGGGCATGCGGAACAGCTGAAAGCCGTGCGTCTCGAGCCGGATGCCGTCCTGGAATGGCCGGGCATCGCGCACTTTCACCTCGAACGGCTGGTAGCGGCCGGTGTTGATTTCAACGCCGGCGGCGACGAAGCGGCGATTCACGCCGCAATCGCTCACGAGATAGGCGATCTTCGCATCCACGCAGCGGGCGCCATCCTCGTGCGCCCGGCGCGTGCTTTCGGGTTGCGCGGCCATGACGCGGGAATGATAGCGAGTCGGTCGCCGATTCGCATGCCGGGCGAACGGTTCTCCGTTCCCTGCCAATCGACGGCGAGTTCCCTCTCGCTCGGGTTCGCGCCGGCGTCGCCCGTTACGATACGAACATCGACACCCGGCGGCCGAGGGTCCACCTGTGCTGACGCTCTATCACGCGGAACCGATCGCGAATTCGCTCAAGAGCCTGATCCCGCTCAAGGAGAAGGGACTCGAGTTCAGGAGCGTCTACGTCGACCTGCACAAGTTCGAGCAGCACCAGCCCTGGTTCATCGCCATCAATCCGGAAGGGCAGGTGCCGGTGCTCGACCACGACGGCACGATCGTCACGCACACCACGGTGATCAACGAGTACCTCGAGGACGTCTTTCCCGCGGCACCGCCGCTCAGGCCCGCGGATGCCGCCGGCAGGGCGCGCATGCGCTACTGGAACAAGTTCATCGACGAACACGTGATGAACTACGTTTCCATGCACGGCTGGCATCGCATGGTCGGCATCATCGCCCGCTCGGTCGAGGCGGGCGAGTTCGAAAAACTCCTCGCACGCATCCCCTTGCACGAGCAGCGGGAGAAATGGCGCACGGCCCGGTCCGGCTTCAGCGAAGCGGACCTGGCCAATGCGACGCGCAAGGTCGAGGTGGCGGTCGACAAGGTGGAACGGCAGCTCACGCAGGCGCCCTGGCTCGCGGGCGACATGTTCACGCTCGCGGACATCAATTTCCTGTCCCATTGCGGCCTCGCGCTCGATCGCCTGTTCCCCGAGATGAACGCGAAGACGCGTGCACCGCGGCTCATCGACTGGGTCGAGCGCGCGAAAGCCCGCCCGGGCGTAAAGGCGGCGCTGGCCATGCCCGATCATACGAATCCCGCCCTGCGCACATTCACGGGGCACGCCCGCTGAGGCGACTGCCCGTTCACGTCGGCGGGCTTTCGACCCCCAGCTCGCGAAGGATCGACACCCGCATTGCCTGCGCTTCCGGGCTCGAGAGCCGCCGCGGATGGGTAAATGGCACGTGGAACGACGCCTGGATGGTCGCCGGACGGGCCGAGAGCACGAGGATGCGATCGGCAAGATGGATCGCTTCCTCGACGTCATGCGTGACGAGCAGCACCGTGTGACGCTCTTCGCCGAGGACCCGCAGCAGCTCGTTCCTCATGCGCAGGTTCATGAGCGCATCGAGCGCCGAGAACGGCTCGTCCATGTACAGGATTTCCGGCTTCACCACGAGTGCGCGGGCAAGTTCGGCGCGCTTCAACATTCCACCCGACAGCTCGTGCGGGTAGCTCGACTCGAAGCCGCGCAGCCCGACCATCGCCGCGTAGTGGTCGGCGAGCGCTTCCTTGTCGTCGTGCACGTGGCCGTTGAGCCCGAACATGAGGTTCTGCTGCACGGTGAGCCACGGAAAGACGGAGCCCTGCTGCGAGATGAGGATGCCCTTCGAGCTCGGCTTGTCCGACGGCCGTCCGTCAATGGCGACGCCGCCGCCGTCGGCACGCTCGAAGCCCGCAACGATGCTGAGCAGCGTCGACTTGCCGCAGCCGGAAGGCCCGACGATCGCCACCGTCTCGCCGTCGCTCACCGAGAAGCTGATGTCCTTGAGGACCGGCAGCGCTCCGGTGTCGGACGGAAACTCCTTGCTGACGCCGGTGACGGCGATCTTAGCGGGCATAGCGCCACCGAACCGACTTGAGTCTCTCGAGCAGTCGCATCGTGCCGTCGAGCAATAGCCCGATGAGGCCGATGATGCACATGCCGGCGATGACGAGGTCATAGCGATTGCCGGCGTTGCGTGAATCGATGATGAGGTAGCCGAGGCCCGACCGCAGCGCGATCATTTCGGCGGCAACGACGACGAGCCAGGCGACGCCGAGGCCGATCCGCATGCCGACGATGATCTGCGGCAGCACCGCGGGAATGACCACCTGGCGAAAGAGCGTGTAGCGGGAAACGCCGAAGTTGCCGGCGGCACGCAAGTAGCGCCGCTCGATGGTGTGCACGCCGACCGTGGTCTGGACCACCATCGGAAAAACCGAGGAAATGAAGATGAGGTAGATCGGCGATGCGTTGCCGACACCGAACCAGAGAATGGCAATCGGGATCCAGGCGATCGGCGAGATCGGTCGCAGCATCTGGAAGATGGGATTCAGCGTCACGAACGCCCCGCGCACCCATCCCATCCACAGCCCGAGCGGAACGGCGAAGGCGACCGCGAGCAGGAACCCGCTCGACACGCGAAAGAGCGAAGCGCCGATATGATTCCACAGCGTGCCGTCGCGAATCAGCTCGCCGGCCCCGGTGACGACCTGCCACGGTGTCGGGAAGATCACGCTGCCCGTTGCAATGACAACGACCCACCACACCGCAATAAGCACCGCGATGACGGTCAAGGAGGGCAGAATTCTCTTCAGCTTCATCCGACTCGATCCTCTGCGGGGTCGTCCACCCTATGCATGCAGCAAGCGGCTCACCCGCCACCGGATGCGCGCCCACGGCGATTCGGGTTTCGGGTCCACCACTATAGTCATCTGGCCGCTCAAGTGCGCCGTGCAGGCGAATGTGTAGCTCGAGGCGACTTCGAACGGCAGCCGGAAGCTCTGTCCCGGCATCATGAGCGTCGGGCCGAAGATCTGCGGCACGTCGTCAAGATTGCGCAGCACCAGAATATCCTGAAGCCCGAGGGTCAGGCGAATCTGGGCGGGGAGGATCTCGACCTTGCTGCCCGACATGCGCCGCGCCCAGGTGCCCTTCGGTATCTCGAACACCGCTTCCTGCGTCGGAACCCTGATTGGCGCGAAACCGGCCCAGACCGCCGGTCCGAGCAGGACCAACGCGGCGAGCATGGCGAGCGCGCGTTTACGCAATGGACTCATGGCCCGGCGAGCAGGATCCGCAGATCGTGCACGTAGTCATCGGCCGTATGGCCATAGGGCATCAGCGCCCGGAGCTTGCCGGCGCGATCGATGAGATAGGTGAACGAGGAATGGGCCATCAGGTAACTGTCGCCTGCCTGGCGCTTCGTGGCGGTGATTCCATACTCTTCGCGAACCGCAGCGAGCCGGTCGGCGGCCCCCGTGCCGCCCAGGAATGTCGCATCGAATCGAGCGAGGTAGCTGTGCATCCTGGCGGCATCGTCGCGATCCGGATCCACGGTGATGTACAGGACCTGCAACTCGCCGGCCTCGGAGCCGAGTTTCCGGCGCGCCTGAGCGAGCGTCGCGAGCGTGACCGGGCAGACGTCGGGGCAGGAAGTGAATCCGAACGCAACGACGACGACTTTGCCGCGGTAACGACTCAGCTTGAGTTCGGAGCCGTCCGATCCGAGCAGCGTGAAGTCGGGCGCGGGGCGCGCCGGGGTGAAGACGCCGGCCTTCAACGCGGGCGCATCGGCTGCGGCGTCGCCGAGCAAAAGGACGAGAGCGAGCGCCAGGAGGAGGGCGCGGTGCACCTTGGGTCCCGTCCCCGTCATAGCGGAATCACCGCGGCCTTTGCATTGCGGGCGAAGCGCTCATCGACGTAGGTTTCGTAGGGAATCGGATGCTTGATCGTGCCGGCCTCGAGCGAGAGCTGCATCAGCTCCTCGAACTCCGCGCGGATCATCCGCAAGTCGCCGTAGGTCACCCGATCCGTCGGGTTTTCCATGACGAATCGCAGGATATTCGGGTCCTGGTTGAAGAAGTCGCGCCCCGCCGCGATCGCAACGGCCTTGTCGCGATTCGCCTGCTGCGTATCGAGCCACAGGCCGGCTCCCAGCACCTGGTTGACGAGATCCTGCACCATCGGTGCGCTCGTCTGGATCAGCTCTTCGCGCACGGTGAGCACGCAGCAGATGTAGTTGCGCCATTCGTCCCGCGTCATGCGCAGTGGCCGCGCATAGCCCGCCCGTTGCGCAGCCGCTCCGAACGGCTCGCCGGTGCAGTAGGCGTCGACGGCATTCGCATAGAGCGCCGCCGGCATGTCGGGTGGCGGCATCTCGACGATCTGTACGTCTTTCGGCGTCATGTTTTCCCGGGCGAGCATCTTGCGCAGGAAGAGGAAATCCACGGCGAAGCGGCTGGGAATGGCGATGCGCTTGCCGGCGAGCTGACTGAAATGCTGGTACGGCGAGTCGCTGCGCACCATGATCACGGCGCCCGAGCGGTGGCCGAGCGAAACGATCTTGACCGGAATTTTCTTGTCGGCGAGATCCATGACGAGCGGGGCGAGCATGTAGGCCGCCTGGATGCGCCCGGTCATCAGCGATTCCTTGATCTCCGGCCAGCCGCTGTACTTGCTGTACGCGAAGGCAAATCGTGGCGCATCCGCGGGGGCCCTGGCGTTGCTCGAAGCCTTTGCAACGCAGGCAACCGGCAGTGTGAGGTTGCAGGTGACGGGCAGTCCGCCGACCAGCAGCGGGCCCTTGTCATTCGATGCGCAGGAGAATGTGCCGAGAGGCAGTGCCGCTGCCATCAGACCCTGCAGGACGCGGCGGCGCTCGATCCGATGCGCAGTCATGACTTCTTGTCGTCTCCCCTGGAACCCAGATTCGTTTTTCCGGCGCACACCTTATATAGGTGTCGCACGCCTGTCCGCACTAGAATGCCGCCCGCGCGATGCGCAAAGCCAGCGTAGTGAATGCTGCAAGAAGCGATTATATATTATTGATTTTATTAAGGTCGATCCAAGAATCCGCAGTGCCCTTCGCCACCTCTTCAAACCTTGAAAAAGAGTACGACGTCGTCGTTGTCGGCTCAGGTGCCGGCGGCGGGCAAGCGGCCTACACGCTCGCGATGGAGGGGGCGAGGGTCCTGATGCTCGAAGCGGGGCGCCATTACATTCCCGAAAAAGAAACACCGATGTTCCAGACGCCCGACCAGGCGCCGCTGCGTGCCTCGTCGACACCGGACAAGGAGTTCGGTTTTTTTGATGCGACCGTTGACGGAGGCTGGCAGGTGCCAGGTGAGCCGTACGTCAACACCTCGAACGACGATTCGGGACGCTTCGACTGGTGGCGCGCGCGCATGCTAGGCGGCCGCACGAATCACTGGGGACGCTATTCCTTTCGCAATGGCCCCTACGACTTCAAGCCGCGCGCGCGCGACGGGCTCGGGCTGGACTGGCCGATTTCCTACGAAGAACTCGCGCCGTACTACGACAAGGTTGAAATGCTGATCGGCGTCTACGGTGCCAATGACGGCCTGGAGAACACGCCGAATTCATCGCCCGGTTGCCTGCTGCCGCCGCCCAAGCCGCGGGTCAGCGATCTTCTGATCGCGCAGCGCGCGAAGCGGGTGGGCGTCCCTGTGGTTGCGGGTCACCGTGCCGTGCTCACGCAGCAGCTCGATTTCAGGAACTCGCCGGCGAAGCTCCATCCCGGCAACACGAACGCCCAGAAGATCATTGCGGAACACATGAAAGCTCGCGCCGCCTGCTTCTGGGCGACGCCCTGTGGCCGCGGCTGCTCGATCCGCGCCAACTATCAATCCACGACGGTGCATCTGCCGCCCGCGCTCGCGACCGGCAAGCTCGACATCCTCGTGAACGCGATGGTGCGCGAAGTGACGCTCGGCAAGAATGGCCTCGCGAGTGGCGTGGTGTTCATCGACCGGACGACAGGCCAGTCGAAGCACGCTGCGGCTCGAGTCGTCGTGCTCGCCGCGAGTTCCTGCGAGACGGTCAGGATTCTCCTGAACTCGCGGCCGGCGGAATTTCCGCAGGGCCTGGCGAACTCGAGCGGGAATGTCGGCCGCTACCTCATGGACACTGTGGGCAGCAGCGTCGAAGGACAGATCCCGCTGCTCGAAAACCTTTCGCCTCACAACGAGGATGGCGCGGGCGGCGGTCATATGTACGCTCCGTGGTGGCTCTACAAGGAACAACTGGAAGGCAGGCTCGGCTTCGCACGCGGCTATCACATCGAGTTCGGCGGCGGCAAAACCATGCCGGGCGTCGGGACCCTGGCGGGGCTCGAGTGGCTCACCGGCGGCAGCTACGGGCGCAAGTTCAAGGAGGAAGCCCGCCGGTACTACGGCTCGACCGTGTGGTTCGACGGCCGCGGGGAGATGATTCCGAACGAGCATTCCTATTGCGAAATCGATCCGGCGGTCAAGGATCGGTGGGGCATCCCGGTCCTGCGCTTCCACTGGCAGTGGTCCGATCACGAGACCCGCCAGGCCGCCCACATGCAGAAGACTTTTGCCGAGATCGTCGAAGCGATGGGCGGCCGCGTGAGCGGCAACGTCATGACCGATGGCGCCAGAGCGATCGCGGCCGGCGGATCGATCATTCATGAAGTCGGCGGCGCCCATATGGGGACGGATGCCAAACGGTCGGTCACCAACCGCTGGGGCCAGACCTGGGACGTGAAGAATCTCTTCATCACCGACGGCGCGGTCTTTGTGTCGAACGCGGACAAGAATCCGACGCTCACGATCATGGCGCTCGCCTGGCGGGCGGCCGACCGTATTCTCGAGTTGATGCGCAGGAGGGAGTTGTGAAATGAGCGAGCCGATCCGCGTCGATCGCCGCACGACCCTCAAGTGGGTGCTGGCGGCATCTGCAGCCATGCCCTTGCTTCAGCAGGGAGCCTTCGGGGCCGAATCCCCGGACGCGGCCGCGCCGGCCGCCCAGGGTTACGGCACCGATCCGGATCTCACGAAGGCCTACCGGCCCGGCGAGCTGTGGCCGCTGACGTTCACGCGCGCGCAGCGACGGACGGCCGCCGCTTTGTGCGACGTCATCATTCCGGCGGATGCCGAATCGCCGAGTGCCTCCGCGGTCGGCGTCGTCGATTTTGTGGATGAATGGGTGAGCGCTCCGTATCCGCAGCCGCGGCAGGACCGCCCGGTGATCCTCGAAGGACTTGCCTGGATGAACGCAGAAGCCACGCGGCGCTTCAGGACGGAATTCGCCGGGCTCAACGAGACTGAGCAGCGTGCCATCTGCGATGACATTTGCTACGCGCCCAAGGCGAAGGACGCGTACGCCGAGGCGGCCGCGTTCTTCGCTCGCTTTCGCGATTTGACTGCCGGCGGCTTTTACTCGACGCCCGCGGGACGCAAGGACCTCAAGTACGTCGGCAACGTACCGCTCGCGCAGTTCGACGGCCCGCCGCTCGAAGTGTTGCAGAAGGTCGGCATTGCTGGAGGATCCAATTGAAGACAATACTGATGCTCGCGGTCGCTACATTGATCGCCACGGCAGGCGCAACCGATGCCAACCCGATGCACCCGTGGCACGCGCTGCTCGATGACAAGGCGGTTGGCGAATGGCGTGGCTGGGAGTCCACCGGCCTTCCCGATGGATGGCATCTCAACGGCGACACGCTCTCGAAGGACGGCGCCGTCGATGACCTCGTTACCCTGGAGCCATTCGGCGACTTCGAACTCGAGCTCGAGTGGAAGATCGGGCAGGGCGGCAACAGCGGCATCTTCTACCGCGGCACGCGCGAGTACGATCACATCTACTGGAGCGCGCCGGAGTATCAGTTGCTCGACGATGCCAACGCGCCCGACGGGCAGAAGCGCTTGACGTCCGCCGCCGCAGCGTATGCGCTCTATGCGGCGCCTGCCGGCGTCGTCAAGCCGTTCGGCGAATGGAACACGGCGCGGATCGTGGTCAAGGGTGCGCACGTCGAGCATTGGTTGAACGGGCAGAAGGTCGTCGAGTACGAACTCTGGAGTCCCGACTGGAAAGCGAAGGTCGCCGCCAGCAAGTTCCATGCCTATGCGAACTACGGACTCGCGCATACGGGATACATCGGCATCCAGGGTGATCATCCCGGGACGCTCAGCCTGCGCCATATCCGCATCCGCGAACTTCCGTGAAAGCGGCGCGCCTCGCGCTGATGATGTTCCTCCAGTATTTCATCTGGGGGGTGTGGTTCGTGACGATGGGCACCTACCTCGGCGCGACGCTCCATTTCACGGATCGCGAGATCGGCCTGGCGTACGGCGCCACGGCCATCGCCGCGCTCGTCTCGCCCTTTTTCATGGGAATGCTGGCCGACCGCTTCGTGTCGAGCGAGAAGCTTCTGGCGGCGCTGCACCTCATCGGCGCGGCGCTCATGTGGACGACCTCGCTGCAAACGAGCTTCGCGCGGTTCTATCCGCTCCTCATTCTCTATGCCCTGTGCTACATGCCGACCCTGTCGCTGACGAACGCCATCGCCTTTCATCACGTCACGGACGCGGGTCGCTTTCCGTATCTGCGCGTGCTCGGCACGCTTGGCTGGATCGTCGCGGGAATACTCGTCGGCAAGCAACTGCACGCGGATGCCATGGCGCTGCCGATGCAGATCGCCGCCGGCGTTTCGGTCTTGACGGCGGTCTATTCACTGTCGCTCCCCCACACGCCACCGAAGGCAGGAGGCGCGCCGTTCAGCATCCGCGACGCGCTCGGCCTCGACGCGCTGCAAATGCTCAAGCATCGCGACTTTTTCTTCTTCGTGCTCGGCTCGTTCCTGCTCTGTATCCCGCTGCAGTTCTATTACACCTTTGCGAATCCGTTCCTGAACGAGATCCAGGTACCGGAGGCGGCGTTCGTCCAGACCTTCGGGCAGATGTCCGAGGTGGCCTTCATGCTGGCCCTGCCGTTCCTGCTGCGCCGGCTCGGCATCAAGAAGATCATGTTGATCGGCATGCTGGCTTGGGGCTTACGGTACTTCGCGTTCGCGAACGGCAACCCCGGGCCCGGCATGTGGCTGCTGTACGCCGGGATCCTGCTCCATGGGGTGTGCTATGACTTCTTCTTCGTCGGCGGCCAGGTGTACACCGATCAGCGCGCCGGGGAGAAGATTCGCGCCGCCGCGCAAGGGCTGATCAACTTCGTGACCAACGGCCTTGGGTACTTCGTCGGAGCGATGGCGTCGGGGGCGGTGGTCCATCACTACGCCATTTCTGACGTGGCCGGCGGCAAAGTCACGCACGACTGGCATGCGATCTGGATCGTGCCGGCGACTGCCGCGCTCGGCGTCTTCGTGCTTTTTGGCGTCGCGTTCCGGCCGCGAACTCGCCCTATATGAGAGTGACCGCGTGCGGCCGTGCCGTGAGAGAATCCGGATGGCGGCTGGACTGTGCTAGAATTCTTCCGCGAAAAACACTGTAACTTATTGAATTATTGGTGCCCGGAAGAGGACTCGAACCTCCACGGTGTTACCCGCTAGTACCTGAAACTAGTGCGTCTACCAATTCCGCCATCCGGGCAGGATGCTGAAATCTTGAGAGGGCCGTTGCCCGCGAGGGCGCCGAACATTACGGACCCCCTCCCACCTTGTCAATGCAAAGCCAACGAATGAAAAAGACCCAACACTGGCGCGACCGCGACCCGCATCACGAACGTGAGAGCGGCCGGTACGCCGACCCCATCCCGAGCCGCGAAATGCTGCTCGAGGAACTGCACGCGGCCCGCCGGCCGCTCGCCGCCGAGGTGCTCGCGCGGCGCCTCGAGATCCGCAAGGCGCCCCTGAAATCCGCGCTCGCCAAGCGGCTCACCGCGATGACGCGTGACGGCTCGCTGATCGTGAACCGCGAGCACGAGTATTCGCCCGCGCTCACCGCCGAAGCCATCGAAGGCATCGTGCTCGGCCACAAGGACGGATTTGGATTCCTCCGGCCCGACCGGGGCCCACCCGACATCTTTCTCTCGCATCGCCAGATGCAGGGGCTCTTTCCGCGTGACCGCGCCGCCGTGCGCATCGTGCGCTGGGATTCGAGAGGCCGCCCGGAGGGCGCGATTACCAGGGTGCTCACGCGGGGCACGCTCCGGATCGCCGGGCGCTTGCGCGATGAAGGTGAACTCGCGGTCGTCATTCCCGAAGATCCGCGGTTCGTGCATCGGGTCGCTATTCCGCCTGCCCATCGCAACGGAACGCGTGACGGCGATTGGGTGGAAGTCGAGATCACGGAGCAACCGCGCGCTGACGCGTTGCCGATCGGCAAGGTCGTGCGGCGACTGGAAGCGGCGCGTCCGGCGGCGTTCGCCGCCGAGCTCGCCATCGTGGCGCAGGCCTTGCCGACCGAATTCTCCGAGGCCGCGATGGGTGAGGCAAACGCCTGGCCCGACGCGGTTTCTCCCCTGCCCACCGGCGATCGTTGGGACCTCACGAAGCTCAAGCTCGTCACCATCGACGGCGACGATGCCCGCGACTTCGATGATGCGGTGTACTGCGAGCCCGCCGGCGAAGGCTGGCGGCTGATCGTCGCGATCGCCGATGTGGCCCATTACGTCTGCGCCGGCGGCGCGCTCGACGATGCGGCGCTCGAACGGTCGACGTCCGTCTATTTTCCGGATCGCGTGATCCCGATGCTGCCCGAGAAGCTCTCGAACGGCCTGTGTTCGCTCAAGCCGGACGTGCCGCGGCTGTGCGTCGCTTGCGAAATGCACGTAAACCCTCGTGGCAAGATCACCCGCAGCGGATTTCGCAACGCACTGATGCATTCGGCGGCGCGCCTTACCTATACCGAAGTCGGGGCGATGCTGGACGGCAAGGTCGGCGGGCCACACGATCGCTTGCGGCCGCAGATCGAGCGCTTGCGCGAGGTCTTCAGGGCGCTGCGCAAGGCGCGTCACGCCCGCGGCGCGCTCGATTTCGACGCGCCGGAAATCAAGCCGCGGCTGGGCGATCGGGGCGAAGTGGTCGATCTCGTCGCGCTGCCCCGGAACGATGCGCATAAGCTCGTCGAGGAGTGCATGATCGCGGCGAACGTCGCGGCGGCCGGGTTCCTGCGCAAGCACAAGCTCCCGTGCCTTTACCGCGTGCATGGCGAGCCCGAGTCGCGCAAGATCGCCGAGCTGCAGAAATCGCTCGCGGCGCTCGGCATCGGCGTGAAGCTGCCCGAGACCCTGGAGACGCGCGACCTGCAGGAAGTCGCGGCGAAGATCGGGGGCCGGCCCGATGCGGCGTTCATCGAATCGCTCATCATCCGCTCGCAGCAGCAGGCGCTGTATCAACCGGCCAACATCGGCCACTTCGGTCTTGCGCTCACGGAATACGCGCACTTCACTTCGCCCATCCGCCGTTACCCGGACCTGGTCGTACATCGCGCGATCAAACACGCCATTGCCGGCGGCCACGCGGGCGATTTCGTCTATGGCCCCGGCCATATGGATGGCCTCGGCCGCGAGTGCTCATCAAAGGAGCGGCGCGCGGACGAAGCGATGCGTGGCGTGCAGCAGTACCTCAAGTGCGAATACCTGCGCCGGCATCTCGGCGAGGAGTTCGACGCGACCATCACCGGCGTCGTCGACTTCGGTTTCTTCGCGCAGATCACGGCGCTGCAGATTGACGGGCTGGTGCACGTCAGCTCCTTGCGCGACGATGACTACTACATCGACGATCGCCTGCTCGCCTGGTGCGGTCAACGCGGCAAGCGACGCTACCAGCTGGGGCAGCGCATCCGCATTCGGGTGGTGAAGGTCGACCTCGACGAACGGCAGGTGGATTTCGAGGTGGCGGCCGCCGGCGCTCCAGCCAGGGCACATCCGGCGAAATCCCGCCGCCGCAGGGGCTGAAGCATGGATCCGAATCGCATGGTCTACGGCATGCACGCGGTGCGGGCGCTCATGACGCGCAATCCCGGCCGCATTGCCAAACTCTGGGTGCTGAGCGGCCGGGAAGACCGCAAGGTGCGGGAGCTCCTTGCGCTGGCCGAGACGCATCGACTGGCGGTCGGTGAAACGAGCATCGACCGGCTCGATGAACTCGCGCGCGGCGCGGTTCACCAGGGCGTACTCGCCGAGGTGCGCGCCTCCCTCGACCTCGCCGAGGTCGATCTGCCGAGCCTCATCCAGTCGATCGAGGGCGTGCCGCTCGTGCTCGTGCTCGATGGCGTGCAGGACCCGCACAATCTTGGCGCGTGCCTCAGGAACGCGGACGCCTTCGGTGCGCACGCCGTCGTCATACCCCGGGACCGCGCGGCCCCGGTGACACCCGCCGTACGCAAGGTTGCCGCGGGCGCGGCTGAGGCCGTGCCGGTCGTTTCGGTCGTGAACCTCGCGCGCAGTATTCGCGAACTCAAGGAGCTGGGCCTCTGGATCGTCGGTGCGGACGCGCAGGCGCAGGGCACGGCGGAACAGGCGGCGCTCGACGGGCCTCTCGCATTGGTGATGGGCAGCGAAGGCGAGGGCATGCGTCGGCTTACGCGGGAGACTTGCGACCTCCTCGTGAGACTGCCACTCACGGGCACCGTCGAGAGTCTCAACGTGTCGGTGGCCGCGGGCGTGCTCCTTTACGAAGTGGGCCGCCAGCGGCGCGGCAAGAAGAAATGAGCGACGGCCGCGAGCCGCTGCTGCGGGCGATTGGCGATATCGCGCGCCGTGCGGGCGCCGAAATACTTGACGTGTACCGCTCGAAGGATCTGGGCGCGACGGCGAAGGCCGACCGGTCGCCGCTGACGCTTGCGGATCTGCGCGCGCACGAGGTCATTGCGCAAGCTCTCGGGTCGCTCATGCCCGATATTCCGATCCTCTCGGAGGAAGGCGCGTCGATCCCCTTCGAAGTGCGCGCCACGTGGCAGCGCCACTGGCTCGTCGACCCGCTCGACGGCACGAAGGAGTTCGTGCGGGGAAACGGCGAGTTCACGGTCAATATCGCGCTCATTGCCGGTCACGAAGCGCAACTCGGCGTCGTGTACGTGCCCGTGACCGAAACCCTGTATTCGGGCGGACCCGGACTCGGCGCCTGGCGGCAGGTCGGCGCGGGGCCCGCGACGGAAATCCGCGTGCAGGCACAAGCCAGCGCACCGCTGCGCGTGATCGGCAGCAAGTCGCACCGGGGCAATACGCTCGATGCGCTTCTTGCGAAGCTCGGCCCGCACGTTTTCGTGCCGGTCGGCAGCGCGCTCAAGTTCTGCCTGGTGGCGGAGGGCGCGGCGGATTTTTATCCGCGGCTCGGGCCGACCTCGGAATGGGATACGGCGGCCGCGCATGCCGTGGTCGTCGGCGCCGGCGGCACCGTCATCGAGACGTCGGGCGCACCGCTGCGCTACAACGCCAGACGCGACCTCGTGAACCCGCACTTCCTCGTCTTCGGCGACCGCAGCCGTAACTGGCTGGGGCTCCTCGCATAACCGGCCGAGGGCCACTCTTATTAATCTTGCCGCTGGCAGGCCTCTTCAGTATCCTTGCCGCCCTTGCGCGTCGGGCCCCTGCGGGCTCAACCGCAAAAACTCCTTGCCACACCGTATGTTGCGGGTGGCTACAACCATGGGGAGCACCGTTTGAGGCATTACGAAATCGTGTTTCTGGTCCACCCTGACCAGAGCGAGCAGGTTCCCGCCATGCTCGAGCGCTACAAGGGCATGATCGCGGCAGGCGGCGGCACCGTGCATCGCCTGGAAGATTGGGGCCGGCGTCAGCTGACCTTCCCGATCTCCAAGGTCCACAAGGCCCACTACATCCTTCTCAATATTGAGTGCGATCAGAAGACGCTGGCCGAGCTCACGGGCGCGTTTCGCTTCAGCGACGCGGTGCTGCGCCACCTCGTCACGAGCGTCAACAAGGCCATCACCGAACCCTCGCCCATGGCGAAGGGCGGTGAGGAGGGCGAGCGCGAGCGTCCGTACGACGACGATGACGATGATCGTGGCGACCGCGGAGATCGCGGCGACCGCGGTGACCGTTCGTCTCCCTCAGCCTGATCCCAACTCAAAATCGCTTCGAGGCTCGCATCATGGCCAGATTTTTCCGCCGCAAGAAGTTCTGCCGCTTCACCGCCGACAAGGTGGAGCAGATCGACTACAAGGATCTCGCGACGCTCAAGAGCTACGTCACCGAGACGGGCAAGATCGTCCCGAGCCGCATCACGGGCACCAAGTCGCACTACCAGCGGCAGCTCGCGCTTGCCATCAAGCGGGCGCGGTATCTCGCGCTCCTGCCCTACACCGACCAGCACTAAAGCGAGAGCGCCACTTCCATGGACGTCATTCTTCTGCAGAAGGTCGCGAATCTCGGCGTCATCGGCGACAAGGTCAAGGTGAAGCCGGGCTACGCGCGCAATTTCCTGTTGCCGCAGGGCAAGGCGACGATGGCGACGGCCGAGAACCTGAAGAAGTTCGAGGCGCGCCGGGCCGAATTCGAGCGCATAGCGAACGAAGCGCTCAACATCGCGCGCGGGCGAGCCGAGGCGTTCAAGGACTTCAAGCTCACGATCACCGCGAAAGCGGGCACGGAAGGCAAGCTTTTTGGTTCGATCGGTACGCCGGACATCGCGGAAGCCGCCACCGGCGCCGGCCGCGCCGTGGAGCGTTCCGAAGTGCGCCTGCCGAGCGGCCCGATCCGGGTCGTCGGCGATCACGTCGTGACGCTGCACCTGCATACGGACGTCAACATCGATCTGCCGATCACGGTCGTCGCCGAAGAGTAAACCCGGCAGGATATCCGCATGCCTGGCCCCGCCCGCAGCATGAAGGATTCCGCATCGCTCGATACGGTGCACGTGCCGCCGCACTCGGTGGAAGCCGAGCAGGCGGTGCTCGGCGCGCTGATGCTCGACAACGTCGCCTGGGATTCGGTCGCGGACCTCCTGTCGGCGGATGATTTCTACCGCGCCGATCACCGGCTCGTCTTCACGGCGATCGCCGAAGTCGCGGGCCGCAGTCAGCCCTGCGACGCCGTCACGCTCTCCGACTATCTCGAGCGCAGCGGCAAGCTCGAAGACGCGGGCGGCCTCGCCTATCTCGGCACGCTCGCGCGCGATACCGCGAGCGCCGCGAACGTGCGTGCTTATGCGCAGCTCGTCCGTGAGCGCTCGATCCTGCGGTCCCTCATCTCCGTCGGCAATGCAATTGCCGGCAGCGCCTTCAACAGCGAGGGGCGCGAGGCCCGCGAACTCGTCGATGAGGCCGAGCGGCGCGTCTTCGAGATCGCGGAGCGCGGCGCGCGCGGCAAGATCGGCGCCGTGCAGATCGGCTCGCTCCTCGGGCCGGTCGTCGATCGCATCGACCAGTTGCACCAGAACCCGGGTGCGCTGACGGGGCTCGCCACCGGCTTCGCGCGGCTCGATGAAATGACCAACGGCCTGCAACCAGGCGATCTCGTGATCGTCGCCGGCCGGCCGTCGATGGGGAAGACGACGCTCGCCGTCAACATTGCGGAGAACGCCGTGCTCGGCGAGCAGAAATCGGCGCTCATCTTCAGCATGGAAATGTCGGCCGAGCAGCTGACATTGCGCATGCTGGCCTCGATCGGCCGCATCGACCAGACGCATCTGCGCACCGGGCGGCTGGCGGACGATGACTGGAATCGCCTCGACAGCGCGATGAGCCAGCTGCAGACGACGCGCCTCTTCGTCGACGAAACGCCCGCGCTCACGCCGACGGAACTCCAGGCCCGCGCGCGGCGCATGAAGCGGGAGAAGGGGCTCGACCTCATCGTGGTCGACTACCTGCAGCTCATGCAGGTGCCCGGCACGAAGGAGAATCGCGCCACCGAGATCTCGGAGATTTCGCGTAACCTCAAGGCGCTCGCGAAGGAACTCAAGGTGCCGGTGATCGCGCTCTCGCAGCTGAACCGCAGCGTCGAGCAGCGCGTGGACAAGAAGCCGGTGATGTCGGACCTGCGCGAGTCAGGCGCCCTCGAGCAGGACGCGGACGTGATCCTGCTCATCTACCGCGAAGAGGTCTACGACCCGAATACGCCGAAGAAGGGCATCGCGGACATCATCATCGCCAAGCAGCGCAACGGCCCGACCGGCGAAGTGAAGCTCACCTTCCTCGGCAAGTACACGAAGTTCGAAAGCTTCGTGCCGGATTCCTACGGCGAGGGCGCGTACTAGTCGCTCTATCGCCCGTGACGCAGCTCGTTCGCGCCATCGTCAACACGCGGGCGCTCCAGAAGAACCTCGCAACGGTGCGCCAGCTGGCGCCGCACTCGCGCGTGATGGCGGTCGTGAAGGCGAACGCCTACGGTCACGGGCTCGTGCCGACGGCGCTCGCGCTCGCCGATGCCGACGGGTTCGCGGTGGCGCGGCTCGAAGAGGGCGGGGCCTTGCGCGAGGCCGATCTGCGTCATCCGATCCTGCTGCTCGAAGGCGTTCTCGACGCGCGCCAGCTCGATGAGGCGGCTCACCAGGACTTCGATATCGTCGTTCACAGTCCCAGGCAGCTCGACCTGCTCGCGTCATTCGGCGGGCAGTATCGCTTTCGCGTGTGGATGAAGATCGACACCGGGATGAATCGCCTCGGGTTCCGGCTGGAGGAGTTTCCCGACGCGTGGCGCAAGCTCACGGCGCTTGCGAGCGTCGCACCGGCGACCCGACTGATGACGCACCTCGCCAATGCCGATGATCGCGACGACCCGAAGACGCCTCGACAGATCGCCTTGTTTCGCGAAGCGACGGCGGGACTCAAGTCGCAGACCTCGATCGCGAACTCGGCGGGCTTGCTCGGCTTTCCGCAATCGCACGGCGACTGGATCCGGCCCGGACTTCTGCTTTATGGCGTCTCGCCGATCCCGGGCGCAACAGGCGCGGAGCTCGGACTCACGCCGGCGATGACGCTTGTCACCCGCATCATCGCCATTCGCGACGTGAGGGCCGGGGAATCGGTCGGCTACGCGAGCGCGTGGATCGCCGCGCGCGCGACGAAGGTCGCGATTGCGGCGGCCGGCTATGGCGACGGCTATCCGCGAAACGTCGCAAGCGGCACTTCGGTGCTGATCGGCGGGCGGAAATTCCCGCTCGTCGGACGGGTGTCGATGGACATGATCGCCATCGACGTGAAGGACGGCCCGGCGGCCGTCGGGGATGAAGTCGTGCTGTGGGGCCCCGGACTACCGGTTGAAGAAGTCGCCGAGCGCGCGGCGACGATTCCCTATGAACTCATCTGCGGCGTGAGCCAGCGCGTGCTGCACGAAGTCGTCTAAACCGGTACCGGTGTTGGATAACTGGGGATTTCGCCGCCGACGATGAAATCCCCAGTTATCCAACACCGGTACCGGTTTACGGTTTACGAAGTCGTGTAGCGGCGCCTCAGTTCTCGAAGAAACCCATCTTCACGCCCGCGAGCTGGATCACGTCGTTGTCGGCGAGGCGACGGGCCTGCGGGCCGATCGGCGTGCCGTTCACGAGCGGATAGTCGCCTTCCTTGCCGCTGTCGACGTGCACGATGAAGTAGCCTTCCGCGCGACGCGTGATCGCGGCGACCTGAACGCCCGGGCGTCCAAGCGTCGTCAGCGCTTTCGTGAGCTCGAGTTCGCGGCCGGCGAACGCGCCGCTCAGAACCTGCAGCTTCGCCTTCTGGATGGGCGTCGCGCCTTCCGGAGGACGGCGCGAGCCGTCTCCTTTCGTCGCCTGCTCGGTGGCTGCCTCGACGACACGGCGGATCTTCTGCTCGCCCTGGCTCGAGGGCGTGATGACCATGGTCTTTTCGAATTCGTCCTGCTCGACGTCCGCTTCCTGCGCGTCGACGAAGCGCAACTGGTGATGGCCCACGGTAATGAGGTCGCCGTGCTGCAGGGCATGCTTCTTGATGAGCTTGCCGTTCACGTACGTGCCGTTGGTGCTGTTCAGATCCTCGAGGAACGAATCGTTGAGGATGTTGATGATGAGCGAGTGGTGGCCGCTCACCGCCGGGTTGTCGATGCGGATATCGTTATCCGGCAAGCGCCCGATGGTGTAACGCTCCTTGTTCATGTTGTACTCGGCGAGTACTTGTCCATCCAGGCTCAGAATTAAGCGTGCCATGACCTGCCCTCGATTCCTTTAGCTGAACCAGCCCAAGACCTTGTCGATGACCCGCTTGCGAGCGGGGAAAGAATCGACAACGTTCGAGATGAGCACCGACACGTTGTCCCGGCCACCGTTGTCATTCGTCAATTGAATCAATTGCTTAGCGACCGTATCGAGACTAGCACTAAACGTATTTATTGTTAAGTGTATGTCTTCATCTTCGACCATGTCGGAAAGTCCGTCGGAACACAACAAATAGAAGTCGCCCTTGACGGCCGGCTCCTCGTGGATTTCGACGTCGACATTCGGTTCGACCCCAAGGGCCCGGGTGACGTAGTTCTTGTTGGTCGCCCGCTGCGCTTCCTCGGCCGAATAAAAGCCCCGATCCACGAGCTCCTGCAGGAGCGAGTGATCCATGGTGAGCTGCTCGAAGCGGTCGGCCCGCAGGCGGTAGAGCCGCGAGTCGCCGACGTGCGCCATGGTGATCTTGTTGTCGTAGAAGAGGCAGCAGACGATGGTCGTGCCCATGCCCTCGCACTGGGGCTGCGTCTTCGAAGTCTGGTAGATGATCTTGTTGGCGCGCTGGATGGCATCCCGCAGGATGATGCTCGGGCGGTTGAGGCCGGTTTCGCGGTCCGGCATTTCCAGCGTCTCGCGCGCGAGCGCTTCGCGCACCAGGTTCACGATGGTTTTGACGGCGATGCCGCTCGCGACTTCGCCTGCGTTGTAGCCGCCCATGCCGTCGGCAAGCACGTACAGCCCGATGTCCTGGTCGAACTGGATGGTATCTTCGTTGTGCTCGCGCACGCGGCCCGTGTCGGTGACTCCGACCGAGCGCAGCTTGCTGCGAAGATTGGGAACCAGTGCGGATGCCATGGCCGGCTCAGCCACCCGCCGCAGCGAGCGCGGCCCGCAGCGCGGTGGCCATCTCCGCGCCGGTCTGAAATCGGGCCTCGGGACGCTTGGCGAGCGCCCGGTTGACGATGCGGTCCACGGCGGCCGGCAGATCCGGCCGGATCGTCGCGAGCGGCGTGTGCGCGTCGTTCGCGATCTTGTACATCAGCGCCGTCATGGAGTCCGCGCGGAACGGCAGTTGCCCGCAGCTGAGCTGGTAAAGGGAGACGCCGAGTGCGAAGAGGTCCGAGCGTCCATCGAGGTGACGGCCTTCGAGCTGTTCGGGCGACATGAACGAGGGCGTGCCGAGCACGATGCCGGTCTTGGTGCTGCCGCCATCGGTGAGTCGCGCGATACCGAAGTCCGTGATCTTGAGGGCGTTCGTGTCCGCGTCGTACATGATGTTGGCGGGTTTGATATCCCGGTGAATCACGCTCTGGCGGTGTGCGAAGTTCAGCGCATCCGCGGTGCGCGCCATGATATCGAGGACCGTCGCAGCGGGCAGCAGGCTCGCGGAGGTCGTGCAGTCGCTCAGGTGCCCGCCGCGCAGATATTCCATGACGATGAAGGCGAGCCCCTTGTCCTCGCCGGCGTCGTAGATGACGACGATGTTCGGGTGATTGAGCCGGCCGGCCATCTCGGCTTCGCGAAAGAAACGCTCGCGCGCGCCCTTCACCTCGAGCTCGCCGAACTCGGCGGCGAGCGCGATGGCCTTGATGGCGAGCAGCCGATTGATCTTCGGATCGCGCGCCAGGTAGACGACGCCCATGGCGCCGCGGCCCAGCTCCCGCTCGATCCGGTAGCGGCCAAGAGCGGTCAACGGGCCGCCTGGGCGGCTGCCGGGATCACTCACGGGCACCGTCTTCCTCATTCGCTTAGTACCCCAAAAAAGGCCCCGCCAGCACAACGGAAAGCAGGGCCTTATGTCACAAGCGGCGGGCAGTATAGACGACAGCCTTTTGTTCTATCAGGTGTTTTGCTTGGATTGTGAGCAGATACGCAGGGCCGGTGTGCGGCACATCGCGTGCTACCATCCCGCGCCTCCCGCGCGCCCCGGAATGTGAACTTGGCCAAGCCGCATACCGTCTTCGTTTGCTCCAGCTGCGGCGGGGATTCGCCAAAATGGCAGGGCCAATGCCCCGACTGCGGGGCCTGGAATACCCTGTCCCAGATGATCCAGCCGGCCAAGGGCCGCGCGCCGCAACGGCCGTCCGCCGCCGCGCAGGCCCCCAAGGCCATCGCCCTCGTCCAGGGCGCACCCGCTGGTCGCACAGCAACCGGCATCGAGGAATTCGACCGGGTCCTCGGTGGCGGCCTGATTGCCGGGTCCGTCACCCTCCTGGGCGGGGACCCGGGCATCGGCAAGTCGACCTTGCTCCTGCAGGCGGCCGCCGGTCTCTCGGGTCATAGCCCAGTGCTGTATGCAGCCGGCGAAGAATCCCTGGACCAGATTGCATTGCGAGCCGAGCGCCTGGGCCTCAAGGCCGATCGCGTTCAGTTCATCGCCGAAACCTCGGTCGAGGCCATCGTCGAGATCGCGCGCTCGCTCGCCTCGCGGGTGGTCGTGATCGACTCGATCCAGACGATGTATACCGAAGCCGTCGAAGCGAGCCCCGGTGCCGTCACGCAGCTCAGGGAAACGACGGCGGCACTCGTCCGCTTCGCGAAGGACTCGGGTTCGGCCGTGATCCTGAT
This sequence comes from Steroidobacteraceae bacterium, assembly GCA_035644395.1. Taxonomy (GTDB): domain Bacteria; phylum Pseudomonadota; class Gammaproteobacteria; order Steroidobacterales; family Steroidobacteraceae; genus JBGPLJ01. The sequence continues at coordinate 113,087 of DASQOR010000086.1, forward strand.
CGGCCATGTGACCCGCGAAGGCACGATCGCGGGACCCAGGGTGCTCGAGCACATGGTCGACACGGTGCTCTACTTCGAGTCGGACAACGGCAGCCGATTTCGCATCGTGCGGGCCGTCAAGAACCGGTTCGGCGCCGCGAATGAGATCGGAGTCTTCGCGATGACCGAGCAGGGGCTGAAGGAAGTCCGTAATCCGTCAGCGATGTTCCTCTCGCGCCATCCGGAACCCGTCGCGGGCAGCATCGTGACGGTCACGCGCGAAGGCACACGCCCGCTCCTTGTCGAGGTTCAGGTGCTGGTCGACGAAACGCCGGCGACCAATCCGCGCCGTGTTGCGGTCGGCCTCGACGGCGGGCGGCTGGCGCTGCTGCTCGCCGTGATCCACCGGCATGCCGGTGTTGCGCTCCATAACCACGACGTATTCGCGAACGTGGTCGGCGGCGTACGAGTCGGCGAGACGGCCGCCGACCTGCCCGCCGTGCTTGCAACGCTGTCGAGCCTTCGTGACCGGCCGTTGCCGTCGGATCTGGTCGCGTTCGGCGAGGTGGGGCTCTCCGGGGAGATCCGGCCGGTACCGTTCGGCGAAGAACGGCTGAGGGAAGCGGTCAAGCACGGCTTCAGGCGCGCGGTCGTTGCCGAGGCGAACGCGCCGAAGCGCCCGATCGAGGGCCTCGACGTGCTCGCGGTCCGGCGACTCCCGGACGCGCTCAAGCGCTATTTCTGATCGTCGTCGCGCGCGGCAATTTCGCGCAGCCGCACCGTCTTCGCCACGTTGTCCGCGGTCTGCATCACTTCGATCGCATAGTCGCCGATACGCAGCGCGGTGCCGGGCTCGGGGATCGCCTGCAGGTGCTCGACGATGAGCCCGTTCAGGGTCTTCGGTCCCTCCGTCGGCAGCTTCCAGTGCATCGCGCGGTTCAGCGCGCGGACGGTCGCGCTCGCATTGATGACGAAGCTGCCGTCCGTGGCGCGATGCACGTCCTTGTGCATCAGGCTTGCCGTGTCGGTCGTGAACTCCCCGACGATCTCCTCGAGGATGTCTTCGAGCGTCACGAGGCCCTGCACGTCGCCGTACTCGTCGACGACGAACGCGGTCCGACGCCGGTTGCGCTGGAAATTGCTGAGCTGGATGTTGAGCGTCGTGCCTTCCGGTACGAAGTAAGCCTCCCGCGCCCGCGCGATCTCGATGAGCAGGTCGCGGGAGAGCTTGCCGCGCGCGAGCTCGCGGGCGACGTTCTTCATGTGCAGGAGGCCGATCAGCTGGTCGAGCTCGCCCTCATAGAGCGGAATGCGCGTGTGCTGCGCCTGGCGCAGCTGCTCGAGGATCTGGTCCCAGTCGTCGTTGATGTCGATGCCGGTGACGTCGTTGCGCGGGATCATGATGTCGTCAACCGTCACCCGTTCGAGATCGAGGATGCTGACCAGCATCTGGCGATGGCGCTGCGGTACGCTGACCGCCGCTTCAGCGACCGCCGTCCGTAGTTCGTCGGCGCTCAGCGAATGGCCGGCCGCCTGTTCGGCCGACATGCCGACCAGCCGGAGCAGAGCGCGGACGAGCCTGTTGGCGATCCAGATGAGCGGTGTAAAGACCAGGAGCAGCGGCCGGTACACGTAAGCGGAAGGCAGCGCGAGCCGCTCGGCTTGAAAGACGCCGTAGGTTTTCGGCGCGAGTTCGCAGAAGACGAAAATGAAGGCGCCGAGTCCGAGCACCGACGCGAACACCATGCGCTCGCCCCCGCCGAGCTTCTGCACGATCATGGTGAGGACAGCCGGAGCCATGACATTGGTCAGCGCGGCGCCCAGCAGGATCACGCCAATGAGCGCGTCGGGTTTCCTGAGCAATTTCTCCGTCAGGCGTGCCGCACGCTGTCCAGCCTCCGCCCGGTGCCTCAGCCGATACCGATTCAAGCTCATCAGGGCCGTTTCGGTACCGGCGAAGTAGCCTATGGCGATCAGCAGCGCCACCAGGGAAACCCAGAGCGCGGTCGTCGATATCGTGTTCAAGGCGGGGATCTCGGTGCGATGGACGGTACCGATTATAATCCCCGCCATGTTCGACAAACTCTCCGAACGCTTGACCCAGGCGGTCAATGCGCTGCGCGGCCGTGGGCGCATCACCGAGGAAAACGTCGGCGACACGCTGCGGCAGGTGCGCATGGCGCTGCTCGAGGCGGATGTCGCGTTGCCGGTCGTCAAGGAGTTCATCGATCGCGTCAAGGCGCGCGCGCTTGGCACGGAGGTCAACTCCAGCCTCACGCCAGGCCAGGCGTTCATCAAGATCATCCACACCGAGCTCGTGCAGGTGCTCGGCGAACCCGCGCGCGGACTGAATCTGCGGGCGGAACCCCCGGTCGTGGTGCTGCTCGCCGGACTTCAGGGCGCAGGCAAGACCACGACGGCCGCCAAGCTCGCCCGCTGGCTCGCAGCCACGCAGAAAAAGAAGGCGCTGCTCACGAGCACGGACGTCTACCGCCCGGCGGCGATGCTGCAACTCGAGCGGCTTGCCGGCGACATCGGTGCAGCCTACTGGGCCGCGCCGGACACACGCGATCCCGCCGCGATGGCCAAGGCGGCCTGTGATCAGGCGCGCCGGGGGCTGTTCGACGTCCTGATCGTCGACACGGCCGGACGCCTGCACGTCGACGCGGACATGATGGAGGAGATTCGCGCCATCGATCAGATGATCGCAGCGACGGAAAGGCTGTTCGTCGTGGATGCCATGGCCGGCCAGGATGCAGTGAACGCTGCGCGTGCCTTCAACGAGGCCTTGTCGCTGACCGGCATCGTACTGACGAAAGCGGACGGCGACTCCCGGGGCGGCGCTGCGCTGTCGGTACGGCATGTCACCGGCCAGCCGATCCTCTTCTATGGTCTTGGCGAGAAGACCGATGCCCTCGAGCTCTTTCACCCGGACCGGATCGCCTCGCGCATCCTCGGCATGGGCGACGTGCTCGGCCTCGTCGAGGAGGTGGAACAGAAAGTCGATCGCGAGAAGGCCGAGAAACTCGCGCGCAAGATCCAGAAGGGCCACAGCTTCGACCTCGTCGACCTGCGCGACCAGCTGCAGCAGTTGCACAGCATGGGCGGCATCGGTGCCCTGATGGAGAAGCTCCCGGCCGGCGGGGCGCCCGGGGGCGGGCTGAAGGGCGGATTGCCGCCCGGCATGGACGACAAGTCCATGAAACACCAGATTGCCCTCATCGATTCGATGACGCCGCGCGAACGGCGTTTCCCGGCAATCATCGACGGGTCGCGCAAGCGCCGTATAGCGGCAGGGGCCGGGCTTCTGGTACCCGAGGTCAACAAGCTCCTCAAGCAGTTCCTGACCCTGCAGAAGATGATGAAAAAGGTGTCGAAAGGGGGCCTCAGGAACTTCATGAGGTCGATGGGTGGCCAAGGCCCCCGAGGACCCCGCTAAATTGTCATTTCCCAAGCACTTTCTGTAGAATCCGCGCCTCTTTTTCGGGCCCCTTTCCGGTGGCCCGGTGCGAGTACTCACGAGATGGTTACGATTCGATTGACTCGGCGCGGCGGCAAGCGCGCACCGTTCTACAACGTGGTTGTCACCGACAGCCGCAAGCGCCAGGGTGGCAGCAACCTGGAGCTCGTCGGCTTCTTCAATCCGGTGGCCCGCGGCAAGGACACGAAGCTGAAACTCGACGTCGCCCGCATCGAACACTGGGTCGGCCTCGGCGCCCAGCTGTCGGACCGCGTGCGCACGCTGGTTTCCGGCTACAAGAAGGCGGAACTGGGCAAGGCTGCGGCCTGACGGCCACACGCTCGGGCGGGGCCATGCCCTCTCCGGAGAACTGGATCGAGCTCGGACGGGTGCTGGGTGCCTTCGGCATCCGGGGGTGGATTCGGATCCAGTCCTACACGGAACCCCCCGAGGGCATCCTCGAGTATCCGACCTGGCATCTGGCGAACGCGGGCGGCCGGCGCCTGGTTCGAGTGGAAGAGGCGAGGCCGCACGGCCGCCTGTTCGTCGCAAGGCTCGCGGGCTGCGACGACCGGGATGCTGCCGAACGGCTGGCGCGCGACACGATCGAGGTGCCGAGGAGCGAGCTCGCGAAGCTCGGTGAGCGCGAACACTACCGCGCCGACCTGATCGGGATGGAGGTACGCAGCAATGGCGGCGAGCGGCTCGGCAAAGTCGCGTACTTCATGGACACGGCCGGCTACGCGGTGATGGTGGTCGAGGGCGAGCAACAGCATCTGATTCCGGCGACGGCCGCGTTCCTGCGGCGGGTCGATCGGAAGGAGCGGACGGTCTGGGTGAACTGGCAAGAGCCCGAAGGCGAGCAGGAAGGCCCGTCCGGCGTTTAGGCCGAGCGTAGGAGTTCACTCGCGTGCGCATTGAAGTGGTCACGCTGTTTCCCGCCATGATCCGCGAGGCGGTTCAGTACGGGGTGACGGGCCGCGCGATCACATCGGGGCTGGTTGAAGTCGGTGTCGTCGATCCGCGCGATTACGCGGCGGACGTGCACCGGACGGTGGACGACCGACCCTACGGCGGCGGTCCTGGGATGGTGATGCGGGTCGAGCCGCTGCGCACGGCGTTGCGTACGGCCGTGAATCGGGCTCCGCAAGGGTCGCCGCGGATCTACCTGAGCGCCCAGGGGCGACGATTCGACCAGGAAGCGGCGCGCCGCTTCGCCGGGCTCGCGGGCCTCGTGCTCGTGGCGGGCAGGTATGAAGGGGTCGACGAGCGCTTGCTCGCGACCGAGATCGACGAGGAATGGTCGATCGGCGATTACGTGCTGAGCGGCGGGGAAGTGCCGGCGCTTGCGATGATCGACGCGGTGATCCGGCTGCTGCCGGGAGTGCTCGGCGATGAGCGGTCGGCGGTGGAGGAATCCTTCACGCGCGGGCTCCTCGACTGGCCGCACTTCACGCGGCCGGAAGAGCTGGAGGGGATGCGCGTGCCGCAGGTGCTGCTGTCGGGCAATCACCGCGACATCGAGCGCTGGCGGCTGAAGCAGGCGCTCGGGCGGACCTGGCAGCGCAGGCCGGAGCTCATCGAGCGCATGGAATTGAATGCCGAGGAGCAGAAGCTCCTCGCCGAGTACCGGAAAGAACTGCCATTGAATTCGAAGTGAGAGTCGCAAGCCATGAACAAGCTCATCGCAGAAATTGAAGCGCGCCGCGCCACCCGCAAGGTCCCCGAGTTCGCCCCCGGCGACACCGTGCTCGTGCAGGTGAAGGTCAAGGAAGGCGACCGCGAACGCGTGCAGGGTTACGAGGGCATCGTGATCGCGAAGCGCAACCGCGGCCTCAACTCCTCGTTCACGGTGCGCAAGATTTCGCACGGCGAAGGCGTGGAGCGCGTGTTCCAGACCCACAGCCCGGCGATCGCCGAAATCCAGGTCAAGCGGCGCGGCAGCGTGCGGCGCGCCAAGCTCTATTACCTGCGTGACCTGTCGGGCAAGGCCGCGCGCATCGAAGAGAAGATCTAGGACGGGACATGGCGATCTGGCGCGGGATCCTGTCGATCCTGCGATACATGTGGCATGCCCTCGATGCCGTGCGCAAGCTGCTGCACCTCGTGCTGCTCCTCTTCCTGCTTGCGCTTTTCATCACCGCGACCAATCCCACGATTCCGCTGGTGCCCGGCAGGGCGGCCCTCGTCATCGAGCCCGAGGGCACGCTGGTCGAGGAGCTGTCGGGCGATCCGATCAGCCGCCGCGTCGATCACCTAACCGGTGAACTCGCCGACGAAACGCTGCTGCGCGACCTGAAGGAAGCGCTTGCCCGGGCGAAGGACGACAGGCGCATCACGGTCGTCGTCCTCGATCTCACGGGCCTCTCCGGCGGCGGGCTCGCGAAGCTGCGTGAACTCGGTACGAGCCTCGAGGAGTTCCGCAAGAGCGGCAAGCGCATTGTCGCGCTCGGCGAATACTACGATCAGCCGCAGTACTATCTCGCAAGCTACGCGGACGACATCTATCTCGACCCGATGGGCTTCGTGCTGATCGACGGCTTCGACCGCTACCGCACGTACTACCGCGAGATCATCGACAAGCTCCTCGTCGACGTGAACGTGTTCAAGGTCGGCGAGTACAAGAGCGCCCCGGATGAATTCGTGCGCAAGGACATGTCGCCGGAGGAACGCGAGGAGAGCCGCGTGTGGCTCGGCGACCTGTGGTCGCAATACCAGGCGGATGTCGACAAGCGCCGCAAACTCGCGGACGGCACGCTCGGCGCCTACGCCGACGACTTCGCGACGCAGCTCAAGAGCTCGGAGGGCGATACCGCGAAAGTGGCGCTCGATCGCGGGCTCGTCACGGCCATCGAGACGCGGCCCGCGGTCGAACGTATCCTCAAAGGCGTTGTCGGCGAGGACGACTCGACCCACAGCTTCAACCAGGTCAGCGTCCGCGAATACCTGCAGGCGACCCGGGCCGAACCGGTGCTCGGCAAGCATTCGGACAACAAGGTCGCGATCGTGGTCGCGTCCGGCGAAATCCTCGACGGTTACCATCCGCCCGGCACGGTCGGCGGGGATTCGACGTCGGAGCTCCTGCGCGAGGCGCGCTACGACGAGGACGTGAAAGCGGTGGTCCTGCGCATCGACAGCCCGGGAGGGAGCGTCTTCGCCTCGGAGGAAATCTACCGGGAGGTCGCCGCGCTTCGCCAGGCGGGCAAGCCCGTCGTGGCCTCGATGAGCAGTGTCGCGGCCTCGGGCGGCTACTACATCGCTTCGGGGGCCGACCAGATCTATGCGAGCGCCGGCACGATCACGGGCTCGATCGGTATCTATGCGATCGTGCCGACGTTCGAGCGCACGCTCGACAAGCTAGGCGTGCATGTCGATGGCGTCGGCACGACGAATCTCAGCGGACAGTTCCGGCTCGACCGCAGCTTGAGTCCCGACGCGCGCGCGGTCCTGCAACTCGTGGTCGAGCGTGGTTACCACGAGTTCCTGGCACGCGTTGCCGAAGGGCGCAAGCGCACGCCTGATGAGATCGACTCGATCGCGCGCGGCCGCGTGTGGTCAGGCGCAGCGGCGCTCAAGATCGGCCTCGTCGATCACCTCGGCACGTTCCAGGAAGCGGTGACGGCCGCTGCACGCCTCGCGAAAGTCGACAAGGACTACGAGGAAAAGTGGATCGAACGCCGGATCACCTGGCGTGATGCGCTGCTCATACGCCTCGACGCCGAGATGAAGAGCTGGTTCACCGGGGAGTCGGACGCGCAGCTGGCCCGCAACCTCACGCGACGCGTCACCGATCCGCTCACCAGGGAACTGGCGCGGCTCGCGCGTTTCAGTGAACCGATGCGGGCGTATGCGTATTGCCCTTGTACCGTCGACTGAGAAAATGGGGACATTCCTGATTTCCGGCGGGCTCGTCCGCGGAAATCAGGAATGTCCCCATTTTCCTAGGCGGCCCAGTCGAGGATGACCTTGCCGGACTGGCCGCTGCCCATGATATCGAAGCCGCGCTGGAACTCGGCGATCGGCAGGCGATGCGTGATGACGGGTTTGATGTCGAGTCCGCTCTGCAACATGCTCGACATCTTGTACCAGGTCTCGAACATCTCGCGCCCGTAGACGCCTTTCAGCACGAGCCCCTTGAAGATCACCTGGTTCCAGTCGACGGCCGTGTCGCCCGGCGGAATGCCGAGGAGCGCGACGCTGCCGCCGTGATGCATCGTGCGGATGAGTTCGCGCAGGGCCGAAGGGTTGCCCGACATCTCGCAGCCGACGTCGAAGCCTTCCTCCATGCCGAGATCCTTCATCGTGTCGTCGAGTGATTCGCGGGTCACGTTGATGGCGCGGCTTGCGCCCATCTTTTTCGCGAGCGCCAGGCGGTAGTCATTCACGTCGGTGACGACGACGTGGCGGGCGCCGACGAAGCGCGCGATGGCGGTTGCCATCACGCCGATGGGACCGGCGCCCGTGATGAGGACATCTTCCCCCACCATGCCGAACGACAGCGCGGTGTGCGTGGCATTGCCGAACGGATCCAGGATCGCGGCGGTGTCGTCGTCGATGGCGTCGGAGAGCTTGAAGGCGTTCACCGCCGGCAGCGACAGGTACTCGGCGAAGCTGCCCGCGCGGCTCACGCCGACACCGACCGTGTTGCGGCACAGGTGCCTGCGGCCGGCGCGGCAGTTGCGGCAATGCCCGCAGGTGATGTGGCCTTCGCCCGAAACCCGGTCACCGGCCTTGAAGCCGCGCACTTCGCTGCCGACTTCGACGATGACGCCCGAGTATTCGTGACCGACCGCCAGCGGCACCGGGATGGTCTGCTGCGCCCAGCGGTCCCAGTTGTAGATGTGCATGTCGGTGCCGCAGATGGCCGAACGCCTGACGCGTATCAGGACGTCGTTCGGCCCGACCGTGGGTTCCGGCACGTTCTCGAGCCAGATCCCGGGTTCGCGCTTCGATTTGACGAGTGCCTTCATGAAATCACATCGAGTTCGCGGCCGACCGCCGCGAATGCCTGGATGGCCTTGTCCAGATCGTCCCGCGTGTGTGATGCGCACATCTGGGTGCGGATGCGCGCCGCCCCCTGCGGCACGACGGGATAAGCGAAGCCGATGACGTAGACGCCGTGCGCGAGCAGCCTCTCTGCCATGGCGAGCGCAAGCGGCGCGTCGCCCAGCATGACGGGAATGATGGGGTGCTCGCCGGGCAACAGGCGGAAGCCGAGCTTCGACATCGCCGCGCGGAAATAGCGTGCATTCTCGAAAAGCCGCGTCCGCAGGTCGTTCGATTGCTCGAGCAGATCGAGCACTTTGAGGCTCGCGCCGGCAACGACCGGCGGAATGCTGTTCGAGAAGAGGTAGGGCCGCGATCGCTGGCGCAGCCAGCCCACGATGGCCGCGCGCCCCGCCACATAGCCGCCACTGCCGCCGCCGAGGGCCTTGCCGAGCGTGCCCGTGAGAATGTCGACGCGCCGCATGACGCCGGCGAGTTCGTGCGTGCCGCGCCCCCGGGCGCCCATGAAGCCGACGGCGTGTGAGTCATCGACCATCACCAACGCCTTGTGGCGGTCGGCGAGGTCGCAGATCGCAGCGAGCGGCGCGAGACTGCCGTCCATCGAGAACACGCCGTCGGTTGCGATCATGCGGGTGCGCGCGCCCGCGGCTTCCTGCAGGCAGCGCTCGAGTTCCGCCATGTCGGCGTTGGCGTAGCGCTTGCGGGCGGCTTTCGAGAGCCGGATGCCGTCGATGATGCTCGCGTGATTGAGCGCGTCGCTGATGACGACGTCCTGCCCGTCGAGCAGCGTCTCGAAGAGTCCGCCGTTCGCATCGAAGCAGGACGAGTAGAGGATCGTGTCGTCGGTGCCGAGAAACCGGGACAGCCGCTCTTCGAGCTCGCGGTGGACGGTCTGCGTGCCGCAGATGAAGCGCACCGAGGCCATGCCGTAGCCGTGCGCCGAGAGTGCCGCGCGCGCGGCCTCGACCACCGCGGGATGGTTCGCGAGTCCCAGGTAGTTGTTGGCGCAGAGATTGATGACCTTCGCGCCCGAGTCGAGGGTGACGCGGGCCTGCTGCGCGCTCGCGAGCACGCGCTCGGTCTTGTAGAGTCCCTGGGCGCGCAGCGCTTCGGTGTCGTCGCGCAGCCGGGCGAGCAATGTTTCGTCCAACCGAAGAACTCCAGGCGCGTGAATTCGAAGGGCGGCGATTATACCGTGTAACGATGGCGAACCCCGATCCCGGCGCGCTGCGCATCGACAAATGGCTCTGGCACGCCCGGTTTTTCAAGACCCGCTCGCTTGCGACCGCGGCGGTCGACGGCGGGCGCATTCACGTGAACGGCGCGCGCGTCAAGCCCGCCCACGCTGTCCGGGTCGGCGACCGCCTCGAGATCACGCGGGAGCAGGAGTCCTGGGACCTGCGCGTCCGCGCACTGCCATCGCGCCGAGGGCCGGCGGCTGGGGCGGCCGCGTGCTACGAAGAATCACCGGAAAGCGCCGCGCGCCGCGCTGAGCGGCGATTGCTGGGCGGCGCGCCACCGCGGCCGGCGTCGCGTCCGGACAAGCGGGCACGGCGGGAGCTCCTGCGACTGCAGCGCGGCCGCTGATCATATTGGCGGGCCGTGCGCGGACCGGGACCTTGGCTGGGAGAGCGCTGCGCTCAAGCGGCTTAAGGACGGCCTGACTCGTTGAGGCGTCAAGGGCCGGCGGGCATACTGCCGGCATGTCCAACGCCACGTTCGACCAGCGTCCGAACCGCCTCTTCATCGCGCTCGCCGGCTTCTTCGTCGCCAATGCCGTCATCGCCGAGTTCGTCGGTGTCAAGATCTTCGCCGTCGAGGACACGCTCGGCATCGCGCCGCTCACCTGGAATCTCTACGGCGAGACGGGCTCGCTCAATCTGACCGCGGGCGTCCTCGTCTGGCCGCTCGTGTTCATCCTGACGGACGTCATCAACGAATATTTCGGTGTCCGCGGCGTGCGCTTCATCTCGTACGTCGCGGTCGTGCTCGTCGCCTACGCGTTCCTGGTCGCTTACGCCTCGATCTCCGTGGTACCCGCCAGCTGGTGGATCAGCTCCGGCGTCAAGAGCGGCGTGCCCGACATGCAGGCGGCGTTCTCCAATATCTTCGGACAGGGGATGTGGATCATCGCGGGCTCGATCATCGCGTTCCTGATCGGGCAGCTCATCGACGTCGTCATCTTTCACCGCATCCGCGCGCGCAGCGGCGAGCGCCACATCTGGTTCCGCGCGACGGCTTCGACGGCCGTCTCGCAGCTCATCGACAGCTTCGTCGTGCTCTACATCTCGTTCGTGATCGGCCCGCAGCACTGGCCGATCAGCCGCTTCCTCGCGGTCGGCACCGTCAACTATTGCTACAAGCTCGCGATGGCGATCCTCCTGATCCCCCTCATCTATCTCGGCCGGCGCCTCATCGAAGGCTATCTCGGCGCCGCGACCGCGCACCGCCTGAAGGCGGAAGCGGCGCGCTAGGTCGGGGATCAACTGCCGGCGAGGAGGCCGCTGTGGCGGGAGGCGGCGCCGGTGATTCGGCACCGACAGCCGGCGATGCAGTCGCGGCTCCGATGATCGCCAAGAGGCCCAGCGTTGCTTCGCAAAAGGATCGCCGGTCAAGCCCGTCGCGCACGTTAATCACCTCGCTTGCGGCCAGGGAGCGCCCTTCAGTTCCACGATATTGCCTTCCGGGTCCGTCACGTAGACCGAGGGCCCGTCGCCTTCGGCGCCGTATCGCGACTCGACGGGTCCAGGCTCGACCCCGTGACCCTTGAGGTGGCGGATGACTTCGTCGATATCGAAAGGATCGATTCTCAGGCAGAAGTGATCGAGGTTTCGACCTTCGGGGCCAGGCGCCGCGCCGCCGCTCCTGCCGAGCTTGCCATCGATCGGCACGAGGTCGATGAGCGAGCTGCCGGCGCGTACCTGGTAGAGTCCGATGTCGGCCTGATCCTTCTCCCGCGTGCAGCCGATGACATTGACGTAGAACTCGAGCATGCGCGCGAGATCGCTCACGCGCAGCACCACATGATCGATCTGGCGGATGCGCAGCACCTCAGGCCTCGAGGTCGAGCCCGAGGCCCGGCAGGTCGATGCCGTCGAGCGCGGTCGTCCAGCTTTCACCCCCATGTATCAGCGGAGCGCCCGTGAGCGTGCCCGTGGTCACGAGTTCGCCCGCGCCGAGCGGCTGAGCGCGTGGCTGGGAAGCAAGCACCGAAATGAGATGCGCGAGAGCCGCAACCGGACTGTCGAGCACTTTCGCGCCACCGCCCCGATCCCGTTCCTTGCCGTCGCAGGTGAGCGTCAGCGTGAATCGAGCGAGCCGCGTGAGCACATCCGGCCCCAGCTGCCCGATCGTGCGCGGCTCGCCGACGAGGAGCGCCGCGTGCAGCGCGCAGGCGGCGATGGCATCGGACGCCTGGAACTTCCACCCCGGAAATGGCGACTCGACGATCTCAAAGCCATGCGCGATCCAGTCGATGCTCGCGAGCACCGCGGACGGATCTCCCGGCACGGGCGGTGCGGAGCCAAAGCGTACGACGATCTCCGGCTCGATGCGGGCTTCGAGCAAGCTGCCGATCCGATAGCGGCCGCGCGATTGGGGCAGGTGGACGACCGTGCGGTCGTATACGTAGCCCCACACGGGAGCAGTGACACCGAAAACCGGCCAGAGATCCCGGTTGCTGAAGCCGATCTTGCGACCGACGGCGCGCTCACCGTCGCGGAGCCGCGCGCGGTGCACGAGGTCGGCCACTTCGTAGGCCGTGGCGATGTCGAATCCCGCGACGCGGCCGCTGATCGGCGCGAGCGGGCGGCGGCGATCGCGCGCGACCTTGATCTCATTCGCCAGGGCTTGCAGATTCACGGCGCGTCCGTGCGCAGGAAGAACCGCCGCTCGGAGTCGAGCTCCGGCAGCTTGATCGTGCCGCGCAGCTGCAGGCCGATCTTGCGAAGTACGTTGGCCGACGCTTCGTTGTCGATGTCCGCAATCGCCGCGATCCTCTTGAGCGCGAATTTCTCCCGGCCGAGCTGCATGACGGCGAGGCCAGCTTCCGTCGCATAGCCCTGGCCGCTGTAGCGCGCGAGCAAGGCAAAGCCGATTTCAACGTCCTCCATGGAGGTGCGCTTCAGAAGGCCGCACATGCCGACGGCGACGTGATCGGCCTTGCGCTCGACCAGGAAGAGTCCGAAGCCGTGCTCCGCGTAACTCGCGATGGGACCGGTGCGCAGGTACTTGATGGCGTCGTCGAGATTGCGCACGCCCTTGTCGCCGATGAAGCGGTGAAAGAGCGGCTCATTCAAGAGCTCGAGGATGAGGGGTGCGTCCTCGTCGGTCATCTGCCACAGAATGAGGCGCTCGGTCGTGGCGGCCTTTATGTATTGTTTACCAGACATAGTGTATGGTATAACGTACATCATCACCGGGAGTAACTAGCATGTCGTTTCGCGAAAAGAGCGCGTGGATCTGTCTCATCAGCATGTGCGCCGTGTTCATACCGTATTTCATCCACATCTTCCGGCTGACGGCGCGCCCCGGCTTCGACGCGGGCGCCATCCAGCATGCGATCGTCGCGGCCATCGCCTTTCAGACCGTGCTCGCCATTGTCGCGCATATCGTCATTGCCGTCGGCACCCGGCACCACACGGAAGACGAACGCGACGCGACCATCGCTTCGCGATCCTACCGCGACGCGTACACCGTATTCGCGGTCGCCGTGTGCGGCGGGTTGCTGCCCGTGATGATCTGGGGATCCGCATTCTCCGCCCTCTACCTGAGCCAGTTCCTGCTGCTCGCCTTCGTGATCGCCGAGCTCGCCCACTATCTCGGCCAGATCATGCGCTACCGGTTCGGGAGCTGAGGTGGCGGCGAAACGTGTACGCAACAGCCTGCGCAAGCTCCGCTTCGAGGCCGACGAGATGACGCAGCAGGATCTTGCCGACCGCGCGGGCGTGACCCGCCAGACGATCATCGCCATCGAGGGAGACAAGTACGCGCCGTCGCTTGAACTCGCGTTTCGCATCGCCGCCGTGTTCGAAAAGCCCCTGGAAGAGGTCTTCCACTTCGTACCGCAATGACGCGCGCATGCGCTGGTACAATGCGCGCCCTTTGTTAGAGGAGTGCGCATGTCCGCGAAAGGGCAGCCGGGCGCCGCTGGCGCGACGATTCCCGGGCAGGATCCCTGGCTGACCGAAACCGGCCGCGAGATCAACGAGGTCTTCCTCGCTGACGAGACGCAGCGGGTGCGTGAACTCGTCGGGCTCGCGCGTCCGCCGGCCGCCGAGGCTGCCGCCGCGCACTCCTTGACCCTGGAACTCGTCGAGTCCGTACGCGCCAACCGTTCGGGCAAGAGCGGGCTCGATGCGTTCCTGCGCCAGTACGATCTCGCCTCGAAGGAGGGCGTCATCCTCATGTGCCTCGCCGAGGCACTGCTGCGTGTACCGGACAGCGAAACCGCGGACAAGCTGATCGCGGACAAGATCCGCGCGGGCGACTGGGCGCGGCACGCGGGCGAAGCGGATTCGCTGTTCGTCAATGCCTCGACCTGGGGTCTCATGCTCACGGGCCGCATCGTCCGCCCGGATCCCGAAGATACGCGCGATCCCGGCACGTTCATTGCGCGGCTCGCATCGCGGCTGGGCGAGCCCGTGGTCCGCGGCGCGCTGCGCCAGGCCATGCGCATCATGGGCCATCAGTTCGTCATGGGCCGCAACATCGAGGAAGCGCTCGAGCGCGCGCATGCGAGCCCGCAGTATCGCTATTCGTTCGACATGCTGGGCGAAGCGGCCTTCACGAGCGCGGACGCGATCCGCTACTTCGACGCGTACGTCGCCGCGATCGAGGCGCTCGGCAAGTCGCTCTCGGGCCAGGTCTTCGGGCCGGCGACCCCGAGCATCTCCGTGAAGCTCTCGGCCCTGCATCCGCGCTACGAGTACGCGCAGCGACGGCGCGTGCACGCCGAGCTGACGCCACAGGTGCAGACGCTGGCGGAGCGCGCGCGCGCGGCGGGCATCGCGCTCACCGTCGATGCGGAGGAATCCGAACGCCTGGAGATCTCGCTCGAGATCGTCGCGGCCGTGCTGCGTTCTCCCGTCACCGCCAACTGGGCCGGATTCGGCCTTGCCGTGCAGGCCTACCAGAAGCGCGCGCTGCCCGCGCTTCGCCATCTCGAGAACGTCGCGCGCGGCTCGCGGCGCACGCTCAATGTGCGCCTGGTCAAGGGCGCCTACTGGGACAGCGAAGTCAAGCGCGCACAGGAGCGTGGACTTGCCGGCTATCCGGTCTTCACCCGCAAGATCAACACCGACGTGTCGTATCTCGCGTGCGCGCGCTACATGCTCGAATCGGCGACATCGCTCTACCCGCAGTTTGCGACCCACAACGCGCATACGGTCGCGACCATCATCACGCGGGCGCGGGCGGTCGGACGATCCTTCGAATTCCAGCGCCTGCACGGCATGGGCGAGGAGTTGTACGCGGAAGTCGTCGGCCCGGAAAAACTGAACGCCCCGTGCCGGGTCTACGCGCCGGTCGGTGCGCATGAAGACCTGCTGCCGTACCTCGTGCGGCGGCTCCTCGAGAACGGCGCGAACACCTCGTTCGTCAATCGCATCGTGGACGAGCGGCTGCCCGCCGGCGAGGTCGCCGCGGACCCGGTCGGGCAGGTGATGCACCTCGCCGAAATCCCGCATCCACGCATCCCGGCGCCGCGCAATCTCTTCGGCAGCGCGCGGCTCAATTCGCGCGGCGTCAATTTTGCGGACGGCTACGAACTCGAGGCGCTGACGAGCGCGATGAACGAGTCGCAGGAGCGGGAACGCTGGGCGGCGCCGATCGTGAAGGGCGAACGGCGGCGGGGCATCGCAAGCCCGGTGACGAACCCTGCGAACCTGCGCGACGTGGTGGGAACGGTTGAACAGGCGGATGCCTCGCTCGCGCAGACCGCCGTCGACATCGCGCGCGCCGCGCAACCGGACTGGGACGCCATCGGCCCCGCGGAGCGTGCCAGGATCCTGCTGCGAGCCGCGGACGCGTTCGAGGAAGAGCGCGCGGGTCTCGTCTCGCTCGCCGTACGCGAGGCCGGCAAGACGCTGCCGGACGGCGTCGCGGAAGTGCGGGAGGCGGTCGATTTCCTGCGCTACTACGCAACGCAGGCGGTTGAGCAATTCGGCGAAGCGCTGCTGCTGCCGGGTCCGACCGGCGAGAGCAACCGACTCGCGGCCCGCGGGCGCGGCACGTTCGCGTGCATCAGCCCGTGGAACTTTCCGCTCGCCATCTTCACGGGCCAGGTCGCTGCGGCACTCGTCACGGGCAATGCCGTGATCGCCAAGCCCGCCGAGCAGACTCCCCTGATGGCCGCGCGCGCCGTCGAGCTGTTGCACGCTGCGGGAGTTCCGGGCGAGGTGCTTGCGTACCTGCCGGGCGACGGCGTGGAAATCGGCGGCACGCTCGTCGGGCACGAAGGCGTCAGCGGCATCGCCTTCACGGGATCCACGGACACCGCTCACGTCATTCATCGCGGCCTGGCGGCGCGCAATGGCGCGATCGCGACGCTCATCGCGGAGACCGGCGGGCTGAATGCCATGCTGGTCGACAGCTCGGCGCTGCCGGAGCAGGTGGTATCCGACGTGGTGATATCCGCATTCAACAGCGCGGGCCAGCGTTGCTCCGCCCTCAGGGTCCTGTTTCTGCAGCGAGAGATCGCCGACCGCGTCGAGCGGCTGCTCGCGGGCTACATGGACGAACTCATCGTCGGCGATCCCGCGGATCTCGCGACGGACGTCGGCCCCGTGATCGATTCCGAGGCGCAACAGCGGCTCGAGGCGCACGCCGCGGCGATCGTCCGCGGTGCGCCCTGGCAACACCGGGTGAAGCTCGGACCGAGTGCGGCTGCCGGCCACTTCGTGGCGCCGCTGGCGGTCGAGATCGATTCCTTCGATCGCCTCGCGGGCGAAGTCTTCGGGCCGATCCTGCACGTCGTGCGCTACGAAGCGAGTGCCCTCGACCGCGTGCTCGATGCGATCAACGCCAAGGGTTTCGGCCTGACGCTCGGCGTGCATACGCGCATCGATGCGGCAGCACGCTACATCGCCAATCGCGTGCGGGTCGGCAATGTCTACGTGAACCGCAACATGATCGGCGCCGTCGTCGGCGTGCAGCCGTTCGGCGGCTGCGGCTTGTCGGGTACCGGGCCCAAGGCGGGTGGCCCACGTTACCTCGAGCGCTTCACGACGGAGCAGACCGTGACGATCAATACGGCCGCGGTCGGGGGCAACACGACGCTGCTGTCCCTCGGCGACTGAGCGGCGATGAGCCTCAGCGTCTTCGACATCTTCAAGATCGGCATCGGGCCGTCGAGTTCGCATACGGTCGGGCCGATGCGCGCAGCGCGCGCGTTCGCGCTGGAACTCGAGCAGGCGGGCGAGCTCGCGGCCGTGCAGGAAGTCGCGATACGCCTCTACGGGTCGCTCGCGCTGACGGGCAAGGGTCACGGCACCGACCGCGCCATCCTGCTCGGCCTTGAAGGAGCCGAACCCGACAAGATCGATCCCGATGCGGTGGAAGGCGCCGTAGGCCGCATCCGGGCGAACGGCAAGCTGCGGCTGCTGGGCAAGCACGAGATCGCCTTCGACGAGCCGATGCAGCTTCTTTTCCAGAGGAGCGAGGTGCTGCCGGGGCACAGCAACGGCATGCGCTTCAGCGCGCTCGCCGCCGACGGACGCGTGCTCCGCGATGGCGAGTTCTATTCGGTCGGCGGTGGCTTCGTGGTACGCGCGGGCGATACGGAAGGCGGCGGCGACGCGGTGCCTGTCGTGAAAGTACCGCTGCCGTTTTCCAGCGGAGCGGAGCTGCTGCGGCAATGCAAGGAGCACGGTCTGGAGATTTTCGAATTGCAGTGGCGCAATGAATTCGCGTGGCGTACCGAGGCCGAGGTTCGCGCCCGGCTCACGGAGGTGTGGAGCGTCATGCAGGCCTGCGTCGAGCGGGGCTTTCGCCAGCAGGGCGTCTTGCCGGGTGTGCTCAAGGTTCGCCGCCGCGCTCCGCGCATGTATCGGATGCTCACCGACGGTGCGCAGCCGGGGCCACTCGATGTCATGGACTGGGTCAATGTCGTCGCACTGTCCGTCAACGAAGAGAATGCCGCCGGCGGACGGGTCGTGACGGCGCCTACCAATGGCGCGGCTGGCATCGTGCCCGCGGTGCTCCACTACTACCGGCGCTTCGAAGCAGGCGCCAACGACGAGGGGATTCATCGTTTCCTGCTGACGGCCGGCGCCATCGGCATGCTCTATAAAGAGAATGCGTCGATCTCGGGGGCCGAAATGGGCTGCCAGGGCGAAGTCGGAGTCGCTTGTTCGATGGCGGCAGCCGGACTCGTCGCCGCCCTGCACGGTACGAACGAGCAGGTGGAGAACGCCGCCGAGATCGGCATGGAGCACAACCTCGGGCTGACCTGCGATCCGATCGCGGGCCTCGTGCAGATCCCCTGCATCGAGCGCAATGCGATGGGGTCGGTGAAGGCCATCAACGCCGCGCGGCTCGCCATGCGCGGCGACGGCACTCACAAGGTGTCGCTTGACCAGGTCATCGCGACCATGCGCCAGACCGGCCGCGACATGTCGACCAACTACAAGGAAACCTCGCAGGGAGGCCTTGCGGTCAACGTTCCGGAGTGCTGACGCACGCTATTCGTACTTGTGCGCCGGGACCAGGTGGAACGCGGTCTGGTAGTACGCGACCGCGGGCTCTTCGAGTGCCGCATCACGCGCGGCCGCCGCTAGCGCCAGAACAGGAATCGCCGCCGTGGTTGCTCGTAGCGGGCGTTGAGGCCCTTGCCGACGTCCGCCTGGCTCCATTCGGCGATGTCGAATTCCAGGGTGCACGCGCCGGCCGGCGTCAGTTCCGGCTCGTCGTGATTGCCGGTGAGCTGGCGCGCAAGTTCCGTGATGCCCGGATTGTGGCCGAACATCATGAGCTGCTCGATGCGAGGCCCGGTTTCACGGATCACCGCGAGCAGGTCCGTCGCGGACGCGAGATAAATGCGCTCATCCGTCAGTATGCGCCGCAGCGGCAGGTTGAGCTCCTTGGCGAAAATCGTGGCCGTGGTGTAGGCGCGCACGGCGGGACTTGTCAGCAGGAGATCCGCCGCGTGCAGCAGGGGTCCCAGTATCTGCGCCATCTCGCGTGCCTGCTGCTGGCCGCGCCGGTTGAGCGGGCGTTCGAAGTCGCTGTACTGCCGGTTGTCCCAGTCGGCGCGCGCGTGGCGCACGATGGTCAGGCGTTTCATGCGCCGCCCCGCAGCGTGACGCGGCCTTCCGCGACTCGCACCTCATAGGCCTTGACCGGTTCGTGCGCAGGTGGAGTCAGTGCCGCTCCGGTCTTCAGGCAGAAGCGCGCGCCGTGCCTCGGGCAGATGATCTGATCGCCCTCGACGGGACCGCTTGCGAGTTCCTCGCCGTCGTGGGTGCAACGATTGTCGATTGCAAAGAAACGGCCATCGGAGTTCACGACGACGATCTCCCTGCCCCGGACTTCGAACACCCGGCCCTCGCCGGACGGGAAGTCCTCGACGCGCCCCAGGTCCTGCCAGCCGACGCTCATGGCGCGCTACATCATGCCGGTCTGCAAACGTGCTGCGTCCGACATCATCGACTGGTTCCAGGGCGGATCGAAGACCAGCTCGACTTCCGCTGCGCGCACGCCGGGAATCCTTTCGACCTTTTCCCTGACGTCGGCGACCAGGATCTCGCCCATGCCGCAGCCAGGCGCGGTGACCGTCATTTTGATGCGGACATGGTACGTGCCGTCGTCGTGGCCCAGCACTTCGCACTCATAGACGAGCCCGAGGTCGACGATGTTGATCGGGATCTCGGGGTCGTAGACGCCGCGCATCTGATCCCAGACGATGTTGCGGATGTCGTCCGCCGTCGGATTGGCGGGCACCTCGGGCGTCTTCAGCACTTCCTTGCCGAGCGCATCGGCGTGTTCCCCCGCGATGCGAAAGAGATTGCCGTCGATGTAGACGGTGAAGCTGCCGCCGAGCGCCTGGGTGATGTAGCCGACGGCACCCGCTTTCAGAGTGACATCGATACCGGCGGGCACGGCGACCGCGCGCACGTCGCGCGACAGCACCACGGGTTCGTTCTCATGGCCGCGCATGGCGCTACTCGGTGCTCACGGGTTGCCGCTTCGAGTCGAGCGCGGCGACAAGGGTATGCCAGCAAAGGCTCGCGCACTTGACGCGCGCGGGGAATTCACGCACGCCCGACAGCGCGGCGAGCTTGCCAAGGTCGCGCTCGGGGACATAGTCGTGTTCGGTGAGGAGCCTGTGGACCTGATCGTAGAAGTCACGCACGTCCGCGAGCTCGCGGCCCTTGAGGGCTTCCGTCATGAGCGATGCCGAGGCCACCGAAATGGCGCAGCCGCTGCCCTCGAAGGCGAGCGCTTCGAGCTTGCCGCCGGCCACGTCGACATAGAGTTTCAGGCGATCGCCGCACAGGGGATTGTGGCCCTCGGCGCAATGGTTGGCGGTCGCGAGCGCACCGAAATTCCGCGGGCTGCGGTTGTGGTCGACGATCACGTCACGGTAGAGGTCCTTCAGATCCATCAGCGGAATACCTCGCGGGCGCGGCCAAGGGCCGTTACGAGCCGCTCGGCCTCCTCGAAGGTGTTGTAGAACGCGAACGAGGCTCGCGCGGTCGCCGGCACCTGGAAGTATTCCATGACGGGCATGGCGCAGTGGTGTCCCGTGCGCACGGCGATGCCGTCGGCGTCGAGGATCGTGCCGAGATCGTGCGGGTGGATACCGTCCATCACGAAGGACAGCACGCTGACCTTCCGATCCGCGGTGCCGATCAAACGCACTCCGGGCACCGAGCTCACGCGGCGCGTCGCATGCGCCAGCAGTTCGTCTTCGTAGCGCGTGACCGCGGCCCAGTCGAGCCGGCCGAGATAATCGATGGCGGCGCCGAGACCGATCGCATCCGCGATGTTCGGCGTGCCGGCCTCGAACTTGTAGGGCAGGGCGTTGTAGGTGGTACCCGTGAAGCTCACGGTGAGAATCATGTCGCCGCCACCCTGCCAGGGCGGCATGGCCTCGAGCAGCGCTTCGCGCCCGTAGAGCACGCCGATGCCCGTCGGCCCGAACATCTTGTGGCCGGAGAATGCATAGAAATCGCAATCGAGCGCCTGCACGTCGACCTTCAGGTGTGGAATCGCCTGCGCGCCGTCGACGAGAGATGGAATACCGCGCGTGCGCGCCAACGCGATCATCTGTTCCACCGGCAGCACCGTTCCGAGCGCATTCGAGACGTGCGCGAACGCGACGAGCTTCGTGCGCGGGCCGAGCAGCCGCTGGTAGTCGTCGACATCGATCATGCCGCGCGCATCGATCGGCACGACCTTGAGCACGACTCCGAGCTCGCCGGCGAGCATCTGCCAGGGCACGATGTTCGCGTGGTGCTCGAGCCAGGTGAGCACGATTTCATCGCCACGCTCCATGCGCGACCGGCCGAAGCTCTGCGCAACGAGGTTGATGGCCTCGGTCGTGCCGCGCACGAAGATGATCTCGCGGGTCGAGCGCGCATTGATGAAACGGCGCACCTTGTCCCGGGCGCCTTCAAAAGCCTCGGTCGCCCGCTGGCTCAGCGTGTGCACGCCCCGATGCACGTTCGCGTGCGATTCGCGGTAGTAGAGGTCGATGGCGTCGATGACCGCTTGCGGCCGCTGCGAGGACGCCGAGTTGTCGAGGTAGGCGAGCGGCCGGCCGTTGATGCGCTCCTCGAGGATCGGAAAGTCGCGGCGAATATTCCTGACGTCGAAATCGCTATTAGTAAGCTTTGCAGTATCAAAAGCTTGCACGACCATTTAGATAAACTCCTTTATGAGGTCGCGTGCCGGGAGTTCGCCGGCAATCCGGCGGGCGAGCGCTTGCGTCAGCGCGGCGACGGGCAGTATCTGTAACAGGTCGAGGACGAAAGCGTAGGTGAGCAGCGCGCGCGCAGTCGGTGCATCGATGCCCCGTGAAGTGAGATAAAAAAGCATGTTCGGGTCGAGCCGGCCGGTCGAGGCGCCGTGGCTGCACTTCACGTCCTCGTTGTGAATCTCGAGTTGCGGGCGCGTATCCGCCTCGGCGGCAGGGGCGAGCAGCAGATTGCGGAAGTTCTGCTCCGAAACGCTTCGCCGCGCTCCGGGCGCGACGACGACCTTGCTGTTGCAGATTGCGCGCCCGCTCTCGTTCACGACCGTGCGCACCTGCGTGCGGCTGTGAGTGTCCGGCACCGCGTGACGAATCTCGGCACGCAATTCGTGATGCTGGGAACCGGCTGTGAACAGCAAGGCTCGAACCTGTGCGACAGCCGCCGGCCCCTCGAGGGCGACATCGACGTCCGATCGCAGCAGGTCGCCGCCGACAACGAGACAATGCAACGCGAAGGTCGACCCCGAGCCGACGCGGGCGCGCAACGTGTCGAATTCCTGGCCGCCAGCGCCGAGGGAATGCACACGGCACAACTCGACGCGCGAACCCCCTTCGACATCGATCTCGGCAAGCGAATTGACGAATCGCGCCCCGGGTGCATCCGACAGGTGGTGCTCGACGATGACGCCGGTCGCGCCGCCCGTTGCATGGATTCGAAGCCGAGGAAAGCTTGCCGCACCACCCGCTGCAAGGTGCAGCACATAGATGAGGGGAGCCTCGCCGCCGTCGAGTTCGATGGAGGCTCCGTCGGCAACGAACGCCGTGTTGAGGAGAGCGAAGCGCGAGTCTGCGCGGTCGTTCTCGGGCATCGTGCGGGCCAGGAGTTCGGGCTGCCTTCGGTAGACGTCCGCGAGCGATTCGATCCGCACGCCTTTCGCTTGCGGCAGCGGTGTCGACAAATCTGCGGCGAGGCGCCCATTGACGAACACCAGCCGCGTCGCGTTTTCGAGCGGGAGCGCAGCGTCGGGCAGACGGTCCGTGCGGCCAGGCTCCACCGCAAAATTGAGTTCGCGGCGCGCGAGCCCGCGGAGCGTCAGGTATTTCCAGTTCTCGTCGCGTCCCGTCGGCAGGCCGGCGTTGACGAAGCGCTCGAGCGCCGCACGCCGGGTTGCCGGCGCAGCGAGACCTGCGGCCGCCGCCGCATGGCCCTGCGCGATGCTCGCGAGGAACGGCGAAGCCTGCGCCGTGGCGCTCATGCCCGGCGCGCCTCCGGACGCAACCAGTCATATCCCTGTTTGTCGAGCTCCAGGGCGAGGCTGTGATCGCCGCTGCGCACGATGCGCCCGTCCGTCAGCACGTGGACGCGGTCCGGCACAACGTGGTCGAGCAGGCGCTGGTAGTGAGTCACGAGCAGCTGCGCGCGATCCTCGCGGCGCATGGCATTGATGCCGCGCGCGACGACCTTGAGCGCGTCGATGTCGAGCCCGGAATCGGTTTCGTCGAGGATCGCCAGGCGCGGTTCGAGGACCAGCATCTGCAGGATCTCGTTGCGTTTCTTCTCACCGCCCGAGAAGCCTTCGTTCACGCCGCGCGCGAGGAACGCCTCATCCATCTGCATGAACTTCATCTTGTCCTTCACGAGTGCCAGGAATTCGAACGCATCGAGTTCCTTCTCGCCGCGATGCTTGCGGATGGCATTGAGGGCGGCCTTCAGGAGGTACACGTTGTTCACGCCCGGGATTTCGACGGGGTACTGGAAGCCGAGGAAGAGTCCTGCGCGTGCGCGATCTTCCGGCGAGAGTGCGAGGAGGTCCTGACCGAGGTAGAGAACCTGGCCTGAATGAATGGTGTATTCGGTGCGTCCCGCGAGCACCTGCGCGAGCGTGCTCTTGCCGGAGCCGTTCGGGCCCATGACGGCATGCACCTCGCCGGCCGCCACTTCGAGCGACAAGCCATTGAGGATGCGGCGTTCGCCGATCGAGACCACGAGATTCTGGATGCTGAGCACGGGTGTACCTGTTCGCTTGCGGGATGCCGTCAGCCGACGGCCCCTTCGAGGCTGACATTGAGGAGGTTCTGCGCTTCCACCGCGAACTCCATCGGCAGTTCCTTGAACACTGCTTTGCAGAAGCCGTTCACGATCATGCTGACCGCGTCTTCCTCCGAGATGCCCCGCTGCAGGCAGTAGAAGAGCTGGTCCTCGCCGATCTTGGAGGTCGTCGCTTCGTGCTCCACCGTCGCGGTCAGATTCTTCACTTCCACGTACGGGAAGGTGTGCGCGCCGCACTCCGGTCCCATCAGGAGCGAATCGCACTGGGTGAAATTGCGCGCGCCCGTCGCGCCTGCGCCGACGCGCACGAGACCGCGATAGGTGTTCTGGCCGTGTCCCGCCGAGATGCCCTTCGAGACGATGGTGCTCTTGGTGTCGCGGCCGAGGTGGATCATCTTGGTGCCGGTATCCGCCTGCTGGTAGTGGTTCGCGACGGCGACCGAATAAAACTCGCCGACGGACTCATCGCCCTTCAGTACGCAGCTTGGATATTTCCACGTGATCGCCGAGCCCGTTTCCACTTGCGTCCAGGAAATCTTGGAGCGCGCGCCGCGGCATTCGCCACGCTTGGTGACGAAGTTGTAGATGCCGCCGCGCCCCTGCTCATCGCCCGGGTACCAGTTCTGGACGGTCGAGTACTTGATGCGCGCGCCTTCGAGCGCGACGAGTTCGACGACCGCGGCATGCAGCTGATTCTCGTCGCGCATCGGCGCCGTGCAGCCTTCCAGGTAGCTCACGTAGGCCCCGTCGTCGGCAATGATGAGCGTGCGTTCGAACTGGCCCGTCTTCGCGGCGTTGATGCGGAAGTAGGTCGAGAGCTCCATCGGGCAGCGCACGCCCTTCGGTACATAGACGAACGAGCCGTCGGTGAAGACCGCGGAGTTGAGCGTCGCGAAGAAATTGTCGGTGTAAGGCACGACCGTGCCGAGGTACTGCTCGATGAGCGCCGGATGCTGCTGCACGGCCTCGGAGAAGGAACCGAAGATGACGCCTGCATCGGCGAGCCGCTGCTTGAACGTCGTCGCGACCGATACGCTGTCGAACACCGCATCGACCGCGACGCCTGCGAGGCGCGCTCGCTCGTGCAAGGGAATGCCGAGCTTGTCGTAGGTCTCGAGCAGTTTCGGGTCGACTTCGTCCAGGCTCCTGGGGCCGGATCCCGGTTGCTTCGGCGCGGAGTAGTAGGAAATCGCCTGGTAGTCGACTGGGCGGTAACGCACCGACGCCCAGTGCGGTTCCTTCATCGTGAGCCAGTGTCGATAAGCCTTCAGGCGCCACTCGAGCAGGAACGCGGGTTCGCCTTTCTTGCGCGAGATGAGGCGGATGACGTTCTCATCGAGGCCCGGCGGCACCGTGTCAGACTCGATGTCCGTGACGAAGCCGTGCCGGTATTTCTGGCCGACCAGGTCGTCGAGTTCCGTTGCCTTGCCCGACATGACGGCGCTCAGCTCCGAACCGGGATCCGCAGGGCCGCGACGCGAATCTCGCCGGCGATGTCGGGTGTCCGGGCCGCGGCGGCGCCGGTGAGCTCGGAGAGACTGATGTCTTCGAGCGCGCGCCGGATGGAGCGGTTGATCCGCTGCCAGGCGTTACCGACGCGGCACACGTGCTCGATGCCGCAATGGCTCGCGTGACTCGAGCATTCCGTGATCGCGACGGGACCCTCGAGTGCATCGAGGATCTCGGCGGCACTGATCTCGCTGGCGGGCCGGGACAGCTGGTAGCCGCCGTGCGTACCCCGCGCGGAAGTGACGAGCTGCGACCTCTGTAGCTCCTTGAGGAGCTTCGTCACTGTCGGCTGGGCGATACCCGTGCCCTGGGAAACCTCCGCGGCGGTGTGCAGGCGGTCCGGTACGGTCGTCAGGTGCGCCAGGATGACTGTCGCGTAATCCGTCAGTTTGCTGATCCGCAGCATGCAATACTCGATGCCACCAAAGGTGTGCAAGCAGGATATGGGACTATTTTAGTCCTATTGCGGTTCGCGAAGGAACAGGCGGCGCGAGGTTCCCCGCGCGAAGGCAGCGCGAAGCGTCTTTTGCTATCCTCTCGGCCCGATTTTTGGACCCGGTTTTTGCTGCCCGGCCCGCCTCTTAGGCGCCGGCGGCAGGGCCGCGTGGCAGCGTTTGAGGCCGGTCCAGACCGCTTGTTCCATTTTGGGGTCCATCCTTGAGGAGCCATGACGATGAATCACAGTGAGCTGGAAGCCACCGCGAGGGCGATGGTAGCGAGGGGTAAGGGCATTCTGGCGGCCGACGAGTCCGGCGGTACGATCAAGAAGCGCTTCGACAGCATCAAGCTCGAGTCGACGGAGGAACATCGGCGCCTGTACCGGGAAATGCTGTTTACGGCGCCCGGCGCGGCCGACTACATCAGCGGCGTCATCTTCTATGACGAGACCCTGCGCCAGAAGACCAAGACCGGGATCGCATTCGCCGAATACCTGAAGCGGCTCGGGATCGTGCCGGGTATCAAGGTCGACGCCGGCACCAAGCCGCTGGCCGGAGCGCCCGGCGAGGTCATCACCGAAGGCCTGGACGGCCTGCGCGACCGGTTGAAGGAGTACTACGGGCTCGGGGCGCGATTTGCGAAGTGGCGCGCGGTCATCGACATCGCGGACGGCATTCCGTCCGCCTACGGGATACACGTCAACGCCCACGCGCTCGCGCGCTACGCGACGCTCTGCCAGGAAACGAGCATCGTACCGATCGTCGAGCCGGAAGTGCTGATGGACGGCGGCCATTCGATCGAGCGCTGCGAGGAAGTCACAGACGCCGTGCTCGCGAAGGTGTTCGCGGAACTGCATGCCCAGCGCGTGTATCTGGAAGGCATGGTGCTCAAGCCCAACATGGTGATCTCGGGAATGAAGTCGCCGAAGCGCGCGGGAGCGGAACGGGTCGCGGAAGCGACCATCCGGTGCCTCAAGCGTCATGTGCCGTCCGCGGTTCCCGGCATCGCCTTCCTTTCGGGCGGCCAGGGCCCGGAAGAGGCCACCGAGCACCTGAATCTCATGAACGCGATGGGCAATCTCCCCTGGGCGCTCACATTCAGTTACGGCCGGGCCCTGCAGGCGCCGGCGCTGTCGGCCTGGAAGGGGCTCGATGCGCAGTTCGCCGCCGGTCAGAAGGCCTTTGCCAAGCGCGCGAAGTTGAACGGTCTCGCGGCGAGCGGACGCTACCACGCGTCGATGGAAACCCAGGCCGCGTGAATACCGCTGCGCCGTCTGTCGCGGCCGGCGGGGCGCAGCAGCCGTCCGACAATCTGGTCGAGATCCGGGGCCTGCACTACGCCGTCGGACGGCGGCCTGTGTTCTCGGGCCTGGACATCGGCATGCGGCGCGGGCGGATCACCGCGATCATGGGCCCGAGCGGCACCGGCAAGACGACGCTCTTGCGGCTGATGACCGGCCAGATCCGGCCCGACGAGGGCTCGATCGTCGTCGATGGCCTCGACTTGTCGACGCTCAGTCGCGCGGGCCTTTACGGACTGCGCCGGCGCATGGGGATGCTGTTTCAAAACGGCGCCCTGCTGACCGATCTCGATGTCTTCGAGAACGTGGCCTTTCCATTGCGCGAGCACACGGATCTGCCGGAACGGCTCATCCGGCACATCGTTCTCACGAAGCTGCACGCGGTGGGCTTGCGCGGCGCCGCGGAAATGTTCGCGTCGGAATTGTCGGGCGGCATGGCCCGGCGCGTGGCGCTCGCGCGCGCCATCGTCATGGATCCGGACATCCTCATCTACGACGAGCCGTTCGCGGGCCTCGATCCCATTTCGCTCGGCGTGATCCTGAGGCTCATCCGCCAGATGAACGATGCGCTCGGCATCACGAGCATCGTCGTATCGCACGACGTTCAGGAGCTCTCGACGATCGCTGATGAGTCGTATCTGCTTGCGGAGGGCCGCGTGGTCGCCTCCGGCAGCCCCGCCGATCTTCACGCGAATACCTCGGACATCGTCCGGCAATTCATGAACGGCATGGCCGACGGCCCCGTCCCGTTCCATTTCCCGGCGCCCGATTACAGCGTGCAGCTGCTCGCGCGCGGCGACCGGCGGCGGCGTACGCGGGACTCGCAATGATCGCCATTGCACGCGACGTCGGTTACTCCGCGCGCGAGACGCTCGCAACCCTCGGGCGCGTGTTCCTCTTCTTCCTGCAGCTCGTCGCCTTCACGCCGGCGGCGCTCTTGAGGCCGCGGCTCATCGTGCACCAGACCTACAATGCGGGTGCGCTGTCGCTCGTCATCATCATGACCTGCGCACTGTTCGTGGGGATGGTGCTCGGGCTCCTCGGCTACGACCTCCTCTCGCGCGTCGGCTCGGAGGAGATTCTCGGCGCCGGAGCGGCCCTTGCCCTGTGCAAGCAGCTCGGACCCGTGATGACGGCGCTCCTGTTCGCCGGCAGGGCGGGCACGGCGCTCGCATCCGAGATTGGCTTGATGCGCGCGACCGATCAGCTGTCCGCCATGCAGATGATGGCGGTCGATCCCGTGCGCCGCGTCGTGATGCCGCGCTTCCTCGGCGGCGTTTTCGCGATGCCCTGTCTCACGGCGATTTTCATCGCGATCGGCATTTTCGGCGTGCAACTGGTCGGCGTCGAGCAGGTCGGCATCGACTCCGGCAGTTTCTGGTCGCAGATGCGCTCGGCGGTCGAGATCGGCGACATCACCGAAGGCATGGTCAAGGGTACCGTGTTCGGCATCGCCTGCAGCCTGATCGCCGTCTACGAGGGATTCAATTCCGTGCCGACGGCCGAAGGCGTCGGCCGAGCCACGACCCGCACCGTCGTCATCTCCTCCGTCGTGACGCTGGTGCTCAATTTCGTCCTGACGGCGTACATGCTCTAGGGGATCTCCGACATGCGACAGACACGCGCCATGGAAATCGGAACGGGACTATTCGTCCTGTTCGGCATTGCCGCGCTCATCTTCATGGTGACCCAGATCACGGCCGAGCGCGTCGGCATGCAGGCGACGGGCTACGTGCTTACGGCCAAGTTCGACAATATCGGCGGGCTCAAAGTCGGAGCGCCGGTGTCGATGGCGGGAGTCACGGTCGGCCGCGTAACGGGGATCGAATTCGACAGCTCCGATTATCGCGCGCTCGTCCATATGCGCGTCGACCCGCAATTCAACAAAATCCCGGACGACAGCGACGCGGCGATATTTACGCAGGGCCTCTTGGGCAGCCAGTACATCGGCATGACGGCCGGTGGTTCTGAAACCTTTTACAAGGACGGCGATCAGATCGAGCTCACGCAGTCGGCGCTCGTGCTCGAGAATCTCATCAGCAAGTTCCTGGTGAACTTCGCCGAGAGCAAGGGCAAGACCCCAGGGGAGGGAGCCAAATGATCCGTATCTGGATGGCGACGCTCGGCGCCGGCCTCTGGCTTGGCGGTACGGCGGTGGCCGCGGTGGCGGCGGAGGCGGACGAGCCGAGCCAGATCGTGCAGAACGCCGCGACCGAGATGCTGAAGGAACTCGACGCGCACCGCGCCGACTATCGCAAGGATCCGACCAAGGTCTACGCACTGGTCGATCGCGTCCTGCTGCCGCACTTCGACACCGAGTACTCGGCGCAGCAAGTGCTTGCGAAACACTGGCGCACGGCAACGGCCGAGCAGCGCAGGCGTTTCATCGATGCGTTCTATCAGGCGCTCCTCAAGAACTACGGCACGGCGCTGCTCGAATTCACGGCCGACCGCATGACCATCCTGCCGTTCAAGGGCGACATCAGTACTGGGCGGGCGCTCATTCGCACGACGGTCAAGCGCGACAATGGCGTACAGATTCCGGTCAACTACAGCCTGCGCAAGACCGACAAGGGCTGGAAGGCCTACGACGTCAGCATCGAAGGCATTTCCTACGTCAAGAGCTATCGGACGGACTTCGGCGCCGAAATCGACCAGAAGGGGCTCGACTCGGTGATCGAGCGGCTCGAGAAGCAGGGCGTGAAGCGTCCCGCCCAGTGACGCAAGACACCCCCCGCTTCGAGCTCGCGGAACTCGGCGGCGGCCGCTTTGCGGTGCGCGGCGCGCTCGGCTTCACGACCGCGAAGGAAATCCTCGCGGCGAGCAAGCCCGCGTTCGCGGAGCATGCGGTCCTCAAGATCGATCTCTCCGGTGTCACGCAAAGCGACAGCGCAGGCCTTGCGCTCCTGCTCGAATGGATCAACTGGGCGAAGCACTATCGCCGCGAGATCCGCTACTTCGATATTCCAAAGCCGATCCTCGCGATCGCGCGCATCAGCGAAGTGACGGACCTGCTGCATGCAGGCGAGCGCTGGACGGGGCCCGTGGGCGGCGTCACGGCCCCTGCGGTGAATCCGGCGACGTAGCCTCGTCCTCGTCGATCGGCTCTTCCTCGGTCGGCTGTTCCTCGACTTCGCCGTCGGTCACCTGGTACTCGCGATGCTGCAGGTAGGCATTGCGGATGAAGACGTACGGGTCGTACGCATTCTTGTAGGTATCTTCGACGTTTAGCAGTTCGACGCGACGCCCGAGCAGCGCAACGGCGGCGAGAGTGAAATCCATCCACGGATCCTTCGCATTTTCCTTGAGATCGGTCTTCCAGTCGGGATAGATGCCGATCGTGTCTCGTACGGACGAGGGTCCGAGAAGCGGCAGCATCAGGTAGGGTCCCGGCTTGACGCCCCAGCGGCCGAGCGTCTGGCCGAAATCTTCTTCATTCCTCGGCAGCCCCGCATCGCTTGCGGGGTCGAGGATGCCGCCGATACCGACCGTCGAATTGAGGACGAAGCGGCCCGTGTCGCTCGCGAACGCCTTGAATTTCGCCTGCAGCAGGTCGTTCACCATCGTGCGCGTATAGCCGAGATTACCGAGGAAGTTGCCGATGCCGATGCGCACGGGGCGCGGCACGGCTTTCTTGTAGCCGACCGCGATCGGTTTGACGAAGGCGCGGTCCATCGTGTCGTTGAACTTGTAGGTGGCGCGGTTCATGCGCTCCCAGGGATCGTGGGGATCGCGCTTGCCCGGCGCGGCGGCGCAGCCGGCGAGCAAGAGAACGGCGAACAGTGCGAATCCGCGGCGACCGGCGACCGATCGCAGGGCGGTGAAAAACATGCAAGGACACTCCGTGACGATCCCCGGAATCGGGGCGCCGACATTCTATCCGGGACCCGAACCGGGCGCTGGCTCCTGCGGCGGTGGGGAAGGTTCGCCGTAGTTCACCCGTTGATTCTTCGGCAGCACCTCGCGAATCTGTTCGAGGCGCGCCTGGAATCGGGCTCGCTGAATCTGGGTGAGGCCAGGTACGGCCAGGGCCATCTGCAGCTGGCTGGCCGCGAGCGCGAGGTCGCCGCCGACAATGTGGTACTCCGACATGTAGAAGTAGGCATCCGCGACGTCGCCCGCGCTGTTCGCGGCAAGCGCCGTCAGCCGGATCTGATCGGGCGTCGGCGGGACCACGTTGAACAGATCGAGCAGCACATGGTGGGCTTTGTCCGCCTGGCCGGCGCCGAGGAGCGTTTCGGCGTACCGCACCGTCAAGGGGACATTGCGCGGGAAGAGACCCATCGCCGTTTCGAAGCTGCGCAGCGCGCCCGGTACGTCGCCTGATTTTGCGAGGGCCTGGCCATACGCCGAGCGATACAGAATCACGTCGTCGTGCTGCTGGATGAGCTGCGCAAGCTCCACGGTTGCCGTGTCCGCATGCCCGCCCTCGATGCGCGCGAGCGCGTCGCCGTACTGGCGGCTGTCGCCCGGCGCATTCGCGCTGATCGCGGCCCGCCGGTAGCTCTCCACCGGATCGCCGCCGTCATCGAGCGCAAATACCCGCAGCCGCTCGCGCACGAGCGCGAAACTGACGCTGTCCGTCGCCTTGATCTTCGGCATCTGGTCCGCGCGATTCTTGGCTTCGGCGATGCGATTGCTCGTGACCGGATGGTCCTGCAGGAATTCCGGCACGCGGCCCGGCCCGCCGCTCTTGCGATTGAGCGTGTCGAAGAAGGCCGGCATCGCGCGCGCATCGAAGCCGGCGGCGCCCATGTAGGTGATCCCGACCCGGTCCGCCTCATATTCCGCCGCGCGCGAGAAGTTGAGCTGCTGCTGGGCCGCCGCGCCCTGGGCGAGCACGATGCCGGCCTGTGCGGCGTCGGCGCTTCCGGTTGCGGCTCCGATGAGGATGGCCGCGAGCAGTGCCGCGGCCGACGCCATGCCGGACTTGCTCTGCGCGCGTATGCCGCGCGCGATGTGCCGCTGCGTGACGTGCGCGATTTCGTGCGCCATCACGCCGGCGAGCTCGCTCTCGTTGGCGGTCGCGAGTATCAGCCCCGAATTCACGCAAACGAAGCCGCCCGGCAGGGCGAAGGCGTTGATGGTGTGGTCCTTGACGACGAAGAACTGAAACGGCACGTGACCCTCGGTCGCATGGGTCGCAAGCCGCGAGCCGATGCTCTGCAGGTACTCCGTCGCCTCCGGATCCTCGAGGATCTGGCCCGCGTCGCGCAGCCCTTTGATCACCATCAGGCCGATCTGGTACTCGTCGTTCTGCGAGAGCGCCGTATCGGCCGGCGTGCCGATGTCGGGCAGGTCGTCGCCGGGTCCGGCGCTCGCGGCGAGACCAAGCACCGTCAGCGACGCTGCGGCGAGCAGGGAAGCGAGAGTTGCGCGAAATCGTGCCAAGGCGGGTCCGGGATTGTGGAGCTGTGCGGCCTGGGTCGAGGGCTTGCGGCGGGTTTCGACCGGGACGTCCCTCAATAGTTCTCGTGCCGGCGGCCGCGGCCCCTACAGGATATCCGAAGCGTAGTCCGCAAGTCGCGAGCGCTCGCCGCGCACCAGCGTCACGTGGCCCGAATGCGGCCAGCCCCGGAAACGGTTGACGACGTACGTGAGTCCGGTCGTCGTTTCCGTCAGATAGGGCGTGTCGATCTGGGCGATGTTGCCGAGGCAGAGCATTTTCGTGCCCGGACCCGCACGGGTGACGATCGCCTTCATCTGTTTCGGCGTGAGGTTCTGTGCCTCGTCGACGATGATGTAGCGATTCAGGAACGTGCGGCCGCGCATGAAGTTGAGCGAGCGGATCTTGATGCGGTTGCGCAGCAGGTCGTTGGTCGCCGCGCGGCCCCAGTTGCCGCCTTCCTGGCTCTGCGTGAGTACCTCCAGGTTGTCCATGAGGGCCCCCATCCAGGGCTCCATCTTTTCCTCTTCGGTGCCCGGCAGGAAGCCGATGTCTTCGCCAAGCGGTATCGTCACGCGCGTCATGATGATTTCGCTGTAGCGGTTGCCCTCGAGCGTTTGCGCCAGGCCGGCCGCGAGCGCGAGCAGCGTCTTGCCGGTGCCCGCCGGCCCGAGGATCGTGACGAACTCGATCTCGGGGTCCATCAGCAGGTTCAGGGCGAAGTTCTGTTCGCGGTTGCGCGCCGTGATGCCCCAGATGCCGCGCCGTTCGTTGCGGAAATCCTGCGTGATCTCGAGCACCGCCGCATCGTCTTCCATCTTGCGGACGATGGCTTCGATGCCGCTCTCGGTCGGCTGAAATACGAATTCGTTCGGGTACCAGTCGTGCGTGACGGCGCCGTGGATGCGATAGAAGGTGCGCGCGTGGTCCTGCCAGGACTCGAGCTTCGATCCCTGCTTCTCCCAGAAATCCGCCGGCAACGCCTGCGTGCCGGTGTGGAGGAGGTCGGCATCCTCGATGGTCTTGTCGCTGTAGTAGTCCTCCGCGTGAATTCCGATGATGGCCGCCTTGATGCGCAGGTTGATGTCCTTCGACACCAGCGTGACGAGCGCGTCCGCGTGCTCGCGGGCGAGCGCGACGGTGTAGCCGAGGATGGCGTTGTCGGCGCCATGACCGGGAAGCGACGGCGGCAGACCGCTGTCGAGGTGACGGGTCTGGAAGAAGAGTCGGCCCGTCGACGGCTTCTTGCCGTGATTGCCCTGGCGTCCGCAGGGCAGCTCGAGCCCGCGGTCGATGTGTTCCTTCGCGGCCCCGTGCATCAGCTCGTCGAGGAAGCGGCTGACCTGCCGCACGTTGCGGGCGGATTCGGTGAGGCCCTTCTTGCCGGCGTCGAGCTCTTCGAGCACGACCATGGGGAGGTATATGTCGTGTTCCTCGAAGCGGAAGATCGCCGCGGGGTCGTGCATCAGCACGTTCGTGTCGAGCACGAAGATGCGCCGCTGCTCCTTTTTCGGCTTGCCTGTCACTTGCTATCGGGGGCGCCTGGACGGGGAGACCCTTTCGGGACCGCCGTAAATCCATCCCTGGAGGCTTCGGAAAAAACGTCCTGTTTTTTTGCGATCCCGAAAGGGTCTCCCCGTCCAGGCGCCCGCCGCGAATGTTACGACCTGCTGTCTCATTAAAGTTTGCGCGCGGCCTCGAGGACAGCCTTGGCGTGGCCGGTCACTTTCACCTTGCGCCATTCCTCGCGCACGACGCCAGTCGCGTCGATGAGGAAGGTGCTGCGCTCGACCCCCATGAACTTGCGCCCGTACAGGCTCTTCTCGCGGAACACATCGAACAGGCCGCAGACCTTCTTGTCCGGATCGCTCAAGAGATCGAACGGGAAATTCATCTTGGCGCGGAATTTCGCGTGCGACTCGAGACTGTCCGGCGATACGCCGAGGATCACGGCACCCGCCTTGCGAAAGTCCGGCGACAGGTCGCGGAAGTCTTCGCCTTCCCTGGTGCAGCCCGGCGTGTTGTCCCGCGGGTAAAAATAGATCACGAGCGCCTTGCCGGCAGCATCCGCAGGTCGCCAGGTGCCGCCGGTCGACGCGACGGAAAAATCCGGGAGTTTCTTGCCGAGAGCGACCTTGGCCACGCGTTGCTTCCGGATGAGCGCCGTCAGCTCTTGACGGGTTCCAGGATGGCATCGAGATTCATGCGGTCGCAGAAGTCCATGAACTCCTCGCGCAAGCTCGCGACCTGGATGCGGCTCGGCACGTTGACGATCATCTGGATGGAAAACATCGGCGCGCCGGTGTGCGCGGCGGCATAGGCGCGCGTCGAGAGCTCCGCGATATCGATGCCCCGTGTCGAGAAGAAGCCGGAAAGCCCCGAAACGATGCCGGTCTGGTCGAGGCAAACCACGTCGACCGAATAAGGCAGCATGTCCGCGCGGCTGCCGCGTTGTTCCGTGCGGCGCACATTGATCGCGAGCCCGGAGGTCTCCGCGAGACGCTTCAGCTCCGTCTCGAGCCGCGCCACGGTGTGCCAGTTGCCGGTGACGAGCACCAGCATGGCGAACTCCGCGCCGAGGGCCGTCATGCGGCTTTCGGCGATGTTGCCCCCGCAGTCCGCGACCACCCGGGTCAGATCGTGAACCATGCCCGTGCGATCGCTCCCGATCGCCGAGATCGCCAGATGCTGCTTCATGAGATGGTCGGGAGCGGTCATGGGGTGGGCTGTCGACCTGAAGTGTACCGGCTGCGCCCAAGCGTGGGAACGCCATCACCGCTCGCTTGCGGGGCCGGCAACGCGTCCGTAACATCGCGCCTCCCCCGTACGGAGGATCCGCATGTTTTCGGGCAGCATGGTCGCCGTCGTCACCCCGATGACCGACGACGGCGGCATCGACGCGGCTGCCTGGCGGCGCCTGGTCGAATGGCATATCGCCGAGGGGACGGATGCGATCGTCGTGGCCGGAACCACCGGCGAGTCTCCCACTCTAAGCGCCGCCGAGGTCGCCGGTCTCACGGAACAGGCGCTCGAGGCGGCGGCGGACCGCATTCCAGTGATCGTGGGCACCGGGACGAATTCGACGGCAGGCACCGTCGAACGAACGCGGGCGCTGTCGGGGCTCGGTGCGGCCGGCGTGCTGATCGTGACTCCTTATTACAATCGCCCGTCCCAGGAAGGCCTGTATCGTCATTTCATGGCCGCGGCAGAGGTTTCCCAGGCTCCGGTCATTCTATACAACGTGCCGAGCCGCACGGCAGTGGACTTATTGCCGGCAACGGTTGCCCGGCTCGCGGCCCACCCGCGGATCGTTGCCGTCAAAGAGGCGGCCGGGCAGGTTGGCCGGGTGCGCGACATCCTCGAGCGTAGCCGCGAGAGCTTCGCCGTGATCGCGGGCGAAGATTCGATTGCGCGCCAGAGCATGCTGGCCGGTGCGCGGGGCGTGATTTCGGTTACCGCGAACGTCGCGCCGCGCGCCATGCGCGAGATGTGCGCGGCCGCCACGGGCGGCGATGAGGCGCGCGCGGAGAAAATCGATGCGACGCTCGCCGACCTGCACCTGAAGCTCTTTCTCGAGGCGAATCCGATTCCGGTCAAATGGGCGCTGGCGGAAATGGGTATGATCGGGCGCGGTTTGCGCCTGCCCCTGACGCCGCTCGCGGAGGAGCACCACGCTCCCGTGCGCATGGCACTGCAACGCGCTGGCGCCCTGAAATAAAGGATGATGGATGAAACGATCGATGTTCCTGTTGACGATGTTCTGCGCCGCACTCGGTTCGGGCTGCGGACTCCTGCACCCCGACAAGGAGTGCGAAAAGCCGCAGGACTACGAGACGAGCCAATCGATAGCACGCCTGAAAGTGCCCGCGGGTTTCGATGCTCCCGACACGCGCGACGCGCTCGTCGTCCCCGACATCGCGACTCCCGAGGCGCCGCGCACGCAGTCGGGGGCCTGCCTCGATGAACCGCCCCGCTATCGGAGCGAGGTCGCGGGCGAGACGGGTGCCCAGGGCCAGAAGGACGACAAGTCGGCAAGCGCTGCGCAGGCGGGTGAGCCGCTGCTGGCGCCGACATCGAGCATGAGGGACCGCGGTTGGGAGTGGGGCTTCGACGTGATGTACCTGAACTCCGCCGATTGGTCTTTTGAGGGCGGCTCGACGGTGTCGACCAGCAGCGACGAGGGAGTCTCGCTGACCTTCGGCTACCGCTTCAATCCACACCTTGAATTGCAGGGCGCCTTCGATTGGCAGAACACCGGTTACCTGGCAACGATCGTCTCGGGTGACGTGCCGCCGCTGCCGTCGATCAGCCTGAATGGCGATTACGAGGCCTGGACTCCGCGTATCAATTTCAACTACAACATTCTTGACCGCAACATCACGCCTTACGTAACGGCCGGGCTCGGCTGGTCCTTCATCGATACCAACGTGCCGAGCGGCCAGGTGTCGGTCGGTTGCTGGTGGGACCCGTGGTACGGTCAGATCTGCACCGCCTACCGGAACACACGCAGCTTCGATTCTTTGACCTATCAGGCCGGCATTGGCCTGCGCTGGGACTTTCAGCGCGGTTACAGCTTGCGGCTGGGCTACGAGAAGCATTGGTACGATTTCAGCAAGGGGACCGGTTCAGCCGATCTCGACGAGATCCGATTCGGCTTCATGATTCGCCGCTGATTCCGGCACTGCATGGCGGGCAGGGAAAAAGTAAGCGAACGAGGCGGGCATGCGCGTTGTACGGGGCGCGGGGCTCGGGTAGGCTTCGCGACCGCGCTGCGGTTCGATGAGGACACAAGCCGCGGAGAGATGGCCGAGCGGTCGAAGGCGCTGGACTGGAATTCCAGTAACATCTTCACGGGTGTTCGTGGGTTCGAATCCCACTCTCTCCGCCACTCAATGGCGGCTCGCGTCGGTTTCTCCGCGACGATAAGCCGTGAACCCCGTCAGGCCCGGAAGGGAGCAGCGGCAGCGGCGACATCGGGTGCCGGAGAGGTGCCGGCGCGGGTCGCCTCCATCGGCGGATCGCGCGTGATCGGCTTCAGATCCGAGGTCAGATGAGCTACCGGGTACTAGCACGCAAATGGCGGCCGCGAAGTTTCGCGGAGCTGGCCGGCCAGGAACACGTGGTGAAGGCGCTGGTGCACGCCCTCGATTCCGGCCGCCTGCATCATGCGTTCCTCTTCAGCGGCACGCGCGGTGTTGGCAAGACCACCATCGCGCGGCTCGTTGCCAAGTCGCTCAATTGCGAAACCGGCGTGAGCTCCAGGCCCTGCGGCAAGTGCGCGGCCTGCGTCGAGATCGACGAGGGACGATTCGTCGACCTGATCGAGGTCGATGCCGCGTCCCGAACCAAGGTCGACGACACGCGCGAGCTCCTCGACAACGTGCAGTACGCACCGACGAGCGGCGCCTACAAGGTGTACCTCATCGACGAGGTCCACATGCTCTCGAACCATTCCTTCAACGCGCTCCTGAAAACGCTCGAGGAGCCGCCGCCGCACGTGAAGTTCCTGCTCGCGACCACCGAGCCGCAGAAACTCCCGGTGACCGTGCTGTCGCGCTGCCTGCAGTTCAATCTCAAGCGGCTGCCCCAGGCGCTCATCGTCGAACGCCTGCGCCACATACTCGTCGCGGAGGCCATCGAGTTCGAGCCGGCCGCGCTCACGCTCATCGCGCGGGCGGCCGAAGGCAGCATGCGCGACGCCCTGAGCCTCGCGGACCAGGTCATCGCCTTCGGCGCCGGCCGCGTCGCGGAAGAGCCGACCCGGGAGATGCTCGGGACGGTCGATCGCGGTCACATCGTTCGCCTGCTGGAGCGGCTCGCCGCAGGCGATGCACGCGGCCTCCTCGAGGAAGTCGCAACGCTCGCTGAGCGCGCGCCGGATTTCGCCCAGGCGCTCGGCGAGCTCGCCTCGCTGGTGCAGAAGGTTGCGCTGACGCAGGCGATCGCGGACGGACCCGAGGACGAGTTGTACGCAGTCGAAACGCTGCAGCGCCTCGCCGCTGCGATCGGTGCGGAGGACCTGCAGCTCTACTACCAGATCGCCTTGAACGGGCGCCGCGACCTCGATTTCGCACCGGACGCGCGCAGCGGCTTTGAGATGACGCTGCTACGCATGCTGGCTTTCCGGCCGGCACTGGATGACGGCACTTCATCGAAGGGTCGTGAGGCCCCAGTTCCCTCGGTGCCGCGCACGACGGTGCCGCGTGCAGCTCCGTCACCGTCGCCTGCCGTGTCGGCCGTCTCTGCGCCCACCGCCCCCTTCGGTTCGGCCGAAGCCTGGGCTGCCGTCGTCACGCAGCTTGATCAGGGAGCCGCCCGTCAGCTCGCCGGCAATTGCGCGTGGGCCGGCTTCGATGACGGCACCGTGCGCCTGCGCCTTGACGCCCGCAGCCAGCAGCTGCGCACGCGCCAGATCGAAGAGAAACTCGCGCAAGCGCTGTCGCGTCTCGCGGGCCGCGACATCCGGCTGTCCATCGAGGTGGCGGAGGCGTCGGTCGAGACGCCGGCGCGCCAGCAGGCCCGTGTGTCGGACGAAAGGCTCGATGCGGCGCGGGCGGCACTCGAGGAAGATCCGCTGGTGCGCGCCGTCAAGGAACGCCTCGGCGGCGTCGTCGTCGCCGAATCCGTCAAACCCGTCAACTGAGCGCGGCTTCCAGGAGATGAACAACATGCGTGGTGGTGGAATCGGGCAGTTGATGAAACAGGCCCAGCAGATGCAGGAGAAAATGCAGCAGGCCCAGGAGAAGCTCGCGGCGCTCGAGGTTGCCGGCGAGGCGGGGGGCGGCATGGTGAAGGTGAGGATGAACGGGCGTCACGAGGTGCGGGGCGTTGAAATCGACCGCAGCGTCGTCGGCGAGGACAAGGAAATGCTGGAGGACCTGCTGGCGGCCGCGATCAACGATGCCGTCCACAAGATCGAGGCGAGCACCCAGCAGATGTTCGCAGGCATCGCGCAAGGCGTGCCGCTGCCGCCGGGCTTCAAGCTGCCGCTCTGACTGATGAAATATCCCGAGGGGCTCGCCCAGCTGATCGAAGCGTTGCGCTGTCTGCCGGGCGTCGGCCCGAAAAGCGCGCAGCGCATGGCGCTGCACCTCCTGGAGCGCGAGCGGCCGCAGGCGCAGCTGCTCGCAGGCGCGATCACCCGCGCACTGGCGGACATCGGCCACTGTTCGCGTTGCCGCATGCTCGCGGAGCGGGGCCTCTGCGAAGTCTGCGGCGCGCCGGGGCGTGACGAGAGCCTGTTGTGCATCGTCGAATCGCCCGCCGACGTGCT
The DNA here is from genome assembly GCA_035644395.1 of Steroidobacteraceae bacterium. Classification (GTDB taxonomy): domain Bacteria; phylum Pseudomonadota; class Gammaproteobacteria; order Steroidobacterales; family Steroidobacteraceae; genus JBGPLJ01. Next base: position 152,402 of record DASQOR010000086.1, read on the forward strand.
TGCCATCGAGCAGTCGGCGAGCTTCCGCGGACGCTACTTCGTCCTGATGGGGCATCTGTCGCCGCTCGATGGCATCGGGCCGGCCGAGCTCGGCATCGACCTCCTCGAAGTGCGGCTGGCGCAACCGGAGGTCCGGGAAGTGATCCTGGCTACCAATCCGACGGTCGAGGGCGAGGCGACGGCGCACTTCATCGCGGAACTCGCGATGAAGCGCAAGCTTCGCATCACCCGCATCGCGCACGGTGTGCCGGTGGGCGGCGAGCTCGAGTTCGTGGACGGCGGCACGCTCGCACACGCGATGGCGGGTCGCCAACCCGTATCCTGAAGGCGGCTCAGTAGCCGCGGCGACGCGTCGCGAGGCGATCCATGAGCTCGCGCAGCTGCAAGAAACTCCGATAGCGCCGCTGCGCAATGGCGCCGGCATCCGCGGCGTCGCGCACCGCGCAGTCGGGCTCGTCGGCGTGCCGGCAGTCGGTGAAGCGGCAGCCACGAGCGGCCGCGGCAATCTCCCGAAAGCCGTCGGCGACACTGCGCAGCAGATCCGCGCCGGGTGCGAAGTCGCGCACCCCCGGCGAATCGAGGAGCTCGCCGCCCGCCGGCAGCTTGTAGAGCGCGGTGCGCGTCGTCGTGTGGCTGCCTTTGCCCGTCTTTGTCACGACCTCGCGCGTCTCGACGTCTGCCAGCGGCGCGAGCGCGTTCAGCAGCGAGCTCTTGCCGACGCCGGACTGGCCGACCAGGAGACTCGTGTGGCCACGCAGCGAATCGCCGAGCGCGTCGAGGCCGGTGGCGGTGAGCGCGGAGACTTCAGCCGTCGTGTAGCCGAGTGCGCGCCAGCCCGCGAGCTCACCGCGGCACTCGTCGTTCCGATCGGAGCCGAGATCCGCCTTGTTGAGGACGACGATCGCCGGCAGCGCGGCTGCTTCTGCAGCCGCGAGGTAACGGTCGACAAGATAGAAGTCGGGCAGCGGCGGGTGCGCGAGGACCACGATGAGCTGCGTGGCATTCGACGCTACCGGCTCGGACTCACCGCGAGTGTTGCTGCGGGAGATGAACGAGCGGCGCGGCAGCACCTCATGCACGATGCCACGATTGCTGCCATGGCGCTCGAAGCGCACGCGATCGGCGCAGACCAGCTCGAGCTTGCGGCCGAAAATGGCGCAGTCGAGGCGTCCGCCGGCCGCGTCTTCGACCAGCACCGAGCGGCCAAAGCTTGCGACGATGCGTCCGGTTTCGAGCGGCACGGTGCGTCAGGCAGCCGGCGTCAGGGCGCCGGCTCGCGCAGGCGTGCGATGCGGATGCGCGCGGGCGGATGCGAGTCGTAGAAGAAGGAATAGACGGCGTCGGGTGTGAGCGAAGTCGCGTTATCCTTGTAGAGGTTCACGAGGGCGCGGGCGAGAGCGCTCGCTGGCGTGTACGCCGCGGCAAATTCATCGGCGGCGAACTCATGGCGGCGCGACCAGACGGCGGCGATCGGCGTGATCCAGAAAGTGCAGAGCGGCGCGGCAATCGAAAAGATGACGAGCGCGGCATGCGCGGAAGGTAGGGCAACGCCGAATGCCTCGAAGAAGAGCGGCTCGCGCGTCAGCCACCCGAGGAGGGCGAGCGCGGCAAGGCTCGTGAGCGCGGAAACGATGAGCCGCTGGCGGATATGGTGCAGCCGGTAGTGGCCGAGCTCGTGGGCGAGGACGGCCTCGACCTCCTCGGGAGCCAGGCGCGAGACCAGCGTGTCGAAGAGCACGATGCGCTTGTTGCGGCCGAAGCCCGTGAAATAGGCGTTGCCGTGGCTCGACCGCCGCGAACCGTCCATCACGAAGACTCCGCGACTCGAAAAGCCGCAGCGCGCGATCAGGGCCTCGACTTTCGCCTTCAGTGTTTCATCGGTGAGCGGCAGGAAGCGGTTGAACCACGGCGCGATGAAGGCCGGGTAGGCCCAGAGCAGCACGACGTTGAAACCGAACCAGACGCACCAGGCGTATAGCCACCAGTGCTCGCCCGCCGTGCGCATCAGCCAGAGCACCACCGCCAGCAGAGGCGCTCCGAGCACCAGCGCGAGCAGCAGGGCCTTGGCGCAATCCGCGAGGTAGAGAGCCCAGCTCGTCCGGTTGAAGCCGAAGCGCGCTTCGATGATGAAGGTCTGGTACAGCGAAAAAGGCCAGCCGATGAGCGCCGATGCGCCGCCAATGACGGCGATGACCGCGAGTCCGAGCGCCACCCCGTCCAGGCCGTGTGCGCGAAAGAATCCATCCACCAATGCAAAGCCGCCGCCGACGGTGATGAAGAGGGCAACGCCCGCCTCGAGGATCGTCTCAACGCCGCCGATGCCGATCTTTGCCCGCGTGTAGTCCGCAGCTTTCTGGTGGGCGGCGAGCGGCACGTCGTCCGCAAATTCAGCGGGAACCCGATCGCGGGCGCGCCCGACGGCACTGCGTTGTCTGCCAAGCAGCCACAGCCGTGTGACCGTGACGAGGGCGAGCAGCGCGACGAAGGCAAACACTTGCGGAGTCATAGAGGGGCCCGCAGCTTAGCGTCTGCTAGAATGGCGGACAACCGCTGCGGGGATCGATGGCGCGCCACGCCGACAACCTGATCTGGATCGACCTCGAGATGACGGGCCTCAAGCCCGATCTCGACCACATCATCGAGATCGCAACCCTCGTGACCGACAAGGACCTCAGGATCCTGGCGGAGGGCCCGGCGCTCGCCATCCACCAGCCGCAAGCGGTCCTCGCGCTCATGGATGAATGGAATCAGCGCCAGCATGGCGCATCGGGCCTCATCGATCGCGTCAAGGCGAGTGCCGTGGCGGTTGCCGAGGCCGAGCGCTGCAGCATCACATTCCTGTCCGATTACCTCGAGCCCGGGGTATCGCCGATGTGCGGCAACAGTGTCTGCCAGGATCGCCGGTTCCTGGCGCGCCACATGCCGACGCTCGAGCGTTTCTTCCATTACCGCAATCTCGACGTGAGCAGTGTGAAGGAACTGGCTCGCCGCTGGGCGCCGGCGATTGCGGCTTCGGTGGAAAAGGGCTCGCGACACCTCGCCCTCGACGACATCCGTGATTCCGTGCGCGAGCTCGAGCACTATCGGCGCCACTTCATCGCGGCTGCGTACGCGACGCCGGTCACGACGTGACCCTGCCCGTTGCCGCGGCTTGCGAGCGGAATCGCGAGCCCATAGACGCGCGCCTTGCCGAGTGGCTGCCGGCCGAAGGTCGCGTGCTCGAGATCGGAAGCGGTACCGGCCAGCACGCGGTCTATTTCGGTGAGCGATATCCGGGGATCGCCTGGCAGACGAGCGACTTGCCGGGGAATCACCCGGGCATCCGGGCGTGGATCCTGTCGGCGAAGCTCGCGAATGTGCTTGAGCCGCTGGAACTCGACGTGCTGACGGGAAGGTGGCCGGATGGGCCCTATGACGGTGTCTTCACGGCCAACACGGCGCACATCATGCCGGTCGAGGCGGTGGAAAAAATGTTCATGGGCGCCGGGCGTGTGCTGCGCGACGGCGGGTTCCTCTTTCTCTACGGACCCGTGAATCGCAACGGCGAATTCACCAGCACATCCAATCGGGCCTTCGACGCGGATCTGCGCGCCCGCGCGGCGCACATGGGCCTGCGCGACGACCGGGTGCTGTTCGGGTTCGCGCGCGCAGCCGGGCTCGAGCCTGCCGCGGACTACGCGATGCCGGCGAACAATCGGAGCCTGGTGTTTCTGCGCCAGGAGCGGCCATGACGGCGGATCCCGTCTCCTTCGCAAACGTCGAGCGTGCTGCGCGGCGCATCGCGCAATCGATCCATCGGACGCCGGTCATCACTTCACGTGCGCTCGATGAGGCAAGCGGCAGGCGCCTCTTCTTCAAGTGCGAAAATCTGCAGCGCGCGGGCGCCTTCAAGGTTCGCGGCGCCATGAACGCGGTTGCGACGCTGAGAGAGGCAGGTAGCGCCGGCATCGTCGCGACGCATTCCTCGGGCAATCACGGCACGGCGCTGGCGCTGGCAGCGAAGGAGGGCGGCCTCAAGGCCGTCGTGGTGATGCCGGAGAATTCCGCGGGGCCGAAGATCGCCGCGGTAAGGCGCAACGGCGCCGAGGTCGTGCTCTGCAAACCGGGCCGCATCGCGCGGGAGGCTGCGCTTGCGGGAGTGGTCGAGACGAGGTGCGCAGAGGTCGTCCATCCCTACGACGACGCGCGCGTCATTGCCGGGCAGGGGACCGCAACGCTCGAGCTGCTGGCCGAGGAGCCGGAACTCGACGCCATCGTGGTGCCCGTCGGCGGCGGTGGATTGCTGTCGGGAACCCTGATCGCGGCTCACGGCCTGAAGCCCGGCCTTGCCGTCTTCGGTGTGGAACCGGAGCAGGCCGATGATGCCGCCCGCTCGCTTGCAGCCGGCGAGCGCATCCTTGTCGACGCACCGGACACCATCGCGGACGGCTTGCGCGCTTCGCTGGGCGTATTGACCTTCGACATTGCGAGGCGCCACTGCCGCGCCATCGTGACGGTGAGCGAGGCCGAGATCGTCGATGCGATGCGCCGCTTCCTCGAATGCACGAAGTTGCTCATCGAGGCTTCATCGGCCGTGCCGGTCGCGGCCCTCCTCACGGGGCGCCTGCCGCCGCAATTCCGGCGGGTCGGCGTCATCATCACCGGGGGCAATGTCGATCTCGATCGATTGCCGTGGCGGAAGCCGGCGTGACCGCGCAAGCCGTCGTCACGCATCGAGGCGGCTGCCATTGCGGCGCCGTGCGCTTCGAGGTGGACGCGCCGGCCATGCTCGAAGTCGACGAATGCAATTGCTCCATCTGCACGATGACGGGATTCCTGCATCTCATCGTGCCGCGGAGCCGCTTCCGGTTGCTCACGGGCTCGGCCTATCTTGCGACCTATGTCTTCAACACCGGCACCGCGCAGCACTATTTCTGCCGTCATTGCGGCATCAAGTCGTACTACGTACCGCGGTCGAATCCCGACGGCTACAGCGTCAACGCGCGCTGCCTCGAGCCGCAGACGATCACGGGCATGCGCATCGGACTATTCGACGACGGCAACCGCGAGGCGGCGGATGCGGCCGTCAGGCAGCGCTCGAAGGATTAGGCGTCGCGAGGAAGAGCCAGGTCTCGACCACCGTGTCGGGGTTGAGCGAGATGCTGTCGATGCCCTGGTCGACCAGCCAGCGTGCGAAGTCCGGGTGATCGGACGGGCCCTGTCCGCAGATGCCGACGTATTTCCCGTGCTTGCGGCACGCGGCTATCGCCGTCGAGATGAGCGCGCGCACTGCATCGTCGCGTTCATCGAAAAGTCGCGCGACGATTCCCGAATCGCGGTCAAGACCGAGCGTGAGCTGGGTGAGATCGTTCGAGCCGATCGACATGCCGTCGAAGAACTCGAGGAAGCGCTCCGCGAGCACGGCGTTCGAGGGCAGCTCGCACATCATGATGAGCTTCAGTCCGTTCTCGCCGCTGCGGTGGCCATTCGCGGCGAGCAGCTCCGTGACCTGCGCCGCTTCCTTGAGCGTGCGCACGAAGGGCACCATGATCTGCACGTTGGTGAGCCCCATGTCCTCGCGCACGCGCTTCAGCGCCCGGCACTCGAGTTCGAAGCACGGGCGGAAACTCTCGTCCACGTAGCGCGACGCACCGCGAAACCCGAGCATCGGATTCTCTTCGTGCGGTTCGTAGTGCTTGCCGCCGATGAGATTCGCATACTCGTTCGACTTGAAATCCGAGAGGCGCACGATCACGGGTTCCGGCGCAAAGGCGGCGGCGATCTGCGCGATGCCTTCCGCGAGCTTCTCGATGAAGAAGGAGACCGGGTCGGCGTAGCCCGCGATCTGGCGGCGGATCGTCTCCTTGAGTTCCGCGTCGAGCGCCTCGAAATCGAGCAGTGCCTTCGGGTGCACGCCGATCATGCGGTTGATGATGAATTCAAGGCGCGCGAGACCGACCCCTTTGTGGGGAATGCCCGCGAAGTCGAACGCGCGATCGGGATTGCCCACATTCATCATGATGCGTACCGGGCAGGGCGGGAGCGAATCCAGCGCGATTTCCTTGCGCTCGAAGTCCAGTGCTCCTTCGTACACGTAGCCGGTGTCGCCCTCCGCGCAGGAAACGGTGACCGCCGGAACCTTGGCGAGGAGCTCGCTCGCGTTGCCGCAGCCGACGACCGCCGGAATGCCGAGCTCGCGCGCGATGATCGCGGCATGGCAGGTACGCCCGCCGCGGTTGGTGACGATGGCGGCCGCGCGCTTCATGACCGGCTCCCAGTCGGGATCGGTCATGTCGGCTACCAGCACGTCGCCCTGCTGCACGCGGGCCATCTCTCGCACGTCGCGAATGATGCGCGTCGGGCCCGCGCCTATACGCTGGCCGATACTGCGGCCGGTCACGATAACGCGTGAACGCGCCTTGAGCGTGTAGCGCTGGATGCTCCGGCCGGCGCGGCTCTGGACCGTCTCGGGTCGCGCCTGCAGGATGAAGATCTCGCCGGTGGCGCCGTCCTTGCCCCATTCGATGTCCATCGGCCGCCCATAGTGCTGCTCGATGTCGAGCGCCTGCCTGGCGAGGGCGAGGACGTCGCGATCGTCGAGCGAGAAGCGCATGCGGTCGGCGGCGGCGACGTCCACCGTGACGATCCGCTCGTTCGAGCCGGGCTCGGCGTACACCATCTTGATGGCCTTGCCGCCGAGATTGCGCCGGACGATCGCGCTCTTGCCGGCGCGCAGCGCCGGCTTGTAGACGTAGAACTCGTCCGGATTGACCGCGCCCTGTACGACGGTTTCACCGAGACCGTAGGAACTGGTGATGAACACGACGTCGCGGAATCCGGAATCCGTATCGAGCGTGAACATGACGCCGCTCGCCCCGAGGTCGCTCCGCACCATGGTCTGCACGCCAACCGACAGGGCGACGAGACCATGATCGAAACCCTGGTGCACGCGGTAAGCGATCGCGCGATCGTTGAAGAGCGACGCGTAAACCGCGTGCATCGTCGCAAGCAGCGCTTGCGGGCCCCGCACGTTGAGGAAAGTCTCCTGCTGGCCGGCGAACGACGCCTCCGGAAGGTCCTCCGCGGTGGCCGACGAGCGCACGGCAACGGCGATGCCGCGGCCCCCATCCATCGCCTTCCAGCTGTCGAGCACCTGAGTCTCGAGGCCCTTCGGAAAGGGCGTCGCCATGATGAGCCCGCGGATTTCGGCGCCGACGGCCGCGAGCCGCTCGACGTCGTCGACATCGAGCTCGGCCAGTTTTTCGGCAATGCGCGCAGCGAGTCCGTTCTGCGCGAGGAATTCGCGGTAAGCGTCCGCCGTCGTCGCGAATCCGCCAGGCACCCGCACGCCGACGCGAGCGAGGTGGCTCAGCATCTCGCCGATGGATGCATTCTTGCCGCCAACGATTTCGACGTCGCCCATGCCGAGCTTTTCGAACGCGATGATGTAAGGCTTCACGATCCGCACCATAAGAAGCGTATTCTTGGATCGTACAATAGCAGGTGGAAGACTGACGGCCTGTCAAACCGGCAGGCGGAGCGGCTCGCGATGGCGACGAGAAGAACCGTTTTTTTCGTGTCCGACCAGACCGGCGTGACCGCCGAGACCATGGGGCACAGTCTGCTGACTCAGTTCGACGGCCAGGAATTTCGGCCGGTGACTCTGCCATTTATCTCGAGCATTGACAAGGCGCGGGAGGCCGTGCGCCGGATCAATGCAACGGCGCTCGAGGAGGGCACGCGGCCGATAGTATTCTCGACGCTCGTGCAGGAGGATGTGCGTGCGGTCGTCAAGGGAGCGAACGGACTGCTGCTCGATTTCTTCGACGCGTTCCTGACGCCGCTCGAGCAGGAATTGTCGGTCAAGTCAACGCACGCGACCGGGCGTGCACACGGCATGAGCGACCTCGCGGCCTACACGATGCGCATCAACGCGACGAACTTCGCCGTGGCGAACGACGACGGCGCCGGCGCGCGCGACTACGAGCACGCCGAGGTGATCCTGGTCGGCGTGTCGCGGTCGGGCAAGACACCTACGTGTCTCTACATGGCCCTGCAGTACGGCATTTTCGCCGCCAATTACCCGCTCACCGACGAGGACCTCGAGTCCGATCGACTGCCGCGTGTGCTGGCACCGTTTACGCGCAAGCTCTATGGCCTCACGATCCGGCCCGACCGGCTGCAGCAGATCCGCAACGAGCGCCGCCCGGACAGCCGCTATGCCTCGGCTCAGCAGGTGCAATACGAACTGCGCGCAGCCGAGGCGCTCTTCAACCGCCACGGCATCTCAAGCATCAACACCACGGAATGCAGCATCGAGGAAATCGCGAGCCGCATCCTCGACAAGATGGGACTGGAACGGCGCGTGCGTCCCTAGCGCGCGTGGGTGTGATCCGCGTCTCACCCGCGCGGAGGGCCGCAGGCGCTGTGCTATATTGATCCCATGCAGACCGACCAGCTGTGCATCGTCACCTGGCGCAACCGGCCACGAAGTTTCGTGAGCCTCATGACGCTCTACGAGAGCAACTTCATCCGGCTCGGCTGGCTCGTGCGGGACCTCAAGGCGCTGCCGGACCATGCGCTCTCGCGCGTGCGTGGCGACTGCGACCTGACGCTCACCGTGACCGAGCGCAGCCGCTACACGACTTCGCTCGTGCTCAGCTATCTCTTCGACGAGGGTGATGCGCAGGTCGCGGAGCCGAATCTCGAGCTTCGCATCTACCACGACGCCCGCCTGCTCGAAGCGGCCGGGCCGATCGACTGCCGGCGCCACCGCGATCTCGCGAGCCTGCGCTCGAATGTTGACGCGACCCTGGATGAGCGTTGGACGCGCAACCAGATGCTGAACAAGTGGCTCGAGTACTGCGCGGACCGTGGACACCGTTTTCCGGTGACCGTGGCAAGGTGAGCCGCATGGTCGCGGGGCTCGAGGGGCCAGAGGGACAGGATCGGGCTGCGCGATGAGCATCGGGGACAAAATCGGGGCGATCAAGCTGCCTTTCGGCGCCAAGCCGAAGCCCGAGCACGACGAAAAGCTCGTGCAGCTTTTCAAGAACCGCGCGGATCTGAAGAAGGCGCACGGCGCACTGCAAGATGAGATTCACCAGCTGCGAGACCGCCTGAAACAGCAGGAGGGCGCGACCGCGAGAGCGCAGGAGCAGCTCGAGGCGCTCGAGATGCGCCTCGGCGATCCGGAATCCGGCTTCGACTCGCTCGTCTTTTTCCAGCTGCGGGCACTATGGCGCGCGTGCCATACGCAGCTCGAGCAGTTCATCGGGGAGCTGTCACGCCAGCAGGAGGAGCGCGAGCGCCTCGCCTACGTCGCCAATTTCACCAAGGACAAGAACGCCCGGCTGGCCGCAGCCGAACTGCGCGTGCGCGAATTCGACCCGATGGTCGATGAGGCGCGCACGGCACTGCTCACGATAGAAGCGCGGCTGAAAAGCCTGCGCGGTTTCTGGAACTACTTTCGACGGCGCCAGGTAGCGGAGCAGGTCGCGGCGCAGCGTTCGCGCACGGACCTCTGGCTGCGCGAGCAGGCCGATTTCGAACGGGCCCGGGATGCCATCACCGGGGAGCAGGCGCCGCAGTTCCCCGGTCTTGCCATCGATGGGCGGCGCGCCATCAATCTCGCGACGATCGCCTACGCACAGGCAATGTGCGCGCGCCTCGGCATGTCCGGGCTGACGCTTCAGGTCAAGGCGGCCGTCGACGGCCGCGTGGCGGATGCGGACTACGGTACGCGCGAGGAGATCGGCGCGCTGATGGGCCGCATCACGCAGGCGACAGCGGCGGTCGCGCGCCAGCGCGAGTGGGCGCCAGAGATCAAGGTGCGTGTGGACAGGCTCCGGCAGCAGGCCGAGTATCGCAGCGAATCCGACACCGTGCCGCTCTCGGAAACGGCCATGATCGCCGGGGCGCTGCCGCGCATGCCCAGTCAGCCGCCGACGACCGCGCCCGAGGTCAACGTGCTCGCCGACGATTACTGGGAAATCTATCGGGTTCTATTGCGGTGACGCGCGCGCTGCGCGGGTTCTTGCCCGGGCCCGGTCGCCGATGCGCCGGGACCAGTCGATGAACTTGTCGAGATTGACGTAGAAGGCCGGCACGAAGAAGAGCGAGACGGCCGCCGAGAACGCGAGACCGCCCATCACCGTCCGGGCGAGCGGGTACCACGCAAGTCCGAATCCTCCGCCGCCGACCGGCACCTGGGCATCCTGCGAGAACGCCAGCGGCGAGAGCCCGAGCAGGGTCGTGAAGGTCGTCATGAGGATCGGCCGCAGGCGGTCATGCCCCGCCTGCAGGATCGCTTCCTCTCTCGCCATGCCGCTCGCCCGCAAATTGTTGATGTGCGAGACGAGCACGATGCCGGCATTCACCACGACGCCGATGAGAACCAGCAGGCCGATCATCGCCATCAGGGTCATGGGGGTGCCCGTGAGCCCGAGGCACCAGAAGACGCCGACGAATGCAAACAGGATCGAGCTCAGCACGGCGATCGGCAGCACGATGGATTCGAACATCGCGGCGATCACGAGATAGATCATCGCAATCGCCAGCAGCAGGTTCTTCTGCATGGCATCCGCCGTGTCGTCCTGCTCGTCGCTCCCGCGGCCGAGATGCCAGCTGTATCCGGGCGGCAGCGGATAGTCGTTCATGAGGGCCGTCACGCGCTCGCCGACCTCATCGAGCGTCGCGTCCTTCTTGAGGTTGCCCGTGATGACGACCGACGTCATCTTGTTGATGCGCTGGATGTCACGAGCGCCTTGCGTGACGTGGAAACGGGCGACGGCGCCGAGCGTGATGCGTTCGCCTGTCGGCAGGTAGATCGGCAAGCTCGCGAGGTCGTCCACCGTCTGCTTGTCGCTCGGGCGGAATACGAGCCGCATGTTGATGTCGCGGTCGGCGCCGCGGAACTCGTGCAGGTTCTCGCCCCGCATCGCGATCGCGACAGCCGCGGCGATGTCTTGCGTGCCGAGGCCGAGCTGCGTCGCGCGGTCGCGGTCGACGACGATCTGTACCTCTTCCTGGCCGCTGCGGGCCTCCGAGTGCACGGATTCGAGGCCCTCGGCCGCGTTGACGACACGGGCCACCTCGAGGCTCAGATCGCCGAGGAGCTCGGTCGACTCTCCGGTGAGCTCGAGCGAAAAGCCGCGGCCCTGGTCTTCGCCATCGAGCTTGAAGGTGGGTTTGCCGATGATGATTTCGGGCATGTCCTTCTGCACGATTTCCATCAGCTCGGGCGCCCGGATCTTTGCCTTGTCCTTGGGCGTGAGGATCAACATGCTGCCGGCGTTACCCGGCTCGAAGCGCGAATAGACGTTCTCGATCTCGAACCTTTCCTTGTTCTTGTAGAGATAGTCTTCAATGATGTTGACGGCCGCCTCGACGCGCTCGAGCGGATAAGTGCCGTCGAGCCGGTAGTCGAGATAGATCTGGCGGCTCGTCCCCTGGGGGAACGGGTCGACCTTGACGATGCCGGTCATCATCGGCACGGCCGCCGACAGCAGCACCATGATCGCGATGAATCCCGTCCAGCGCGGATGCTGCAGCACCCAGCGCAGCCCCGCGCCGTATCTCTTCTGCAACCACGAAAGCCAGCGGTTGGCCTCCATGTCCGGCGGCGGCGGAAAGCGGGCCGTCAGCATCGGAATGATGGTCTGGGCGACGAAGAGCGAGGTGATCATCGCGACGACGATGGGCACGGCGACGTGCGTCAGGAACACGAGCAGCATGTTGCGCTCGCCGAAAATGATCGGCACGAACACGATGATCATCGATGCGGTGCCGGCGAGTACCGCGACGCCGACCTCGCGAACACCCGTGAGCGTTGCATCGAGAGGGTTGCCCGGATCCAGCTGCCGGTGGCGGAAGATGCTCTCGGTCACCACGACCGCGTTGTCGACCAGGATGCCGACGGCGAGCAGCATGCCCATCATCGTCATGACGTTGATCGACATGCCGAAGAAATAGAGGGCGGCGAGCGTGATGACGAGCGAGACCGGCACCGCCAGGCTCACGATGAGCGTCGTAGGGATGTCGCGCAGGAAGACCATCAACACGAGGAAGCCGAAGATCGCGCCGAGGAGTCCCGCGTTGCGCAGGTCCTTGAGCGAGGTTTCGATCGCCTCGGCCTGGTTGCCGATGACGAAGACGCTGATGCCCTGCATTTGCGGGAGTTCCCGCGCGGTTTCGATGACCTTGAGCGCCTCGGTGACGACCTTGACGGTGTTCGCCTTGCTCGTCTTGTAGACGTCGAATCCGACCGACGGATGACGGTCGAGGTGGCGCCCGATCTTCTTTTCCGGGGCGAGGTAGGCGACGTCGGCGACGTCGCTCAGCCGCACATTGCCCTGCACGACGAGGTTGCGGATGTCGTCGAGCGTGTGAAACTCGCCGATGGGCCGTACGTTGAAGCGCTGGCCGCGCTCGGTGATCTCTCCGGCGCTCACCGAGAAGTTGCTCTGCTGGAGGAGCGTGAGGAGCTGCCGGATATCGACGTGGTGGGCCGCCACGCGCCCGGCGTCGACCAGGACGCGGATTTCCTTCGGATCGGCGCCCGCGAGTTCGACCCGTGCGACGCCGTCGATGCGCTGCACGGGCTTCTTGAGGACGCGTTCCAGCAGGTCGTAGGAGTCGGAAAGGTCCTCGGCCGCGGAGATACGCACCGTCAGGATCGGCTCGTCGCTCGAACCGCCCGAGAACATGAGTATGCGATCGGCGCCCGCCGGCAGCTGTCCGCGAATCGAGTCGACTTTGGTGCGCACCTCGAAGGCGGTCGCCTGCGGATCCGCGTCGATGGCGAACTGAATGCGAAAGTCCGCCTGGTTGTCGCTCGAGGTCGATTCGATGCGCTCGATCGAACCGAGCGTCGACAAGGCTTCCTCGACGGGCTTCGTGATGAGTTGCTCGACCTCTTCGGGCGTCGATCCGGGATAGGGAATGCTGACGCCCATGCCCGGCCAGGAGACGTCGGGAAACTGCTCGATGGGCAGCAGGCGCGCCGAGATCAGTCCGATGACCACCAGCGCGACGAACAGCATGACTGTCGTCACGGGACGGCGCAGTGCGGCGTTGGTGTGGATCATGGCGTCTCCCTGCGCGGCATGCTGTCCGTTACCGCTCTTGTATCAGGTCGATGCGGCCGCCGTCCCGGCGGCAGCGTCTGCTTGCGCCGGAACGACGTCTGCCTTGCGATCAAGCGATGCATAGACGACAGGAATCACGATCAGCGTCAGGAACGTCGCGATCGTAAGACCGCCAATGACCGTAATGGCCATCGGCGCCCGGATCTCGGCGCCTTCGCCGAGGCCAAGCGCCATCGGCAGGAGTCCGAGGATGGTCGTGAGCTTGGTGATGAGGATCGGCCGCAGTCGCGTCCGGCCCGCCACCACCAGGGCCGTGATCTTGTCCATGCCGCGCGCACGCGCCTGGTTCACCGCATCGAGCAGCACGATGGCGTTGTTGGTCACGATGCCTGCCAGCATGATGATGCCGAGAGCCGCGATGACGTTGACTGTCGTGCCGGTGATGAAAAGCGCCCAGATGGCCCCGATCACCGCGAGCGGGATCGTGAACATGATGACGAACGGGTGCAGGAGCGATTCGAATTGCGACGCCATCACGAGATAGACGAGAAAGATGGCGAGCGAGAAGGCGAATATGAGCGAAGTCTTCGCTTCCTCGAATTCCTCCGCCTGGCCGGCCACGCGCGTCGCAAGACCCCCGGGAATTTCGATCGAATCGACGATCTTCCGTAGATCCGCCTTGGCGCCGCCGAGGTCCCCGTACGCGAGATCGGCCGAGATGATCGCGACACGCTCCTGCGATGAACGGCGGATTTCCGCGGGGCCGGTCGCGAGCTTCACGTCGGCGACCGCGACGAGCGGGACGGGGCGATCGGAACCCGGATTCACGATGAGATTGCGCACTTCCTCGAGCGAGGCACTGCGCGTGTCGACACTGCGCACCAGCACGTCGATCTTCTTGTCGCGCCATTTGTAGCGCGTGGCGAGTTCGCCGCGCACGCTCGCGACCACCCGGTCGGCGACGTCGCGCACCTGCAGTCCGAGCTGGGCCGCGCGTTCCTGGTCGAACACGATCTGGATCTCGGGATTGCCGGCCTCGATCGTCGACTTGATGTCCGCGAAGCGGCCGTTCGCGATCATCCGCGCCTTGATCGCGTCGGCAACCTTGCGCAGCCGCTCGAGGTCGTAGCCCGCGATTTCGACTTCGAGCGGGTTCGAAAAGGTGAAGAGCGACGGGCGGCTGAACTGGTACTGGGCGCCGGCAATCGACGCCATGGACTCGCGCAGCTGCGCCATCACGGCGTCTTCCTTGCTGCGCTTGGAGCCAGGCTGCAGCGTGATGCTCAATTTTCCGGTGTTTTCACCGGCATCCACCGGGTTCGCGTCGAGCCGATTGCCGCTGCCGGCAACCGAATAGGTGAGGGCGACATCCTTGATCCTGGCGGCCGCTCGCTGGGCCTGCGTCACGGTGCGATCGGTCTCATCGAGAGGCGTCCCCGCCGGCATGCGGATGTCGATGTCGAATCCGCCCTGCGAGAGCTGGGGAATGAGTTCGGTGCCGAGGAAAGGCACGATGGCAAGGGAGCCCACGAAAAGGGCGAGCGCGGTGCCGATGACCTTCAGGCGGTGATTGAGCGCCCAGGTCACGACTGGCGGATAGATGTCGTACAGATACTGATAGCCGGCCTGCGTTGCGCGCACGAGCGGGTATAGGCCCCAGCCGATGCAATTGCCGAGGAAACCCGCGACCCGTCGTAGGAGTGTACTTGTCCACGCGATGGCGCGGCCGAGCCACCCCAGCGGCTTTTCCTCAAATCCGGGCGGCAACACCGTCGCGGGGCGTCCGGCAACGATCATCGGTACCAGCGCGATCGCGACGATGAGCGACAGCAGCAGGGAGAACGTGACGGTGAGTGCCTGATCGCGAAACAGCTGGCCTGCGATGCCGGTCACGAACACCATCGGAAAGAACACGCAGATGGTCGTGAAGGTCGAGGCGACGACGGCCATCGAAATCTCGCGGGTACCTTCGCGGGCCGCTTCGAGCGGCGAAGCGCCGTGCTCGCGCCTGCGCACGATGCTTTCAAGGACGACCACGGCGTTATCGACCAGCATGCCGGCCGCGAGTGCAATGCCGCCGAGCGACATGATGTTGAGCGTGAGCTTGCTCGTGTACATCAGCCAGAAGGTGCCGACGACGGAAACCGGGATGGCGATCGCCGTGATCCAGGTCGCGCGTGCATCGCGCAGAAAGCAGTAGACGACGAGGAGCGAGATCAATCCGCCCTCCAGGGCGGCTTTGACGACCTCATGGATCGCCGAGGCGATGAAGTGCGCCTGGTCGTATACGGTCTTGATGTCGGTCGCCGCCGGCAGGTTCTTCCTGATTTCCTCGAAGCGCTCCTGCACGGCTTTCGACAGCTGCACCGTGTTCGCGTCACCTTCCTTGTAGACCGCCAGTTCGATCGACTCCTTGCCGTCGACGCGCGTGATGGCCTCGCGATCCTTGTAGCCGCGACGCACATCCGCGATGTCGCGCAGGTACACGGGTTTCCCGTCGACTGTCGTGATGATGGCGTTCGCCATCTCCTCCACCGACTGAAACTCATTCAGCGTACGGACGAGGTAGCGCTGGCTGCCCTGCTCGAGCCGACCACCCGAAAGATTGACGTTTTCCGCGCGAATGCGCTTCGCGACCGTTTCGATCGAGAGGTTCAGCTGTGCAAGCTTTTCCTGGTCGGTGAAGATCTGGATCTCATCTTCCAGTCCGCCGCTGACTTTGACCGCGGCGGTACCCTCGACCGACTCGATGTCCGGTTTGAGGCGATCCTCGGCGAACCGGCGCAGCGATTTCTGGCGCTCTTCCGTCTGGATGGCGTTCTCGTTGGGAGCCGTGTCGAGGAGGGCGAAGCGCAGCACCGGCTCGCTCGACGGATCGAAGCGCAGGATGAGCGGGCGCGTTGCTTCCAGCGGCAATTGCAGGAGGTCCAGCTTTTCACGGACTTCGATGCCCGCGAAATCCATGTCGGTGCCCCAGGTGAACTCCAGCGTCACGTCGGATTGCCCGGCCCGTGACACCGACCGGACCTGGCGGACGTTGCGGATGATGCCGGCCGCTTCCTCAACGGGCCGCGTGATGAGGTTCTCGACCTCGAGCGGAGCCGCGCCGTTCAGTTCCGTACGAATGGTGATGGTCGGATAGGACAGGTCCGGGAGCAGGTTCACCTTCAACCGCGACAGCGACACCATGCCGAAGAGGAGGAGCGCCACGGTGCACATGATCACCGTCACACGGCGGCGCGTTGCGAAGTCGACGAGTTGCATGGCTGATTGGCCTTCGGATGCGGAGCCGTTACGGGACGAGCGCTGAAACCGGAGTGCGACGCGCGCGCGAGGACATCAGCGTTTCGCCGATTCCGTTTCCTTCTCGAGCGTCACCACGCGCACGAGGTTGCCTGTCTTGAGGCCGTTCTGGCCGACGACCACCACCTGTTCGCCCTGCTTCAAGCCTTCGGTGACCTCGATGAACCCGGCATTGGCGAGCCCGGTCTTGATGTCGCGCTGCTCGGCCTTGGCCTGGTTCACGACGAAAACCGTGGCCTGGCCGTCGTTGTCGACGATGGCCGTGCGCGGAATCTGCAGCGCGTTCGCGCGACGCTCATAAACCACGCCGACACGCGCGAACATGCCGGGCTTCAGTTTCGCCGTCGGATCGTCCACCTCGACCGTGATCTTGAAGGTGCCGGTCGCCGGATCGACGACGGGGCTCACGCGCGCGATCTTGCCGATGAACACCTGGCCCGGCATCGCATCCACGGCGATCTGGGCCGACTGGCCCGGCGACAGCAGGCGCAGCTCGCGCTCCGGCGCGTGCACATAGGCGAGCAGAGGTTCCATGTCCGTGACCTTGAAGACCACGGTGTTCGGTTGAATGGTGTTGCCGACCTTGATGTTGCGTTCGGCGACGACGCCCGCGATGGGCGCCCGGATCTCGGTGTAGCTCAGCTGCAGCTTCGCGATGTCGTGCGAGGCGCGCAGCGCGTCGAGATCGGACTTCACGTTGTCGACAGCGCTTTCGGCTACGAGCCCCTTCGCGTGCAGATCCGAATTGCGCTGATAGTCGCGTTCAAGCTTCTGCAGGTTGGCCGCGGACTGCTCGAGTTGCAGTCGCAGTTGGTCACCGTCGAGCACCGCGAGCACCTGGCCTTCGCGCACGCTCTGGCCTTCCTCGACCAGGATCCGCTTGACCTCGCCGCCGA
Organism: Steroidobacteraceae bacterium; assembly: GCA_035644395.1. Classification (GTDB taxonomy): domain Bacteria; phylum Pseudomonadota; class Gammaproteobacteria; order Steroidobacterales; family Steroidobacteraceae; genus JBGPLJ01. Next base: position 169,668 of record DASQOR010000086.1, read on the forward strand.
CTTTCGCGACGACAACCGCTTCGCCATCCGCCTCGAGCGTTGCCGTTCCCGCATAGACAGCCAGCATTTCTCCGAGCTTTGGGTCGCGCACTTCGACTGGGATGGCCGCCGTTTCCGCCTTGTCATCCTTGGCCTTGCCGTTCGCCTGATCGCCGCATCCAGCAACACTCAACGTCGCCAGCACTGCCGCGGCGGCCACGATGGATCTGTTCATTAGCTTGCTCCCTGTTTGCGGCGGCAACGATACTTAGTCGTTGCTAATCAATTTCTTACGATAAAACTGTAGAACTTGCGAATGTCGAGTGCGCGCAATACTAAGGTCGACTGGTGTTGTAGTCAAGTATAACAGTGCTTCAAATGATCAGGACGCGCGCCAAGCACGCCTTAGAGCACCGAAAGGCGGTCAGGGTTTGGCTGCGGCCGAATTCTGCGCTGTGGTCGATGACGGGTTGTTGTCAATCGTCCAATCGGCGGCGATCTGCGCTGCTTCGTCGAGCACCGCATCCGGCAGGTCGTTGTCGTGCAGCTGATCGAGCGTGGCAACCGCTTTCAGTCCGTGCGCTTCCCGGCGCTTGTTTTCCCGGTCGAGATGGGCCTTGTCCTGGGTTTCGCGCTCCAGCTGGCGCGTCTTCAGATTGAGAGACACCGCTTTCTGCGAGCGCAGGACCTGCACCGCTGCGATGTCGCCGAGCAATGTACGGTAGTCGACGTCAGAGGCGATTCGCTGATCGTGTTCGCGGGTCAACTCCGGCACAGCTGGGACGATCCGCCCTTGCACGTGAAAGGGCACCGACCCGATTCGGTCCCAGGGCAGGGCGGTGTCACGCGTGCTTTCGCCGACCTCGTTGGGATCGATCAGGGACGCGAGTTCGATGTCAGGCTCGACGCCGCGGTGCTGCGTGCTCTCGCCGGTGATACGGTAGAACTTGCCGCTGGTCACTGTCACCTGGCCGCGCGACGGGCGACGCGAAAACGGGGTGTCATCGAGCGGGTAGAGCGTCTGTACCGTCCCCTTGCCATAGGTACGCTGCCCGACGATCAAGCCGCGGCCGTAATCCTGGATGGCGGCCGCGAAGATTTCCGAGGCCGATGCGCTGAAGCGATCGACCAGCACGGTCAGCGGTCCCGAATAGACCATGCCGGGCTCCGGATCATCGAGCACATGGCGGGTGCCGTCGGTCTCCCGGATCTGCACGATCGGTCCGCCGTTGACGAACAGGCCTGTCAGTGAACGCGCCTCCGGCAAATAACCGCCGCCGTTGCCCCGCAGATCGAGAACCAAGCCGTCGATGCCACTCTGGGCGAGCTCGCCGACGAGCCGCCGCACGTCGCGGGTGGTGCTCTTGTAGTCCGCATCGCCGCGGTCCTGTGCGGCCGCATCGAGATAGAAACTCGGCACCGTGATGACGCCGATGCGCATTTCGTGTCCGCCGCGCTTGAGCGTCTGCACGGACTTCTGCGCAGCCTGCGCTTCGAGCGTTATGCGATTGCGCGTGAAGTCGATGATCTTTTGCGGCGAGCCGGGCGCGGCGCCCGCGGGCAGGATCTGCAGGCGCACGGCCGTGTTCGCCGGGCCGCGGATCAGCTGAACCACATCGTCGAGACGCGAGCCTATGACGTCTTCGAGGGCCCCTGACTTGCCCTGACCGACCGCCGTGATCCGGTCGTTCGGGGAAAGCGTTCCGTTGGTCGCCGCCGGGCCACCGGGCAGGACGCTGATGACCGTGACGTAATCATCGATAAGCTGGAGCGAAGCGCCGATGCCTTCGTAGCTCAGGCTCATCTGGATGTTGTATTCCTCGGAGGTGCGTGGCGAGAAATAGTTCGAGTGCGGATCGTAGGCACGCGCGTAGGCATTCACGTACGACTCGAAGACGTCGTCGGAGCTGACCTGATCGAGACGCTTGAGCACGCGGTCATAGCGCTTGAGCAGGGTGTCGTGTATCTCCGGCCACTTCTTGCCGGTCAGGGCGAGCGACAGCGCATCGTTCTTGACGCGCTTGCGCCATAGTTCGTCGAGTTCCTGCGCCGTGCGCGCCCAAGGCGCCTTGTCACGATCGAATTCGAAGGATTCGTCGACGGTGAAATCCGGTTCGTGCTCGAGCTGCGCCAGGGCGAACTGCAGGCGCTCGCGGCTGCGCGCCTGCACCCGTGCAAACATTTCAAAGGCGGGGTCAACCGCGCCTGTTTCGAGCATGTCGTCGAACTGCTTGCGGTACCGCTCGAAGTCCGCGACATCCTTGGCGCCGAGATAGCTCTTTCCCGGGTCGAGCGCCTCCAGGTAGAAGTCGAAGACCTGTGAGGAGACGCGATCGTCGAGGACGGTCTGCCGGTAGTGGCGAGACTGCAGCAAGTCGGCAAACTGACGGGCGACCTGTCGCTGACGCTCCGTCGGCGCGAGACCGCTGACAGGAACCGTGCCGGCCGGGCCAATCGTCGAGCCGCCCAGCCAGACCGACAATGCGATGACCGCAAGGGCGGCGAGGACGGGCAGTCGGGATCGGCGTGTCATGGGCGATGTCTCGGGTTGCGGTTCGCGGGCGCTTCGGATGCCGGCGTTGGACAGGACCGGCCCCTCGAAGATTCCTGCCGTACGGTAGGATTCAAGGCTAGAGAGGGGCGGGGCGCGGTGCAAGCCCGATTCGCCGTTGCTTGACTCATATCACTGCGGCGTACCGCAATCCGGGTTCCTCGAGTACATGCGTCCGCTGGCCTTCATTCTGGGTGTGGTAGCAGGCTCCGCCGTCGCGATTGCCGTCTGTCTCGGCATGGTCCTCGTCGTTTTCCTGCTGCTGCGCGCCGATCATCCCGAGTTCGCCGAGGAATTGCCGACGCTTGCCCGGTTTACGGTGCTGTTCGCCATCTTCGCAGGCATCGGCCTCGCCAGCCTGTTCGCGCAGCTGCGCACGAAGTCCTGGAAATGGTGGGCAGTCGCGGCGCTCGTCGCTTGGTCGATCGTCGTCATTGTCGCCACCCGCTGGTGGATCGGCGGCGGGCAGTGAGGCAGGGTCAAGGCGAGACCGATCGCGGGGCAGGAACCGGCTCGGGATCGGTTATGTTCCTGACGTGATTGTCGCTTTGCGATCGCCACAGTGTGCTGAGTTCGGCCGGTTCCCGCCGCTGCCGGAGGTGCAGGCCAGCGAGCCCCTTGCGGTCAACTCCGAAGTAGAGCTGCGCGCGGCGGCTTTGCCACAGCGTCATGACGGGCAGGGTGCGCATGTCCGCCAGTCGCCGCAGCAGCACGTCGTTGTCCTGGAACTCGACGTCCGGCAAGTTACGCGTGCCCGTCATGGGCGCATCAGCGCGAAACTTGGGGACGGCGGCAGGTGCCTTGACGACGGGATCCACCAGACGGGTGCCCTGCCGCGCCCGCGGACAGAGAGCGTCGGCACTCCCGCAGGTAGTCGCAATCTTCTCGGGTACCTTGCGAGGCGCAGGCGGGACGATTTCGTCCGCTGTTGCGTCGAATGCAGTCGAGCACAGGGCGGCCGCGCAGAGGAGCTGCACGCAGAGCAGCGCTTTTGCCGATGGGATCCTTGGCCGGAGTTTCATGTGTGCTTTCCCACCATGAGCCCGATGGCTCCAGAGAGCCGTGACGCCGGTCGCATCGATCCGTCAGCCAGCCGCGGGCAACCCGTTATGTCGCGTTCCGGCCAATTATGTCTGCGCGACAGCGGGCCTTGCTGGCTGGAGTCAGCGGCGCTCGCGGCGCAGCCACGGCTGCTTTCGCTGTGGCCGTTCGACGCTGTTGTACGGATCCATGCCGCGCACGCGTCGCTTCGTTGCCGGCTGATGATCGACAAGCTCCCAGCGCGGTCCCGTGAAGTCGAAGACCACGAGGTCGTCCTCGTCCGCGAAACCGGCGTCGAAATAGAACGAATCGGCTACCGCCGTGCCCCTGTCATCTCGCATCTGGTTATTTCCCCGGATCGAACCGGTTGTCCCGGCTCTTCTAATATTTCTGCTGCGGCATTGTCGCAGGGGACTCGACGGCCAATGCGGAACTGTGTCACGAAAAACACTGCGGCGAATTTACAGAAACTGCACCGATGGGTTGGGCGTGCCGGCGTCGTGCGCGACGGCCCGATTGCGGCCCTGCTGCTTGGCCGAATAGAGGGCCCGGTCGGCCGCTTTGAGGAAGGTCTCGGCCGAGGGGAAACTGTTTTCAGCGCTGTGCGTTGCGTGACCGATCGATACCGTGACGCTGACCGCGTTGTTGCCGATGTCGTGCCGCGTGTGCTGGAAGGCGGCCACGATCCGCTCGCAGATGGAGCGCACGGTATCGCTGTCAGTCGCCGGCAGCACGAGCAGGAATTCTTCGCCGCCGTAACGCACCACGACGTCGCTCTCGCGCGAGTTGCCCCGCAGGATGCGGGCCGCGCCCTGCAGGACGCGATCGCCGGCCTGGTGACCGTAGGTGTCGTTGATTCGCTTGAAGCCGTCGAGGTCCGCGAAGGCGATGCTGATCGGCCAGGCGTGGCGGCTCGCGCTGTCGAATTCGCGGGTGAGGAACCGCTCGAGGTATGCGCGGTTGTAGGCGCCGGTCAGGGCGTCGCGGCGCGTCTCTTCTTCCAGCTCCAGGGCGCGCGTCGACAACTGATCCGCGGCGCTGCGCAGATTGCTCGCTTCGCGCAGGGTCTGCAGGTTGCGCACCATAAGGATCTCGCGCGCCTGTTCAATGATCAGGTCGGGATCGGTGGCGCCGAAGATCTCGGTATCGAAGAGTTTCTCCGTCTCCGTGGCGAGTCCGCTGACCGTTGCCAGGATGTTGCCGAAGGCCTCCTTGTCGAGACCGAAACTGCGTTCCACGGCCTGCGCAGTCTCCACGAACGGCCGCTGATCGGCTTCGCGGATGAAGATGTCCGCCACCGGCCCGGACAGCGTTACGCAACGATTGAAGACTTCGCCGGGCTCGATGACGCGCTGATTCGCCGCGCGATGGCTCTGGGCGATGGCGTTGTAGAGGCGCGACGAGAGATTCCAGGATTTCAGCAGCCACGCTCCGACTTCGACGTGATCGGTACCGAGCACCTTGCGCTCGTGGGCCTGCAGCTCCCGATGATCCTTCTGAATCTCGCCGACGTCGCGGTAGGTTTCAGGACGGCACCGGTCGAGCGCGAGCACGCCGATGTCCTGCAGAAGTCCTGCGAGGAACAGGTCCTCGAGCAGCGTCTGGCCCGTTGCCGCGCCGAGCGCGCGGGAAGCCATCGCGCCGATCAGGGCGCGGCGCCAGTAGTACGGGTAGTTGATGCCATTCGGCTTGCCGCCGCGCAGCGCCTTCACGAGCGAAAAACTGAGTGCGAGCGTGAGCGTTGCGTTCAGGCCCAGCACCACCAGGGCCTGGCGCAGGTTCTCGCTCTTGCGCCGCTGTGCATAGAGCGGGGAATTGGCGATCCGCAGGATCTTGGTGGTGAGCGCGGGATCCATGCCGACGACCTGCGCGACACGGCTCATCTCGATGTTGGGATCCTGTGCCACCTCGATGATGGTGGTCGCAACGCCCGGTGGGCTCGGGAAGTTGACGAAGGATTTGAGGTGAGCTTCTAGCTCGGGCGTCATCGGCGTACGACTCCATCCAGCACCAACTGGCGGAATCGCGTCCGCCAGGCTGCCGGCCTTTGGCGGCCGACTACCCTCGGCTTAGCGGCCAGCGGTAGCTGATCTTTAGTCCCGGCGGCCGGCGGATGGGGTGGTTGCCGGAGCGGCCGCCCGGGTGGCGAGGAAGGCGCGCAGGCGCTTGCGGATTTCCCAGAGGAGCCGTACCAACATGATCAGCAGATACGGGCCGGTGACCACCAGCCAGTGGGCGAGATGCGGGCGGAAGAGGCCGCTGAAGAAGTCGATCAGGAATGTGCCCAGGCCACCGCGCTCATAGGTGCCGAGCGTCGTATTGCCCGCGAAGTAAATGAAGAGCGGTAGTATGAGAAGGCCGAATCCGACCGCGCCGCCCGCCAGCCATAATTCACGCTCGGAGCGGGAGGCTGTGCGCAGGCGCTCGGTGAACTCGGTGATCGAGAATGCCATCGGCGGGAGTTCCGGCTTGGAGACGGTCCGCATCATGCGGTGGTGTCGGGGAGGTGGCAAGACACACCGGCTCGACGCGCGTGAGAATATGGTCCGCAGCCGATCGACAGGGGCGTCAGGTCAACGGCAATGAAACATTGGTGGCCCGAACACGTTTACCGATCGAAGCCCTATGTTGCGATCACCGTCGGCGGCGTGCTCGCGCTTGGCAGTGTCGTCATTTCGATCCTGCGCGGCGATTGGGGCCTGTGGGCGCTTGCCTGTGGTGCGGGCTGCGGGCTACTCATTTACGGCGCAATCATCCTGCAATTGCGGCACGAGTACCGGCAGCGCAGCAAGTGGGTGCGTCAGGACCGGGCGCAGGACAAGACTCCTCCGCGATAGGCGAATCATGCAAACCATGCGAACGGCCGTCATCGGCGCGGGCTATCTCGGCCGATTCCACGCGCAAAAATACGCTGCGATCGAACACTCGCGGTTGATCGGCGTGGCCGACGTCGACGCCGCCAGCGCCGCGCGCGTGGCCGCCGAGTGCGGCACACAGGCCGTCGCCGACTACCGCGAGCTGCTCGGCAAGGTCGACGCGGTCAGCGTCGTCACGCCAACGCCCCTGCACCGCGCGATCGCCGGCGCATTCCTCGAGTCCGGCGCGCACGTGCTCGTCGAGAAGCCGATCACCGCAACCGTCGAGGAGGCGAGTGAGCTCATCGCGATCGCAGCGCGCGCCGGGCGTGTGCTGCAGGTCGGGCACCTGGAGCGCTTCAATTCCGCGATCCTCGCGCTGGATGGCATCCTGACGGCCCCGAGGTTCGTCGAATCCCATCGCCTCGCGCCTTTCAAACAGCGCGGCACCGATGTCAACGTGGTGCTGGACCTGATGATCCACGACATCGACATCATCCAGAACATCGTCCATTCGCCGATCGCTAGCATCGACGCGGTCGGCAGCAGCGTATTTTCCGACGAACTCGACATCGCCAATGCACGCCTGCGTTTTGCGAACGGCTGCGTCGCCAACACGACGGCGAGCCGCGTGAGCCTCAAGACCGAGAGGAAGCTCCGCCTTTTTCAGGACGACGCCTACCTCTCGCTCGACCTGCACCAGAAAATCCTGACGCTCATCCGCAAGGGCGATGGCGTCGGAGCGGATGGCCTGCCCCAGGTTTCGATCGATGAGCGCAGTTTCGGTGAAAGCGACGCGCTGCGTGCCGAGATCGAAGCGTTCCTCGCCGCGGCTGCGAGCGGGAGCACGCCAGTGGTAAGCGGCGAGGACGGACGCCGCGCGCTTGCGACGGCGATCCAGATAACCGAGCAGGTGGCGGCCAGCATGCGGTCGGTCGCACGCCATTCAAAGTCGGGCTAGCGACCGCAGATCTCGGCAAGGCCCGCCGACTCGCGCGCGTCGATGTTCCACAGGTCGCGCTGCTCACTCACGAGCGCGCCGCTCGCGGCATCTGCCCGCAAGCTCCAGGCAAAGATGCGGATGCGATCGCATCCTTGGGCGCCCGCGCCGCGAATCAGCTTCGCAAGGGTGAGTTCCTGCGCGGGATGCGGCCCGCTGCCGGTCTCCGCCGATTTCAGCACGGCGTTGTCGACATTATTGTAGACGCTGAAATGCCACAGGTATTCGAGGGTCCAGCGCACATCGCCGCCCGTCAGCGGGCGCTTGTTGATGTGGCCTGCGGCGCCCGTGGGGCGGGCGAGATCGGCGTCGTCGCGATCGAGGAACTCGCATCGATAGACCCGCATGGCTACGGTGTTCAGCGTTGTCGAGCGAGGAGTGCGGACGAACTCGAAGTACTGCTCGATGGTATCGGTAGCGGTCAGGTCGGTGGGCGCCGCCTGTGAGGCGGCGACCGATTCCGACCAGCCCAGCGCTTCGTTCCAGTCGCTCGTGCAAAGCTCATGGACCGGGTCGATCGCCGCCGCGGGCGCGATGTCGGAATTCTTGAGGTGGAAAGTCGTCGTATAGCCGACGGAGGGCGCCGGCTCCTTGTAGAAGCCGGGCGGCGTGCGCGCACTGTCGGCGTAGATCTGCAGCGCAATCTCAAGATCGGTCTGAGGCACGGCTCGAGCGACCTGCGGATGCTCCGATGGTGCGGATGCTCCGCTGCCGCCGCAGGCGCTCGTACACGCGGCCAGCACCATGGTCACAATACGCCCCGCTCGACCAAACCTGCCACGCATGAACTTGCAGCCTGCCGCTCGATTATCCGTAGCCGGGATATCGTCGAAAGGGCGCCAAGCTTGAGTGGCAAAGGCAAGCACCTCCGGCCTGGTGGCCGGAGGGCGATCTGGTGGAGGCGGGGGGAATCGAACCCCCGTCCGCAAGCCCTACGCTTCACGATCCTACGTGCGTATCCCGCCTATTGTTCTCATCGCACGCTACCCGGCGGGCGGGGAAAACGTGCAACCAGTCCAGTAACGTTTTGCGGGCCTGAACCTGGACACGACCGGCTCGCGAGCTTATGAGCGCGTCCCCTGATTTGGATGCATAAGCACATGCCAGTCAGAGGTTAGCGGGGCTTAAGCCGCTAAGGCGTAGTTGTCGTCGTTGGCAACTAAAGTTTGCAGCATGTTTTACGAGATGTACTGCACCTCGGCACGCACTTGAAGTTTCGCGACCCACGTCGAATCCGGTCGCCCCCAAATGCAAGGTCCACATGGTAGCTCAGGTCGGGGATGCAATGTCGACGGCGGTCACCGATTGCGCAGGAGCCGTGCCTTGTCGCGCTGCCAGTCGCGGTCCTTGTCGGCGGCACGCTTGTCGTGCTGCTTCTTGCCCTTGGCCAATCCGAATTCAAGTTTGGCCCGACCCGCCTTCCAGTAGAGCTTGAGCGGGATGAGCGTGTAGCCCTTGCGCTCTACGGCCCCGGCGAGATGGTCGATCTGATGCCGGTGCAACAGGAGTTTGCGCGTGCGCGCCGGATCTGCATTCACGTGGGTTGATGCCGACGTGAGCGGTGAGATATGCGCCCCCAGGAGCCATGCCTCGTTGGCGCGCAGGATTACATAGCTTTCGGTGAGCTGAGCCCGGCCCGCGCGCAGGCTCTTGACCTCCCAGCCCATGAGCGCGAGACCGGCTTCCTGGCGGTCCTCGATGAAATAGTCGTGCGCCGCCTTGCGGTTGAGCGCGATCGCGGCCGGTTGTGTTTCCTTCTCTGCCATGCGGACAATGCTAGCCCGTGCCGGGGCTCACCACATCATGACCATCAAGACCGTCGAGCGGAGCCTGCTGCTGCCGTACTCGCCCGGCCAGATGTATGCGCTCGTCAACGACGTCGAGCGTTATCCGCAATTCCTGCCAGGCTGCGCCGCGGCCCGCGTGGTCGAAGCGGACGCTGCGCACATGGTCGCGGCCGTCGACATTCGCAAAGGACCGCTGCACCTGTCGTTCACGACGCGTAACCGGCTCGAGCCCGACAGGAGGATCGACATGGAACTCATCGACGGATCCTTCCGCTCGCTGCGCGGCGCCTGGCGCTTCGATGACATCGCCGGCGAGGGTGTGCGTGCGACGCTGACGCTCGAGTACGACTTCGCGGCACGTGCCGCGAAACTGCTGCTCGAGCCGGTATTCGATCGTGTCTGTCAATCGATCATGGGCGCGTTCGCGCGCCGCGCGAACGAGATCTACCGGACCTGAAGGTCGCGGCGGTCAGGTCCGCGGCACGTCCGGCAGGCGCCCCGGGTCCGCGGGCGCGGCCGGCGCCGGTTCAGGCAGGCTGGCACCGGGCATTTTCCGCCGCTCGACCTCGGCCACCTTGTCACCGTCGAAGCGCACGACGACATGGCGCGTTTCGGTCTTGCGCGAATGGCCCTTGACGAAGGAGTAGTAGTAGTCCCACCGATCGCCGTCGAAGCTGTCGGCGACCATCGGCGTGCCGAGGATGAAGCGGACCTGGCTGCGGGTCATGCCTGCCTGGACACGGTCGACGTCCTCGGGCTTCAGGAAATTTCCTTGCTGGATATTCATCCGGTAGACGCAGCCCGCGGCGAGCGTCAGCATGCCGAGTGCAAGGGCTGCAAGCGAGCGGCGCGAAGTTCGGGTGAGGAGGCGCGTGTTCATTCGACGGTGCCGTACTGGTGAACGGATCGGGCCGAGAGGATAATCGACACCGCATTTCTCTCCAAGCGGACCCCCACGGAGACCTGATTGGAACGCAGCGACCTGCGCCGTGCCGGCCTCAAGGCGACCGTTCCCAGAATGCGCATTCTCGACATTCTGGCGGGCAGCAGCGTGCGGCATCTGAGTGCCGAGGACATCTACCGGAAGCTTCTCGAGCAGCATGAGGACATCGGCCTTGCGACGGTCTATCGCGTCCTGACCCAGTTCGAATCCGCGGGACTCGTGACTCGCCAGCATTTTGAGGACGGCATGGCCGTTTTCGAGTTGAATCAGGGCGAGCACCACGATCACATCGTGTGCTTGGATTGCGGGCGGGTGGAAGAGTTCATGGAGGCGAGCATCGAGGATCGCCAGCGCGCGGTCGCCGAGCGGCTCGGCTTCGAACTCAAGGATCACTCGCTCACGATGTACGGGCAATGCATCCGCAAGGACTGCCCGCGGCGCCCGCAGCGCTGAAGCCGCTCTCGAGTCTCAACCGCCGCGTGCCGCCTGCGCGGCGAGCCGCAGCATTTCCCGCGCGTGTTCGCGCGCGCGAGCGGTGATTTCGACGCCGCCCAGCATGCGCGCGAGTTCCTCGACGCGCTCGGAAGCACCGAGCGCCGCGGCTGCCGTGCGCGTGGACTTGCCGTCGGTGACCTTGTGGACACGCAGGTGCGCATGGCCTTGCGAGGCGACTTGCGGCAGGTGCGTGACGCAGAGGACCTGCACCCGGTCGCCGAGCTCGCGCAGCTCGCGGCCGACGATCTCCGCGACCCCGCCGCCGACGCCGGCATCGACTTCGTCGAACACCATGCACGGGATGACGGCGCGGCTCGAAGCCGCGACCTGAATTGCGAGACTGATGCGTGAGAGTTCGCCGCCGGAGGCAACGCGCGCGAGTGGTTTGAGGGGTTGGCCGGGATTTGCCGTGACCTCGAATTCGATGTCGTCAGCGCCCTCGCGGCGCACGAGGAGCGGACTCGGCGTGCTCACATTCGCGTTGAATCGTCCGCCGCTCATGCCGAGCGTGTGCATCAGAGCAGTGACAGCGGTCGACAGGGCCTCGGCCGCGCGGCGACGCGACTTGGTGAGCTGCGCGGCGGCTTCCGTGTATTGCGACAGCGCCTGGTCGAGCTCGCGCTGCAATTGGGCCAGCTGGACTTCGCTCGTCTCGAGCGACTGCAATTCGCCGGCGATGCGGTCGCGCGCAGCGATGAGTTCCCCCGGCTGCACCTTGTGCTTGCGGGCGAGTTCTTCGGCGCCGGCAAGCCGCTTTTCAACCCAGTCCTGCCGGGCAGGATCGACATCGAGTGCCTCGCAGGCATGGCGTGCCCGATCGGCCGCTTCGCGCAGCGCTACAGCGGCTTCCCCCAGCAGCGCTTCCGTCGGCGCGAGCGTCGCGTCGAGCGCCACGAGGCTTCGCAGGAGTGCCTGGCTGCGGCTCACGATCGCATAGGCGCTGCCGCTGTCGCCGTCATAGAGCTGATCGACGACCGACTGCAGTCCCTCGCCGAGGCGGCCGCGATTGGCATGGCGGCGCTGCTCCACAGCGAGCGACTCGATTTCACCCGCCTGCAGTGCCAGGGCATCGAGTTCGCGCAACTGGTAGCGAAGGAGCTCGAGCTGCGATGACCGGTTGGCGGCCCTGGCTTCGAGTTCCCGGTGCTGTTCGGCAAGCTCGGCGACCTGCGACTGAGTTCTGACGACCCGGTCGACGAGCGAGTCGTGCGCAGCGTGCGCGTCCAGCAGCGCACGCTGCACGGGTGCGCGGCCGAGTGACTGAAACTCGTGCTGGCCGTGAACGTCGAGCAGCAACTCGCCGAGGGCGCGCAGCGCCTGCAACGGCGCGGCCTGCCCGTTGATGTACCCGCGAGAGCGGCCGTCCGCGGTGATCGAGCGGCGCAGGACACATTCCCCGTCACAGTCGATGGCCTGCTCCTTGAGCCAGGCTTGCGCGTCGCTGTCCGCGCCAACGTCGAATGTTGCGCTGATCTCGGCACGGTCGGCGCCGTGCCGGATGACGTCCGCGCCCGCCCGGCCGCCGGTCGCGAGGATGAGCGCATCGACGATGATCGACTTGCCGGCTCCCGTTTCACCGGTCACGACAGTCAGGCCGCCGTCGAATTCAAGCTCGATGCGATCAATGAGTGCGAAGTCCCGGATCTGCAGGTGGGCGAGCACGCTTGAGTCAGTCCTCGTGGCTGCCGGCCGGCTGCTGGAACGCGCCGCGGCCCCAATGGAGCTTGGAGCGCAGCAGGCGGAAATACTCATAGCCCGGCGGATGCAACAGCGTCACCCGGGCGGCTGTCGGCCCGATGCTCAGGACGTCGCCGGGTTCGAGGTCGCCCAGCATCGCGCCGTCACAGGTGATCTGAGCCTTGGTGTCAGGACGTTCAAGCAGCCGCACTTCGATGCGCGCGCGGGTCGAAACGACGATCGGCCGATCGGACAAGGTGTGCGGGCAGATCGGCACCAGCACGACCACGTCGAGATTGGGCTCGACGATCGGACCGCCGCAGGAGAGGGCGTAAGCCGTCGAGCCCGTTGCGGTCGCGACCACGAGGCCATCGCCGCCATGCGTATTCACGTAGCGGCCGTCGATGGTCGTCTCGAAGTCCAGGATCCGGCCGGTTTCCCATTTCTGCAGTACCACGTCGTTCAGGGCCTGCATCGACTGCGCTTTGCCGGCGCGGCTCGTCAAGGTCGCGCCAAGCATCGTGCGGTGATCCTCGATGCAGTCGCCGGCCAGCACCTGGTCGACGCATTCGAGCATCTGCGCGGGTGTCACATCCGTCAGGAAACCGAGCCGCCCGCGATTCACCCCGAACAGGGGCACATCGCGGCCGGCGAGCAGCCGCGCCGCGTACAGCAGGGTGCCGTCCCCGCCGATCGCGATGATCAGATCGGACTCGCTCGCGATCTGTGTCTCGCTCGCCCGCGTGATATTGATGCCCTGGAAATTCGGCGCGCCATCGGCGGCAACGAGGACGGCGTAGCCGGCGCCCGCCAGGTGGGCTCCGAGCGCGCTCATTGCGTCCGCCACGCGCAGGTCGGTGGCGCGGCCAATGAGGGCGATCTTGCGGATGTTTCTTGCCATGAATGCGCGCCTTTTAGCACGCGGTACGAGTCGCAGCCAGCGCGACGTGTTGCGACATGCGCGGGAAACGAGGGGCGGCCCCCGAGACGCGGCTTGACGTTACCGGGAGCCCGTGGCTAGCTTGCCGGTCGCCGGCTGGCCGCCGGCGTGGTCCCTGCGCGGATGCTACCGACGGCGCTCATGCCGATATCCATTTCGACCGATCCGACCGATGAACGCCTGAACGAGCGGGCACAGCTCCTGCTGCGCGTCCTCATCGAGAACTACATCCGCGATGGCCAGCCGGTCGGCTCGCGAACCCTGTCGCGCGAGTCGGGACTGAGCCTGAGCTCCGCGACCATTCGCAACGTGCTGGCCGACCTCGAACAGCTTGGATTCGTCACCTCGCCCCATACGTCGTCCGGCCGCATTCCCACGGACAAGGGTTACCGGCTGTTCGTCGACACGCTCATCCGCTTGCAGCCGCTCGCGAGCGCCGAGGTCTCCGAGCTCGAGCGCCGCCTCGAAGCGCATCGTTCGGACCACAAGTCACTCGTCGCCTCGACTTCACAGGTGCTGTCGGCGATTACCCAGATGGCGGGAGTGGTGACGGTGCCGCGGGCCCATCACCCTTCGCTGACCCAGATCGAATTCGTACCGCTGTCGGAAAACCGCGTGCTGGCGGTGCTCGTCGTGAGCGGCCACGAGGTCCAGAACCGGGTGGTGCAGCTCGAACGGTACTACTCGGCCGAGGAGCTGCGCCGGGCGGCGAACTTCCTGAGCGAGCAGTTTCGCGGGCGCACGCTCGCGGAGGTGCGCTCGGGGCTCGTCGATCAGCTGCAGGAAACCCGCCGCCACATGAATCAGATGATGCTCGACGCGATCCAGGTGGCGCAGAAGGTCTTCGACGGGCCGGGCGATGACCGGCTCGAATTCGTCATCGCCGGCGAAACCAATCTGATGGGATTCGCCGAGCTGTCGAACGTCGAGAAGCTGCGGCGCCTGTTCGAGGCTTTCAACGAGCAGCGCGATATCCTGCACCTCCTCGATCAGAGTCTGCATGGCGACGGCGTGCAGATCTTCATCGGCCAGGAGTCGGGCTACACGATTCTCGATGACTGCAGCGTGGTGACGGCGCCTTACACGCTCGACAACGAGGTCGTGGGCGTACTCGGTGTCATCGGTCCGACACGCATGGCCTACGAGCGAGTGATACCCATCGTCGAGGTCACGGCACGTATGCTCAGCACGACCTTGAAAACGCTCAAATAGGCCAGAAACAGGCGGCAGAGTGTTGAGGCGGCCTCAAGGAGTAGCTTGAGGTTAATATTATAACTAATTGAAAGTAAGCGAGTTTAGTAGCATGGCGGAAGACTCGAGGGTGCCGGCTGATCACGATCCGGAGCGAACGGCCGTGCTGCCGGAGGAAACTTTGGAGGCAGGCGCCTCCGCCGACCGGCGGCTCGCGATCGCCGAAGCGGAGGCGCGCGCCGAAGAGCAGCGCAATCTGTATCTACGAGCCGTGGCCGAGCTCGACAACTTCCGCAAGCGCAGCCAGCGCGATGTCGAACAGGCCCACAAGTATGGCCTGGAGCGCTTCGCCCAGGATCTCCTCGGCGTCGTCGACAGCCTCGAGGCAGGCATTGCTTCGGCCGAGACTTCGAGCGACCGCTCGCTCATCGACGGCCAGCAGGCGACCCTGAAGCTCCTGCTATCCGCAATCCAGAAGCACGGGATTCGCGCGGTCGAGCCCGCGGGCGAACGCTTCAATCCGGAGCTGCACGAGGCGATTGCGATGCAGGAGGCCGCCGGTGCCGAGCCGGACACCGTCCTCAAGGTCGTACAGAAAGGCTATCAACTGAACGGCCGGCTGCTGCGGCCGGCGCGCGTGATAGTCGCGCGCGGCCCATGAGACAAACCTTGCCCGGCATGCTTGAAGCAATCGGGGCGAGGCCCCAACTATCGCGCCAGTCGTCAATTTCCGGAGTGTGAGTTCCATGTCCAAAGTCATCGGTATCGATCTCGGCACGACCAATTCCTGCGTCGCCGTGATGGAAGGCGGCAAGCCGCGCGTCATCGAGAACAGCGAAGGCGATCGCACGACGCCATCGATCGTCGCCTTCACCAAGGACGACGAAGTGATCGTCGGCCAGTCGGCGAAGCGCCAGGCTGTCACCAATCCCCAGAATACGCTGTTCGCGGTGAAGCGCCTCATCGGCCGCAAGTTCGGCGACGATGTCGTGCAGAAGGACATCGGCATGGTGTCGTACAAGGTCGTGAAGGCCGACAACGGCGACGCCTGGGTCGAGGCGCACGGCAAGAAGCTCTCGCCGCAGGAAGTCTCGGCGCGCGTGCTCATGAAAATGAAGAAGACGGCCGAGGATTACCTCGGCAGTACCGTCACCGAAGCGGTCATCACCGTTCCCGCGTACTTCAACGACTCGCAGCGCCAGGCAACCAAGGACGCCGGGCGGATCGCGGGCCTCAACGTCAAGCGCATCATCAATGAACCGACCGCGGCCGCGCTGGCCTACGGGCTCGACAAGCAGGGCGGCGACCGGAGGATCGCGGTCTATGACCTCGGTGGCGGCACCTTCGACGTGTCCATCATCGAGATCGCGGAAGTCGACGGCGAGCGCCAGTTCGAGGTGCTCTCGACCAATGGTGACACCTTCCTCGGCGGCGAGGACTTCGACCTGCGCGTGATCAACTTCATCGCCGATGAGTTCAAGAAGGACAGCGGAGTCGACGTGCGCAAGGATCCGCTGGCGATGCAGCGGCTGAAGGAGGCCGCGGAGAAGGCCAAGATCGAACTCTCGTCGACCCAGCAGACGGACATCAACCTGCCGTACATCACGGCGGATGCGAATGGTCCGAAGCACCTGAACGTCAAGCTCACGCGCGCGAAGCTCGAATCCCTGGTCGAGGACCTCGTGACGAAGACCGTCGAGCCTTGCCGCATCGCGCTGAAGGATGCGGGCCTGTCGACGAAAGACGTCGCCGAGGTGATCCTCGTCGGCGGCCAGACGCGCATGCCGCTCGTGCAAAAAGCGGTGAAGGACTTCTTCGGCAAGGAGCCGCGCAAGGACGTGAATCCGGATGAGGCAGTCGCCGTGGGCGCCGCGATCCAGGCCGGCGTGCTTTCCGGCGAAGTGAAGGACGTGCTGCTCCTCGACGTCACGCCGCTCTCGCTCGGCATCGAAACGCTGGGCGGCGTGATGACGAAGCTCATCGAGAAGAACACGACGATTCCGACCAAGGCGCAGCAGGTCTTCTCGACCGCGGATGACAGCCAGACGGCCGTGACCATTCACGTGCTGCAGGGCGAGCGCGAGCGCGCGTCCGACAACAAGTCGCTCGGCCGCTTCGACCTCGCGGAAATTCCGCCACTGCCGCGCGGTATGCCGCAGATCGAAGTCACGTTTGACATCGATGCGAACGGCATCCTCAACGTGTCGGCGAAGGACAAGCAGACCAACAAGGAACAGAAGATCGTCATCAAGGCGTCGAGCGGCCTGTCGGAGGCCGAAATCAAGCGCATGGTGAAGGAAGCCGAGGCGCACGCGGAAGATGACAAGCGCTTCCGCGAATTCGTCGACGTGCGCAACAAGGCGGACAGCCTGGTGCACGCGACGGAAAAGGCGGTCAAGGAACTGGGCGATAAGGTCTCGCCGGACGAGAAGCAGAAGATCGAGGCCGCGGTCGCCGAGGTCAAGAGCGTGATGGAGAGCGATGACAAGGCGGCGCTCGAAGCAAAGATCGAGGCGCTGGGCCAGGTTTCGCAAGCCGTCCTGCAGAAGGCTTACGCGCAATCCGCGGAGGGCCAGGGTGCCGCGGCGGAGTCGGGCGGGCCGTCGTCCGGTTCCGATTCGGGTGCGAAGAGCGGCGGCAAGGAAGACGCCGTCGATGCGGAATTCGAGGAAGTTAAGGACAAGGATCGCAAGAGCTCGTAAGAGCGGACGGACTTCGGGCAGGCAAACGACCGCTGGCGATGATGCATCGCCGGCGGTCGTCGCGTCAGGACGCGGGAACGGGGTGGCATGTCGAAGCGTGACTACTACAAGGTGCTGGACGTTGCCCGCACGGCGAGCGAAGCCGACATCAAGAAGGCGTATCGGCGCCTCGCGATGAAATTCCATCCGGACCGCAATCCGGGCGACCACCAGGCCGAAGAGAAATTCAAGGAAGCCAAGGAGGCCTACGAGGTCCTGACGGACGCGCCGAAGCGGGCGGCCTACGACCAGTACGGCCATGCGGGCGTCGATGCCGCGCGCGGTGCAGGCGGCGGCTTCAATCCGGCGGACGCATTCGGCGACATCTTCGGCGACGTATTCGGTGACATCTTCGGCGGCGGGCGCCGCGGCCGCTCGCAGGTCTTCCGCGGGGCGGACCTGCGCTACGAGGTAACGCTCGATCTGGAGCAAGCCGTGTTCGGCGACTCGGTCGAGTTCGAGATTCCGGTCCTGTCCGAGTGCGCAACCTGCAAAGGCAGCGGGGCCGCCAAGGGCAGTTCGCCCACGGCCTGCGATACCTGCGGCGGTGCCGGCCAGGTCCGCATGAGCCAGGGGTTCTTCACCGTCCAGCAAACCTGCCCGCGCTGTAAAGGCCGCGGCCAGATCGTGTCGAACCCCTGCGATACCTGCCTGGGCCAAGGGCGTATCCGGCGCAACAAGAAGCTCTCGGTGAAAGTGCCGGCCGGTGTCGACACCGGCGATCGCATCCGGCTCTCGGGCGAAGGCGAGGCCGGGCGCAACGGTGGGCCGCATGGCGACCTGTACGTCGAGGTGCAGGTGCGCGACCACGAAATCTTCCAGCGCGACGGCAGTCACCTCTCCTGCGAAGTGCCAGTCAGTTACTCGACGGCCGCGCTCGGCGGCGCAGTCGAGGTGCCGACGCTCCATGGCCACGTATCGCTCAAGATCCCTGCCGAGACGCAGTCCGGCCGGGTCTTCCGGCTGCGCGAGAAGGGCGTGAAGCCGGTGCGCGGCGGTGCGACCGGCGACCTCTTTTGCCGCGTCACGGTCGAGACGGCCGTGAATCTCACGGGCGAGCAGAAGGAACTTCTGCGAAAATTCGACGAGTCGCTGCGCACTGACCGGCGCGAGCACAACCCGCGCGAGCGCAGCTGGCTCGAGGGTGTCAGGAAGTTCTTCGAAGACATCGGTCGTTAGGGTCCCTATGCCAGCCATCGCTCTCGTGGGCGCCACCGGAAGAATGGGGCGCGCAGTCGTTTGCGCGGCCGATGAATACCCGCAGGCGCACATCACGGGAGCCTCGGCGTCGGCTCACAGCCGGCATCTCGGGAAAGACATTGGCGTGCTCGCGGGGCGGCCCGCTCTCGGGGTCGCCGTCGCTTCGGAGTTCGCGCTCGCGCTGAAGGGGGCGGACGTCGCCATCGATTTCGCTCTGGCCGACGGTGTGGAAGAGCGCGCACGAATGATTTCCACCGCTGGCTGTGCGTGGGTGCTCGGGAGCACCGGCCTTTCGGCACGGCAGCGTGAGGCCATAGACCTGGCCTCCACGCGCATCGCGGTAATCGCCTCGCCGAACATGAGCCTCGCCGTGCAGCTCCTGATGCGGCTCGTGGATGCCGCGGCCCGCGCGCTGCCCCCTGAATTCGACATCGAAATCCACGAATCGCACCACCGCGACAAGGTCGATGCGCCGTCCGGCACCGCTCGCCGGCTGGGCGAGATCGCCGCTGCGGCACGGGGCATCGCGCCTGGCGATCCCGCAGGTTCTATCCGGTCGGCGTCGACCGGACCGCGGACGCCCGACACGATCGGGTTCTCGGTTGCGCGAGGCGGTGACCTGGTCGGCGAGCATCGCGTCGTTTTTGCCGGCCTCGGCGAGCAACTGGTACTCGAGCATCGGGCGGCGGATCGTATGGCTTTTGCGCGCGGCGCGCTCAGCGCGGCACTGTGGCTTTCGGGACGGCCGGCGGGCCGCTACGAAATGAGCGATGTCGGCTCGGGGAAACAATAGCTTGGACGGCATTCATCAAGCGAGCTCGCGCGGCGATTTTTCGCGTGGACAGGGGCGCGACGCAAAACTAGAATGCGCGCCGCCGAAAGCTAAGCTCATCGAGGAAAAAGTGAAGTGACGACACCGGCCGTGTTGGCGCTCGAAGACGGTACCGTCCTGCGCGGTATTTCAATCGGGGCGAAGGGCAATACCACCGGCGAAGTCGTTTTCAATACCGCCATCACCGGCTATCAGGAAATCCTCACCGATCCTTCCTACTGCCGCCAGATAGTCACGCTGACGTATCCGCACATCGGCAACACGGGTACCAATCCCGAGGATGTCGAAAGCCAGCAGGTCTTTGCGGCGGGCCTGGTCATCCGGGACCTGCCGCTCCTGCATAGCAGCTGGCGCGCGGCGGAATCGCTTTCGACGTTCCTCCAGCGCGGCAAGATCGTCGCGATCGCGGAGATCGACACCCGCAAGCTCACGCGCATCCTGCGCGAAAAGGGCGCACAGGCCGGTTGCCTCATGACGGGCGACAACATCGACGAAGGCGCGGCCGTAAAGGCCGCCCGCAAGTTCCCGGGCCTCAAGGGCATGGATCTCGCGAAAGTCGTCTCGACCAAGCGTCTGTACCAGTGGAACGCCGGATCGATCTGGCGCGACGAGTCCGCCGGGCCGATCCGGTCGATCAGCCGGCTGCATGTCGTCGCCTACGACTTCGGCATCAAGCGCAATATCCTGCGCCTGCTGGCGGACTACGGCTGCCGTGTGACCGTCGTGCCCGCGACGACGCCGGCGGACCAGGTGCTTGCGCTCGGACCCGACGGGATCTTCCTCTCGAACGGCCCCGGCGATCCGGAACCCTGCGACTACGCGATCAAGGCGATCCAGCGTTTCCTCGACACCGACATTCCGCTCTTCGGCATCTGCCTCGGACACCAGCTGCTGGGACTCGCGAGCGGTGCGAAAACGGTCAAGATGAAATTCGGCCACCACGGCGCGAACCACCCGGTCGTCGAGCTCGAGAGCGGGCGCGTCGCGATCACCAGCCAGAATCACGGCTTCGCCGTCGATGAAGCGACGCTGCCCGCGAGCCTCAAGGCGACTCATCGTTCGCTCTTCGACGGATCGCTCCAGGGCGTCGCGCGGACCGACCGGCCGGCCTTCAGCTTTCAGGGGCATCCGGAGGCGAGCCCGGGCCCGCACGACCTGAAGCCGCTGTTCGAACACTTCATGTACCTGATGGTGAAGCGCCTGCAGTCGCTGCCGCGGCCGACCCGTCCGGAGCCGCGCAGCAAGCGCGTGGCATCCGAGACGCGCGACGCGCCGGCCTGACGGGTCCGCAGCCGATGCCAAAGCGCACCGACCTCGAAAGCATCCTCATCATCGGCGCCGGCCCGATCATCATCGGCCAGGCCTGCGAGTTCGACTATTCGGGAGCGCAGGCGTGCAAGGCGCTGAGGGAGGAGGGCTATCGCGTCATCCTCGTCAACTCCAATCCCGCGACGATCATGACGGATCCCGAGATGGCCGACAGCATCTACATCGAGCCCGTCAACTGGCGCACCGTCGCGCGCATCATCGAAAAGGAAAAGCCGAGCGCCCTGCTGCCGACGATGGGCGGTCAGACGGCGCTCAACTGCGCGCTCGATCTCGTGCGCGAGGGCGTGCTCGAGAAATTCGGCGTCGAGCTGATCGCCGCATCGCGCGAGGCCATCGACATGGCCGAGGACCGCGAGCTCTTCCGCAACGCCATGCGCGAGATCGGCCTCGAGACGCCGCGCTCCCGCATCGCCCGCAGCATGGAAGAAGCGACCGCGGTGCAGGCGGAAATCGGCTACCCGACGGTCATCCGGCCGTCCTTCACGCTCGGCGGGAGCGGTGGCGGCATCGCGTACAACCGCGAGGAGTTCGAGGAGATCGTGGCGCGCGGGCTCGACGCCTCGCCGACCAACGAGGTGCTGCTCGAGGAGTCGGTGCTCGGCTGGAAGGAATTCGAGATGGAGGTTGTCCGCGACAAGAAGGACAACTGCATCATCGTGTGCTCGATCGAGAATCTCGATCCGATGGGCGTGCACACCGGTGATTCCATCACGGTGGCTCCGGCGCAGACGCTCACCGACAAGGAATACCAGCGCATGCGCAATGCGTCGATCGCAGTGTTGCGCAAGATCGGCGTCGACACGGGCGGTTCGAACGTGCAATTCGCCGTGAGCCCCGAGGACGGGCGGCTCCTCATCATCGAGATGAACCCGCGGGTCTCGCGTTCGTCGGCGCTCGCCTCGAAAGCGACGGGCTTTCCGATCGCGAAGATCGCGGCGAAACTCGCGGTCGGCTACACGCTCGATGAGCTCAAGAACGACATCACGGGCGGCGCGACGCCGGCGTCGTTCGAGCCGAGCATCGACTACGTCGTCACCAAGATTCCACGCTTCACGTTCGAGAAATTCCCCGGCGCGAATACCCGGCTCACCACGCAGATGAAGTCGGTGGGCGAGGCCATGGCGATCGGCCGCACCTTCCAGGAGTCCCTGCAGAAGGCACTGCGCAGCCTCGAGACCGGCATCGACGGATTCTCGGAACTGCTGGTGCTGCCGCTCACGGAGGAGGACGAAGCGAAGCTCACCTACGAGCTGCGCTCTCCAGGGGCGAACCGCCTGTTGTACGTGGCCGACGCTTTTCGCGCCGGGTGGAGTCGCGAAAAGGTTCAGGGGCTCACGCGCATCGATCCCTGGTTCCTCGTACAGGTTCAGAACCTGATCGAGGAGGAAGCGAGAGTCCGCAAGCAAGGTCTCGAAGGGCTCGACGTGGCGCGCATGCGAACCCTCAAGCGCAAGGGCTTCTCGGACAGCCGCCTCGCGAAGTTGACCGCGAGCGACGAGCAAGTCGTGCGCAAGCGACGTCACAAGCTGGGCCTGCACCCGGTTTACAAGCGGGTCGACACCTGCGCCGCGGAGTTCGCGACCACGACCGCCTACCTCTACTCGACCTATGAAGAAGAGTGCGAGGCGAACCCCGACAAGAAACGCAAGATCATGATCCTCGGCGGCGGCCCGAACCGGATCGGTCAGGGCATCGAATTCGACTACTGCTGCGTGCACGCCGCACTCGCCCTGCGCGAAGACGGTTGCGAAACCATCATGGTCAACTGCAATCCGGAAACCGTCTCGACCGACTACGACACCTCCGACCGCCTGTACTTCGAGCCGCTCACCTTCGAAGACGTCATGGAGATCATCGAGAAGGAAAAGCCCGAGGGCGTGATCGTGCAGTACGGGGGCCAGACCCCGCTCAAGCTCTCGCGTGCGCTGCAGGCCGCCGGCGCCCCGATCATCGGCACGAGCCCGGATTCGATCGACGTCGCGGAGGATCGCGAGCGCTTCCAGCAGCTCGTGAAAAAGCTCGACCTGAAGCAGCCGGCGAATGCGACGGCGCGCACCGAGGAGCAGGCCGTCGCGCTTGCGAAGGAAGTCGGGTTTCCGCTCGTCGTCCGCCCCTCCTATGTGCTTGGCGGGCGCGCCATGGAGGTCGTGTTCACGGAAGACGACCTGCGCGCGTACATGACGGACGCCGTGAAGGTCTCGAACGACAGCCCGGTGCTGCTCGACCGGTTCCTGGACCTCGCGGTGGAAGTGGACGTCGATGCCGTGTGCGACGGACACGAGATCCTGATTGGCGGGATCATGGAGCATATCGAGCAGGCGGGCGTCCATTCGGGCGATTCGGGCTGCTCGCTGCCGCCGAACGGGCTCAGCCTCGAGGTGCAGCAGGAGCTGAAGGCGCAGACGCGCAAGCTTGCCAAGGCACTCAACGTCGTCGGCCTCATGAACATCCAGTTCGCGATCCAGAACGGCATCATTTATATCCTCGAGGTGAATCCGCGCGCCTCGCGCACAGTGCCGTTCGTGTCCAAGGCAACCGGCGTTCCGCTTGCGAAGATCGCGGCCCGGGTCATGGCGGGCCGCAAGCTCTTCGACCTCGGCATCACGAGCGAGACCGTGCCGAACTACTACTCGGTCAAGGAAGCGGTGTTCCCGTTCACGAAGTTCCCCGAAGCGGATCCAATCCTCGGGCCCGAGATGAAATCGACGGGCGAGGTGATGGGCACCGGCCGCACCTTCGGCGAAGCCTACGCAAAGGCGCAGGCGGCCTCGGGTGTCACGTTGCCGACCAAGGGCGTCTGCCTCATCAGCGTGCGCGATCGCGACAAGCCCGGCGCCGTCGAACTCGCGCGCATGCTGGTCGAGCGCGGCTTCCAGATCGTGGCTACCGACGGCACGGCGAAGGCGCTGCAGGACGCGGGCGTCACCTGCCGCCGGGCCAACAAAGTGCGCGAGGGCCGGCCGCATATCGTCGACATGATCAAGAACGACGAGATCGCGCTCGTCGTGAACACCACGGAAGGCAAGCAGGCGGTGCGCGAATCGCGCGAGATCCGCCGCGAGGCCGTGCACAAGCGCGTCACGTACTACACGACGATAGCCGCCGCGCGTGCGACCTGCGACGCGCTCGATCATCTGGGCGAAGTCGCCGTCAACCGGCTGCAGGACCTGCACAAGGAGCTGATCGCGTGAAGCGCGAGCCATTGACCCTGCGCGGCGCCGAGCGCCTGCGGGCGGAGCTGAAGAAGCTCAAGGCCGAGGACCGGCCGAGCATCATCAAGGCGATCGCCGAGGCGAGGAGCCACGGCGACCTGTCGGAAAACGCCGAATATCACGCGGCGCGCGAGCAGCAGGGTTTCATCGAGGGGCGCATCGGCGAAATCGAGTCGAAGCTCTCGACCGCCGAGATCATCGACGTCAGCCGCCTGCCGGCTTCGGGCAAGGTCGTGTTCGGCTCCACGGTCGAGCTCGAAGACCAGGAAGACGGCTCCACGGTCGTCTACCAGCTGGTCGGCGACGCCGAAGCCGACATCCGTCAGGGCTGGATTTCCGTCTCGTCACCGATCGCACGGGCCCTTATCGGGAAAAGCGTGGCCGACGTCGTCGATGTGGCGGCGCCCGCCGGCACCCGCAGCTACGAAATCATTTCCGTCCGCTACGATTGAGCGCGGTCGCCGCGCCCATGCCGAAGCCCAAGCCATCCCGACGCAGCAAGAGCAGCGCCCGCTGGCTGCAGGAACATGTCAGCGACGAATACGTGAAGCGCGCACGGCAGGAAGGCTGGCGTTCGCGTGCTGTCTACAAGCTCGAGGAGATCCAGAAGGCCGACCGGATCCTGAAGCCGGGCCAGCTGGTGATCGACCTGGGTGCCGCGCCGGGCGCCTGGAGCCAATACGCGGCGCGCCAGCTCGGCAGCAAAGGCGAGGTGATCGCGGTCGATCTCTTGCCGATGGATTCCCTTGATGGCGTGTATTTCATACAAGGCGACTTTCGCGAGCAGCCGGTGCTCGATCAGGTGCTCGCGCGCGTCGCCGGCCGTCCCGTCGATCTTGTAATGTCGGACATGGCCCCCAATCTCAGTGGCCTCGACGTCGTCGATCAGCCGCGAGCCATGTATCTCACTGAACTGGCACTCGATTTTGCCCGACAGGTACTCAAGCCCAGAGGTCACCTGCTGGCGAAGGTGTTCCAGGGCAGCGGGTTCCAGGAACTGGTGGCGACGACACGCCAGGCATTTGACGATGTGCGGCTCAGAAAACCGCAGGCATCGAGGGCCCGCAGTGCCGAAATGTACTTGTTGGCCAAGGGTTTCCGTCTGTAGTAGCTTTGGAACGCCCTTCGCATCCCCGAGTCGAAGCCCCGCGTATCGTCTAGACCCCCAAGAGGACACGCTTTGAACGATCTTCCCGTGAAACTGATTCTCTGGCTCTTCGTCATCGCCGTCATTTTCTTCATGGTGACGCGCTTCAGCACCGGGAGCGTGTCCACGGTGCCGTATTACCAGTTCGTGCAGGAAGTCCGCCGCGGCGACGTCGAGAGCGCGCAGTTCGACGCCGAGACGATCAATTTCCAGACGAAGACGGGTTCCAAGTACCGCACTGACAGTCCCGAGACCGACAACTCGATGCTGATCACGCTGCTCGATTCGAAGGGCGTGAAATATTCGGCCCAGCCGCGCGAGCGCCTCGGCTTCCTCGGCCAGCTCTTCCTGCAGGCTTTCCCGGTACTGCTGTTCCTCGGGCTCTTCTGGTACCTGATGCGCCAGATGCAGGGTGGTGGCAGCGGCCGCGGGGCGATGTCGTTCGGCAAGAGCCGCGCGCGCCTGCTCGGCGAAGACCAGGTCAACGTCACGTTCGCCGATGTGGCGGGCGTCGATGAAGCGAAGCAGGAAGTCGTCGAGATCGTCGACTTCCTGAAAGACCCGGGCAAGTTCCAGAAGCTCGGCGGCAAGATCCCGAAGGGCGTGCTGATGGTGGGCTCGCCCGGCACCGGCAAGACGCTGCTTGCGCGCGCCATCGCGGGCGAGGCCAAGGTGCCGTTCTTCACGATCTCGGGCTCGGATTTCGTCGAAATGTTCGTCGGCGTCGGCGCTGCCCGCGTCCGCGACCTCTTCCAGCAAGCCAAGGCCAAATCGCCTTGCATTGTTTTCATTGACGAGCTTGATGCCATTGGCCGCCAGCGCGGCGTCCACGTCGGGGCAGTCAACGATGAACGGGAACAAACTCTCAACCAGCTTCTCGTTGAATTGGACGGCTTCGCCGCCAACGCCGGCGTCATTGTGCTGGCTGCCACCAACCGGCCCGATGTTCTCGACCCGGCACTGCTGCGTCCCGGCCGCTTTGACCGGCACGTGCTCGTCGATCGGCCCGATATCCGCGGCCGCGAAGCGATCCTGAAAGTCCACGTCAAGAATGTGAAGCTCGATCCGACCGTGGAATTGAAGGAGGTTGCTTCGATCACACCCGGCTTCGTCGGCGCCGACTTGGCAAACCTCGTCAACGAAGCGGCCCTACTGGCCGCTCGCGGTGAAAAGAACGCTG
>DASQOR010000087.1:0-42051 GCA_035644395.1 Steroidobacteraceae bacterium
GCGTACGTCAGGTAGCCCTGTTCCTTGCCCTTCGCGATCAGGAGCTTCAACTGAGACTGGCGCTCATCCGCGATGTGATGAGGCGTCTTCTTCTCGGCTGCGCTGGGGGTCTTCATGAGGGGTGCTTGGGTACCGGGAAAAAAAGACGCGCGAGTATACAGATCAAGGCCTTAGACAGCCAGTCGGCGAGGGTCATCCGCCCCCCGGCTGCGGGCTGCCAGGCGTCGTTCGGGCAGCCAGAAGCTTTTGAAGTTCCTGCTTTTCCTCACTCGTCAGCTGGCCGGACCTGGCCTTCACGAGGAGCGCATCGCGCCGCCGCGCCGGGCTGCCATCGGCAAGTAGCTTGTTCACGGCCTGATTGAGCTCAATCGCCGCTTGTTCGCGGCTCAATTCAGGGAGTTCGGAGATTGCGAGCTTCGCCAGGTGGGTGCCTTCTGGGCGGTCTCTCCAACGCTCGAGGAGCCCGGCGAGGGTCGATTTGGGCGCTCCGGCCGCCGCTTTCAAGAGCTCGATGAGGAGCGCGATCCCGGGCCGATCGACATCGGCCAGTGCATCCGGATCGGCGACCGCGGCGGCCGCATGCGGATGGTGAAGCGTCAGCGTGATCGCCTGGCGGACGAGATTCCGCCGGCCGGGGCTCAGGGTCGCGCCGCGACTGGGTTCATCCCGCTCATCCACGTTTGCCGCGCGCTCGCCCGGGATCGACTCGAGCTTGAGCAGCGCGGCGAGCCGCGGCCCCGGCATGCGCACGGTCTCGGCCAGGCGATCGACGAGGAGTTCGCGATAGACGCCGGGCGGCACCTTGGCGATCAGGGGTCGTGCGAGCTCGGCGAGCCGCGCGCGGCCGTCCACATGTTCGAGATCGACCTGGCTGGCGAGGTGCTGCACCAGGTATTCCGAGAGCGGCAGGGCATCGGCCAGGCGCCGCTCGAATTTTTCCGCGCCTTCTTCGCCGACCAGCGTGTCGGGATCGTGGCCCTCGGGCAGGAAGAGAAACCGGATCTGCCGTCCTTCCTTCGCCTGCGACAAGGCGTTTTCCAGCGCGCGCCACGCCGCGGCGCGCCCCGCGCGGTCGCCGTCGAAACTGAAGACCACCTCGTTGCCGACGCGAAAGAGCCGCGTGAGGTGCTCCTGGGTCGTCGCCGTGCCGAGCGTCGCGACGGCATACGTGATCCCTGCCTGATGCAGGCGCACGACGTCCATGTAGCCCTCGACCACCATCAGCCGCTTGAGATCGGCGCGCGACTGGCGCGCTTCGTAGAAGCCGTAGAGCTCGCGACCCTTGTGAAAGAGCGAAGTCTCCGGGGAATTGAGGTATTTCGGCTCGCCCTTGTCGAGCACGCGGCCGCCGAAGCCGATCACGCGCCCGCGAGCATCGCGGATCGGAAACATGATCCGGTCGCGGAAACGGTCGTAGTGATTGTCATCGCCCCGCTTCGGGCCGTCGCGCTCGATGATGAGGCCCGCGCCGACCAGCCGATGCCGGCCGGCTTCGGCGGAGCCGAACTTGCGCAGCACCGCGTTCCAGGAATCCGGCGCGTAGCCGATGCCGAAGCGTGCGCAGGTCTCGCCCGTGAGCCCGCGTCCCAGCAGATACTCCTTGGCGCGCGCATCGCCCTTGAGCTCGTCGCGATAGTACTGGCTGACCGCGGACGTCAGGTCGTAGAGTTCGCGATCCGGCCCGTCGGCGGCCTCGCGCGCTTCCCGAGGAATTTCCATGCCGGCCCGCGACGCGAGCTCTTCGACCGCGTCGATGAAGCCGAGGCGATCGTGCTCCATCAGGAAGCCGAGGGCGGTGCCGTGCGCCTGGCAGCCAAAGCAGTGATAGAACTGCTTGTCGGGACTCACGGTGAAGGACGGCGTTTTTTCCCCGTGGAACGGGCAGCAGGCCTTGTATTCGCGGCCGGCTTTCTTCAGCGGAATGCGGCTGCCGATAACTTCGATGATATCGGTGCGGGCGACTAGCTCGTCGAGGAAGTTCTGGGGGATGCGGCCGGGCATGATGCGCCCAAGGTCGGGCAGGGCCCGCTCAGCTGCCGAGCTTGGCTTTGATCTTCGCGCCGACGGCGCCCATGTCGGCCCGTCCCTGCGCCTTCTGCTTCACGAGCCCCATGACCTTGCCCATGTCCCTGATGGTCTGGGCGCCCGTGGCGGCGATCGCTTCGGCGATCAGGGCCTCGAGCTCGGGCTCGGACAGCTGCTGCGGCAGGTAGGAGCTCAGGAGCGCAATCTCGGCGGTTTCCCTGGCAACGAGATCGGCGCGGTTGCCGGCCTCGAATTGCACGACGGATTCCTTGCGCTGCCTGATCATCTTGTCGAGGACTGCGAGCACCTGCACGTCGTCGAGGGTGATGCGCTCGTCGACCTCTCGCTGCTTGATGGCCGCGCCGATCATGCGGATGCAGCCGAGGCGATCTTTTTCGCCGGCACGCATCGCTGCCTTCATGTCCTCTGTGATTCTTTCTTTCAGGGACATGTTGCGCTCGCTCGATCGGGGTTGGGGTCTAGCGCGCCGCGGGGCGCGTGGTGTCGCGGGACAGTCGCTTCAGGTGCCGCTTGATCGCCGCCGCCTTCTTGCGTTTCCGCTCCTGGGTCGGCTTCTCGTAGAATTCGCGGCGCCGCAGCTCTGTCAGGATGCCGGCCTTCTCGCAGGCGCGCTTGAAGCGGCGCAGAGCCGCATCGAAATACTCGTTCTCTCTGACACGTACGCTCGGCATTGGTAACAGGTTCCTGACGGGGCCGAAAAAGGGTTGGCGATTCTAAGAGATGTGCCCCCAAAAAGGCAAAAATCATGGTTCTGGCGGACTTTCCCGCCCACCATGGCATCGGCTTGCCGGGGGCGGGGCCAGTGAGGGCGCTTAGACCATGAAAGTCCTGGGTATTGAGTCGTCGTGTGACGAAACCGCGGTCGCCGTGCTGGATTCGGAGCGGGGCCTCCTTGCGCACCGGCTGCATAGCCAGTCGGCCATGCATGACCGCTATGGCGGGGTGGTCCCGGAACTCGCCTCCCGCGACCACATCCGGCATCTCCTGCCGCTGACCCGGGCCGCCCTCTCCGATGCGGCTAGCGTCGCGGCCGATATCGATGCCGTGGCCTATACGGCGGGGCCGGGCCTGATCGGCGCCTTGCTGGTCGGGGCTGCGTTTGGCCGAAGTCTCGCCTACGCCTGGGGCCGGCCCGCCATAGCCGTCCATCACCTGGAAGGTCACCTGATGGCGCCCATGCTGGAGGCGGATGCGCCGGACTTCCCGTTCCTCGCGCTGCTGGTCTCGGGCGGGCACACGATGCTGATCGACGTGCATGCCTTCGCCGACTACCGCGTACTCGGCCAGTCGCTCGACGATGCGGCAGGCGAAGCCTTCGACAAGACGGCGAAGCTCCTCGGGCTCCCGTATCCGGGCGGGGCTCACCTCGAAAGGCTTGCGGCGCTCGGCAGGGGCGGCCGGCACGCCTTGCCGCGGCCGATGCTCGACCGTCCGGGGTTCGATTTCAGTTTCAGCGGGCTCAAGACCGCGGCGGCCTTGCTGATCCGCGGGCGGGAGCTCACCGCCTCCGACCGCAATGATCTCGCGAGCGACATCCAGTCGGCCATCGTCGATACGCTCGCGGCGAAGACGCGCCGGGCCCTCGTGGAAACCCGGCTCAAGACCCTCGTGGTCGCCGGAGGCGTCGGCGCCAACACCGCCCTGCGCCAGCAGCTGTCGGCGATGGGCGGCGAACTCGGCGTCGCCGTCCGTTATCCTCGCATCGAATTCTGTACCGACAACGCGGCGATGATCGCCATGGCCGGGCTCTGGCGGCTGCGGGCGGGAGACCGGGAACCGCTCGCGATTCGCGCGCGGGCGCGCTGGCCGCTCGCCGGCAATCCCGCGATCGCAGGCGCCTGAACGATGAAGGACCGCATGGACCGGATATTCCTGAGCGAACTCAAGGTCGAAACGATCATCGGCTACTACGACTGGGAACGGCAGGTGCGCCAGACCGTGCTCGTCGACCTGGAGCTTGCGACCGACGTGGCGGCCGCGGCCGTGCACGACGACATCAGACGCACGCTCAACTACAAGAACGTCGCGAAACGGACGCTGCAGTTCGTCGGCGAGTCCGAGTTCCACCTGCTCGAGACGCTGGCGGAAAAGCTCGCCGCGACGCTCGTGCGTGAGTTCGATCTGGCGTGGCTCAAGGTCACGCTGCACAAGCCCGGCGCCATCCGCAGTTCCCGCGACGTCGGCATCGTGATGGAGCGACGACGCGAAGACTATAGTCGCGACGACGATTCGGCCGCGAGCGGCTGATGCCCGCCGTCTACGTCGCCGCCGGCAGCAACGTCGAGCCGGAACGCAATCTGAGGCGCGCGCTCGCCGAATTACGCCGAGAGTATCCGGGGCTGGGCGTTTCGCCCGCGTACCGCAATCCCGCATTCGGCTTTGAGGGCGCCGATTTCATCAACCTCGTGGTCGGCTTCGATACCGACCAGCCACTGCGCGATGTGGTTCACAAGCTCCATGCCATCGAGGAGCGGTGCGGGCGGCCGCGCCAGGCGCCGAAATGGGCGCCACGCGCAATGGACCTCGACATTCTTCTTTATGGCGATGAGCTGATTGACGAGCCGGGCCTGAGGGTGCCGCGCGCGGACCTGTTGACCAAGGCCTACATGCTGCGGCCCGCCGCGGATCTCGCGCCGGGCCTGCGCCACCCGACCGCCGGGCGAACCCTGCAGGAACTCTGGCAGGCTTTCGATCGGTCGGGCCTGCGCATGGATCCGGTGTCCGTGCTGGATTGACGGGGACCGTGTCCCCGCTACCAGCCGAGGCTGCGGCCGCCGTCGATGGCGAGGACCTGGCCGGTCACGAAGGGCGCGGCCGTCGCGAAGAAGAGGGCGGCTTGCGCAACATCTTCCGGGGTGCCGAGGCGCTTGAGCGCCGTCTTGCGGATGATCTCCGCCTTCATCGCCGCGTCGATCTCGCCTTCGGGCCACATCACCGGGCCCGGCGCGATACCGTTCACGCGGATTTCCGGGCCAAGCTCGCGCGCGAGTGCGCGTGTCAGCATGATGAACCCCGCCTTTGCCACGCTGTAGAGCGGGTAGTCGGGCAGCGGCCGCATGCCGTGGATGTCCACCAGGTTGAGAATGAGCCCCGAGCGCTTGCGCAACTCCGGCGCGGCGGCCTGCGACAGGAACAGCGGCGCCTTGAGATTGCTGCCGATGAGGTCATCCCAGGAGTCGAGCGTGATTTTTCCGATGGGCGTCGGGTGGAAGCTCGAGGCATTGTTGACGAGGATGTCGAGGCCGCCGAACGCGGACGCGGCTTCGTCGACGAGCCGCGGCAGGGCGGCCGTGTCGATGAGATCCGCGCGCAGCGCGACGGCGCTTGCGCCACGCGCACGATTGAACCGCTCGACGAGCGTCTCGGCCTCGCTCTGCGAGGACCTATAATGAATCACGAGATTCGCGCCGGCCGCGTGCAAAGCGGTGGCAATCGCCGCGCCCACACGCCGCGCCGCGCCGGTTACGAGCGCGGTGCGCGAGGACAGCAGCGGCATCGTCGCCATGGAGTCAGCGTGCTCCGATTGATTGAAGCGATGGAACGACCTGCGCAGCGACAATACTCGATCGCCCGCAAGCTGTCTGCCGCCGCCCGCGCGCCCCGATGCCTGGCGTGAGCCTGCCGCCGCTCTCCGCGGATGAGCGCGGGCACGCCGAGCGAGTCCGCGCCGCACTCGACGCGAAGCTCGTCAGCGCCGGCGGCTGGATCCCGTTCAGCGAGTTCATGCAGTTCGCGCTCTATGAGCCGGGCCTTGGCTATTACAGCGCCGGCGCGCGCAAGTTCGGCGCGGACGGGGATTTCATCACCGCGCCGGAGCTGACGCCGCTCTTCGGCCAATGCATCGCCCAGCAGGTCGCCGAAGTATTCGAACGGGCCGGCGGTCGCGACATCCTCGAATTCGGCGCGGGCAGCGGGGCCCTGGCCGTCGCGGTCATCCGCTCGCTCGCGGCGCGCGGCATGGCAGCCGAACGGTACGACATCCTCGAGGTGAGTGCCGATCTCCGGGAGCGGCAGCGGGAGTTCGTGCATCGATCGCTCGGCGCACAGGCGGCGCGCGTCCATTGGCTCGACCGCTTGCCCGCGCAGCCGCTGCGCGGAGCGATGCTCGCCAACGAAGTCCTGGACGCCCTTCCGGTCGAACGATTCCGCATCGCCGGCGGACGCATCGAGCGGCTGGGCGTTGCGCTCATCGACGGCGAGCTCGCGATCACTGCACGCCCGGCTCCGCGGGAGCTCGAGGCGGCGGTCCGGGCGCTCGCGATTGCTGGCGACGAAGATTACGAATCCGAACTGTGCCCGCTGCTACCGGGCTGGATTGCGGCCGCGTCGCAATCGCTCGCCGGCGGTGTGCTCTTTGTCATGGACTACGGCCTGCCGCGTGCGCAGTATTACCACCCCGATCGGCGCCAGGGTTCGCTCCTTTGTCACCATCGCCACCGCGCCCACGCGGATGCGCTCGCGTACGTCGGACTCCAGGACCTCACGGCCTGGGTCGACTTCACGGCGGCGGCGGAGGCGGCGGATAGCGCCGGCCTCGACGTGCTCGGTTTCACGACGCAGGCGCAATTCCTGCTCGCGACAGGCATGGAACGGGCGCTCGGCGAGCTGCTGACGGAAGCGGACCGGGACCGACAGGCCGTCGTGAGCGCGGCGAACCGCCTGCTGCTGCCCGGCGAGATGGGTGAGGCCTTCAAGGTGATGGCGCTCGGGCGCGGCGTCGCCGAACCGCTGCAGGGATTTATGCTGCGAGATCTGAGACACACGCTCTAACACGCTTTCAATCGAGGTCACTCGTGGATCCCATTCAAGCGATCGTGCTCGCCCTGGTGCAGGGACTGACGGAATTCCTGCCGGTTTCGAGTTCCGGCCACCTGATTCTCGTGCCGAAGTTTCTCGGCTGGCCCGACCAGGGGCTGCCATTCGACATCGCCGTGCACATGGGAACGCTGGCTGCCGTCGTCTTTTATTTCCGGCGCGATCTGGCCGCGATCCTCGGCGCGTGGTTCAAGAGCGTCGCGGGCGCGCCGGCGAGCAGCGAATCGCGGCTCGCGTGGGCGATCCTCATCGCGGCGATTCCGGTCGCGATCGTCGGACTCCTGGCGAACGACACCATCGAGGGGCATCTGCGCGATTCGCCGAACGCGGTCGCGGCTGCGCTCGCCTTCTTTGGTCTCCTCTTGTGGCTCGCGGACCGGCTGGGACGCAAGACGCTTGGCGATGCCGGGATCACCTGGCAGCGTGCGCTTTTCATCGGCTGTGCACAGGCGCTGTCGCTGCTGCCCGGCACGTCCCGTTCCGGCATCACGATGACGGCGGGACTCGCGCTCGGCTTCACGCGCACGACCGCCGCGCGCTTTTCGTTCCTGCTTGCCGTGCCGTCGATCGGGATGGCCGGTGCCTACGAGGGACTGCAGCTCGCGCGCGGCGGCCACGCCATCGACTGGCAACCGATCGCACTCGGCGCCGCCGTCGCAGCGGTCAGCGGGTTCCTGTGCATCCACTACTTCATGAAGCTCATCCAGCGGATCGGCATGCTGCCGTTTGCAATCTACCGCTGGGCGCTCGCGGCGATCGTCGTCTATGCGCTGCATTGAGCGCCTGGCGGCCACCGCCCTGATCCTCGCGCTGCCGGTCGCGGCGCAAGCGGCTGACGAAGAGCTCCTCACGGATCCGCAGCTCCTCGAAGACGGGCAGGCGCTATGGCTGCTGACAGCCGGCGCGGAAGCGGATAGCGACGGCGGCTATTACATTGACGGCAGTGCGGCCCTCTCGCTGCACCAGAAGACGGCCTTCACCTTGCACGCGAGCCACTCCGACGCCTCTACCCGGAGCGACCAGTTGACGGCAAGCGCGGTCGATCTCGCTTTCGACCAGGGCTTCGAGCGCTGGGGATTCTCGCTGTCAGCGGGCTACTGGAAGGATCCCGACCTCGTTGCGACGTCCGATCTTGGCGGTGCCCTGTCCCTGAAATGGCAGGGCTGGCGCTTCATGGCGCTCGCCGAAAAGCGCGCGAGCGACTTCAACTCGTTCGCGGTCAACGGCGTGATCCCGCGCCCGAACCTGCCGCCGATCGCCGTAACGGGAACCGCTGCTTGCGATCTGGACGGTGTGGCGTTCGGCGGGCGCATCTCGTTTACGGGCAAGCGCTGGGGCGGCTACCTGGCCGGCAAGGACTACGACTACGACGACTTCGCCTGCCGCTTCTCGAGCCTCGCGATCGGTGGAGTGGACGTCCGCACGGACCGGCTGCGCGCGGTGAGCCCGGCATTCCTTCGCCGGCTGACCCTACGCGCGACGGCCGCGGGCTTTGCGTCCCTGCACGAGGACACCGTCTTCCTGGAATCGTCGCTGTCAGCGGGCGTGAGCACCGTGCGCGGCACCCGCACCTACGCGCTCGATTACCTGCACACGCAGGAGCTGATCGACCGGCTCGATTCGGACACGCTCGTCGGCAGCCTGACGTTTTCGATGTCGCGCCGGACGGATCTCGAAGTGCACGTCGGCATCTTCGATTCGGAGCAGGCGGACACCGTCGGCTTCGCCGGCGTCACGCTCATCGCCTACCTCGGCGGCTGAGTCCTACTCGCGTCCGCCCGGATCGCGCCGCACGGCGTCGATGCGCCGGCCGCGCAACTGGTCGGCGAGTGCCGGTCCCTTGAAGCGCTCGAGTTCTTCCGCCGTCGGCGCGACGCCGGCCGCGCTCGCGCGCGCGCGTCGTAAGCGGTCGGCCTGCGGATAGGCGCGATCCTCCAGGCCCTTGCGTCCGCGCGCATCCGCTTCGCAAGCGAGCAGCAGCTGGTCGAAGCGCGCCGGCCGCCGCAACGCATCGGTGGCATCAAGAAGATCGACGGTGGTCGCGGGCCGCAATTCGGCGGCCTGATGAATGACGCCGTGGTGCCGGGCGGCGAGCACCGCCAGGTCGCGATACTCATTCGGCACGCGCAAGCGCGCGCAGAGCTCGTTCACCAGGCGCACGCTGCGCTCCTCGTGGCCCGCGTGGCTCGGCAGCAGATCGCGTGGCGTCTCGGCCTTGCCAAGATCGTGGACGAGCGCCGCAAAGCGCACGACCTTGTCGGCCGAAAGCCGCGCCGCCGCGGCGAGCGCCATCTGCGTGTGTACGCCCGTATCGATTTCCGGGTGCCAGCGCTCCGGCTGCGGCACGCCGTACAGGCGCTCGATCTCGGGGAAGACGATCGCGAGCGCATCGCTTGCGCGCAGCACCTCGAAGTACACGGCCGGATCCGCCTCGCCCAGCGCTTTTTCGGTTTCCTGCCACACCCGTTCCGGCACGAGCGCAGCGAGCTCGCCGTCTGCCGCCATGCGCCGTGCCAGCGCCAGCGTGTCGTCGGCAACGTGAAAGCCGAGCGGCGCGTACCGGGCGGCGAAGCGCGCGAGGCGCAGCACACGCACCGGATCCTCGACGAACGCCGCGGAGACGTGCCGGAGCAGCCGATGCTCGAGATCGTCGCGGCCGCCGAAAGGATCGATGAGCGCGCCCTCGGCCGACCGCGCCATCGCGTTGATCGTAAGATCGCGCCGGGCGAGATCCTGCTCGAGCGTGACGTCCGGCGCGCAGTCGACGGCAAAGCCGCGATAGCCCGGCGCATTCTTGCGTTCGGTGCGCGCGAGTGCGTATTCCTCGTGGGTCCCGGGATGCAGGAAGACCGGGAAGTCGCGCCCGACCTGCTTGTAGCCGAGCGCCGCCATCGATTCGGGCGTCGCGCCGACCACGACCCAGTCGCGCTCCGCGACCGGCCGGCCGAGCAGCTCGTCCCGAACGGCGCCGCCTACCAGATACACTTGCATCGCCAGATACTAACCGAGTTGCCAGCCGGGAGACCGAGCGACCCATGGGTGATATGCCGGCATCGACGCGCGGTGCGACGGGTGGCTGGTTGCGCCGCCTCAAGCTCTTGTCGGGCGCGACAGTGAGCCTGGCGCTCGCCGGCTGCTACGTGCTGCAGGCGGCGCGCGGCCAGGCCTCGATCCTGATGAAGCGCGAGCCCATCGACCGGGTGGTCGCGCGGACGAAAACGCCGGCCGACGTCCGTGCGCGACTCGAGCAGGCGATCGCGATCCGGGAATTCGCCTCGCGCGAGCTCGGCCTGCCGCGCAACAAGAGCTACACCACTTATGCGGATATCGGGCGCGACTATGTCGTCTGGAACGTGTTCGCCGCACCGGAGTTTTCCGTCGACCCGAAGCTCTGGTGTTTCCCGGTCGCCGGCTGCGTTCCCTATCGGGGCTACTTCTCCGAGAAGTCGGCGCGCAGCTTCGCCGAGAAGCTCCGGGGCCGGGGCCTCGACGTGCACGTCGGCGGCGCGACGGCGTACTCGACGCTCGGACATTTCTCGGATCCGGTGTTAAGCAGCATGGTCCGCTATGGCGACGTGAACCTCGCGAGCGTCATCTTTCACGAGCTCGCGCACCAGCGCGTCTACGTGCCGGACGATTCCTCTTTCAACGAAGCGTTTGCCACGGCGGTCGAGCAGGAAGGCGTACGGCGCTGGCTGTCAGCCGGCAACCGGCCACTCGATCTCGAGCGCTTCAACGCCCGGCGCAGTCATCTGGTGATCGTCAACGCCGGCCTCGTCGAGACCCGCAGCGAGTTGCGCGAGGCATATAAGAGAGTGGACGGCACGCCGGCCGCGGCGGAAACGGTGCGTGCCGCCAAGCGGCAGGCATTCGCGGCGCTGGCGGAACGCCTGGGCCAGCTGTCAGTGGATTGGAAAGATGGCATCGACTACCGCGACTGGTTCGCCCGCGACCTCAACAATGCGCGTCTTGCGGCGGTCGCGACGTATTTCGACTGCGTGCCGGGCTTCGAGCGGCTGCTCGCCGCGAGTGGCGGCGACCTCGAAAGCTTCTACCGGCGAGTGGGCGAGCTGGCAAAGCAACCGGCGGCCGAGCGCCGATCCGCCCTCTGCCGGGATTAGCGGACGACGATGAGGAGGGCGCGGGCGCCGCGGCGCACGTCGAGCCAGAGCGCGCGTGCATCCTTCGTCTGGTCGCGCAGTTCCTTCACCTTGGAAACGTGGGCACGGTTGACGGCCACGATGACATCGTTCGGCCGCAAGCCGGCCTGGGCGGCAAGGCTCGTCTCCTCGACGGACTTCACGAGCACGCCGCCTTCGCCGTCCACGAGCTCGGTCCCCGCGAGGCCGCGGTGGATCGGGGCGTTGTCGGCCGCCTGGGTCTCGGAAGCTTCCGTGATCGTCGCCGTGAGCTTGCGGGGCTTGCCTTCACGCAGGAGGCTGATCTCGACCTGGTCGCCCGCGCGCAGGAGGCCGATGGCGTTTCTCAGCTCCGCGGCGCTCTTGACCGGCTGCGTGTTGACGGACGTGATCACATCGCCCGTCTTGATGCCGGCGGATTCGGCCGTCGAACCCTCGATCACCTGGGACACGACGGCCCCGTGTACGCCGGAGACGCCGAGGTTGTCCGCGTCGTCGGGCGTCATCGTGTAGATGTTGACGCCCAGGAGCCCGCGCTTGACGGCCCCGAACCTGAGGAGCTGCTCGTAGACCGTCCTCACCATGTTCACGGGGATGGCGAAGCCGATGCCGGTGTTATCCCCGGTACGCGACACGATCGCGGTATTGATGCCGACGAGCTCGCCGCGCAGGTTCACCAGCGCGCCGCCCGAGTTGCCCATGTTGATGGAGGCGTCGGTCTGGATGAAATCCTCGAAGTTGTCCGGGTTGATGCCGGAGCGCCCGAGCGCGCTGACGATGCCGGAGGTCACCGTGTGCTGCAGGCCGAAGGGGTTGCCGATCGCGACGACGTAGTCACCCACCTCGAGCCTGGAAGAATCGCCCAGCGGGATCTGGACGAGATTGGCCGATTTCACCTGCAGGAGAGCAATGTCCGAGCGCTCGTCGCGCGCCTTCACCTGCGCCGGCACCTGCCGGTCGTCGGCGAGCGTAACAATAATATCCGTGGCCCCCTCAACGACGTGCGCATTGGTGATGATGTAACCGTTGACGGCATCGACGATGACGCCGGATCCGGCGCCGCGAAACGGACGCGTACCCGGTTCTTCGAACAGCGGATTGACGGGCACCGGCGCCGGCACCGTGCCGGACACCGTGACATAGACGACGGCCGGCGCGACCCGCTTGATCATCGGCGAGAGCGACGGAACCTGCGGTTCCTCCTTCGGCTGCACGACCGGCGGAGGCGTCTTCTTCGGGTGAGCCGCAGCGGCGGCGCTCAGTTGCGCAATGCTGAGCCCGAGGCCGGCGAGCAGGGCGATCGTGCAAGGTCTCATGTCGGCATCCCAGGGCGGGGAGCGCAATTGTACGAGGAAGGCCGAAGGGCCGCGCGCGGACGGCGTTATGCCCGCGCGCGGCCTCGCAGCAGGGCGCTCCTTCAGGCCGCGGCGACCGTGATGCGGCGGGGCTGGACCTGCGGCTGCTTCGGGATGCGAACCTCGAGTACGCCGTTCGCGTACTTGGCTTCGACGCCGTCCTGGGCGGCGGTGTCGGGGAGGCTGAAGCGGCGGTAGAACTGGCCGCTGACGCGTTCGACGCGGCGGTAGCCGTCACGCTCTTCGCGGGAATCCGACTTGCGCTGGCCCCGGACCGTGAGAACGCCCTTTTCGAGCGTGACGTCGATGTCTTTCGGGTCGACGCCCGGCACATCGGCGTGAATCACGAAGCTCCCGGCCTCTTCCTTGATGTCGACGGCCGGCAGCCAGTCGCTGGTGACGCCGGGGCTGTCGTCGGCGAGCGCGGCAGAGCTGCCGAGCAGGCGGTCGAGGTCCCGCTGCAAGAGGTTGACGAAGCCTCGTCGAAAGAAGGGGGGCTCATGGCGGATCGCGTTCATGGGTACTTTCTCCAGAATGTTTTTGAGAGCGGGCCGCTCTCGACGGGAGCACTAATTCGGGGCGGGCAAAAGCATTTCAACGGCGCGGGTCCGGCGCTTTGCGCGCGTCAAGTGGACAAGCTGTGCATCGCCTGTGCGATTTCGGTGAACACAATATCTTGCGAAGCGCCTTGACAGGCGCTTTCGGCCGCTGGCGCGAGGGCAGTCAGGCAATTTCTCAGTAGAATATTGCAAGTTATTGAATAGAAAACTATTTTAAGACCCGTTTTGGACCGAAAAAAATCTTGACGAAGTCGCGGCGCGAGGAATACGCTTGCGCCCCTGACACAAGATGTTGTGGTCGCGTTGCAGGCCACCGCGGCTTGGGTCAGGGGGCCCGACGGATGATCGATTGCATCGCTTGAGAATCGTCGCCGTCTTCTTTTGCTTCGAAGAGTCTTTGGATAACGAGTCGATGAACGCCCGGTTTGTGTGTGGACCTCGCGGAAACGTCGCTTGCGGCAAGACGGCTTGCGGCATCACGAAGACTGAAATCGGACCAAAGAAAATCCAGCTGAAGTGACCCAGTTCGAAAGACAAGGGATGGACGCACCGCCCCTCGGGCGCCGTTCTTTTCGCAATATTTTTGGGGAGTATCGGCAATAAAATGAATACGGTCGTCAAACTCGAGCCCCACGATCCGCACGATATGTCGAGCATTCCGTTCCAGGAAGCCTCGCTCGACATCTGGGACAAAAAGTATCGCCTTGCGGCCAAGGACGGAACGCCCATCGACAAGACGATGGACGATACCTACAAGCGGGTGGCGCGCTCGCTTGCGGAAGTGGAAGGCGAGGAGCTGCGCGAACAGGCCTACGAGCGCTTCCTCTGGGCGCTGCGCAAGGGCGCGATCCCGGCCGGCCGCATCACCTCGAACGCGGGCGCGCTCGAGCACAAGCCGGCGACCTCGACCATCAACTGCACCGTGTCCGGCACGGTGCGCGATTCGATGGACGACATCTTGAACAAGGTGCACGAAGCCGGGCTCACCCTGAAGGCAGGCTGCGGCATCGGCTACGAATTCTCGACGCTGCGTCCGCGCGGCGCCTACGTGTCGGGAGCGGGGGCCTACACCTCCGGCCCGCTCTCCTTCATGGATATCTACGACAAGATGTGTTTCACCGTGTCCTCGGCCGGCGGCCGCCGCGGCGCGCAGATGGGCACGTTCGACATCGGTCATCCGGACGCGATGGAATTCATCCGCGCGAAGCGCGAGAACGGGCGCCTGCGCCAGTTCAACCTGTCGCTCCTCGTCACCGACGACTTCATGCAGGCGGTGCGCGCGGACACGGACTGGCAGCTCGCCTTCCCGGTGAGCCGCAAGGAAGTCGAGCAGGACAGTCCCGATCTCAACGATCCGGCGAAGTACGTGTGGCGCGAGTGGCCCTCGCACGACGGCTACATCGCGAACGAGCAGGGCCTCGTCGCCTGCAAGATCTACAAGACCCTGCCGGCGCGGCGCCTGTGGGACGTCATCATGACGTCGACCTATGATTTCGCGGAGCCCGGGTTCGTGCTCGTTGACCGGGTCAACGAGATGAACAACAACTGGTTCTGCGAAAACATCCGCGCGACCAATCCCTGCGGCGAGCAGCCGCTGCCGCCGTACGGCTCCTGCCTCCTCGGCTCGGTGAATCTCACGAACTTCGTGCTCGATCCGTTCGCCGTGGACGCGCGTTTCGACTGGGATAGCTACCGGGAAGTCGTGCGCATCTTCACGCGCATGCTCGACAACGTGGTCGAGATCAACGGGCTGCCGCTCGAGCGCCAGCGCGAGGAAATCCAGCGCAAGCGCCGCCACGGCATGGGCTTCCTCGGCCTCGGCTCGACGATCACGATGCTCGGCCTGCGCTACGGTTCGAAGGAATCGGTCACCTTCACCGAGGACGTCACGCGCGAGATGGCGGTCGCCGGCTGGCAGACCGCGCTCGAGCTCTCGCGCGAGAAGGGGCCGGCGCCGATCATGAACGAGGAGTTCACGGTCACGGCCGAGATGCTGCGCAAGCGCCCCGAGATGGCGAAGGACGGCTGGAAGACCGGCGCCCGCATCCCGGGCCGCGTGCTGCACGGAAAATACAGCCGCTACATGCAGCGGCTCGCGACCGTCGCGCCCGAGCTCGTGCACGAACTCACGGAGGTCGGCGCGCGGTTCACGCACCACACCTCGATCGCGCCGACGGGCACCATCTCGCTGTCGCTTGCGAACAATGCGTCGAACGGCATCGAGCCGTCGTTCGCGCACCACTATTTCCGCAACGTCATCCGCCCGGGCCGCAAGACCAAGGAGAAGATCGATGTCTTCTCGTTCGAGCTGCTCGCGTACCGGGAGCTGGTGAACCCGCGCGCGATGCCGGGCGCGACCTCGGGAGCGGAGAAGCTGCCGGATTACTTCAGCGCCGCGGACGAGGTCAAGCCCTCGGAGCACGTCGACATCCAGGCGGCCGCGCAGAAGTGGGTGGATTCGTCGATCTCGAAGACGGCGAACGTGCCGACCGACTACAAGTACGAGGACTTCAAGTCCATCTACATGTACGCCTACGAGCAGGGCCTGAAGGGCTGCACGACGTTCCGTTTCAATCCGGAAGCGTTCCAGGGCGTGCTGGTGAAAGAGGAAGACCTCAAGAACACGACCTACAAGTTCACGCTCGAGGACGGCACGGAGATCGAGGCCAGGGGCGATGAGGAGATCGAATACGACGGTGAGAAACACACCGCCGCGAACCTCTTCGATGCGATGAAAGAAGGCTACTACGGGAAGTTCTAGCAATGAGCGCCATCAAGATCGACAAGAAGATCGTCAAGTACAAGGTCACGAAGCCGGAGGAGAAGCCGCGCGCGGACGCGCGCGACGCGCAGCCGGCGAAGGCCGAAGTCATCCGGATGCACGAGAAGCTCGAGCGTCCGGAGGTCCTGATCGGCTCGACCTACAAGATCAAGACGCCGGTCTCCGATCACGCGATGTACGTGACCATCAACGACATCGTGCTGAACGAAGGCACGGAGCACGAGCAGCGCCGGCCGTTCGAGGTCTTCATCAACTCGAAGAACCTCGATCACTTCCAGTGGATCGTCGCGCTCACGCGCATCATTTCCGCCGTGTTCCGCAAGGGCGGCGACGTGACGTTCCTCGTGGACGAGCTCAAGGCCGTGTTCGATCCGCGCGGTGGCTACTGGCAGGCGGGCGGCAAGTTCATGCCCTCGATCATCGCGGAGCTCGGCTACGTGATCGAGCGGCACCTGCAGACCATCGGCCTCCTGGCCAAGCCCGTGATGGACGAGCACCGGCAGAAACTCATCGACGAGAAGCGCGCCGAGTTCGAGGCGCGGCGCAAGCAGACGGACGCTTTTGCGAAGTCACATTATCCCGAAGGCGCGCAGCTCTGTGCCAAGTGCAGCACCGCCGCCGTCGTCATGATGGACGGCTGCATGACCTGTCTCGCCTGCGGCGATTCGAAGTGCGGCTGAGACGGCCGCCGTCAGCGACGAAGGGACGAGGCTCGAGACACCAACCAGTCAATTTCAAGCGCGCCAACTCTGGGTTCCCCGCCCAGTTCCCGCCCTGACGGGACCGGCACGCGACTCTCAAGGCAGCCTCCGGGCTGCCTTGTTTTCTGGGAAATGGGGACATTCCTGATTTCCGTGTGCAGCGACGCGTGAAATCAGGAATGTCCCCATTTCCAAAAAAAAGCCCCGCCGAAGCGGGGCTCTGTGATCTCACCTGTTTTTCTGTAGCTTCCCTGCGCTCATCCGCGTCTTATTTTTCCCCTAGCACTTGCGCGCGTCGGCGCCGCTGCACGGCGATCCCCAATGCGACGAGCCCCATCCCCATGATCGTGATCGTCGCAGGCTCCGGCACCTCGTGCACCGAGTTCACCATGACGACGAAGTCGTTGTAGTCGTAGTCCCAGCCGCTTCGCGGCAGATCTTCGAAGGCAAGTACGTACTGATCCCCGCCCCAGGGGCCGGGAGCCGTGCTCGGCAGGTCGACCCAGTCGCCCACGCCTTCGTATGCGACCAGGTGATCGGAGCGGTCGGCATTGAGGTCGACCTCGGAATACCACTTGGGTCCATGCGAGTCGGTCTGCAGATAGAAGCCGAAGCGATTGGCGTTGAAGCAGGTCCCGGTCGTGACCATGTTCAGTTCGATGCAGTTGTCATTGAGGAACGCAAAGATCGAGCGGCTGCCCGACCCGCTTGGCCCCGAGAAAAGCTGCAATTGATTGCCGGGATTCGCGGCGTCGTAGATACCGAAACTGTTGACGTCGCGGTTGCCGGCGAGCTCGATGATGATCTGGCTGACCGAACCGCCGCCGGCCGCTGCCGCCCAGAGCTCGTCCGGTGCAACCTGGTCGGTGAGCACATTGATGGAGGAGTGCCCGCCGACGGTGATGCCGTTCAGGATCTGCTGCAGGTTCTGTTCACCACTCGACATATTGATCGGCGTGGAGAAGGCTGGAGCGGTGATGGCGAGGAGAGCCGTCGCAACCGCGGTTCGGCAGACAAGTCGGGAGCTTTGCATCTGTGGGTATCCTCCAATGGTGGCCGGGTTCGTCATTGGAGGGGAAACAGTGCAAGGCATGTGCCACCTCGACGGCGGGACAGGGCGCAGGCGGAATCCGGCTGAACCGCGGATCCGAATTGTGAAACACGCCACACAACTGCGTGCCTCGGCGCGGGAGCCGCGCACCGGCCACGCGCGGCTCGCCCCGGGAGTTTCGCAGCGCTGTAAGATTTCGCGACAGTTCGGCTGTGCAAAGACTGTGGATTGCGTTTGCGCATGGGCGAATTAGCGCAGGATTTCCGCACTTCTTGCGCTGGCGCCCACCGCCGGAAATGTCGACACCGCCGCCGGGCCGTGCACGGGGCTTGCAAAACGGCAACTCCCGTCGGTATACAGGAGCCCCCGCATCGCCTCAGCTGTGTCAAACATGTTCGAGACTGGACCCGGACGCCCGGTTCTTCGACTTTGGCTTTTCATTTTGTGCGTGCTCGCGCTGCCC
Source organism: Steroidobacteraceae bacterium (assembly GCA_035644395.1). Lineage (GTDB taxonomy): Bacteria > Pseudomonadota > Gammaproteobacteria > Steroidobacterales > Steroidobacteraceae > JBGPLJ01. The sequence goes on from DASQOR010000087.1 coordinate 17,913, forward strand.
CTGTCGCCGCGCTGGGCACTTGCCGACAGTCCGTTCGCGCGGCCGCCGGAGCTCGAGCCGGACATCCAGTTCTGGACCCGCATCTATACGAAGGTCACGACCAATGGCGGGCTCATCCACGACGACCGCTACCTCGGCGTCGTGTACGAGGAAATCAAGTTCGACCCGGCCGACAGCCCGCGCGAGCGCCAGCACGTGGTCGAAGGCGCCCGCGACCGGTACGCGGCGGTGCTGCGGCGCCTGGTGAGCGTCGGCGAGGACAGCTGGACGACGGAGGACAAGCGCGTGCGGGCGCTCTGGCCGTCGCAGGCGGGTGCGCGCGATTTCTCCGCGGCGGCCGATCACGTTCGATTCCAGCTCGGCCAGTCCGATCGCTTCCGTGAAGGCCTGGTGCGCTCCGGCGAATGGGAATCGCACATCGTCGACACGCTGGCGACGCTCGGCCTGCCGAAGGAAATCGCGGCGCTCCCGCACGTCGAGTCCTCGTTCAACACCGCGGCCTATTCGAAGGTCGGCGCCGCGGGCATGTGGCAGTTCATGCGCTCGACCGGCCGGCGCTTCATGCGCATCGACGCGGTCGTCGACGAACGCATGGATCCCTTCAAGTCGACGGTGGGCGCGGCCCAGCTGCTGCAGTACAACTACCAGCTCCTCGGCAGCTGGCCGCTCGCGATCACCGCGTACAACCACGGCGCCGAGGGCATGCGCCGCGCCAGGAGCCAGATGGGCACGGACGACATCGTGACCATCGTGCGCAAGTACCAGAGCCGCACCTTCGGCTTCGCCTCACGCAACTTCTACGTGTGCTTCCTCGCCGCGCTCGAAGTCGACCGCAATCCGCAGACCTACTTCGGCGGCATCGTGCGCAAACCCACGATCCGCAGCCACACCGTCGTGCTCGACCATTACATGCCCGTCGGTGCGATCGAAACCGCGTCCGGCGTCGATCGCGGCACGCTGCGCACGCTCAACCCGTCGCTCCTCGGGTCCGTGTGGAACGGCAGCCGCTTCGTGCCGCGTGGCTTCGAGCTGCGCCTGCCGGACAGCGGCCAGCCTTTCGACGCGTCGGCCGTGCTCGCCCGCGTACCCGCGGACGAGCGCTATGGCGTGCAGCGCTCCGATCCCACGTATCGGGTGCGCAAGGGCGAAACCCTCGCGACCATCGCACGGGCGCGCGGCACGTCGCCTGACGCCCTTGCGAGCCTCAATCGCCTCCAGCCGAATCAAGCGCTGACCCGCGGGCAGGTGCTGCGACTGCCGGAGCCGAAGCCGCTCGCGGTGGCCGCCGCCGCGCCGGCGGCGGCGAAGCCGGAGCTCATGGAGGTCTACATCGTGCGCCGGGGCGATGCGCTGTCGGAGATCGCGAAGCACGTGGGCATCCCCGAATCGGAACTCATGCGCATGAACGGCTTGCGTGACCGCGATTACCTCTACGAGGGGCAACAGCTGCGCGTCGCCGCCGGTACGGCGCAGCCGCCCACGCAGCCGTCGGCACAGCCGGCGGCGCCGACCGGCGTCATCACGATCGCGCAATTGCCGTCGCCGCCGGTCGAGCAGGACGTCGTGCCGGCCGAAACGGTCAGCGATGCGGAGCTCGCGCGCCAGCAGGCCGCGCAGCCCGTCTCCGCCGCGCAGGCCGCCGAGTTCGGCCCGTCGCTCGTGCCGGGGTCCGAATCGACGGCGACCGCGGATCCGAGCGACTACTCGGTGGCGGCGGACGACACCATCGTCGTGCAGGGCGCCGAGACGCTCGGCCACTACGCCGACTGGCTCGGCATCCGGGCCCAGCGGTTGCGCGACCTCAATCACATGGTCTACCGCAAGCCGGTGGTCATCGGCCGGCGGCTGAAGCTCGACTTCAGCGCGGTCGATGCCGCGACCTTCGAGCAGCGCCGGCGCGGCTACCAGCAGGCGCTGCAGGAAGCGTTCTTCGAGCAGTACCGCATCACCGGCACCGAGACGCACGTGGTGAAGCCCGGCGAATCGCTCTGGACCATTACGCACCAGCGCTCGGACCTGCCGATCTGGCTCGTGCGCCAGTACAACCCCGATGTCGATTTCGGCGATGTGCGGCCGGGCACGCGCATCAGCGTGCCGCTGATCTCGCCGAGCGGTACGGCGGGTGGCGGCCAGTGACGCGGATCATCTGGCTGCTCGCCGTCTCGATGTCGCTCGCGGCCTGCGCCACCTACCAGGCCTATGACGGTCCGGGCCAGCCCTCGTCGGCGACCGCCGTCATCCACGGCGACGCGAAGCTTCGGGCCGAGCTGCCGCTTGCGCTCGTCATCCGGTCCGTTGACGGGCGTGAGGTGGACTTGCGCTACGCGAGCGTCGCGGTGACGGCGGGCCATCATGTTCTCATCGTGGACTGCCAGGTGGGCGGCGCCACCGGCGGCGAGACGAGCCGCCATCATGTGGAAGTGGACGCGCAGGGCGGGGAGAAGTATCGCCTGCAGGCCGAGATGCGGCCGGGCAACGCGAGCTGCGAACGCGTTTTCCTGGAACGCTCCTGAATCGGCTTCAGTGCGCCGCGACGGCGCCGTCGAGCAATTCGTCCGCGAAGGCCGGCAACGTCGCGGTGGGCGGCTTCCACAGACTGAATGTCAGGAATTCGCCCGCCCCCGTTTCGATCCTGAGCGTGGGCGCCGAGGCGTGCGACAGCGCGCGCACCTGCGCGGGCGTCAGCGCAAATGTCAGTTCGTCGCTCCAGTCGGCCGGAGCCTTGTAGAGACGCACGTGGCCGGGGGTCTCGACCCCATCGCTCGAACGGAACGAAAGGGTCTCGCCGCCGGAGTCGATGTCGATGGCAGCGACCTTCGGCGGCTCGAGGCGATGCGGATCGTACCGTCCCCAGAGGACGCACACCCAGAGGTAGTACGAGCGCGTGCCCATGCGGTTCGTCTCCGCGAGGCCGGTGTCCGCGAAACTTGCGGCCTCGAGGCCCTTCTCGGGCAACGGCGAGAAGAATTCCAGCGGGTGATCGAGCGTCGTGACCGTGATGCCCGTGCGTTCATCGAGCCGTTCGGCGAGGCGCACGTCGCCTTGCGTCGTCGCGCAGGCCGCGAGCGTGGCGAGCACGCCCGCGAGCAGCAAGGGCCGAATGACTGCCGTATTCATGCGGTTCTAAGCCATTATAGCCACCCTTCACCGCGCCGCCGCTCGCGTTCACGCCAGGAGCCGACATGGGTCGAAGCCGCCGGATCCTTCTTCTAGCCTGCCTGCTGGCGCTCGCCGCCTGCGAAACGAGCTCGAGCCGCAAGCAAGTGGTGCGCTCCTATATCGATGACCTCCTGCTCGGCGAGCACTGGAACCGCTGGGATGAGTACATGGCGAAGGAACCGACCTACAACGGCAGCAGCCTCGGCCAGCCCACCTTCCAGGCGGTCTCGAGGTTCCTGCATACAACCTTCACCGATGTGCACGTGAGCATCGAGGACCAGCACGCGGACGGCGCATGGGTCACGACCCGCATCACGCTGACGGGCGTGCACACCGGCCGGTTCCTCAACGTGATGCCGAGCAATCGGCCCGTGAAGTTTCGCGCCATCCTGCTCGACCGCATCGAAGGCGGGCACGTCGTCGAGATGTGGCATCAGCTCGACTACTGGGACGCGCTGCTGCAGGCGGCACGGCGGTGAACGTCTATTTCGTCGTGCCGTTCTTCATGGAGGCGACGCTCCGGTTCGTCGAAGGGGCGGCGAGCCTGCCGGGCGTCAGGCTCGCGATCATCAGCCAGGACCCGATCGAGCGCCTGCCGGCGGCGCTGCGCGCGAAGGTCTCCGGACATTGGCGTGTCGAGGACGGCCTCGACCCGGTGCGCATTGCCGAAGCCGTGCGCCAGCTCGCCCGGCACGTGGGCGCGCCGGACCGCATCATCGGCTCGCTCGAGCAGCTGCAGGTGCGGCTCGCCGAAGTGCGCAGCCACTTCGGGCTGCCCGGCCTCAGCGTCGAGGCCGCGCACAACTTTCGCGACAAGGCGACGATGAAGACGGTGCTCGAGCGTAATGGGCTGCCGTGCGCTCGTCACCGGCTGGCGAGCGCGGGCGAGGAGGCGGTGGCATTCGTCCGGGCCGTCGGCCTCCCAGTCGTCGTGAAGCCGCCAGCGGGCGCGGGTGCGGTCAATACTTTCCGGCTCGACGATCCGGCGGACCTCGAGCGCTACCTCGAGCGGCACCCGCCGAGTGTCCAGCGCCCGGTGCTGTTCGAGGAATTCCTGCGCGGCGAGGAATACTCCTTCGACGCCGTGCTCATCGACGGCCGGATGGTCTGGCATTCCATCTCGAGCTACCGGCCCGCACCCCTGACGGTGCTCGAGAACCCCTGGATCCAGTGGTGCGTGCTGCTGCCGCGCGAGATCGACCGGCCCGAATTCGAGGACATCCGCCGCAGCGGCTTCAAGGCCCTACGGGCGCTCGGGCTCGAGACCGGCATGAGCCACATGGAATGGTTTCGGCGGACGGATGGCGGCATCGCCATTTCCGAGGCGGGCGCGCGTCCGCCGGGCGCGCAATTCACGACACTCATCTCTTACGCACATGACTTCGATTTCTACAGCGCCTGGCCGCGCCTCGTGATCTTCGGCGCCTTCGACGCGCCGGAACGCCGCTACGCGACAGGCGCCGCCTATGTCCGCGGCCTCGGAACGGGACGGGTGAAAGCGATACACGGCCTCGAACAGGCGCAGCGCGAGGTGGGCTCCCTGGTGGTCGCGAGCCAGCTGCCGAAACCCGGGCAGGCGCAGCCCTCCGGCTATGAAGGCGCGGGCTACGTGATCCTGCGGCATCCGGAAACTGCCGTCGTCGAGCAGGGCCTGAAGCGGATCATCGAGGTCCTGCGCATCGAACTGGCATGAGCCAATCGGGCGAAGCGCGCAACTGTGAACGAGGCACGGTCGTTCCGCGCTTGCGCCCCCCTTATAATTGGCCCATGCGACTCAAGTTGGTCCGCTTTCAGGTACTTGCGCTTGCCTTGTGCTTCGCGCTGCCGGCGTTCGGCCCGGCTTCGGGAAATACGCTCGCGACCGCCGACCGGATCATCGTGAAGAAGGGCGAGCGGCGTATGTACCTCTATCGCGGCGAGCAGGTCATCGCGAACTACAAGGTGTCGCTCGGGCTCAATCCGGCAGGCCCGAAGGAGCGCGAAGGCGACTTTCGTACACCGGAGGGCGATTATCGGCTGGGCCGGCGCAACTCGCGCAGCGACTATTTCCTCTCGATCCAGGTGACCTATCCGAACGATCGCGACCTGCAGCGCGCCCGCGATCACGGCTGGAGCACGGGCGGTTCGATCATGATCCACGGCCTGCCGAACATTCCCCGCCATCCCGAGGGCTATTACGAGAGCTTCGACTGGACCGACGGCTGCATCGCCCTCTCGAATGCCGACATGATCGACATGTGGCTGCTGACGACCGACGACACGCCGATCGCCATCGAACCCTGACCCGCGAGCCGCGGTAGCCCTTGGTTTTGTGCCGGCGAGCCGGGACAATGTCGCTGACCCACGGGTCCTGCCCGCCCCCCAGCATTGGAATCGCGCTTGGAAACCAGCGTCGTCCTGCCGAACAACCCCGATGCGGATCTGAGCGCGCCGGATCTGGTCGATGCGCGCGTCACGCCGAAGGGCAGCCTCGAGATGCTCTCGCAGCAGGAGGTCGATCGCCTGCTCGACTCGGGTCAGGGCGGCCTCTATCCGCTCTTCCGGCGCTGCGCGCTCGCGGTGCTCAATTCCGGCAGCGAGATCGACGACGCGAAGCAGATCTTCGAGACCTACCGCGACTTCGACATCCGCATCGTGCGCCAGGCCTGGGGCATCAAGCTCGAGATCAAGAACGCCCCGGCGACCGCGTTCGTCGACGGCGAGATGATCAAGGGCATCAAGGAACACCTGTTCGCGGTGCTGCGCGACATCGTCTACACCTCGAACGAAGTCGTCGACTCGAAGCGCTTCGACCTCGAGGATCCGACGCATATCACGAACGCGGTCTTTCACATCCTGCGCAACGCGCGCGTGCTCGAGACCAAGGGCCGCCCGAATCTCATCGTCTGCTGGGGCGGTCATTCGATCGGCCGCGAGGAGTACCTCTACACCAAGCGGGTCGGCTACGAGCTCGGGCTGCGCGGGCTCGACGTCTGCACGGGCTGCGGGCCCGGCGCGATGAAGGGCCCGATGAAGGGCGCGACCATCGGCCATTCGAAGCAGCGCATCCTGCAGGGGCGCTACATCGGCCTCACCGAGCCCGGCATCATTGCCGCCGAGCCGCCGAATCCGATCGTGAATCACCTGGTGATCATGCCGGACATCGAAAAGCGCCTCGAGGCGTTCGTGCGCATGGGGCACGGCATCGTCGTGTTTCCGGGCGGCGCCGGCACGGCGGAAGAGATTCTCTATCTCCTCGGCCTGCTGCTCGACCCCGCGAATGCGCGGCAGCCGATGCCCGTGATCTTCACGGGCCCGGCCGAGAGCGCGGCGTACTTCGAACAGATCCATGCCTTCATCGCGGCGACGCTCGGCGCCGCGGCGGCGAAGCGCGTCGAGGTCGTCATCGACGATCCGGCCCGGGCGGCGCGGGCGGCGGTGAAGGGGCTCGAAGGCGTGCGGGAGTGGCGCAGGCGCTCGAGCGATTCGTACAACTACAACTGGCTCCTGAAGATTCCCCCGGACCTGCAGATGCCCTTCAACGTGACGCACGAGAACATGCGCCGGCTCGAATTGACGCGCCGCCAGCCGGTGCACCAGCTCGCGGCGAACCTGCGCCGCGCCTTCTCGGGAATCGTGGCCGGCAACGTCAAGGACTACGGCATCCGGGCGATCGAGCAGCATGGAGCGTTCGAACTGCGCGGTGACCCGCAAGTGCTGCGGCCGCTCGATGAGCTGCTCGGCGCATTCGTCCGCCAGAAGCGCATGAAACTTGCGGGGCGCGAGTACCAGCCCTGCTACCGGCTGATTGCGTGAGCACCACGCGCGTCCGCTACCGTTTCAACCTGCCGAACGGGGAGCGCGAGACGTTCGACCTGTTCTTCGACGGGGCGGATTTCCGCCTCCTCAATCCGATCCCGAAGCCGGTGCCGTTCTGGGCCGACCTCAGTTTCAATCGCTGCGAGAACTGCCCGCTGTCGGCCGCCGAGCATCCGGCATGCCCTGCGGCGGCGCAGCTGGTCGGGGTCGTGGAGCGGATCGAAACACTGGTGTCCTACGACGAATTGCGCGTCGACGTGCTCACGGCGGAGCGCTCGATCACCCAGACCACCACCGCCCAGCAGGCGCTCGCCTCGCTCTTCGGCCTCATTCTCTCGACGAGCGGCTGTCCGCGCACGGCGTTCCTGAGGCCCATGGCGCGCTTTCACCTGCCGCTCGCGAACGAGCTCGAAACGCTGTACCGCTCGGTCACCATGCACCTGCTCGACCAGCATTTCCGCCGCAGCCGCGGTGAGAGCGTCGCCGACGATTTTTCGGGCCTGAAAGCCGCCTATGGCGAACTGCATCCGGTGAACCGCGGCATCGCCAAACGGCTGCGCGCCGCGAGCCGCAGCGATCCGGCGCTGAACGCGGTGACGTTGCTCGACACCTACGCGAGCCTCTTGCCGAACACCCTCGATCAATCGCTCGCCGAGCTCGACGCGCTGTTCTCGGCCGGGCGTGCCGCCGCGACAAATGGGATTCCCGGCGCAAATAAATAGGCGCCGTCGTTATTGCGAGAGACAGGCCACAACACGCGCGCCGCCGATCCTTTATTTAACAGTGCCGGCCCGGGCTCTGTGATCCAGTTCCTGACCGCTTCGCGCACCCCGATTACTGTGGCGCCGAACTCGCAAGGAACACGCGCCATGAGCGAAGCAAAAATCCACAAGGCCGACACGACCGCCGAACGGGATGGCGGATCACAGTCACCCGGCAACGGCACCCCGGCTGCCAACGGCAAACCGGTGCGCGCAGGCAATGGCTGGGACTATGCCAGCTGGCTGAATCGCGGCCAGAAGCCGAACGGCAGGCACGCTGCGATCACCAAGAGCCTGTACACCTGGTCGAACTACAAGAGCTGGGCGGACAAGGTCCGCTCGAGCTGGGACGACGACAAGTAGTCCATCGGACGGGTAGTTCAACCGGGCGGGTAGTCCGGCCGGCCGGACAGCATGCCGGCCCCTTCAGGACGACGGTATGGCCGCGGGCACCGCGACTTCCGTCTCGACCGCAGGCACTTCCCCCGGCACCGGCGCCATCCCCGCGACGGGGCGCTGCTCCAGCCACTCGATGAGTGAATTCCACTGCTCCAGGTCGTCGCGCACGAGATAGGGCTTCATCTCGTGGACGCCGACGCCGAGCTCCGCCGCCTTGATGTAGTTCTGCGAGTCGCGGATGGTCGCGACGATCGGGATCTGCAGCGTCGAGAGGAAGCGGATGAGCGACTGGTACATCAGCGTCTGGCGCTTCACCCGGTTCGCGATCACGCCGATGCGGTTGTCCTGGCGCCGGATCTTCGCGACCAGCAAGAGGTCCGCGATCACCTTGGAGCAGGCGTGGATGTCGATATCCGAGGGCAGCACCGGCACCAGGATCGCATCGGCCCCGCGCGTGATCTCCGGCAGATCCTGCGCGGCGAGCGCCGCCGGCGTGTCGATCACCACGCGATCGGTTTCCTGCGGGATGCGCATGTGAAAGCTGCGCGTCGTGCGGTTGTTGCGCTCGAAGGCCGTGATGCCGTGAACGGGCGGCTGCGACGCCTGGCGCTTTTTCAGCCAACGCGTGCTCGACGCCTGGGGATCGTAGTCCATGAGCGTCGTTTTCAGGGCGCGCGCGGCGTAGTAGCTCGCCAGGTTGGTGGCGATCGTGGTCTTGCCGGAGCCGCCCTTCGGGTTCAGTACGACGATGCGCAACATCGGGGCCAAGTGTGATGCAGTTGTGGCCGTTGGCAAGCGTAGGCACGTGCTATGTCTAATGGCAAGCATATGCCCGTCCCGAAGCAGGGCAGGCCGTGATTCCGGTCACGTCGGCTGGCAGGGGGCGCTGCCTATAGTGCGAGCGCGTTTCCTGAATGGTCGCCCCCATGGAAAGACTGCTGCTCGTACTCGATGAACTCGACGACGTCGTGAGCGTCCTGCGCCATCTCTGGCTCGGGGTCTCGACCGATTTCGCACGCCTCGCCGCCTGGGCGATGGTCGTGATCCTCCCGGGCGTGCTCATCTACGCCGACCGCGTCTAGCCGCTTTCGCGAATCTCCCCGCCGGGCCGGCGCTGCCCGGACTTGATTAATTCGTCGCGATCCCCAAACTCGCGCGGGCCGGATTGTCACGGCTCCACGCGAGATTTCCATGAGCGACGCCGGCGAGGCGAAGCAGACGCTCGGCTTCCAGGCCGAGGTGAAGCAGCTCCTCAGGCTGATGATCCACTCCTTGTACAGCAACAAGGAGATCTTCCTGCGCGAGCTCATCTCGAACGCATCCGACGCCGTCGACAAGCTGCGCTTTCGCGCGCTCGCCGATCCGGCGCTCACTGCGGGCGACCCGGAGTTCGCGGTCACGGTCGAGTTCGATGCGGCCGCGGCAACGCTCGCCGTGACCGACAACGGCATCGGCATGTCCCGCGAGGACATCGTGAGAGAGCTCGGCACGATCGCCCGTTCGGGAACGGCCGAGTTCCTGGAAAAGCTCTCGGGGGATGAGCGCAAGGACGCCCAGCTCATCGGCCAGTTCGGCGTCGGCTTCTATTCCGCGTTCATGGTGGCCGACCGGGTGGAGGTCTTCACGCGCAAGGCGGGCGAACCCGCGGCAGCCGGCGTGCGCTGGGAATCCAGGGGCGAGGGCGAGTTCACGGTCGAGCCTGCGGAGCAGGCCGGGCGCGGCACCCGCGTCGTGCTGCACCTTCGCGAGGAAGACAATCGCTTCGCGGACGGCTACGCGCTGCGCGCGCTCGTGCGCCGCTACTCCGATCACATCGCCGTGCCGGTGCGCATGCGCGCGGACGACAAGGACCCGAAGTCGGCGTTCGAAACCGTCAACCACGCGCAGGCCCTCTGGACGCGGCCGAAGGGCGACATCCAGGACGAGGACTACCGCGAGCTTTACAAGCACCTCGCGCACGACAGCGTCGATCCGCTCGCCTGGAGCCACAATCGCGTCGAAGGCAAGCGCGACTACACGAGCCTTCTCTACGTGCCGGCCCACGCGCCGTTCGATCTCTGGCAGCGCGACAAGCCGCGCGGCCTGAAGCTCTACGTCAAGCGCGTCTTCATCATGGACGATGCGAGCGAGTTCCTGCCGCTCTACCTGCGCTTCATCAAGGGCGTGGTCGACTCGAGCGACCTGCCGCTGAATGTGTCGCGGGAGCTCCTGCAGGAGAATCCGGAGGTCGAAGCGATGCGCTCGGCGCTCGCGCGGCGGGCGCTCGACCTGCTCGCGAAGCTCGCCGCGGACGATCCCGGGAAATACCTCGCGTTCTGGAGGGAATTCGGGCGCGTCCTCAAGGAAGGGCCCGCCGAGGATCCCGCACAGCGGGAGCGGATCGCACCGCTCCTGCGATTCGCGACGACGCAGGGCGCCGAGGATACCGAGCGCCACAGCCTCGCGGAGTATGTCGCGCGCATGCCGGCCGGCCAGACCCGCATCTATTTCGTCGTCGGCGAATCGATCGCGGCAGCGCGCGCGAGCCCTCACATCGAGCTTCTCCGGGAGCGCGGCGTCGAGGTACTGCTGCTCGCGGATCGCATCGATGAGTGGATGGCCGAGCACCTGCGGGAGTTCGACGGCAAACCCCTGCACGATGCCGCGCGGGGCGATCTCGAGCTCGGAGCGCTGGCGACCGCCGCCGACCGGCTGCAGCATGACGAGGGGCTGAAGGAGAACAAGGCGTTGCTGAAGCGGGTGAAGGACGCGCTGGCCGACCGGGTGACGGAGGTCCGTGTCGCAACGCGCCTGACCGACTCGCCGGCATGTCTCGTGCTCGCGAAAGGCGAGCTCAGCGACAGCCTGCGGCGCCTGCTGGAGGCATCGGGCCAGAAGCTGCCCGCCAGCAAGCCGCTGCTCGAGCTCAACGTCGGTCATCCCCTGGTGAAGCGGCTCGATGCGCTCGCGGGTTCGCCACAGTCGGCCGAAACCTTTGCCGATCTCGCGCTCACCCTTTTCGACCAGGCACTCCTGGCTCAAGGTGGCCAGCTCGAAGCGCCTGCACTCTACGTGGCGCGCCTCAACCGGCTGCTGCTTGCAGTCACTGCGGATCCCGCCGCGCGTGGCTGAACGTCCCGCCACGGTGCAGCCGATCTCGATCGACGGTCCCGCGGGGATGCTCGAGGGCCTGGCGGCGGCTCCGCAGGCATTCGACGGCCGGCGCGCGGCCATCGTCTGTCATCCGCATCCGCTGCATGGCGGGACGATGCATAACAAGGTCGCTCACACGGTCGCGCGCGTGTTCGAGGAGATGGGCATCGCGACCGTGCGCTTCAATTTTCGCGGGGTCGGCGCGAGCGCCGGAGTGTTCGACGACGGGACGGGCGAGACAACCGATGCCCGCGCGGCATGTGACTGGGCGCAAGTGACGTGGGGCGTGTCCGAGCTGTGGCTGGCCGGCTTTTCCTTCGGCGCCTATGTCGCCGCGCGGCTCTCGGCCGAATCCAGGTCGCCGCTGCCGGTTACGCAGCTGGTGTCCGTGGCGCCGCCCGTGCGGCGATTCCTGGCTGAGGGGTGGACCAACCCGCGCTGTCCCTGGCTCATCGTGCAGGGAACGGCAGACGACCTGGTCGATGTGAACGACGTGCGCCGCTGGGCCGAAGCCCAGGATCCGCCGCCGGATCTCGTCGTGCTCGAAGGGGTCGGCCACTACTTTCATGGCCGGCTTCATGAACTCAAGGATGTGCTGCGAGGGCGTCTCGCCAGCTAGAGGCCCGGAGCGGCGGGCGCCGCCCCGGGCACGAATCGTCAGCCAGAGAAGAACCGCCGGCCGTCGTTGCGGCCCGCCGGTTGCTCTCTTAGTTCACCATTTCCTTCAGGCTCTTCAGGGCGACGATGCGAACCTTCTTGCTCGCCGGCTTCGCCTTGAAAATCATCTTTTCCTTGGTGAAGGGGTTGATGCCCTCGCGCGCCTTCGTGGCGGGCTTCTTCACAACGCGCATCTTGCAGAGGCCGGGCAGCGTGAACAGACCACCACCGCGCAGAGCCTTCCTGATGGAGCCGCCGAGAGATTCCAGCACCGCGCCCGCCTGTTTCTTGGTGAGGCCGGTGTCCTTCGATACTGCCGCAAGAATTTCCGACTTGGTCGGCGCAGCATTCTTTTTCGCCATCGTGAAGTCTCCTGTGAGTGTTCGTTTACAACCGTCCGGGGCCTTCGCCCCGTACTTAACGGGCGGCAAAGCTAACACAATGAATCGCAGCGGTTAAGCCGTCTGCGAATATTTTTTTTCGCACAAGAGTGCTGCAAAGCCTTATTTTCAAGCCTCGCGCGCGCCTGCCCGGGCGGGACGCCGCGCTCGACGCTGCGCGCTTGCTCGGCGCGCACGCGTCGCCATGATGCGACGGCCGTCGAGCGCCCGAGGATCCTTGCGTGGCCGGCGCATTGCGTGAAGCTAGCGGCGCGCCTGCGAACATTGCGCTAACTGCTTGCATTTGCACGCGAAGATTTGGCGCCGCACGCGCAGCGAATCACGCGCGCGCGATCAGGATGCGCAGCGCCTGCAACACGATCAGCGCGAATACCGGCGACAGATCGAGACCGCCGAGCGGCGGTATGAGCTTCTGAAAGGGCCTGAGCGCGGGGCGGCTGAGGCTCGTGAAGACGGCGGCGAGCGGGTGGTAGCCGCCCTGCGAGACCCAGCTCAGGATCACGGAAATGAAGATCGCGCCGCTCAGGACGTAGGTCGTGTTGGTGGCAAGAGCGATCAATGCCTCTCGCAGCAGCAGCGGAAAGGGCGCGGCGGCGCCGGCCGCGGCGAGGAGAATCAGGGCCTGGGCGGCAAGCTGCACGCCGATCACCGCCACCAGCGATGCGGTGTCGAGGCGGCCGACGGGAGGCAGAAGCTTTCTCAGCGGCAGGATCACCGGGTTGGTGATCGTGACAATGGCGCCCGCGAATGGATTGCGGAAGTCGGCCCGCACCAGCTGCATGAGCAGGCGCACCAGGAACGCCCACACCACGAGCTGCAGCAGGGCGTCCAGCATGTAGAGCAACGCGTCTTTCACCGGAGCTACCTCGAGTCGCCGCCGCCGAACTCGGCCGCGAGCTCGGCCGATCGATGGGCCGCGGCCGCGACCGCGCGGCGCACGATACCTGCGAGATCCGAATGTTCAAAGACGGCGAGCGCCGCAGCCGTCGTACCGCCCCTGGAGGTGACCTGCTCGCGCAGCGTCGCGGGGTCGTCGACACGGGCGTGCGCCATGCAGGCGGCCCCGTAGGCGGTCTCGACCGACAACTGGCGCGCGGTCTCTGGAGGCAGGCCGAGGTCGCGGGCGGCCGCTTCCAGCAGCTCCATCAACAGAAAGAAGTAGGCGGGCCCGCTGCCCGACACCGCGGTGACGGCATCGATCAGGCTTTCCTTCTCGACCCAGAGCGTCGCACCGACCGCAGACAGGATGCCCTCCGCGGCCTGGCGGGCGGCTGGGCCGACCGACGGCTCGGCGAACAGCGCCGAGACGCCGCGACCGATCAACGCGGGGCGGTTCGGCATCGAACGGACGATGGCGGTCGAGGAGCCGAGCCACCGCTCGAGGTCGCGCACACGGATGCCCGCGGCGATCGACAGCACGACCGCGCCGGTTGCCTTAATGGCCTCGGCCACTTGGGTCGCAACCGCCCGCATGTTCTGGGGCTTCACCGCAAAGACGACGGCGCCTGCGCCGCGCACGGCAGACACGTTGTCCGCGCTCGTGCGCACCCGCCAGCTTTCCTCGAGCTGGCGTCGCTGCGCTTCGACGGGTTCGGCGACGGTGATGAGGCCGGGCTCGAAGCCGCGCGCCGTGAGCCCGCCGACGAGGCTGCGGGCCATGTTGCCGCCGCCGATGATCGCGATTCGCTGGTTCACCTGTGCCTCCACCTTCAAGGACGTGGCCCGAAAAGCGCCGTGCCGACGCGTACGTGCGTCGCGCCTTCGGCGATCGCAAGCTCGTAGTCATCGCTCATGCCCATCGACAAAGCGTCGCCCTCGACGCCGGCCGAGCGCAGGTCCGCAAGTAACGCACGCAGGCGCGCAAAGCGCGACCGCTGCAGCGTCGGATCGCTCACGGGCGGTGGAATGCACATGAGGCCGCGCAGGCGCAGGCGCGGGAGCGCCGCGACCGCTCGCGCCACCGCGACGAGTCCGCCCGGCTCGACTCCCGCCTTGCTGTACTCGCCCTCGAGGTTCACCTCGAGGCAGATGTTGAGCGGCGGCGCGTGGAACGGTCGCTGCGCGCTCAACCGTTCCGCGATCTTCACGCGATCGACCGCGTGCACCCACGCGAAGCGCTCGGCGATGACGCGGGTCTTGTTGGCTTGCAGCCGGCCGACGAAATGCCAGGTGATGGCGCCCTCGCCAGCGAGCGCGGCGAGCTTGGGCAGCGCCTCCTGAACATAGCTCTCGCCGATGTGATCGAGTCCACATCTCGCGGCGGTTCTCAGTGTTTCGGCGTCATGACCCTTGGTGACGGCGACCAGGGTCACGCTGGCGGGCGCACGGCCGGCCGCCGTGGCGGCCGAAGCGATTCGCAGGCGCACAAAACGGGCGTTTTCGGCCAAATTCTGCGGACCAATTAACATATTGGGCAATACGGGGCTCCGCTATACTTAGCCCGCTTTTTTGCGTCGCGGACCGCACTCGTTGCCCCGGCGGTCGGCGCGCACCGGCAAAGGAAATCTCATGGCTGTCGACATCGCCCAGCTGCTCGCCTTCGCGGTCAAGAACAACGCTTCCGACCTGCACCTGTCAGCCGGCGTGCCGCCGATGATCCGCGTCGACGGCGACATGAAGCGCATCAACATGCCGGCGCTCACTCATAAGGAAGTACACAGCATGGTGTACGACATTATGAATGACAAGCAGCGCAAGGCTTACGAGGAGTTCTTCGAGACCGACTTTTCGTTCGAGATTCCGAAGCTCGCGCGCTTTCGCGTCAACGCCTTCAACCAGAACCGCGGCGCGGGCGCCGTGTTCCGGAACATCCCCTCGCAGATCCTCTCGCTCGACGACCTGTCGGCGCCGAAGATCTTCAAGGACCTCTGCATGCTGCCGCGCGGCCTGGTGCTCGTCACGGGGCCGACGGGTTCGGGCAAATCGACCACGCTCGCCGGCATGATCAATCATTGCAACGACAACCGGCCCGATCACATCATCACGATCGAGGACCCGATCGAGTTCGTGCACGAGTCGAAGCGCTGCCTCATCAACCAGCGCGAGGTCCATCGCGACACGCTCGGCTTCAGCGAAGCGCTGCGCTCGGCGCTGCGCGAAGACCCGGACGTCATCCTGGTCGGCGAAATGCGCGACCTCGAGACGATCCGCCTGGCGCTGACGGCCGCCGAGACCGGCCACCTCGTGTTCGGCACCCTGCATACGAGTTCCGCCGCCAAGACCATCGACCGCATCGTCGACGTGTTCCCGGCGGCCGAGAAGGAAATGGTCCGCTCGATGCTCTCGGAGTCGCTGCGGGCCGTGATCTCGCAGACGCTCATGAAGAAGATCGGCGGCGGGCGCATCGCCGCGCACGAAATCATGATCGGCTCGCCGGCCATCCGAAACCTCATCCGCGAAGGCAAGGTCGCCCAGATGTACTCGGCGATCCAGACGGGCCAGTCGCTTGGCATGCAGACGCTCGACCAGTGCCTGCAGGAAATGACGGCCAAGGGCCTCGTCAGCAAGGAAGAGGCGCGCTACAAGGCGCAGAACAAGGACGCCGTCTAGCGGCCGCCGCGCGGCCCGCTGGCGCACCATCCGACCGGAGCATTCATGGAACGCGATCAAGCTATCCGCCTGATGCAGGACCTGCTGCGACGCATGGTCGAGAAGAAGGGCTCGGACCTTTTTATCACCGCGGGTTTCCCGCCGGCGGTGAAGATCGACGGCGAAATCCGCCCGCAAAGCGATCGGGTGCTGATGCCGGAGCAGGCCGCGACGCTCGTGCGCGCGATCATGAACGACCGGCAGACGCGCGACTTCGACTCGACCAAGGAATGCAACTTCGCCATCGCGCCGCCCGGCATCGGGCGCTTTCGCGTCAGCGCCTTCGTGCAGCAGGGCCAGATCGGCTGCGTGATCCGCACGATCGTCGCCAAGATCCCAACCTTCGAGGAGCTCGAGCTCCCGGCCATCCTGAAAGAGGTGGTGCTGACGAAGCGCGGTCTCGTGATCGTCGTCGGCGGCACGGGCTCGGGCAAGTCGACCACGCTCGCCGCGATGGTCGGCTACCGCAACGAGAAGACCCACGGCCACATCGTCACGATCGAGGATCCGGTCGAGTTCGTGCATCCGCACCGCGGCTGCGTCATCACGCAGCGCGAGGTCGGCGTCGACACCGATTCCTGGCACGCCGCGCTCAAGAATACGCTGCGCCAGGCGCCGGACGTCATCCTCATCGGCGAAATCCGCGACCGCGAGACGATGGAATACGCCATCCAGTTCGCCGAGACCGGGCACCTGGTGCTCGCAACGCTGCACGCCAACAGCGCCAACCAGGCGCTCGACCGCATCATCAACTTCTTCCCGGACGAGCGGCGCGAACAGCTCCTGATGGACCTTTCGCTCAACATCCGCGGCATGATTTCCCAGCGCCTGATCCCCCGCGAGACGGGCGCCGGCCGCATCGCCGCGATGGAGATCATGCTGAATTCGCCCCTCATCCAGGACCTCATCTTCAAGGGCGAGGTCGCGCAGATCAAAGAGGTCATGTCGCGCTCGAACCGCCTCGGCATGAAGACCTTCGACCAGGCGCTCTACGAGCTCTACGAGGCGGGCGGCATCTCCTACGAGGATGCACTGCGTAACGCGGATTCGAAGAACGAGCTGCGCCTGAAGATCAAGCTTGAGAGCAAACGTGAGTCGAAGCTTTCCGACGAGGCGGGCGGGAGCCTCAAGATTCTCGAGGAGCAGCAAGATGGCAAGGTCTTCTGAGGGACCGGTCGTGGAGATGGCTGAAGCATCGGGCCCGCAGGCGCTCAATACCCGTCCGCTCTTCAAGCTCATGGTCGAGCGCAGGGCTTCGGACCTTTTCTTCACCTCCAATTCCCCGGTGAAAATCAAGATCGAGGGCCAGATCTTCCCGGTCAACAAGGCGGTCTTGAGTCCCGAGACGGTCAAGCAGGCAGCCTACGGCCTCATGACGCCGGAGCAGGCCGAGTACTTCAACGAAGAGCTCGAGATCGATTTCGCCATTTCCGAGCACGGCCTCGGGCGCTTTCGCGTGAACGTCTTCTACCAGCGCGGCTATCCCGCGATCGTGCTGCGCTATATCACCGCGGAAATGCCGAAGCTCGACGTGCTCGGCATGCCGGAGGTCTACAAGGACCTCGTGATGCAGAAGCGCGGTCTCGTGCTGATGGTTGGCGCCGCAGGCTCGGGCAAGTCGACGACGCTCGCCGCGATGATCGACTATCGCAACGAGATCCAGTCCGATCACATCCTCACGATCGAGGACCCGATCGAGTACCTGCATACCAACAAGAAATCGATCGTCAACCAGCGCGAAGTGGGCCTCGACACGAAGTCCTATGCGCGTGCCTTGCGCAGCGCCATGCGCGCCGCGCCCGACGTGATCCTGGTCGGCGAAATCCGCGACCGTGAAACCATGGAAGCGGCGATCTACCTCGCCGGCACCGGGCACCTGTGCATCTCGACGCTGCACGCGAACAACTGCGCCGAGACGCTTGACCGCATCATCAACATGTTCCCGAACGACCAGCACAATCAGGTCTTTCTCGACCTCTCGCAGTACGTGCGCGCCGTGCTGTCGCAGCGCCTCGTGATGGGCAAGAACGGCAAGCGCGTCGCCGCGGCCGAAGTCATGCTGAATACGCCGCACATCTCCGAACTCATCAAGAAGGGCGACGTCGTCGGCGTGAAGGAAGCGGTGCGCTCGACCACCGAGAAGGACATGCAGAGCTTCGACGTCGCGCTCTACTCGCTCTTCAAGCAGGGCAAGATCGAACTCGAAGAGGCGCTGAAGAACGCCGACTCGCGCACCAACCTCGAGGCGAAGATCAACTTCGGCTGAGCGCCGCCGCGCCCGTTCGTGCCTTCAGGGCGTTGAGTGCCGGCAGGTGCCGTGCTCCCGGGAGCCGGCTGCCGGGAGGTGCCGTGGCTGCGCCGGCGCCAACGGGAAGGGTCGTCAGCAGCGCACACGGTGTGCCCGCGAACACCGCCAGACCGGCTTGCCAGACACCATCCCGACAGCCGACTCCCGCTCAACGTGCCTTCTGGCTCGCGCCGTCGACGGGGCGGTGACCTGGGCGTTGAGTGCCGGCACCTGCCGGCACTTGACGCCCTGAAGACACGCAAGTAGGGGGACAGATCTATTTTCGCGTCTGGCGTGTCACGAAGAAGCCGCACGTCCGGCAGTCGAAAAAAGATCTGTCCCCTGGCTAAAAGACGTCAGCGGCATTAAAGACGGGGCCGTCGACGCAGACGCGTTTCATCGCGGGGCCGTCGGGAGTCTTCACTTCGACGGCGCAGCCGGCGCAGCCGCCGACCGCGCAGGCCATGAATTCCTCGAGCGATACCTGGCAGGGAATGCCGAACTTGCGGGCGACCTTCGCGGCCGCCGCGAGCATCGGCGTCGGGCCGCAGGCGAACATCTCCACTTCGACCAGGGCTGCGGCGTCGAGCGCCCCGAGCCAGGCCGTCGCGAGATCGGTCACGTAGCCGTGAAAGCAGCCCGCGAAATCCGCGAAGCTCGCGAGCCGGCTTGGCACGCCCCACTCCTCGAGGAGCGGCATGCACGCGATCACGCCCGCCGGAATTCCGGGGATCATGATCGTCGAGGGGCGCAGCCGAAACGGAAACGGAATTTCGGATCCCATGAGCACCAGCGGCTTTGAGCCTTCGTTCGCACGCTCGAGGAGCGATTCGGCGAGAAAGATCATCGGCGGGATGCCGACGCCGCCACCGACCAGGAGCGTCCGTGGCCGTTCGCGGCGGGGCGCGAAGCCGCGCCCGATTGGTCCGATGAGGCTGAGGCTTGCACCGACCGGTTGCGCCGAAAGCTGCCGCAGGCCCGGGCCCACGATCTTGTAGAGCACCTCGATCCAGCCTGCCTCGCGCGCAACGCGCAGGATCGAAAGCGGACGGCGCATCGGCAGCGATGCGTCGCAGGCGATGTGCACGAAACTGCCCGGCGTCGCCGTACCCGCCGTGCGCGGTGCCTCGAGACGCAGTACGTACTGTTCACCGTCGAAAGCTTCGCGCGCGAGGAGCCGCGCGTCTTCTACGAAGATCGTGCCGCGGTGACTGCGATCGGTCATGACCCGCGCCGCGCCCGAATGATCGCGCCGCCGACCGTTTCGAGAACGGCCATGCGGATGGCGACGCCGTTCGTCACCTGTTCACGGATGACCGATTGCCGTCCATCGGCGACGTCTTCAGCGATCTCGACGCCGCGATTCATCGGGCCCGGGTGCATCACGATGGCATCGGGACGCGCTTTCTTCAGCCGTGCCGCGGACAGGCCGTAGCGCTCGAAGTACGCCGCGGCGTCCGGCAGGTCCGCCTGCGCCATGCGCTCCTTCTGGATGCGCAGCATCATGACGACATCCGCGCCCGCGAGCGCCGCATCGAGTTCGCCGAAGCGCCGGCAGCCGCCGAATTCGGCCTTGTCCGGCATCAGTCCGGACGGCGCGACCAGGCGAATCTCGCCCGCGCCGAGCGTCGTGAAGGCCTGAACGGCGGAGCGTGCCACCCGCGAGTGGCGGATGTCGCCGACGATCGTGATCGTGAGCCCTTCGAACCGCGGCTTGTGGCGCAGGATGGTGAGCGCATCGAGCAGCCCCTGAGTCGGGTGCGAGCGATGGGCCTCGCCCGCGCTCAGCACCGAGGTGAGCGGCCCGACGTGCTCGGCGACGAATTGCGGCACCCCGGCCTCGGCGTCGCGCACGACGAAGATGTCGATGCTCATCGCCGCGAGGGTATAGACCGTGTCGAGCATGCTCTCGCCCTTGACCCGCGAGGACAGGTGCAGGTCGAGGTTGATCACTTCGGCGCCGAGGCGCTTGCCCGCGAGTTCGAAGGATGCGCGCGTGCGCGTGCTCGGTTCGGAGAAGAGGTTCGCGATGGTGATCCCGGCGAGCGCGTGCGAGCCCGCCGGCGGGCTGCCGGGTGCGCGCAGGAAGGATTTCGCGCGCTCGATGAGGGCTTCCAGGAAGGGGCGGTCGAGCCCCTCGAGCGTCAGCAGGTGGCGCAGCGCACCGTCGGCGTGGAGTTGCGGGATCATGCGGGCTTCATCGGCCTTCCAGCCACCTTTCGAGAATGATGCAGGCCGCGGTCCGGTCGATGTCCTCCTTGCGCACCCGTCGCGCCCGCACGCCGCTCTGGCGCGCTTCGCGCAGCCGGCCCTCGGCTTCCAGCGAGGAATAGCGTTCGTCGGAGAGGGCGACCTCCAGCCCGGTTCGCCGGCCGAGTTCGTCGGCGAAGGCGCGTGCGCGCGCGGTCATCGGTGATTCGCTGCCGTCCTCATTATAGGGGACGCCGACCACGAGGAGGCCCGGCTGCCAGCGGGCGACGAGGCTCGACACGGCGCTCCAGTCATCGCCGCCCGTGCCGAGCGAGACGACGTCGACCGGGCTCGCCCGGCGCGTCAGCGTGTCGCCCGCGGCGACGCCGATGCGCCGCGCGCCGAAGTCAAATCCAAGAGCGAGGGTCGGGGCGGGCGTCGGCGGTGACGCGCCCTCACGCATGACCGGCGGCCGACCCCAGGCGGTTCAGCTCGATACCGAGGAGGCGCCCCGCGGCGTGCCAGCGCTCCTCGAACGGCATGTCGAAAACGATCGCATCGCTCGCCGGCACATTGAGCCAGGCGTTGGCGCGGATTTCCTCCTCGAGCTGACCGGCTTGCCAGCCCGCGTAGCCGAGCGCGACGAACGCATCCTGCGGGCCGCTGCCGCCCGCGAGCGCGGCCAGCACGTCGCGCGAGGTCGTCACGTGGATGCTCTCGGAGACTTTCAGGGTCGAATCCCAGGTGCCGCCCGCGCGATGCACGACGAAGCCGCGATCGGTCTGCACCGGTCCGCCCTTCAGCACCACCCGCTCGCCGAGACTCGCGTCGCCGTTCGCGAGCGAGAGCTGCGTGAACACTTCGTCGAGCGTCATCGGCAGCGGGCGGTTGATGATGAGCCCCAAAGCGCCGTCCGCGTTGTGCTCGCAGATGAGCGTGACGGTCTGGAAGAAATTCGGATCGGCCATGCCGGGCATGGCGATCAGCAGCTGGTTGCAGAGGTAGTCGCCCTCGGCCATGTCCTCATTGTATCCCGGTCATTCGCCTTGAGTCTTGACGGGCGTGCTGATGAGTCGGCCCGACAGGAACTGGAATTCCTTGGAAAAGCGCAGGCTGTCGTTGGTCTCGGCGAGGTCCCGCGGGAACGGATCGAAGGGCGAGGCCAGCTTCACGATGGCGACCGCCGCCTGGTCCACCTCGCGCGAGCCGCTGCTGTCGCGTAGCAGCACTTCGTCGAGCTCGCCGTCGGAACGGACGACGATCTCGAGCACCGGGCTCTTCGTCGTCTCCTTATCCTTGGCCTCGAGCGGAAAGTTGAGCGTGCCGATGCGCTCGACCTTGCGCCGCCACGCATCGAGATAGACCGCGACGTTCGATTGCCGCGTATTCGGCGTGACGATGAGCTCGCGCTCCTTGCGCCCGTGCAGGGCGAGGCGGTCCGCCTCGTTGGCGGCTGGCAGCGCGCTCTGGCGTTCGGCCGTCATCAGGAGCGGCTGCTGTGATTCGGCCGCCGGATCATTGGCCGGGCTCTGGAAGTAGCGCACGGTGGGCGCGCGGGCACGGGTCGCGACGAGATCCTCGTTGCCCTGGTCGGCACCCGCCCGATGCATTTGCAGGCTGTTGCCGTCGGCGATGCCCGGGTTGTTGAAGGGCAGGAGCGAGGAACGCGGGCTGGTGGGCCGTTCGCGCTTGTCGAGATTGCCGGAGCCCTGCTGGTCGCGCTGCGCGAGGTAGTCGGCCTTGTCATTCGGGCGTGTCTCGGGCAGGTCGTCCGGCGCCAGCAGGACCTCCATGGTCGGCACGCCGTGATCGTCCGTGAGGGCCCCGCTCGTGAACGAGACGCCCATGATGACGATGCCGTGCAGGAGCGCGAACAGGAAAAGCGTCGTCATGAGCCGGTCCCGGACGGGGGCGCGGCCTTCCTTCAGGACAAGGGGGTCGCTGGACGCCATGCGCGGGGAGTATAGGCGCCGCGCGGCTAGCGCGCTGCCAATCTGCGTTCGATCGCCTCCATCAGGCGCGCGGCGATGTCCGTGCCGCATTGCTTGTCGATCTCGCGGATGCCCGTGGGACTCGTCACGTTGATCTCCGTCACGAATCCGCCGATGACGTCGAGGCCGACGAAGAGCATGCCGGCGGCGCTCAGCTTCGGACCGATCTGCGCGGCAAGCCAGCGGTCACGGTCGTTGAGGGGCCTTGCGACGCCCTTCGCGCCCGCGGCGAGATTGCCGCGATTGTCGTGCGCGGCCGGGATGCGCGCGAGCGCGTGCGGGATCGGCTCGCCGTCGACGAGCAGCACGCGGCTGTCGCCGGTCTCGACGATGTCCGGGATATAGCGCTGCGCGATCGCGTAGCGTTCGCCGTACTCGGTGAGGGTCTCGAGCACGACGCTGAGATTCTTGTCGCTCTGATCGACGACGAAGATCGACCGCCCGCCCATGCCGTGCAGCGGCTTCACCACGATGCGCCCATGTTCGCGTGCGAAAGCCAGCATGTCGCCCATGTCGCGGGTGATTAGCGTGGGTGCGCAGCACTCGGGGAACCAGGCCGTATAGACCTTCTCGTTCATGTCCCGGAGGCCGTCGGGGCTGTTCACGACGAGGCTCCCCTCGGCCTGCGCCCGCTCGAGGATGTAGGTCGTGTAGATGTACTCGGTGTCGAAGGGCGGGTCCTTGCGCATCAGGATCGCCTGCATGCTGGCGAGCGGCACGACGCTGGGCTCGCCAAGTGTGAACCAGTCCACAAGATCCATGCGTACCGACAGCGGCCGCGCCCGTCCGAGGGCACGACCGTCCCGGAGCGCGAGATCACCGAGTTCGAGGTACCAGAGCTCCCAGCCGCGCTCCTGGGCGGCGCGCAGCATCGCGAGCGTGGAATCCTTGGCCGGCTTGATGTCGGCGATAGGATCCATCACCACGGCGCAGCGGACGCGTTCAGCCATCGATTAGTCTCCGTGTGGGGCCGTCTTTGGCGGTCCCGGGCATGTTAACCCGTGCTCCGGAGGCCGCGGACTTGACATGTTGACGCGGGAAAACCCGTCAAGCGCCGAAACTGTGAACTGGGCGCCGTGGCGGGGGGGCTACCGATATGTTAAAACGCCAGTCCGTTGCGTGGGCTAGCTGAATGATTCGCAAGGCCTTTGCGCCTTTGCCCGGCACGACCATCGGCAGCCCCCGGGTGGGCCCTCGAACGGGCCTCAACGTTGGAGATCGACGCACGTGATGGACGCGAAGCCCAAGCTCTCTGGCCTCAAGGTCCTCGTCATAGACGACAGCAAAACTATCCGTCGCACCGCCGAGACGCTGCTCTCGAAAGAGGGCTGCGAGGTGTTCACCGCCGTCGACGGCTTCGATGCGCTGTCGAAGATCGCCGACCATCAGCCGGACATCGTGTTCGTCGACATCATGATGCCCCGGCTCGACGGCTATCAGACCTGTTCGCTCATCAAGCACAACAAGGTCTTCAAATCGATTCCCGTGATCATGCTGTCCTCGAAGGACGGCCTGTTCGACCGGGCCCGCGGACGCATCGTCGGCTCGGAACACTACCTGACGAAGCCCTTCACCAAGGATGAGCTTTTGAGCGCGATCGAGACTCATGTCAGCAAGTAAGGCTGGCTCGGTCGCGCGCCCGGAGGCACGACGCATGGCACTGATCCTGATCGTCGACGACTCGCCGACCGAAGTGCACGTGATGCAGAAGGCGCTCGAACGCCACGGTTACCAGACCGCGGCGGCCGAGAACGGCGCCGAAGGCATCCGCAAGGC
>DASQOR010000088.1:0-99147 GCA_035644395.1 Steroidobacteraceae bacterium
CGGAGTGACATCGTGACCCGCGGCATCGATCAACTGCGCGCCCGCCGGCGCTGCGATCCTGCCGCCGACCTCACGGATACGCCCATCGACGATGAGCACGCTCGCCTGCTCGATGGGCTGCGGATCGATGACCGTGTGCAGCTTTGCATTGATGATGAGAATCGCGTCCGCGCGGCAGGCCGCCGCGGCAAGGATCGACGCCAGCGTCGCGACGAGCGCGAAGATCGTGCGGTCGGTTTGGCCGATGCTCATGGTGTCGGCTCCGCGCCCGGTTGACCGACTTCGAAGTCCGCACGCGGCTGGCGCTTCGCATCGTTGCGGTCGTAAGCGAGCGCACCGTCGACGAACACTTTCTCGGCGAGCGTGTAGACACTGAACGGATCGCCCGACCAGATCACGACGTCGGCATTCTTGCCGACCGCGAGCGAGCCGATCCGCGCGCCTAGCCCGAGCGCTTCCGCGGGATTGCTCGTGACCCAGCGAATAGCCCGCTCCGGCTTGATATCAAGACCGGCACGCTGACCCGCAGCCATGGACTTGGCCGCCTCGAGCACGAGGCGCTGGCCGAGGAAAGGCGAGTCGGAGTGCATCGTGACGCAGCCGCCTGCGGCATCGACGAAAGCGGCGTTCTCGCGAATCGCGTCGAACGCCTCCATCTTGTAACCCCACCAGTCGGACCAGACGACCGAGCACACATGCTCGCGCGCCAGCTGATCCGCGATCTTGTAGGCCTCGACGGCGTGGTGAAAGGCCGTGACGTGGAAACCGAATTCGCGCGCGAGATCGAGGAGCTGGGCCATCTCATCCGCGCGGTAGCAATGAATGTGGACCCGGATATCTCCCGTGAGGACGCCCGCCAGCGTGTCGAGCTTGAGGTCGCGCGTCGGCGCCTCCTTGGCGTCGCCCTTCTCATAGGCCTGCCACTTGGCAAGGTAGTCCTGCGCCTTCAGGAACGCTTCGCGGTAGCCCGCGATGTTGCCCATGCGGCTCGAGGGAAACCGGCCGGCGTCGCCGTAATTGTGCTTGGGATTCTCGCCGCAGGCCATCTTGAGGCCGTACGGCGCGTCCGGGAACTTCATCGCCTGCACCGTCGTCGCCGGCACGGGCTTGAGCACGACGGAGCGGCCGCCGAAAAGGTTGCTCGACCCGGGCAAGACCTGCAGCGTCGTGACGCCGGCCGCGAGCGCTCGCGAGAACGACGGGTCCTGCACGGTGACGGAGTGTTCCGCCCACACGTTGGCCGTGTTCGGGTCGGTGACTTCGCTCACATCGGAATGCACGAGTTCGTTCGACGTGAACGGCGCCGGAAAATCCCCATCGTGCGAATGGATGTCGATGATGCCGGGCGTCACCCAGCGGCCGTGCGCATCGATGACAACCGCATTGACCGGTGCCGCGACGTCGGGGCCGATCGCGGCGATCTTGCCGCCGACCATGAGGATATTCGCACGCTCGAGCCGGTTACCGGCGCCATCGAGCACCACCGCGCCGACGATCAGCGAGTCGACGCGCGGCAGCGGACGATACGTGCTCGGATACGAATCCAGCGTGAAAGGGAGCGGCACGCGCGCGCTCGTCGCTGGTGCGCCCGCAACCGCTGCGGCGGCAACCTGAAGTGAGACGAGCGCCGCCGCGACGGCAAGGACGCCGCCGCGACGACACCCGATCATCGATCGCGCCGTCAGAACTTGCGTTCGACCGTGAATACCACGTTTCGACGCAAGCCGAAGAAGCATTGATCCACGCTCGAGCAACGGGACAGGTATTCCTTGTCGAAGATATTGCTGCCGTTCAAAGCGGCATGCCAGTGCGCGCGATCATAGTGCAGGACCATGTCGAACAAAGTCACGCTCGGCGTGCGCAGGGTCGGGTCGTTGTTCGTCGTGCCGAAGCTGTCGCTCATGTAGCGCACGCCGCCGCTGAAGCCGAAACCGCCCATCGGCCCGTCCTGGAACGTGTAATCCGCGAGCAGCGAGAACTTGTTCTCCGGCACCATGGTGAGGCGCTTCCCGAGGTCGGCGCCGTTGCTCTTCGTCACTTCCGAATCGGTGTAGCTATAGGAGGCGTTGAGGCTCAGACGCTCGTGAAAACGGGCGACGCCTTCGACCTCGATGCCCTTCACTTCCACTTCACCGGTCTGCACATTGAAGAAGAGGTGGGTCGGATCGGGATCGGGCGTGAGCACGTTCTCCTGCTTCAGCTGGTAGATCGCAATCGATCCAAACGCCCTCACGTCCTTCGGCGTGTTGCGCGCTTCGAACTTGAGGCCGCCCTCGATCTGCTTGCCGCTCGTCGGCACGAACGGCGTGCCGTCGAAGGCCGCGCCGTAGGTCGGCTGGAACGACTTGGCGTAGGCGATGTATGGCGCCCAGCCGGAGTCGAACACGTAGTTGACGCCGCCGCGATAGGTGAACTCGCTGTCATCGCGTGCCGTGCCGAAATTCTCGGCCTTCAGCTCGTCATTACGCGCGCTCAGCGTGACCACCCAGTGGTTCACCTTCATCTGCTCCTGCGCATAGATGCCGGTCTGCTTCTGCGACTGCGATATGTACGGGAAGAACGGGGCCGGTGTCGTAACCGGCGTGCCGTACACCGGCGCGAAGATGTCGAGCGTCGGGCCGAGGCCGAAGGCGAACTCGGATTCGTTGGTATAGCGGCGCCAGTCGACGCCGAACAGCAAGGTGTGCTCGACGCTGCCCGAATCCAGGTGCGCGGTCATCCGTGTATCGATTGCGAACGAACCGACGCTCTCGTTGAACGGGAAGTTGAAGCGATTGAGCGTGCGCAGGTCGGCCTGGAGCCCGGCGCCGTACACCGTCAGCATGCGCGCGTCGGCGGACGAGTATTTGAGGTTCTGCTGCAGGTTCAACGCGTCCGTGAAGTCGTAGCGGAAATCGTAGCCCACGCCGTACTGGTGGCGGCGATAGGTGTTGTAGTCGGGCTCGCCGCCGTTGACGTTCGCATGCAGCTCGCCGTTCGGGTTCGGCGTGACGACGCCCTGGGAGGGCAGGAAACCGCCGCCGTCGCCGTCGACCTGGTCGTCCTGGTAGTAGCTCAGGAGCGTCAGGCGGGCGGCATCGGTGATTCTCCACGTGAGCGCCGGCGCGACGTAGAAGCGCCCCGAGTCGACGTGATCCATCTGCGTGCCGCGATCCCGATAGAGCGCGGTGAGACGGTAGCTGAAGTGTTCGCCCAGCGGCCCGGTGATATCGCCCTGCGCCTGCTTGTTGTCGTATTCGCCGTACTGGAGGCCGAGCTCACCGCCGAATTCATCGCTTGGACGGCGGCTGGTGAGGTTCACGATGCCGCCGGGCGGCGTCGAGCCGTAGAGAACCGCGGATGGGCCCTTCAGGACTTCGACCGATTCCGATCCATAGAGATCCAGGCCGATGTTGCTCACCGAACCGTAGGGCGCCTGCAGGCCGTCGATGTATTCGATCGGATTGAAGCCGCGCAATGTCAGCCAGTCATAACGCTCATCGGCGCCGAAGTTTTCGCCGATGACGCCCGAGGTGTAACGCACGGCCTGGCCGAGGTTCTGCATGTTGAGGAGGTCGATCTGGTCGCGCGACACGACGGTGATCGCCTGCGGCGTCTCGATGAGCGGAATATCGAGCTTGGTGGCCGCCGAGTTCGTGGACGGGACGTAGTGAGGAGCGCTGACGATGATCTGGCCGAGTTCTTCCGCCTCGTCCTTGTTCGGCCCCTCGGCGAGCGCTGCCCCGCTGACTCCGGCGCCGAACGCGAGCGCCAGCAGCATGGCGCGAATGCGGTAGCGCGTGGACGTGCTGTGGTAACAAGGTGACATATGAATTGCCTCCCGATTTCTGATGAACCCGATTGAGCGGGCTTCCCCACTCGAAAAATCTTGAGCGCAGCCTGTCGCGCGTGCCGACGCATCCGGGTCGGAAACCATCGCATTCAGGCCAAGTCCCTCGTGCCCGGGCTGTCGCATCGCAGATACGCTGCAGCTACTCAAGGGCTTCCTTGAGCCAGGCCGAAGCGTCGTCAATGGCGCGGCCGGCCGCGTGCGATATCGACATGGCTTCGAGAAAGCTATGGGTGGCGCCCGCATAGACCCTGGCAGTGACATCCACCCCGGTGGAGCGCATGCGCTTCGCCATTTCCTGGCTCTGTTCGGTCAGGATGTCGCACTCCGGAATCGTGAGGAACACCGGTGGCAGGCCCTCGAAGCGCGCGTGCATCGGGCACGCGAGCGGATCCCGCTCATCTCCGGGACCACGCAGGTAGTTGCCCCAGAACATGGCCATTTCCTCGCGCGTCAACATGTAGTCGGGCCCGCCGTACCGCCGCGCGGACTCGTCCGAGCAGCGCGTATCGAAAGCCCCGTAGTTCAGAAGCAGCGCCTGAGTGGCATTCGGCAGGCCCGCGTCGCGCAGCTTGAGCACCGCGGCCAGCGCGAGGTTGGCGCCGGCGGAATCGCCCCCGATCGCGAGGCGCGCCGGATCGATGCCGAGCGCGGCGCCGTGACTGCGGAGCCATCCGACGACTTCGACCAGTTGGTCGAGGGCCAGCGGAAACTTGGCTTCCGGTGACAACGGATAGTCAACGCCAACGACCGCGATCGACGCGCGATACGCGTATTCGCGCATCAGGCGGTCATGCGTGTCGAGACTGAACAGGGTCCATCCGCCGCCGTGGAGGTAGATCATCGCCGCCTTCGGCTCGGTTGGCGCGGGATCGTAGATCCGGATGCGTGCACTTGCGCCTGCGACCGGCACATTGTGTTCCGTCGTGGCATGCATCGCCGGCCCACCCTGCCGCCAGGGCGCACGTACTTCTTCGGCGATGCGCCGCGCTTCCGCATTGGAAACCTTGCGGCCCCCGGTGTGGCGCGCATAGGCGCCATTGACCGCCTGCACGAAGCGACGGACCTCCGGATCGAGACCGTCAGGGATGACAGCTGGACTCACCGGTCCTAGGCTATGCGCGGGGGAAATGTCCGGCTGTCTACGCTGGACCAGTAATCGTCTAGAGTGGGCCACATGGGCCGCAGCACGAAAGGCGCCGACTATCAGGATGTACCGCGACCGGTCGCGGCGCTCGCGGACGAGTATCCGCCGGGCTACCACGATCCGCGGCACTCCCATCGCCGCGCGCAGCTCATTTACGCCTCGGTCGGGGCGATGCTGGTCATCACGGACCAGGCGAGCTTCGTCTGTCCGCCGCAACGCGCCGTCTGGGTTCCGGGAGGCGTGGTGCATGAAGCGTACATGCGCGGCCATGTGTCCTGCCGCACGCTCTATGTCACGGGTGATGCCCGGAGAGACTTGCCGAAAGCCTGCCGGGTCATCGAGGTCTCGGACCTGCTGCGCGAACTCATCATCGAAGCCTGTCGCATGCCGGTCGAGTACGACGTCGACGGCCGCGACGGCCGCATCATGTCGCTGATCCTCGATGAGATCACCTCGACGCATGCAACACCGCTGCAGGTCCCGATGCCGCGCGGGGAGCGCCTCGTGCGCATCTGCACGGCGATCCTGCGTGATCCGGCGCAGAACGATCACATCGACGAGTGGGCGCACGCGGCGGGCATGGGGCGCCGGACCTTCACCCGCCTCTTTCGCAAGGAAACCGGCGTCAGTTTCGCCGCGTGGCGGCAGAACGTGCGCTTGATGGAGGCCCTGTCGCGCCTTGCGCTCGGGCAATCGGTCACCGCGGTCGCCCTCGATGTCGGCTACAGCAGCTCGAGCGCCTTCACCGCCATGTTCCGGCGCACCTTCGGCGTCGCGCCCACGCGTTATCTCTCGACACTCAAACCGACGCTCGTCGGAACCGCTTAACGGCCGCGCGCAGCGTTGCTGTCTTCCATCCAGCCGGCAAGGTCCGTGGAACCCGCTGCGCGCAAAGCGGCCCGGATCTCGTGGAAAACATCATCGCGCTCGTCCTGCCCGAGCTTGAATTTCACGCGCTGGCCGCGGACCGTCGCCCGAAAGCCGATGATGTGGGCCGCCAGGCGCTCATAGCGCGCGGCCATGTCTTCGGCGCTCCAAGCGCCCGGCCGATCGCGCTCCATCGCGCCGACGAGATCGTCCACGGCGGCGCGCAGGGCCGGCGGGTCCTCGAAGAATTCGATGTCGACGAGAAATTGCGCGGCGGCGTAGTTCCAGGTCGGCGCCTGCGTGCGATCCGACAGCCAGGAAGGCGAGATGTAGCCGTGAGGTCCGAGGAAAAGCAGCAGCGCCCCGGGATTTTTGCGCAGCACCTCGACGTGAGCGTTCGATCGCGCGAAGTGCCCGACAAATCCTTCAATGCGCCCGTCGCCAGTTGCGCGCGGCCGCAGGGGCAGCAGCGTCGCCGCCGAATCGTGACCCGACATCGAAACGACCCAGGCGAGAGGATGCTCCTCGATGAGCTTGAGCACCGCCGCAGCGGACGGGGGCGCGAACCGGTCCATGATCATTGCGGGGCCTGCTAGTCGAGCCGTTTCAGCCAGTCGGTGGCAGTCGTCGGCCCCGAAACCACCGTGTCGGTGTGTTCCGCCATGAATTTGCGGATCTCGACGAAGAATTTCGCGCCCTGCGGCGCGCCGAGACGCGTGAGCTCCGCCCTGACCTTGGCGCGCTGCTCATCGGTCCAGTCCTCGTCCGGCTGAATGATGAGGAAATCCCAGCTCGCGCCGTCCTGGTGCACGTAAAGCTGGCGCGCCGGCAACCCGGCCTCCAGGTTCGCCTGGTCATAAAGCGCGATCAGCTTGAGGAAGGCGACGTGCTGGCCGGGCGCGATTCGATAGATCTCCACCTGCATCGTAGGCACGTCCGCGCTGTGCACGGCGGCCGCGATGACGAGGCCAAGGATCGAAAGACAGGTCGTCATGGGTCGTAGCATGGTTGTTCTCCTTCAGACGGCGGAAGAGCGGACGGAAGCGGGTTTACGGCGCACGGCCCACAGCGTGATGCCGAGCGTCAGCATCGTGAGGAGCCACAAGCTGACGGCGAGCACGAGGAGCCTCCCGGGCAAGCCCGCAACTTCGCCAGTGTGCACAGGAAAGAGAAGATTGACGAATCGCTGCCGGGCCGGCGCCTCGAGCGCATTCTCGACGGCGAGCACCCGCCCGTCCTCCGCGCTCACGTAGATGGCGGTCGATCCGTAGACCCGCGCCGGCTCTCCGGCCTGAAGGACGCGCACGCGGTACCACGGCGAGTCCGCCGACGGCATGCGCAGGCTCGACAGTTTCGCGGCGGGAAATCGTGCGAGCGCGACCCGGAGCGCTTCGCCAGCGGCGATCCTCGCCGTTCCCAACGAAGTCACTTGCGCCGACGTTACTCCCTCGAGTGCGCTCGGCGTCGCACCAGTTCCGAGGAGTTCTTCGAGCGGATCTTCGAACGCGAGCAGCATGCCCGCGGTGACCAGAATGAAAGCGGGCAGCGCGAGCCACAGGCCGCAGGCCCGGTGCCAGGCGAATATCTTTGCGGCCCCCGCGCGCACCGCGGGCGGCATCAGCGCACGCCGCCATTCGCCCCGGCGCGGCCACGCGAGCTTCAGGCCGAGCACCAGGTTCGTCAGCAGGCAGAGTGCGCTGAAGCCGAGAAAGAATTTGCCGCGATCGCCCGCGAACAGCGTCTGATGCAGCACGATTGCCGCCTGGATAAAGCCGGCCCGCCGGTAGTCGTAGTCGAGCGGGCGCGCGACGAGCCTCCGGCCCGCCCCGTCGACGCGGACGATGTCGGTGCGCCCCTCGGCGTCTTCGACGTGGACGTCGAAGCGGTCGGGGGTCCCCGCCGTCGCGTAGAACGCGACAACCTTCGCATCGGCACGCTCCGTCTGGACGCGCTCCGCGGCGGCGGCGACGGCCTCGGGATCGATCGACTGGCTCGGGCCCGGCACCAGAACGTCGTCGAGCTCCCAGTGAAATACCATGATCGCGCCGGTGAGAGCCTGCACCAGCCAGACGGCCGCGAGGGCGAGGCTCAGGTACCGATGGACTTTCTTGAGCGTCGCTTTCATGACGGGTTTTTGTAGCAAACGGCGGCGGCGGCCGTTTCTTCGGACGGGTCGATTTCCGTAGCGAGCGGGCCAGCCGTCAGCGTCGTTGCCGTCCGCGGCGCGCATCCGCCTTCTCTTTCACCTTGGACTTCGATTTCGCGACCGACGGCCGCTGCTTGATCGCGTAAGGGTTGTCGTCGGTGCGGAATTCGACGCGTACCGGCGCGCCCACGAGGTCATAGGCCTTGCGAAAGACATTCTCGAGGTAGCGCCGATAGGCGTCGGGAACGCTCGGCGTCTGGTTGCCGTGGACAATAATAATCGGCGGATTCCTCCCGCCCTGGTGCGCGTAACGCAGCTTGATGCGCCGGCCGCGCACCAGCGGCGGCTGATGCGCGATGACGGCGCCTTCCAGGAGGCGCGTGAGTTCGGTCGTCGGCATTTCGCGGATCGAGGCCGCGTGCGCCCGATCGACGGCGCCGAGCAATTCGCCGACACCGCTCCCATGACGCGCCGAGATGAAGTGACGGGGCGCGAATTCGAGGAAGGCAAGGCGCAGGTCCAGCTCGCGCCGCACGTTGTCGCGCTGGTCGGTCGGGAGCTTGTCCCACTTGTTGATGGCGATGACGAGCGAGCGGCCGCGCTCGACCACGGTGCCGAAGAGCGTTGCGTCCTGCTCGGTGACGCCTTCCTGTGCATCGATGATGCCGATAACGACATTGGCCTCGTCGATCGCCTGCAGGGTCTTCACGATGCTGAACTTCTCGACCTTTTCCTCGACGCGCGCCTTGCGCCGCACGCCCGCGGTGTCGATGAGCATGTACGAGCGGCCGTCGCGCTCGAAGGGCACGAAGATCGCATCGCGCGTCGTGCCCGGCTGATCGAACGCGACCAGGCGCTCCTCGCCGAGAAAGCGGTTGATGAGCGTCGACTTGCCGACGTTCGGGCGACCGACGACCGCGACGTGGATCGCGCGCCGGTCATCGACGGCCGGCGGCTCAAAAGTGAGCCCGGCGAGCACGACGTCCATGAGCGCGTCGATGCCGATGAGGTGCGCCGCGGAAATCGCGATCGGTTCGCCGAGCCCGAGCGCGTGAAACTCCAGCGCCGCGGTCTCGGGCTCGCGCCCCTCCGCCTTGTTGACTGTGAGCACCACGGGCTTGCCCGCGCGCCGCAGGGTCCGCGCGATGAATTCGTCGTCCGGCGTGAGCCCCGAGCGCGCGTCGACGAGCAGCACGACCCGATCGGCCTCGGTGATGGCGAGCTCGGCCTGTTCGGCCATCAGCTGCTCGAGCGCACCGGGCTTCTCGAGGAGTCCGCCGGTATCGATCGCGATGTAGGGCATCGGGCCGACGCGTCCGTAACCGTACTTGCGATCGCGCGTGAGGCCCGGTTCATCGGCAACCAGCGCGTCACGCGTTCGCGTGAGGACGTTGAAGAGAGTCGACTTGCCGACATTCGGCCGGCCGACGATGGCGACCACGGGCAGCACTATGCATTCCTTGCGCGCCCCGCGGGCGACAAATCAGCCGCCGCCCGAAGCGCTCTTGCCGGCGGCGGGCCTGGAGCGAAAAGCGGTGAGCGAACCGGAATCGTTCTGCACCAGCACCATGCCGTCGACGACGACCGGTTTCGTCACGCGGTCGCCGCCCGAGCTCGCGCGCCCGACGATGGCGCCGTCGCTGCGGTCGATCCAGTGCACGTAGCCTTCGAAATCCGCGACGACGACCGCCTCACCATCGATCACCGGCGCGCTCAGGCCCCGGCGATGCAGCAGATCCTGCCGCCAGAGTTCCGAACCGTCCTGGCGCTTCATGGCGATCACGGAACCGTCCGAGTCGGCGATGTAGAGCGCATTCGGATCGAGCGCGAGCCCGCGATAGCTCGAGGCATCGCGTGCCCACCAGATCTGGCCGGAGTCGAGCGCGAGCATCGCGGCGCGCCCCTGGAATCCGACCACGAACACATCCTGATCGGCGACCTCGACCGCCGCATCGATATCGACGAGCCGCTCGAGCTCCGTGCGGCCCTTGGCCGGCGCGACCGCGTTTTCCCAGAGCACGTCGCCCGTCCGCAAGTTCACGGCGACCACCTTGCCGTTGTCGAACCCGCAAATGACTTTTTCCCCGACGAGAACCGGTGGCGCGGCTCCGCGCAACGACAGGCGCGGCACGGCCTGGTCGACCACCCAGAGTTCATGGCCGTCGGTGCCCGCGAGCCCCCGGAGGTGCCCGTCGACCGTGCGGATCACGACAACGTTGTCGCCGATGGCGGGCGCCGACAGCAGCTCGCCGCCGACCTTCACCCGCCAGAGTTCCGCCCCGTTCTCTGCCTTGAGCGCGATCACGTCGCCCTTTTCGGAACCGACAACCACGAGGTCCCCGCCGACGCCGGGGCCGGCCGACAACGGCCGTTTGGTGTCGATGTGCCACAGGTCGTGTCCGTTGGTGACGTCCACGGCGATGACGTTGCCGCCATGCGAGGCCGCGAATGCTCTGGTGCCGGCAACGGCCGGCGACAGGCCGAGGCGCAGGCCCTTCTCCCCGCCGCCGATCGATTCGCTCCACACTTTCTCTATCTTGACGCGCGGCACGAAGTCGACGAGCTCCGCGGGCGGATCGATCTTCTTGTCGTTCGAACAGGCGCCGATGCCGAGGACGCCGACGAGCGCGAGACCCGCGGCCAGGATCTTCTTCATGGACTGGATTCCTTCGCGACATTGGCCGCGGCCGCGGGCTTCGCGACGTCGGCAAGGTCAGCGATCTTGAGCTTCAGCAGCTCGTCATTGACGATCGCCGGCACCGTCGACGCAGCGGCGCGCTCGTAGGCCGCGAGCGCCCCGGCGCGGTCGCCCTTGACGATCAGGATATCGCCGCGTGTTTCCTCAAAGCGCGGGTCAAATGCGGATGGCCCGGCCCCATCGATGAGCCGCAGGGCCTCGTCCGGCTTGCCCTGTTCGGCGAGCACCCGCGCGAGGCGCAGCCGCGCGACCAGGCGGAGTCCGTCGTCGCGGGACTCGTCCATGATCCGGGTGAGCGGTGCTACCGCATCGGAGAGCTTGCCGCTGTCGACGAACCATGCCGCAAGTCGCAACCGCGCCTGATCCGCATAGGGTGTGCGGCCGTACTCGTCATCGAGCAGCGCGATTTCCTTGAGCGCCTCGTCTTTCTTGCCGGCGTAGAGTGCATTCAGCACGTTGCCATAGTGCACGTGGGCTTCGATCGACTGCGAATCCTCGCGCGCCTGCCAGTATCGATAGCCGTAGAGGCCGCCCGCGCCGAGCACGACACCGGCGACGATCCAGGCACCGTTCTCGCGAAACCAGCGCTTGACGTCTTCCCACTGTTCTTTTTCCGACTTGTAAACGTCCACGATTTCTCCTGACCCTTCCGGAAATCCAATCAATGATCCAATCAATCATCCCGGCCGCGCGCTGGTCGCGAGCGCCGGCAGCCATTCCAGCAAACGTTGTGCAAGTTCCGCCTGGGCGCACTCGACCTGCGGCCCTTCGGTTCTGAGCGAACGGATCGCCACGGTGCCGCGGCTCGCCTCGTCGTCGCCCAGGACGAGGGCGACCGCAGCGCCGCTGCGATCGGCACGCCGGAACTGCGTCTTGAAATTGCCCCCGCCCAGATTGAGTTCGATCCTGAGGCCGGGGTGCGCGTCGCGCAAGCGCTCACACAGAAACATGGCGGCCTGTCCCGCCGCCTCCCCGACGACGACGCAATAAACCTGCGGCCCTATGACGTCGCCCGGCAGGCCGAGTTCCTTCATGACGAGGACGACGCGCTCCTCGCCGAGCGCCCAGCCGATCCCGGGTGTCGGCGCGCCACCGAGATGCTCGACGAGGCCGTCGTAGCGGCCGCCGGAGCAGACCGAGCTCTGCGAACCGAGGAGATCCGTCGTCCACTCGAAGACCGTCCGCGTGTAGTAGTCGAGTCCGCGCACCAGGCGCGGGTTGATCTCCCACTTGAGGCCGGCGCCCGTGAGCAGTGACAGCAGCTGTTCGAAGTGCGCACGCGACTCGGGGTCGAGGGAATCGGCAAGCCGTGGCGCGCCCGCGATGATTTTCTGCATGGCCGGGTTCTTGCTGTCGAGAATCCGCAGCGGGTTGCCGCCGAGGCGCCGCTGGCTGTCCGCGTCGAGCTCGTCGCGATGCGCGCCGAAATATTCGACCAGACGTTCACGATAGCTGCGACGCGATTCCGGCGTGCCGAGCGAGTTGATCTCGAGCTTGAGGCCCGCGATCCCGAGGCGCTGCCACAGTCGCGCACCCAGCAGGATGACCTCCGCATCGACGTCCGGGCCTTCATGGCCGAAAGCCTCGACGTCGATCTGCTGGAATTGCCGGTAGCGGCCCTTCTGCGGCCGCTCGCCGCGGAACATCGGACCCGAGGTCCACACGCGCTGCTTCTGATTGTGCAGGAGCCCGTGATGGATCATGGCGCGGATGACGCCCGCAGTCGCCTCCGGCCGCAGCGTGAGCTGCGTATGCCCGTCGCGGTCGGCGAACGTGAACATCTCTTTCTCGACGATATCGGTGAATTCGCCGATCGAACGCCGGAAGAGCGCGGTCTGCTCGACCACCGGCACGCGCATCTCGCGATAGCCGTAGCCCGCGAACAACTCCGCCGCCGTGCGCTCGAGGCGCTGCCAGTAGCCGACGTCCTCCGGCAGGACATCCTTCATGCCCTCGAGCGGGGCGACGGGATCGTTCGTCGTCGCATTCGTCATTGGGCACCCCAGGAAGCGAGCGCCGAGCCGCCGGGCATCACCCGAAAGCGCGCGGTCGCGCCGTAGCGAGCCTGGTCCGGAACCGTGACCGGGCGGCCATTGATCGAAAGTTCAACACCGGCGGAATTTCCAAGCAGCACCCGAAACGGCGGTACACCGACAACCGTGCGCGTCGTGTTCGCAGCACGTTGATCGAAGAGCAGCCGCGTGCCGGTGGCATCGTAGATTTCCGCCCAGGACTCCGACAGGAACCGCAGCCGCAATCTCGCCTCGCCTGCGTCCCCGGTGGCCCTGTCATCGGGCGCCAAGGTCCGCGCAACCGCCGGCTTCGTCGTCGCGCGAGGAGGCACCGCGGGCGGGCGGACCGCGGGCGGTGCGCTCACCGCGGGCACTGGCACCGGAACCGTTGCATTCATGGTTTCAGAGTTCGCTTCAACTTCGTTTGCTGTCACTGGGCTCGCGGCGCCGGCCGATTCCGGTTCGGCGCGCTGCTTGCCGAGATACCACCAGACTCCTGCCGCGATGAGGGCCAGCACGCCGAGAGTCGCCGCCGTCCGTATCCACAGGACGCTGGCCGGGCTGCGATCGGGCGGCAGCGCCGGATGTTCCGTCGATGCCGGCACGAGACTCGGCGCGACCGGGCCGGTGTGCGCGGCTTCGTAGGCTTCGAGCACAGCGCCGACCTCGAGCCCGAGCAGCTGCGCGTACTTGCGCAGGTGTCCGCGCGCATACACGGGCGCGCCCAGCATTCGAAAGCGATCTTCCTCCATCGCCTCGATCACCGGCAGATCGAGATGCAGGTCCTCGCTCATCTTCTGTAGCGTCAGCCCCTGCCGTTCCCGGGCCGCCCTCAAACGCTCACCGACGGAGGACGCGGCCGTTTTGTCGGCCGGCCCGCTCATCCGCTCTTGCGCTCCTGCTCCATGAGCTGGCGCGTTTCCTCGGCATTCGGGAATTCCGTCTTGAGCCGCCGCGCGTAGGCTTCCACCTGCTTCGTGTTCCCGACTGCCCGCTCGATGCGCAGGGCGAGCCACAAGGCGGACGCGGAGGTGCGCGTGAGGCTCAGGTGGTGCTGCAGGTAGTCGCGCGCGACGCTGTAATTCTTGCGCAGGTAGCTGACCTCGGCGAGCTGCAGCCAGCCTTCGGCGAACTGCGGCCGCAAGTCCGTTGCCTTGCGAAAGTACTGTTCCGCGACGTCGAGATGCCCGGCGTTGCGCTCGCACACGCCGACGTTGTTCACGGCGACCTCGGGTGTCTGGTAGAGCGGGCTGGCCGCGGCCTTCAGCAGGACTTTCTCGCCTTCCTCGTAGCGTTTGCGCTTGCAGAGGAAGACGCCGTAGTAGTTCTGCACCGACGGGTCATTCGGCTTCATCTTCAGCGCCGTGCGAAAGTGCTGCTCCGCCTTGTGGTCCTCGCCGATGCGGTCGTAGAGGAGTGCCACGGCGGTGTGCACCGTAGGATCGCGCGGATTCTGCGAAAGAGCCCGTTCGAGCTTGTCCTGGGCGAGCTCGATCTTGCCCTGCTGCAGGTAGGTGAGGCCGAGCGAAACGTTGTAGGAGGCCGCGTTGGTTTCGGAGAGCGTGTTCGGATCGACCGCGTCCCGCTCGAGCTGCGACGGGCCACAGCCCGCCACAAGCACGCTGGCCGTCAGAACCATCGCCCCGCAGATCGAAACGGCACGCATCACTCAGGCCTCCGCGACGATGGACACGAGTTTTCGACCGAGGCGCACGATCGTGCGGTCATGAACCCGCCCCGCAAGCTGGCCGCAGGCGGCGTCGATATCGCGGCCGCGCGTCTTGCGCGTCGTCGCGATGACCCCGTGTCGATTGAGGAGGTCCCGGAAACGTTCGATCACTTCCGGCGGCGAGCAGCGGTACTGCGTGCCGGGGAAGGGATTGAACGGAATCAGGTTCACCTTGGCGGGATGCCCGCGCAGGAGGTCGACGAGTTCGAGCGCCAGGGCTTCGGAATCGTTCACGCCGTCGAGCATGACGTACTCGAAGGTCACGCTGCGCCCGTTCTGCTCGTCGATGTAATGCCAGCAGGCGTCGAGCAATTCCGCGATCGGATGCTTGCGGTTGATCGGTACAAGGGTGTCGCGCAGGCGGTCGTTCGGAGCGTGCAGCGACACGGCGAGCGCGAGATTCGAATCCTCGGCGAGGCGGCGCATCTGCGGCACGAGTCCCGACGTCGACAACGTCACGCGCCGGCGCGAGAGGTCGAAGCCGAAATCGTCCATCAGGATGCGGGCGGCAATGAGTACGTTGCGGTAGTTGGCGAGCGGCTCGCCCATGCCCATGAAGACGACATTGGTGATGATCCGGTCGCCGCCCGGCACGAAGCCGAGCTCGCGATTCGCGAGCCACACCTGGCCGACAATCTCCGAGGCGCTCAAGTTTCGGTTGAAACCCTGCTGGCCGGTCGAGCAGAAGGTGCAGTCGAGCGCGCAGCCGACCTGGCTCGAGATGCAGAGCGTGCCGCGGTCGGTCTCCGGGATGTAGACCATTTCGATGCCTTGATCGATGAGGCGGTCGCCGCGCGGCGCCTCGTCGACCCTCAGCATCCACTTGCGCGTGCCGTCGCCTGCAACCTGGGTCGTCACGATCTCGGGCACGCAGACCGCGGCCTCATCGGCGAGCTTTGCCCGCAGCGCCTTGCCAAGGTCGGTCATGGCCTCGAAGTCGGCGACGCCCTGCTTGTAGATCCACTTCATGAGCTGGCGCGCGCGGTACGGCTTCTCGCCGAGCCCGGCCATGAAACGCTCGAAGTCCTCCCGGGCGAGCCCGAGCAGATTCGTGCGTGACGGCGTGGCGGAAGCGGACATGCTCGGGCCCTCAGCGCGGGCAGATTTCGATGTCGCGGAAGAAGAAGCGGATTTCGCGCGCCGCGGTGTCCGCGGCATCCGAGCCGTGCACCACGTTCTGCTCGATGCTTGCAGCGAGGTCGGCGCGGATCGTGCCGGCTGCAGCCTTCTTCGGATCGGTGGCGCCCATGAGATCGCGGTTGCGCGCGACGGCGTTGTCGCCTTCGAGGACCTGCACGATCACCGGGCCTGAGGTCATGTAGCGCACGAGATCCTTGTAGAAGGGTCGCTCTTTGTGGACCGCGTAAAAGGCTTCGGCTTCCGCCTGGCTGAGCCGCATCATGCGCGCGGCGACGATTTTGAGTCCCGCCTTTTCGAAACGGCGGTATACCTCGCCGATCAGGTCCTTGGCGACGCCGTCGGGCTTCACGATGGAAAGAGTTCGCTCCAGGGCCATCTGCTTGAACCTCAAGTCATTTTTGGGCGGGGAAGTGTACCTTCGGACCCCACCCCTAGCAATGACGGGACGGCACGGAAGTGCCGGAACGGTAAGGTTTTTTGCCGCCCGGGCGGGCGTCAGACGTTGAAGCTCTCGCCGCAGCCGCATTCGCCCTTGATATTGGGGTTGCGGAACCGGAAAGCCTCGTTCAGCCCCTGCTTCACGAAGTCGATTTCGGTGCCATCGACGTAGCGCAGGCTCTCCCGATCGACGATCACCTTGACGCCCCGGTGCTCAAATACCTGGTCGTCCCGGTCGACGCCGTCCGCGTAGTTCACGACGTAGGCAAAGCCGGAGCAGCCGGTCTTCTTCACCGCAAGGCGCAGGCCCACGCCCCTGCCCCGGGCTTCCATGAAGCTCTGGACGCGCGTTGCGGCTGCGGCTGTCAGCGTAATTGCCATCGAATCAGACCTTTCTCGCTTGCGCCTGCGCCAGGGCGGCGTGCAGCGCGTCTTCGACCACCAGCAATCGACCCAGTTTCTCCGTCGGCACCTCGAGCAGGCGCGCCAGCTCCAATATCGGCATCGGCGGGGCCCGATCAAGGGGTTGGCCCCTGAGATGCTCGGTCAGCCAGGAAGCGGCGGCGATAGTATGCGGACAGCCGAACGCCTGGAAACGTGCTTCCGTCACAGCGCCGTCGGCGATTGCGAGCGCAAAGCGCACGCGCGTCCCCAATACTTCGCTCCCCGCCTCCCCAACCGCGGCAGCCGCGCCTTCCGGCCATCCCCCGACCCCGACCGGGTTGGCAAAATGGCTCTCCACCAGCGGGCTGTAATCGAGCGCACGCACGGCCTCAAGCCCTGGCTGGCGCGGGGGCGAGGCCGCGCAGGCGCTGAACCGCTTCCGTCACCGCCGTGACGGCGTAGTCGACATCGGCCTCGGTTGAAAATCGGCCGAGACTGAACCGCAGGGAGCTTTGCGCCAGCTGATCGCTCCGGCCAAGCGCCCGCAGCACATACGATGCCTCCTGGCTTGCCGACGTGCAGGCGGAGCCCGTCGACACCGCGAGACCCGGGAGCGAAAAGAGCAGGCTCTCCCCTTCAACGCCTTCGAATGAGACGTTAAGGACTCCCGCGACCCGTTTCTCCGGGTGGCCATTGAGATGCACCGAACCGAGCTTCCTTAGTCCCGCCCACAGCCGTGCCCGCAACCCGGCGAGGCGCTCGGCGTCGGCATCGAGGTCACGCGCAGCGATTTCATAGGCGACGCCCATGCCGACGATCTGGTGCGTCGGCAAGGTGCCAGACCTCAGGCCCGATTCCTGGCCGCCGCCGAAGATCAGCGGCAGCATCAGCGGTCGCGGCTGGCGGCGCACGTACAGCGCACCGATACCCTTCGGTCCATAGATCTTGTGCGCGGTCAGCGACAACAAGTCGATGCATTGCTCCGCAACGTCGATGCGCGCCTTGCCGGCGCTCTGCGCCCCATCGACGTGCAGCAGCACGCCGCGTTCGCGGCAGATCTTGCCGATGCTGCCCACGTCCTGGATCACGCCGATCTCGTTGTTCGCGTGCATCAGCGACACGAGCAGTGTGTCCGGACGCAACGCCGCCACCACGGCTTCGGGCGTCACGATGCCGTCGTCGCCGGGCTTGAGATAGCTGACGTCGAAGCCTTCCTTCTCGAGCTGCTTACAAGGATCGAGCACGGCCTTGTGCTCGGTGCGTGCGGTCACGAGGTGCTTGCCGCGCTCGCGCTGCGCGCGGGCGACGCCGAAGATCGCGAGATTGTCCGATTCCGTCGCGCCGGAGGTCCAGACGATAGCCGCGGGCTCCGCGCCGATGAGTTTCGCAACCTGGCCGCGCGCCTTTTCCACTCGCGCGCGGGCGGCGTTGCCGGGCGCGTGACCGGTCGAGGATGGATTGGCGAAGCAGCCGTCCGCCGTCAGGCACTCGGCCATGGCGGCCGCCACGCGCGGATCGACCGGCGTGGTCGCCGCGTTGTCCATGTAGACGCAGGGCTGCTTCACGACACCTTCCTGCCGGAACCCGCCGCGCGCCGCCGCCCCTGCACGGCTGTGAGGATGCCGCGGAGGATGTTGAGTTCGTTCTGATCGAGCGCCGTGCGATTGAAGATTCTCCGGATCCGCGTCATCAGGTGACCGCGGCCGGTGCGATCGTGGAAGTCCGCTTCATCCATGACTTCGGCGAGCTGCGCATAGAAGCGTTCGAGCTCCTCTGCGGTCACCGGCGGCGTTTCCTGCTGTGTGGTCGTGGCGGGCGCGGTGCGTGCGAGGAGGATTTCGTAGCACACGATCTGCACGGCCATCGCGAGATTGAGCGATTCGTAGGCGGGATTCACCGGAATCTTCACGAGCGTACGGCAATGCTGAAGCGCGTCATTCTCGAGGCCGAAGCGCTCGGAGCCGAACAACACCGCCGCTTTCGCGCACCCCTCGCAGGCAACGATCTGCTGCGCAAGGTCGCGCGGCGTCAGTACGGTCCAGTTGTGGATCCGGGGACGCGAGGTCGTGGCCGCGATGTACCTGCAGTCGGCGATGGCTTCGTCGATGCTGCCGACAACGCGCGCAGCATCGAGAACATCGGTCGCACCCGCGGCCCTGGCGCTCGCCTCCGGGTCCGGGAACTGTTTAGGCCGCACGAGCCAGAGCTCCTCGCAGCCCATGTTCTTCATGGCGCGCGCCACCGCCCCGATATTGCCGGGGTGGCTCGGTTCGACGAGAACGATGCGGACAGGGCAATTCATGCGCTCAGTGAAGCCGATCGGCGCCGGCGGAGGAGTGTTCGACGGCGGCGGCGGTGCTTCTTTGTTATTCTAGCGCCCCGCCCGGGGAATCGCCCCGCCTTCGCACCCCCTTTTCGTGCAGCAAGCGTCATCCATGCAGCCGATCCTGAACATTGCGGTCAAAGCGGCGCGTCGCGCCGGCGACCTGATCGTGAAAAGCCTGTCCCGCCTCGACAGCCTGGACGTCTCGAGCAAGGGGCGGAACGACTTCGTCACGGACATCGACCGCGCGGCCGAGCAGGACATCATCACGACCATCCACCGGATGTATCCGGAACACGCCATCCTGGCGGAGGAAAGCGGCCGCAGCGGACGCGACGAGAACCTCTGGATCATCGACCCGCTCGACGGCACCACGAATTTCCTGCACGGCAATCCCGTGTTCGCGGTGTCGATCGCGTTCGAACGTCGCGGGCGGCTCGAACACGCGGTCGTCTACGACCCGCTGCGCCAGGAGTTCTTCACCGCATCGCGCGGGGAAGGCGCCCAGCTCGAGGGCCGCAAGATCCGCGTGAGCAAGCAGAAGGAGCTGGAGGGCTCGCTCATCGGCACGGGCTTCCCCTACCGGGCGAATGCCAAGTGGCTCGAGCCCTATATCGCGATGATGCGCGTCGTCATGACGACGGCCGCGGGCGTGCGCCGCCCGGGCTCGGCTTCACTCGACCTCGCCTACGTCGCGGCCGGGCGGCTCGACGGCTTCTGGGAGATCGGCCTTGCGCCGTGGGACACAGCCGCCGGCACGCTCATCATCACCGAGGCGGGCGGCCTCGTGACGAATCTCGGCGGCAACGAGTACAC
This sequence comes from Steroidobacteraceae bacterium, assembly GCA_035644395.1. GTDB lineage: Bacteria > Pseudomonadota > Gammaproteobacteria > Steroidobacterales > Steroidobacteraceae > JBGPLJ01. Next base: position 19,530 of record DASQOR010000088.1, read on the forward strand.
GCAGGGCGGCAACATCATCTGCGGCAACCCGAAGGTGCATGCCGCACTGGTGGCGGCGCTCGCGCCGCACGTTCCCGAAGAACTGCGCAACAGCTGAAACGAAAGGGGGACATTCCTGACTTCGCAGACCGCGAAATCAGGAATGTCCCCTTTTCCCTGTCAATTCGCTCGTTGCTTCGAGTGCCGGTAGCCGTAGCCGAAATACACCAGCGTTCCGAGCGCGAAGTATCCGACGAGGATCCAGAGCGCGATCGGATCCTTGTTGACCTCACCCGGGGCACCGATGAGGTGACCCATGATGTCGTAGTTGAGCGCCTTCGACAGGATGTCCGTCAGGATCGGTCCCATCATCAGGAGCAGGCACGAGATGATGCCGAGGATTGGCGTCACCGGGTACCACGGGACCTCGAAGGGACGCTTCATGTTCGGGTGGCGATGGCGCAGGTACAGCACGCTCATGCACACGATCGAAAATGCGACGGCCGTACCGAGGCTCACGAGGTCATTGAGGACGTCGAGCGGCAACGTGGCGGCGGCGAAGGCGATCACGACGCCGAGCAGGATCGTGCCGGCCGCGGGCGTCTTGAACCGCTGGTTCACCTTCGAGAACACATCCGGCAGCAGGCCGTCCTTCGCCATCTGGTAGAAGACGCGCGTCTGCGCGTACATCAGCACCAGCATCACCGACGAGAGCCCGGTGAACGCCCCGATCTTGATCAGGAACGCGAGCAGGTTCAGCTGTCCATTGTCGGTGAGTCCCCAGTGGATGACGGCCCATTGCGGATTCATCCGGTCGATCGCGATCGCGATCGGCGCGCCGCCCGCGAGTTCCTTGTACGGAACGACGCCGGTCATCACGGCCGCTACCGCCATGTAGAGCACGGTGCAGATGATGAGCGACCCGAGGATGCCGATCGGCAGGTCCTTCTGCGGATTCTTCGCTTCGCTGGCAGCGGTCGACACCGCTTCGAAGCCGACGTATGCGAAGAAGATGATCGAGGCTGCGCGCAGCACACCCTGGAAGCCGTACTTGAATCCGCCCTCGTTCGCCGGGATGAAGGGGTGCCAGTTGTCCGAGCTCACATAGAAGACGCCGACCGCGATGAACGCGAGCAGCACCGAGAGCTTGATGGCGACGATGACGTTGTTCACCGTCGCCGATTCCTTCACGCCGATGACGAGGAGCGAGGTCACGGCCAGGATGCCGATGGCGCCGATGAGATTGAAGCCGTGGCCGGTCTGCAGCACGCCGTCCTGCAACCTCAGCGTTGACTGCGTGACGCTGGTGTTGAAGTGCACACCAAAGTCCGAGAGCAGCGAAATCACGTAGCCGGTCCAGCCGGACGCCACGGTCGACGCCGCGACGCCGTATTCGAGGAGCAGCAGCCAGCCCATGATCCAGGCGAAGACCTCGCCCATGGTGACGTAGGAGTACGAGTACGCCGAGCCGCAGACCGGCATCGTCGAGGCGAGCTCCGCGTAGCACAGGGCCGCGAAAACGCAGCAGGCGCCGGCGATAACGAAGGAGAGCATCACGCCCGGGCCCGCGAAGTTCGCGGCGGCGTTGCCCGTCAGGACGAAGATGCCGGCGCCGATGATGGCGCCGATGCCAAGGCTCGTGAGATTGGTCGCGGTCAGCGTGCGTTTCAGCTCCCCGGAGCTGAATTCCGCCTGGATTTGTTCTACGGATTTTTTTGCGAACAGCTGGCCATTGGCCATGAGTCTCCCCCTTCACCCCGGGCGCGCGTGAGCGCGGAAGGCGCTGAGACTAGGCGCAAGGCCCGCCGGAGGCAAGCCGCCCGTCAGTCCTTTTCCTCGGAATCCTCGCGCCGGCTGGCGCGTCCGTTCAACAGGCGGCGCAGCTTTATGTTCAGCATTTCGACGACCACGGAGAAGGCCATCGCGAAATAGAGGTAGCCGCGCTCGATGTGATAGTCCGCTCCCTCGGCCATGAGGAGCACCCCGACGAGGATCAGGAAGGCGAGCGCGATGATCTTGATGGTCGGATATTTTTCGATGAAATCGTTGAGCGGTCCCGCGAGCCACATCATCACGATGACCGACGCGACGATGGCGGCGACCATGATCGGCAGCTGGTTCGAGAGCCCGACGGCCGTGAACACCGAATCGAGCGAGAACACGATGTCGATGAGCGCGATCTGCACGATCACGGCAACAAAGCCGCTATGGAGGGACGACGGCTGCTTGTGCCCGGAGCCCTCGAAGGTCGCGTGGATCTCGCTCACGGCCTTGGCGAGCAGGAACAGCCCGCCCGCGAACAGCACGAGGTCGCGTGCCGATATCTGCCGGTCGAACGTCTCGAAGAGCGGCGTCGTGAGCCGCGTGAGCCAGGTGATCGAAAAGAGCAGCGCGATGCGGGTCAGCATCGCGAGCGCGAGGCCGAAGCGGCGCGCATTCGGCTGCCGGTCCTTCGGCAGGCGGCTCACCAGCACCGACAGCACGATGATGTTGTCGACGCCGAGCACGATCTCGAGCGCCGCCAGCGTGAAGAAGGCGATCCAGGCGTGGACGTCGAACAGCAGTTCCATGGCGGTCAGCGACCTCGCCCGCGGCCCGCCATCTCAGGGCATCTTGTCGAGTTCGTCGGCGGACTTGCGCTGCGGGAAGAGATCATTGCCGGTCAAGCCCATGTCGAGCGCCAGCGAGCTGGCAACGTAGATCGAAGAGTAGGTGACGACCACGATGCCGACGAGCAGCGCCACGGAGAAACCGCGCAGGGCCTCGCCGCCGAACAGCAGCAGCATCAGCACGACGACGAAGGTCGCGCCGCTCGTGATCACGGTTCGCGACAGCGTCTGGTTGATCGCCGCGTCGATGAGGTCCGCGGACGCGGCGCGCCGCGAGCGTTCGAAGTTCTCGCGGATCCGGTCGAACACGACGACGGTGTCGTTCAGCGAGTGGCCGATGACGGCGAGCACCGCGGCGAGCGCGGGCAGGTCGAAGGTGAGCCCGGTGACGGAGAAGAAGCCGATCACCACGATGGGGTTATGCATCGAGGCGACGACGGCGCCCGTGCCGAGCCGCCAGGTGTGAAAGCGGATCGATACGTAGAGGCCGATCAGCAGGAACGTGAATACGAGGGCGAGCGCACCGTTCTCCGCAAGTTCGCGGCCGACCTGCGACCCGACCGAATCCGCCCGGTGCATCCGGACCTTCGGATCGATCGCGGCGAGCGCCGTTTCGATGCGCTTGCCGACCTCCGTGCCCTTGACGGTCTCGCCCTGTGGCGGCAGGCGCACCAGAACGTCGCGCACCGAGTCGACCAGCTGGACCTGCGGTTCCTTGAATCCGCTCGCAACGAGGGTCGACTGGATCTGCTCGACGTTGGCCGGCGCGCTGAAGCTGAGCTCGACCTCGACGCCGCCGGTGAAGTCGATGGAAAGGTGCAGCCCGTGCACGATGAGGGATACGACCGTCGCGAGCACCATGAGGAGCGACAGCCCGTACCAGCGCCGCCTGAGGCGCATGAAGTGGAGCGTCGGGACCTTCTTGAAAAATTCCATGGATGCCCCGTCAGATCGACAGCCGGCCGATTTCGCGGCGCCGGGTATAGATGAGATGCACGACGACGCGGCTGCCGACCACCGCGGTGAAGAGCGAGGTCAGGATGCCGAGCGTCAGCACGACGGCAAAGCCGCGCACGGGGCCGCTGCCGAAGGCCCAGAGCACGACGCCCGCGATCAGGGTCGTGACGTTCGAATCCGCGATCGCGGTAAAGGCACGGTCGAAGCCCTTGTCGATCGCCGCGCGCGGCGTGACCCCGGCGCGCAGTTCCTCGCGGATCCGTTCGTAGATCAGGATGTTCGCGTCGACCGCCATGCCGACGGTGAGCACGATGCCGCCGATGCCGGGCAGGGTCAGCACCGCGTTCATGAGCGAAAGCAGCGCCGTCAGCAGTACGACGTTCGAGAACAGCACCAGGTTCGCGACCCAGCCGAACACCCGGTAGTAGATCGCCATGAACGTGAAGATCGTCAGCATGCCGTAGATCATCGCGTCGACGCCGCGCTCGATGTTCTTCTCGCCGAGCGTCGGGCCGATGGTGCGCTCTTCGACGAGGTACAGCGGCGCGGCCAGCGCGCCGGCGCGCAACAGCCTTGCAAGTTCAGGACCCTCGTTCGCCGAGAGCCCGGTGATCTGGAACTGGTTCGAGAACAGGCCCTGGATGGTCGCGGCGTTGATCACGTCTTCCTTGGTCCGGTCGACGAAGATCTGCTTGCCCTCGACGGTCTTTTCCTCGCGCAGCTTCTCGATGAACACGACCCCCATGCGGTGGCCGATATTGGTGCGCGTCGTTTCGCCCATGCGCCGGCCGCCGCGGCTGTCGAGCTTCACGCTCACCGCCGGGCCTTCCTGCTGCAGGACGTACTGCGCGTCGACCAGCTGATCGCCGGTCGCAATGACCTCGCGCTTGAGGAGAATCGGCCCGCCGCTCTCGCGCAGGACATAGAGCTTGGAGCCGACCGGCGCGACGCCGGTGCGGCGCGCATCCTCGGGATTGTTGACCTCGTCGACGAGCCGGAACTCGAGTGTCGCGGTGCTGCCGAGCAGCAGCTTCGCGTCGGTCGGATCGTCAACGCCCGGCAGCTGCACGACGATCCGGTCGCGTCCCTGGCGCTGGATCACGGGCTCGGAAACGCCCAGCTCGTTGATGCGATTGCGCAGGGTCGTCAGGTTCTGGTCGATGGCGTAATCCGCGCGCTCGCGTGCCATTTCCTCGGTGACGCGCGCGAGGATCGTCGGCGCCGCGGGGTTCGCATCCACCGTGATCGCGAGCTTGACGTTCGCCTTCTCGACGATTTTGCGCGCGGCAGCGAGGTTGGCAGCGTCGCGGAGCGTGATCTTGAGCGATTCGCCCTGCGCCTGGGCGTCGCGGATGAGGACGATGTCGACGAACTGGATCTTCTCCTCGCGCAGGCTCCGCCGCAGTTCCTGCTCGATGGCCGCTTCCAGCTGCTTGACGGCGCCCTGGATGTCGACCTGGTAGACGAGGTACGAGCCGCCGCGAAGATCGAGACCGAGCTTCATGGGCTTCAGGCCCATCGCCTGCATCCACCGCGGCGTGCGCGGCGCGCTCGTCAGGCCGTAGTTGTAAAGCGCGGAGAGTTCCTTGATGACATCGCGCGCCTTCAGCTGCTCGTCGTTCGAGGGAAAGCGGACGACCGCCTCGCCGTTCACGATCTCGGTGCGCAGGAACCTGACGCCTTTCGCGGTGAGCACGCCTTCGATCGACTTGACGCACTCGGCCGTGCACGCGGGCTTGTCGCGCCCGACGAGCGCGATCTGCAGCGCCTTGTCCTCGCCGAAGACGTTCGGCAGCGCGAACAGCAGGCCGAGCAGCGTCAGTCCACCGACAAGCCAGTACCTCCACCGGGGGAAATCGGTCATCCGCTTACGTCTCTCTTAAAACCTTGATGTGGCGTCAGGCACTCTTGATCGTGCCGCTCGGCATCAGGCCCGAGACCTGCGACCTCTGTACCTTGATGACGACGCCGCTCGCGATTTCGATCGAGACGAAATTCTCGTTGACCTCGGTGACCTTGCCGAGGATGCCGCCGGTCGTGACGACTTCGTTGCCGACCGCGAGCGCGGCCAGCATGGCCTTGTGTTCCTTGGCGCGCTTGTTCTGGGGGCGGATGAGCAGGAAATAGAACACCACGAAAAAGAGACCCATGAAGACGATCATTTGCAGACCGCCACCCGATGAGCCGCCGCCCGCGGCCTGCGCGTTCGCAGTTTCGATAAAGAAATCCATTGCTTCAGACCCTTCTGTTCAAGTGCTTCGGATCAGGGGGGACCCCTAAAAATGGCGGCGCATTATGCCACAGCGCCGTCGGAAGGCTCGCCCGATGAGGCCCGGGCCGCATAAAAGCGCCGTGTGTACGCTTCCAGCTCGCCGGCGAGGATCGCGGCCCGGAGGCCGGACATCAGGTTCAGGTAGTAGTGCAGGTTGTGCAGCGTATTGAGCCGTGCGCCGAGAATCTCGTTGCAGCGGTCGAGGTGGCGCAGGTAGGCCCGGCTGTAGTTGCGGCAGGTGTAGCAGTGACAGGCCGGATCGACGGGCCCGGTGTCGCGCTGATGGGCGCTGTTACGGATATTGATGACGCCGAAGCTCGTGAAAAGGTGCCCGTTCCGTGCATGCCGCGTCGGCATCACGCAGTCGAACAGGTCGACGCCCCGGAGCACCGCCTCGACGATGTCCTCGGGACGGCCGACACCCATGAGGTAGCGCGGCCGGTCCGCCGGAATTTGCGGTTCGATGTGATCGAGCATGGCCAGGCGCTCCGCCTCGCTCTCGCCCACCGCGAGCCCGCCGATGGCATAGCCCTCGAAGCCGATCTTGCCAAGGCCCGCAAGCGACTCGGAGCGCAGCTCCGTATATATGCCACCCTGGATGATTCCAAAGAGCGTGCCGGGCGGCGTGCCCTCGTAATACGCATCGAAGCTGCGCCGCGCCCAGCCCAGCGAGAGCTGCATGGAGTCACGCGCATCCTCGAGCGACACCGGGTACGGAGTGCACTCATCGAAGATCATCGCGATATCGGCGCCGAGGTCGCGCTGCACCTGCATCGAGCGCTCCGGCGTCAACAGGACTTCCGCCCCGTCGACCGGCGAGCGAAAGCGCACGCCCTCCTCGCCGAGCTTGCGCAGGTCGCGCAGGCTGTACACCTGAAACCCGCCGGAATCCGTCAGCATCGGTCCCTGCCAGTGCATGAAGTCATGCAGATCGCCGTGCAGCTTCACGATCTCCGTGCCCGGCCGCAGCATGAGATGAAACGTATTGCCGAGGATGATCTCGGCGCCGGCCTCTCGCAGTTCCTCGGCCGTCATGGCTTTCACCGTGCCGTAAGTACCAACGGGCATGAAAGCGGGCGTCTCCACGCGGCCGCGCGCGAAGGTGAGCCGGCCCCGGCGTGCACGGCCGCAAGTCTCCAGGAGTTCGAAGTTCATCGCGCAGCCGCCGCGCGGCGCGGCAGGAGCATCGCGTCGCCGTAGCTGAAGAAACGGTAGCGGGCGGCAACGGCATGACGATAGGCGGCCATGACCGCATCGTAACCGCCGAAGGCGCAAACCAGCATCAGGAGCGTCGACTCGGGCAGGTGAAAGTTGGTGAGCAGCGCATTCACGACGCGGAATTCGTAGCCCGGCGTGATGAACAGGCGCGTGTCGCCTTCGAGTGGAGCGAGCACACCGCCGCCGGCCGCCGCCTCGATGGCACGCACGGCGGTGGTACCGATTGCGACCACACGGCCGCCTCGCGCACGGGCTGCGGCAACCTGATCGCAGAGTGCCGCGCTGACGGCTACGTGCTCGGGATGCATGCGATGCTCTGCGAGATCGTCCACGCGCATCGGCTGGAAGGTCCCGGCACCGACATGCAGCGTGAGGTAGCCGACCTCTACGCCGAGGGCGGCGAGCCGATCGAGCAACGTCCGATCGAAATGCAGTCCGGCGGTCGGCGCTGCAACGGCGCCGGGGCGCCGCGCGAAAACCGTCTGGTAGCGTTCGCGATCCGCTAGCGTCGGCGCGCGCTCGATGTAGGGTGGCAACGGCACCTGGCCGGCCGCTTCGAGACAGGCGAGCGCATCGTCCGGAAATTCCACTTCGAAGAATGCTTCGCGTCGATCGACGACGCGCAGTGTGCGGCCGTCTTCGAGCGTGAGCTCGGCGCCGGCGTTCAACCCTTTGCTGGCGCGCGCCTGCACGAGGGCTCGCCGGCCGCCGAGCAAGCGCTCGAGCAGCAGCTCGACCCGACCGCCCGTCGACTTGTGCGCGAAGAGTCTCGCCGGGATGACCCGTGTGTCATTGAAGACGACGAGATCGCCGGCCCGCAGGTACTTGGGCAGGTCGCTGAAGCGGCGATCGCGCAATCCCTCCTCGACGACCAGCAGCCGGCTCGCGCCGCGCTCGGCGGGCGGTTCCTGGGCAATGAGTTCGGTCGGCAGGTCGTAGTGAAAGTCGGCGCGGCGCATGGCCGGCGCAAGTCTACCTCCGAACTACGGGCGGGCTATTGGCGTTCGCCCGGACGCGGCGCCGGTGCAGCCGCCGGTGCTGGCGGAGCTGCAGGCGCCGCTGCGGCCGCGGGTGCCGCCGGTGCCGCCGGTGCCGCCTCGATCGGTGCGCCGATGAAATACCTGCGCGTTCCCATCGCCGGGCGCTCCGGCATCGTGACTTCGAGCGTCTGGGATTTGCGCGAACGCAGGATGGCGACCTTCACCTTCTCGCCCGGTTGATACGACCGCAGGATGCGCAGCGCGTGCGCGCCCGACTGCGGCTGGCGGCCGTCGATCGCCGTGATGACATCGCCCTCTTCCAGCTTCAGGCCCGCCGTCGGCGCGCGCACGACGAGCGCGCCCTTGTCCGCGCCGAAGTACGAGCCGAGCTTCGGCGTGAGCGTCACGAGTTCCATGTCGCCGAAGCCCGGATCGAACATGACATCGAAGGTGGGCGGGACCGGAGCCACGGGAGGCACGGGCGGGACCGGCGGAACGGGAAACACCGCGCCGTTGCCGATGAACATGCGGTTGTCCGTGGCCCGCGTCGTGACGTCCGCGGTCACGGGCTTGCCGTCGCGCAGGTACTGCACTTTCACCTTGTCGCCCGGCTTGACTTCGCGCAGGCGGTGCAACAGCTCCGCATTTGGATTGCCGTCAGCGCCGGTGAGCAGCTTCTTGCCGTCGAGCGCGATGATCACATCGCCCGACCGGATGCCCGATTTATCTGCGGGGCCGCCGGGCGTCACGCCGGTGATGTACACGCCGTCGACCCGCACGTCGCCGCGCGAACCGATGTTGACGCCGAGGATCGCGCGCCGGCCCGGGAACATCTCCGTGAACATCGCGTCGTGCATGGCCGAGCCCGACAGCTCCTGCGACAGCTCCGCCACTTCCTGCGCCGCACTTTCGAGCCGCTCGCGCGCAGCCTCGAGCTTGTGCTCGAGCTCCTGGTTCTTCACGTCGCCCTCATCCGTCGCGAGCGCCGTGCCGGCGAAGCCGGTCGTCGCCATGAGCGCGGCGAGCACGATGCGCGCCGCACGGGTCTTTCGATGACTGACAATCTTCATGGCTTGCACACCTCGCTTGCGCCAATGCTAGTAACTCGTGGTCCGGGCCTCTGCGTAACGCACGGCCACCAGGGAATTCATGAGGTCGACCCGCTGACGCCAGAGCGGCTCGACGGTCGCCGCATCGGAGCTCGATGCCGCCCGCGCGCCAATCGCGAGATCGACCCACTCGATGCGGTCTTCGAGACCCGCGGTCGTCATCACCGTCGTCGCCCGGGCGACGCGCGGCTCCTCCGGCATCGCGGCCAGGAGCGATTCGAGCCGTCGCGATTCCTGCATCAGGGCGGCAACGGAATTGCGACCCGAACCGGACTGCGGCACCTGTGCCTGGCCGCCACGGTTCTCGACCTGCAGGGTGGATCCGTCGAAGAGTGCAAGACCGACCGCGATCGCCATCACCGCGGCGAGCGTGCCGGCGACACGCCAGGTCGGGCGCGGCAAGGCCGAAGACGGCCGTCGGCCTTCGAGCCTTGCGCTGACTTCAGGCCATTGATCGCGGCCGGCCATATCGGGCGCCGTGCGCATGGCCGTTCGCAGGCGCTGGAGGCGTTCGAGCTCCGCACGGCAGGCCGCGCAGCCCGCGATGTGTTCGGCGAGCGCGCCCTGAGCCTCGGGCTCGTCGCGCAGGATCAAAAGCTCTGCGAGATCTGGGTGCATGACAGTTTCTCCGAATCGTTTTCGAGGAGCCGGCGCAGGCGCCGGTGTGCGCGCAACAGTTGCGACTTCGAGAAGCTCGCGGTGTGCCCGAACAGGCGACCGATCTCCTCGTGGGTCATCTCCTCGACATCGTGTAACCAGACGACGGCCCGCGCGGTCGCCGGCAAGCGCCGCATCGCGCGATCGAGCTTGCGACCTGCCGCGCCGTCGGAATATTCATCCGACCGGGCCAGCTCCTGCGGCACGTCCCAGCCGCCGGCCACCTGGTCAAGCCAGACAGCGCTTCGGTGCCAGGGCGAACGCAGGTGCATGAGGCACTTGCTCACGGCGATCGAGCGGATCCAGGCGCCGATCGCGCGGTGGTCGCGCAATTCCCCGAGCCGCTGCAGAACCTCGACAAAAGTGTCCTGGTGCAGGTCGTCGGCGACGCCGCGCCGGTTGATCAGCCGGTGCACGACGTTGCGGGCGGCCGGCGCGTAGCGACGGTAGATCTCCGCGAGCGCCTGGCGCTCCCCCGCCTGGGCGCGCTCGATGAGTGCCGGGTCCGTGTCGATTTGCGTGAGCCGTAGCATGTGTCGCTTATGGATGCGGACCCGTGCCAGAGGGTCGCAAGCAAAGGCTATACTGAAGCCCGCTTTCCGGCTGGCCCGTGTGGCGGAATTGGTAGACGCAGCAGACTCAAAATCTGCCGTCCGCAAGGACATGCCCGTTCGATTCGGGCCACGGGCACCAGCTCATTACCCAGGCCGCATCTGCGGGACGGACCACGAGTGAATTTCTGCAGCCACTGCGGACAGCCGGTCACGCTTCGGGTTCCGGACGGCGACAACCGCCCCCGGTCGGTCTGTACCGCCTGCGGGACCATCCACTACCGCAATCCCAAGATCGTCGTCGGTTGCGTGCCCGGGTGGCAGGGACGAATCCTCCTCTGCAAGCGCGCCATCGAACCGCGGCGGGGCTACTGGACGATTCCCGCGGGTTTTCTCGAGATCGGCGAGTCGCTGCACACCGGGGCTGCGCGCGAATCGCTCGAAGAGGCGCTGGCGCGCGTCGAAATCGGAACACTCCTCGCGGTGGTCAATGTCCTTTACGCCGAGCAGGTTCACATCAGCTTTCGGGCCCGGCTCGCCGCGCCGGACTTCGGCGTCGGGGAAGAGAGCCTTGAGGTGAAGCTGGTCACCGAGGAGGAAGTCCCGTGGCCGGAGATCGCCTTTGCCAGCGTCGACTTCGCGCTGCGCCGGTATTTCAGCGACCGGGCCGCCGGCCGCGAAAGTCCGCATTTCACCGAGATCGACCGCCGGCCGGCCCCCGTCCGGGACCCCATCGGCTGACCCGCAGCGCCGCCCGGGCCTGTGGCAGAATACGGTTCCCCCAGTATCGACCAAGTATCCAGCGAGCCCGTTCCGGACGTCTGCAGAGTGGAATCATGACCTTCGTCGTCACCGAAAACTGTATCAAGTGCAAGTACATGGACTGCGTGGAGGTCTGCCCCGTCGACTGCTTCCACGAGGGCCCGAACTTCCTGGTCATCGATCCGGACGAGTGCATCGACTGCACGCTCTGCGAGCCGGAGTGCCCGGTCGAGGCGATCTATTCCGAGGAAGAAATTCCGGCCGGCCAGGAGCAGTTCAAGGAATTGAACGCGGAGCTCTCCCGCCAATGGCCGGTGATCACCGAGATGGGCGAGGCGCCCGCCGATGCCAAGGAATGGGAAGGCAAGCCCGGCAAGCTGGCGCTCCTGGAGCGCTGACCGGCAACGGTCGCAATCGCCCTAGCGGGCTGCGAAAGCGGTATCCGAAGCCTTGATGTCTTCGAGGAGCTGCCTGGGCGGCTCGTAGCCGCCGATATAGCGGCCGCTGGATGTCACGATGCCCGGCGTCCCGTTGACGCCGAGCGCATTGCCCAGCGCGAATTCCCTCGCGACCGGATTCGCCGGGCAGGCCTTGCCGGCAACCGGCTGGCCTTGCTTCGCTCTCGTCAGCGCGTCGGGCCGGTTGGCCGAACACCAGACGGCTTCCGCTTTCGACCAGGATTCCGTGCCGGGACCGGTGCGCGGATAGGCGGCATAGCGCACCTTGATGCCGAGCTTGTTGATCTCGGCGATCTCGCTGTGGAGCTTGCGGCAATACTGGCAATCGAGATCCGTGAACACGGTGATGGTGTACTTCGGATCCTTCGGCGAGAAGACGATCATGTCCTTCTCGGAAAGGCTCGCGAGCAGTTTCGCCCTCAGGCCTCCGCGACGCTCTTCGGTGAGATTGTTCTGGCCCGCGATCTCGTAGAGATCGCCGCCGAAATAGTACTTGCCGTCCGCCGACACATAGCCGACGTCCGCGCCCTTCGTGTACTCGAAGATGCCGGGCACCGGGGTCGGAGCAAAATCCTTGGGCTCGCTCCCCTGGATCTTCTTCGAGATCTCGACACGCGGGTCGGCCGCGGCTTTCTCGGGTTCCGCCGGCGCGCTGAACGCCGATCCCGTGAGCGCCAGCGAGCTGGCGATGAGCAGAAGGTTCAGGGCGCGTGAGGCGAACATCGCATGTGGCTCCAGGGTCCGGCGGGCTGCCCGTTCGACCGGATCCGCCGCGGTTGGTTCGAGGCCCGATGGCCCGAATCCGCCGGGCGCGGGCGGCAGGAGTCTAGCAGAGGGTGTCGTCCCGAGGCAGGCGAGCGCCTGCCGGCAGCCTGGTCAGCCGCGGGGATGATGCTGCGAATGCAGTTCCTTCATGCGTTCGCGGGCGACGTGCGTGTAGATCTGCGTGGTCGAGAGGTCGGAATGACCGAGCAGCATCTGCACGACTCGAAGGTCCGCACCGTGATTGAGCAGGTGCGTCGCGAAGGCATGACGGAGCGTGTGCGGCGAGAGATCCTTGTCGATCCCGGCCTTGCGCGCGTAGCGTTTGATGATGTGCCAGAAGGCCTGGCGGGTCATCTTGTCGCCGCGGCGCGTCGGGAAAAGAAAATCGGTCTGGCGCTCGAGCAGGATTTCGGAGCGTGGCCCGGCTATAAACTGTTGCAGCCAGCGTACGGATTCCTCACCGAGCGGAATGAGCCGCTCGCGATTGCCCTTGCCGACGATGCGCAACACGCCCTGATTGAGATTGACCTGGTTGTGGCGCAGGTTCACGAGCTCGGTGACCCTGAGCCCGGTCGCGTACAGCACTTCGAGCATCGTGCGATCGCGGTGACCGAGCGGATCGGTCACGAGCGGCGCGTTGAGGAGCGATTCAACCTCGCCCTCCGTGAGCGACTTCGGCAGCGATCGGCCGATCTTGGGCATGGCGATCTGGGTGGTCGGATCTTCCTTCAGGCCCGCGTCGCGGACGAGATAACGGAAGAAGCGGCGGAAACTCGAAAGCTGCCGGGCGGTCGAGCGCGGACGCGCGCCCTTCTCCACCCGCCAGGCGATGAATGCGAGGAGATCGTTGCGCGTCGTGCGCGCGATCGGGATCTGCTTTTCCGCGAGCCAGCGCGCGAGCGCGCTCAGGTCCGCCCGATAGGCGGCGAGCGTATTGGCCGACAGGCCACGCTCCATCCACACGGCATCGAGGAACCGGCTGACGGTCGGGTCGGTATTTTCCGGCGCGCGCAGCTTGGCGGGATCACGCGTCCGGACGTGCAGGGAGCTTTTCACAGCTGAACTCATGCGACTCCATTGGATCCGGCACGCAGGCGGAGCGCCGCGGGTACCGTCGGCGCCAGGGCGGACGCCCACCCGGGAATTCGGTGCGCCGTCCGGCCGTTCCGGGGGGCGCGCGTGCACATAAAACTTCGATCCAGCAAAATGCCGCGGCAGTATGCGTTTGGGGTACCCCCCCTTGCGTGACTAGTCTCACAGAACATTTGAGCTATTAACATAAAGAGAACCAGTTCACAGAACACAGCCTCCTGCGGCCGGCGCCGAACGCGATTCCGGCAGCCGTGAGAATCGCGCTGCAGCGTGTCTTCGGGGTTTACTGCTGGGTGGCCTTCTTCGCCATCGCCATCCTGACTCTGGTCCTGGTGCTGATCACGCCAGGCATGGGCGCGCGCCGCGCGACGGCGCGCGCCGCATCGTGGAGTTACCTGTGGGTCTCCGCGGTCCGCTGCCGGGTTCTAAACGAGGCGCGGCTGCCCGCGGGCCCCTGCATCGTCGTCGCCAATCACACGAGCTATATCGACGGCGTCGTGATGATGGCCGTGCTGCCGCCGCGCTTCAGCTTCGTCATCAAGAAAGAGATGAATACCGTGCCGCTCGCGAACTGGCTGCTGCGGCGCATCGGCTCGGAGTTCGTCGAACGTTACGACCGGCATAAGGGCGCGCTCGACGCCCGCCGGGTTCTGCGCGCGGCGGAACGCGGACAGGCTCTCGCCTTCTTTCCGGAGGGCACGTTTTCGCGCGAGCGGGGCCTGCTGCGCTTTCATAACGGCGCCTTCTCGACGGCGGCCCGGATGAACTGGCCGCTGGTGCCGGCCGTGATCCGCGGTGCGCGAGAGGTCATGCCGGCTCATCGCGCAATGCCCGTCCCCGGATCGATCAGCGTCGATTTCATCGAAGTGCTGCAGCCCGGGGGTGCGGATCGTCATTCCGCCAACCGCCTGCGCGATCGCTGCCGCGCCGACATCCTCGCAGCACTCGGCGAACCCGATCTCGCCTGAAAACGGGGACTGCACCTGAAAAAGGGGACAGATTTATTTTCTCGCATTTCTGGTGCAGACACACAGATACTCGAGAAAATAAATCTGTCCCCTTTTTCGCTACATGTTGCGGCGGTACTGGCCGCCGACTTCGTAGAGGGCGTGGCTGATGCTGCCGAGCGATGCCACCTTCACGGACTCCATCAATTCGCCGAAGACGTTGCCGCCGGCGGCGGCGACGCGCTGCAGCCGCTCGAGCGCGCTGCTCGCTTCGCCGCGATGCCGGTCGAGGAAGACCCGCACGTTGCGCACCTGGTCGCGCTTCTCCTCGTCCGTCGAGCGGATGAGTTCCGCGTTGCGCAGTTCTTCCGCCGACCGGTGCGCCGGCAGGAACATGTTCACACCGACGATCGGCAGCGTGCCGTCGTGCTTCTTCTGCTCGTAGTAGAGGCTCTCTTCCTGGATGCGGCCGCGCTGGTACATCGTCTCCATCGCGCCGAGCACGCCGCCGCGATCGGCGATGTGCTCGAATTCCTGGTACACCGCTTCCTCGACGAGATCCGTCAGCTGTTCGATGGCGAACGACCCCTGCCAGGGGTTCTGCGTCTTGTTGAGGCCGAGCTCGCGGTTGATGACGAGCTGGATCGCCACCGCGCGGCGCACGGACTCTTCCGTCGGCGTCGTGATCGCTTCATCGTAGGCGTTGGTATGCAGTGAATTGCAGTTGTCGAAGAGCGCGTAGAGCGCCTGCAAGGTCGTGCGGATGTCGTTGAACTGGATTTCGCGCGCGTGCAGCGATCGCCCCGAGGTCTGGATGTGATACTTCAACATCTGGCTGCGCGGACCCGCCACGTAGAGATCGCGCATCGCGCGCGCCCAGATGCGCCGCGCGACGCGCCCGATCACCGCGTACTCCGGATCCATCCCGTTGGAGAAGAAGAAGCTCAGGTTCGGCGCAAAATCATCGATCCGCATGCCGCGCGCGAGGTAGTACTCGACGATCGTGAAGCCGTTCGCGAGCGTGAAAGCGAGCTGCGTCACCGGGTTCGCACCCGCTTCCGCGATGTGATACCCCGAGATCGAGACGGAATAGAAATTGCGCACGGCCTTGTCGATGAAGTACGCCTGCACGTCGCCCATCACGCGCAAGGCAAACTCGGTCGAGAAGATGCAGGTGTTCTGCGCCTGGTCCTCTTTGAGAATATCGGCCTGCACCGTGCCGCGCACGAGCGCAAGCGCCTCCGCCCGGATCTTCTCGTAGACGTCCCGCTCGACGAGCTGGTCCCCGGTGATGCCGAGCATCTTCAAGCCGAAGCCGTCGCTCCCCTCGGGAAGCTTGCCGCTGTAGGTCGGCCGCGGCCGGTCCTTGTAGAGCGCCGCGATCTTCTTCTGCGCTGCCGGCCATTGGCCCGACTCGATGAGATGACGCTCGATCCGCTGGTCGATCGCCGTATTCATGAACATCGCGAGGATCATCGGCGCCGGCCCGTTGATGGTCATCGAGACGGAGGTGGTGGGCGCGCACAGGTCGAAGCCCGAATAGAGCTTCTTCATGTCATCGAGCGTGGCGATCGAAACGCCGGAGTTGCCGATGCGCCCGTAGATATCCGGCCGCTCGTCGGGATCCTCGCCGTAGAGCGTCGTCGAATCGAATGCCGTCGACAGGCGCGTCGCTTCGTGACCGAGGGCGAGATAGTGAAAGCGGCGATTGGTGCGCTCGGGCG
This sequence comes from Steroidobacteraceae bacterium, assembly GCA_035644395.1. GTDB lineage: Bacteria > Pseudomonadota > Gammaproteobacteria > Steroidobacterales > Steroidobacteraceae > JBGPLJ01. The sequence continues at coordinate 35,610 of DASQOR010000088.1, forward strand.
TGCCCTCGCCGGCGAACATGCGGATCGGGTCCTCTTCCTCGCGGCGATACGGATAGACGCCCGCCGTGTAGGGGAAGCCGCCCGGCAGGTTTTCCGCGAGCAGGAAGGCGAGCGTGTCGCCCCAGTCCCGGAAATGCGGCACGGCGATCTTCGGGATTTTCTGGCGGCTCAAGCTCGTCGTGTAGTTGTCGCCCGAGAGCTTCTGCCCGCGCACCTGGTAGACGTAGTGTTCGCCGGTCGCCGCCCGCGCGCGCGCCGGCCACTCTTTCAGGAGCGCGATGCCTCCGGCGCCGATGTCATCGAGCGCCGCGTTGTAGCTACTGCCGAGTGCCGCGACCGAAGCATCGGCCGGCGCGGCGGTGTAGCGTTCGAGTTCAGCGGGCAGGCCCGGCACCGCGAGTGCGCCGAGTGCGCGATAAAGACCGTGTGCGCGGCTCGCGGCTTCGGAGCGGTGCGCGACCGATTCACGCTGCGCCCGACCATCCTCCGCAATCTCCGCGAGATAGCGCACGCGCGCGCCGGGGATGACCGCGTGCCGGCGCGGGAGCTCCGTAACGGCACTCTCCGCGGTCGCCCAGCGATTGCCGGCGCCCGGCATCGCGTTGATGCGGCGGCAGATCGCGCTGAAAAGGCGATTGACGCCCGCGTCGTTGAACTGGCTCGCGATCGTCGGGTAGACGGGAATCTCGCTGTCCGCGATCTTCATCTGCTGCGGATGATTGCGCCGCCACTGCTTGCGCACGTCGCGCAATGCGTCCTCGCCGCCGCGCTTCTCGAACTTGTTGAGCGCGATGAAGTCCGCGAAATCGAGCATGTCGATCTTCTCGAGCTGGCTCGCGGCGCCGTACTCGCTCGTCATCACGTAGAGCGTGACATCGGCGAGGTCGACGATTTCGCTGTCGCTCTGGCCGATGCCCGCGGTCTCGACGACGATGAGATCGAACTGGACGGCGCTGAGGAGCGTGAGCGTCTCGGCGAGAATGGCGCTCGTCGCGAGATTCTGCCGGCGCGTCGCGAGCGAGCGCATGAAGATGCGCGGGCTCGCGAGGCTGTTCATGCGGATGCGGTCACCGAGCAGCGCCCCGCCGCTGCGACGGCGCGTCGGATCCATGGCGACAACTGCGATGCGCCGCTCCGGGAACTGACGCAGCAGGCGATTCAGCAATTCATCCGTGAGGCTCGACTTGCCGGCGCCGCCCGTGCCCGTCACGCCGATCACGGGAACCGCGGGCGACGGCCGCGCAAGTTTCGCGCGCAGTTGCCCGAGATCTCCGGATTCGCCGCCCGCGCCTTCGAGGAGTGAAATCGCGCGACCGATCAACCGATCATCCGCTGCGGTGGCCGGCAGGCCCTCGACCGCGGGTTTCGGCCGCGAGCGGATGCGGCGGAGCACGTCCTCGATCATGCCGTCGAGGCCGAGGCGCATGCCGTCGTCCGGGCTGTAGATCTTTTCAACGCCGTACGCCTCGAGCGCCTCGATTTCGTCCGGTGCGATCGTGCCGCCGCCGCCGACGACGACTCGAATGTGCGCGGCATCCTGCTCGCGCAGCATGTCGATCATGTAGCGGAAATATTCGTTGTGGCCGCCCTGATAGGAACTGACCGCGATGCCGTCGGCGTCTTCCTGGATCGCCGCGCGCACGATGTCGGCGACGCTGCGGTTGTGGCCGAGGTGGATGACCTCCGCGCCGTGCGCCTGCAGGATGCGGCGGATGATATTGATCGCGGCGTCGTGGCCGTCGAAGAGCGACGCGGCGCTGATGAATCGCAGGGGCCCACTCGGGTCGGCTTCGTCCCTGGGCAGCCGTTCGGCAGCAGTGCTCATCGGTTGAACCCCGGTCAGGGTGCGTGGCAAGCGGCGCGAATCTTAGCAGGGAAATGGGGACATTCCTGATTTCGTGCCATCCTCGCCGATGTAGCGTATTTCGCGCCGCGAAATCAGGAATGTCCCCATTTCCCCTATAATTCCGCACATGCACATGGATTGCAGACACCGATAGGTTTCGTGCCCGTTTTTCCCATACCGGTATAATCCGCGCCCCGATTTTTCGGAGCAGCGAGCCATGTCGACCGACGCCGTATTCATCCTCGCCGCACGCCGCACGCCGATCGGTGCATTTCAGGGCGTGTTGAGCGCCGTCACGGCGCCGCAGCTCGGCGCGGCCGCCGCAGCCGCCGCCATCGCCGACTCCGGCGTGAAGTCCGCGGACATCCAGGAAGTCATTTTCGGCTGCGTGCTGCCTGCCGGACTCGGCCAAGCGCCGGCGCGGCAGGCTGCGCTCGGCGCGGGCGTACCGACGGGCACGCCAACGACCACGGTCAACAAGATGTGCGGCTCCGGCCTCAAGGCAATCATGATGGCCGCCGATCAGCTGCGGACCGGCGACATCGACATTGCGCTTGCAGGCGGGCTCGAGTCGATGACGAACGCTCCTTATCTATTGCCGAAGGCGCGCGGCGGCTACCGCATGGGCCCCGGGGAGATTCTCGATCACCTGTTCACCGACGGCCTGCAGAGCCCCTGGGATGGGCAGTTGATGGGCACGTTCGCCGAAGCGACCGCGGAGAAATACGGCTTCTCGCGCGCCGACCAGGATGCGTTCGCCGGCGAATCGGTGAAGCGCGCGCTGCAGGCGGTCGAGGGCGGTGCGTTCGCTCGCGAGATCGCGCCGGTCACGGTGAAATCACGCAAGGGTGAGACCGTCGTCGGTCGCGACGAGACTCCCTTCACCTGCGACATTGCGAAGATTCCGACGCTGAAGCCCGCGTTCAAGAAGGACGGCACAGTCACCGCGGCGAGCTCGTCTTCGATCTCCGACGGCGCGGCGGCTCTCGTGCTTGCGAGTGCGGCGACCGTGAAATCCCGTGGGCTGAAGCCGCTGGCGCGCGTCGTCGCTTACGGCAGCTTCGCGCAGGAACCTGCCTGGTTCACCACGGCGCCGGTCGGCGCCATCCGCAAGGTGCTCGAGCAAGCCGGCTGGCGCGCGAACGAAGTCGATCTCTACGAAGTGAACGAAGCGTTCGCCTGCGTCACGATGGCCGCGATGAAGGACATCGGCATCGACCACGCGCGCCTCAACGTAAATGGCGGCGCCTGTGCGCTCGGGCATCCGATCGGCGCGACCGGCGCGAGAATCACCACGACCCTGGTGCACGCGCTCAAGGCACGCGGGCTCAAGCGCGGCATCGCCTCGCTCTGCATCGGCGGCGGCGAAGCGACTGCCCTTGCGGTCGAAATGGTCTGACGCGACATGAGCACCGCCGCCCCGGTTCAGCTTGCGATCGATGCACACGGCATTGCGCGCGTCACGCTCGATCGGGCCGACAAGCACAATGCCTTCGATGCCGAAACCGTTGCGCGCCTGCGCGAGGTTTTTGTCGGCCTTGCGCGCAATGCGAGCGCACGGGTCGTCGTGCTCCAGGGCGCCGGCCCGACGTTTTGCGCGGGCGCCGATCTCGACTGGATGAGAAAAATGGCGGCGCTCGATTCCTCGGCCAATTTCGCCGACGCGCGCGCCCTCACGGAAATGCTCGCCGCCCTTGACCGCCTGCCGAAACCCACGATCGCACGGGTACAGGGTCCGGCCTATGGCGGCGGCGTCGGGCTCATCGCCTGCTGCGACATTGCGATCGGTGTGACCACGGCGCGCTTCGCGCTGACCGAAGTGCGGCTTGGCGTCGTCCCGGCAGCGATTTCTCCTTATGTGATTGCCGCGATCGGAACGCGTCTCGCACGACGTTACCTGCTGACCGCCGAGACCCTGAGCGCCGCGGTGGCGCTCGAGGCGCGGCTCCTGCACGAAGTCTGCGAGCCCGCGAAGCTCGATGAGGCCGTGTCCGAGCAAATCGAACTGCTGCTGAAGGCGGGTCCCGAGGCGCTGCGCGAGTGCAAGGAGCTCATTCGCGAAGTGCATGCCGCGCGCGGCACGAACGACGAACTGCGCGCGAGCACGGCCCATCGGCTGGCCCGTCTGCGCATGAGCGAAGAAGGACGCGAAGGCATGAATGCGTTCCTCGAGAAGCGGCCCCCCTCGTGGTCGAAGAAGGACGGCTGAGATGCAATGGAGCGAAGCAAAGGCGATTGTTACCGGCGGCGCATCCGGCCTCGGGCTCGCGGTGGTCGAACGCATCGTGGCAGCCGGCGGCGGCGCGGCGATCCTCGACCTGCAGGACGCGCCCGGCCAGGCGGCAGCCGCGCGGCTGGGCGCGACGGTCGCCTACGTTCACTGTGACGTGACGAACGAAAACGAAGTGAAGTCCGCGGTCACCGCGGCGCTCGGGCAGCTCGGCGGGCTCAATCTCGTCGTGAATTGCGCGGGCGTCATCGGCGCGGGACGGGCGGTCGGCCGCGAAGGGCCGATGCCGGGCGAACTCTTCGTCAAGACCGTCCACATTAATCTCATCGGCACGTTCTTCGTCGACAAGACGGCGGCCGCGCTGATGCAGAAGAACCCGCCGTCCGCCGACGGCGAACGCGGTCTCCTTATTCATACCTCGTCGGTGGCGGCCTTCGAAGGCCAGATCGGCCAGGTCGCCTATTCGGCGACGAAAGCCGGCGTAATGGGCATGGTGCTGCCGCTCGCGCGCGAGTTCGCGCAGTTCGGCATCCGCGTGATGGCGATCGCGCCCGGCATCTTCATGACGCCGATGGCCTCCGCCATGAAGCCCGACGTGCAAGCCTCGCTCGCCGCACAGGTGCCCTTCCCATCGCGCTTCGGCAAGCCCGAGGAATACGCATTGCTCGTGCAATCGATCTTCGAGAATCCGATGTTGAACGGCGAAACAATCCGCCTCGACGGCGCGATCCGCATGCAGCCGAAGTGAGAAAAAGGGGACAGATTTATTTTCTTGAATATCTGCGCATCCCCACCAGATACGCAAGAAAATAAATCTGTCCCCTTTTTCTCAGGCGACTCGCACCGGTATTTTCAGGGTGCGGATTTTCTCGCTCCATTCCTTCGGAGCCTGGTCGTGCACCGAGTTGCCGGCGCTGTCGACGGCGACCGTGACCGGCATGTCCTTCACGTCGAATTCGTAGATCGCTTCCATGCCGAGGTCCTCGAACGCGACGACGCGCGAGGAGCGGATCGCCTTCGAGACGAGATAGGCCGCGCCGCCGATGGCCATCAGGTATGCGGCCTTGTGCTTCGCGATCGAAGCGACCGCCGCGGGCCCGCGCTCGGCCTTGCCGATCATGCCAAGGAGACCGGTCCTCTCGAGCAGCACGTCGGTGAACTTGTCCATGCGCGTCGCCGTCGTCGGTCCCGCAGGGCCGACCACTTCGTTGCGCACCGGATCGACCGGGCCGACGTAGTAGATGACGCGATTCAGGAAATCGACGCCCGCCGGCAAGCCCTTGCCGCTCGCGAAGAGGTCGGCCATCCGCTTGTGCGCAGCGTCGCGGCCCGTGAGCATTTTCCCCGTCAGCAGCAGGGTCTCGCCCGGCTTCCAGGTCAGCACCTCGGCGCGCGTCAATGCATCGAGATCGACATGGCGCGATGACGGCGACGGACCCCAATGCACATCGGGCCACGCCGACAAGGGCGGCGGATCGAGCGCCGCGGGTCCGCTGCCATCGAGCACGACGTGTGCGTGGCGCGTGGCGGCGCAATTCGGGATCATCGCAACCGGCTTGCTCGCCGCGTGGGTCGAGTACGTCTGGATCTTGACGTCGAGCACCGTCGTGAGGCCGCCGAGTCCCTGCGCGCCGATGCCAAGCGCATTCACCTTTTCGAAGAGCTCGATCCGCAATTCCTCGAGCGGGTTCTTCGGGCCGCGCGCGAGCAGTTCGTGCATGTCGAGCGGTTGCATCAGCGATTCCTTCGCCATGAGCATCGCCTTCTCCGCCGTGCCGCCGACACCGATGCCGAGCATGCCCGGCGGGCACCAGCCAGCGCCCATCGTCGGCACCGTCTTCAATACCCAGTCGACGAGCGAATCGCTCGGGTTCAGCATGACGAACTGCGACTTGTTCTCCGAGCCGCCGCCCTTCGCGGCGACCGTGATCTCGACGGTATCGCCCGGGACGATCTCCGTGTGGATGACGGCGGGCGTGTTGTCGCCGGTGTTCTTCCGGTTGAAGAGCGGATCGAGCACGATGGAGCCGCGCAACCTGTTGTCGGGGTCAAGATACGCCCGGCGCACGCCCTCGTTCACCATGTCGGCGACGCTCAGCTTCGCGTCCCAGCGCACGTTCATGCCGACCTTGAGGAAAACGTTCACGATCCCCGTGTCCTGGCAGATCGGGCGCTTGCCCTCCGCGCACAGGCGCGAGTTCGTGAGGATCTGTGCGATCGCGTCCTTCGCCGCCGGCGACTGTTCGCGCTCGTACGCGCGCGCGAGGTGCTCGATGTAGTCGACCGGGTGGTAATACGAGATGAACTGCAAGGCGTCGGCGACGCTCGTGACGAAGTCTTCCTGCTTGATCGTGCTCATGACACCAATCCTGGGGCGGATCGCGGGCGGGCCGCTAACCTAACAGCTCGCGCGCATGGCGACAAAGGAAGGCGCTGATGTCGGGAAGCCCTTTCGGGACCGACCGGCGCCCCGCACTATCCGATGTGTTAGATTTTCGGCCCGCCCACTTTGCTGCGAGCGATCCGCCCGATGAGCGACCGCGATGTGATGGAGTATGACGTCGTCATCGTCGGCGGCGGGCCCGCGGGCCTCGCCTGCGCCATCCGGCTGAAACAGCTGAAGAACGACCTCACCGTCTGCGTGCTCGAGAAGGGCTCCGCGCTCGGCGCACACTCGCTGTCGGGCGCCGTCATGGAATGTGCGCCGCTCGATGCGCTGCTGCCCGACTGGCGCAACACGCCGCCCGCGATCTGCGTGCCGGCCACCCACGATGAGTTCGCGCTCCTCACGCGCACGAGCCGCTGGAGGCTGCCGACGCCACCCCAGATGAAGAATCACGGCAACGTCATTGTGTCGCTTGGCCAGCTGACGCCGATCCTGGGCGCGCGCGCGGAACAGCTCGGTGTCGATGTGTTTGCGGGCTTCGCCGCCGCCGATGCCATCTTCAACGAAGACGGGTCAGTAGCGGGCGTGCGCATCGGCGACATGGGCATCGAGAAGGACGGCAAGCACGGTCCGAACTACACGCCAGGCGCGGACGTCCGCGCGAAAGTGACGATGCTCGCGGAAGGATGCCGCGGCAGTCTTTCCAAGCAGTTGATCCATCGCTTCAAGCTGGACGACGGCAAGTCGCCGCAGACCTACGGACTCGGGCTCAAGGAACTCTGGCAGCTCGCGAAGGGCCGCGGCGAACCCGGCCGCATCGAGCACACCGTCGGCTGGCCGCTCGACAATCGCACGTATGGCGGCAGCTTCGTCTATCACCTCACCGATGACCGCGCGTACGTCGGTTTCGTCGTGGGACTCGACTACGAGGACCCGCGCTTCAAACCGTTCGAGGCATTCCAGCAATTCAAGAATCACCCGAGCATCAAGCCGCTGCTCGACGGCGGCGACATCATTTCGGCGGGAGCGCGCACGATTGCCGCGGGCGGCTGGCAATCGCTGCCGACCCTCGAGATGCCGGGCGCGCTCCTCATCGGCGACGCGGGCGGCAACGTCAACGTACCGAAGATCAAGGGCATCCACCAGGCGATCCGTTCCGGTGTGCTCGCCGCCGAACACTACGTCGAGTGCGCGAGGAGCGAGGGCTTCGATGCGAAGTGGCGCGCGTCCGCCGGCGGGCAGGAACTGAAGAAGGTCCGCAACATCAAGCCGGGTTTCAAGCGCGGACTCTGGTTCGGGCTGGCCAACGCCGGGCTCGAAACGGTGACGCTTGGCAAACTGCCGTGGACGCTCAGGAACTCAGCGGGCTACGCGGCCACCGAGCAGCTCGCCGCCTACGAATCGCCGGATCGCGGCTGGACCGATCGGACGCTCCCGCCGCGCGATCGCCTCGCGTCGGTCTTCTTTGCAGCGACCACGCACGATGAGGCGCAGCCCGCGCATCTGCATGTCGCGGACACGAACATCTGCGCTACTCGCTGCGCGCAGGAGTTCGGCAACCCCTGCACGAATTTCTGTCCCGCGAACGTCTACGAGATGGTCGACGACGGGAGCGGCGGCAAGCGGCTGCAGATCAACGCGGCGAATTGCGTGCATTGCAAGGCCTGCGACATCAAGGATCCCTACCAGATCATCAACTGGGTCACGCCGGAAGGCGGCTCCGGTCCCAACTACCAGAGCCTCTAGGGTCGAGCCGCGCGCCCGTGACCGCTGCAACGCTCGCTGAGCACTACGAGGAATGGATCGCCCGCGGCAGGATCGCGGCCGATTCTGCGCAGCGGCGCGCCGTCGAGCGCCTGGACGAATTGCGCGCCGAACTCATCGACCATCCGCGCCGCTACGGATTCTGGCGGCGCCGCCTCATCCGCTGGATGCCGAAGCACGCGACGCTCAGGCCGCCGCGTGGCGTTTATCTCTGGGGCGGCGTCGGGCGCGGCAAGACGCTCATCATGGATCTGTTCTTCGACACGCTGACGACCACGGACCGCCGGCGCACGCACTTCCATCGCTTCATGCACGAACTGCACGTCGAGCTCGGGCGGCTGAAGCATCGCGCGAATCCCCTCGAAGTGGTCGCGCACCGCATCGCGCGCCGCACGCGCGTCATCTGCTTCGACGAGTTCTTCGTGACGGACATCGCGGACGCGATGCTTCTCGGCACGCTCTTCGCGGGGCTCTTCCGGCGGGGCGTTGCGCTCGTCGCAACCTCGAACCTGCCGCCCGTCGACCTCTACCGCGACGGATTGCAGCGGCAACGGTTCCTCCCGGCCATCGAGCTCATCGAAGCGAACGTCGACGTGGTACAGGTGGATCACGGCGTCGACTACCGGCTGCGCCAGCTCGAGCGCGCGAAGATCTATCAATTGAGTGCAACGCCGGAGGCCGAGGCAAAGCTCGGTGAGGCGTTCGTCGCGGTGGCGGGCGCGGAGGGAACGGCCAACGGGTCGCTCGCGATCGCCGATCGGCCGATTCCCTACCGGCGGCTCGACGACGGCATCGTCTGGTTCGACTTCAAGGCAATCTGCGACGGACCGCGCAGCCAGGACGACTACATCGAGATCGCGCACGAGTTCCACACGGTGCTCGTGTCAGAGGTGCCGCAGTTCGGCCCCACGACGGAAGATCAGGCGCGGCGCTTCATCGCGCTCGTCGACGAACTCTACGACCGCGCGGTGAACCTCATCCTGTCCGCGGCCGTGCCGATCGTCGATCTCTACCAGGGCACGCGCCTCCAATTCGAATTCCAGCGCACGACGAGCCGCCTCATCGAAATGCAGAGCCGCGACTACCTCGCCCGCCCGCACCGGTAAGTTAGACGGGGCACTCCCCATCTACTTACCAGACGTCGCAGCGTTCCGACTCGGGGCGCACCATCGGCGAGTTCGCCGGGCAGGAGAAGGCCTTGCGGAACTCCGGCAGGTTCGAGAGCGGCCCGATCACGCGGTACTTGCCGATCGGGTGCGGGTCGCCCTGCACCATCGTGCGCGCGAATTCCGGCCGTACGGCATCGCCGCGGAACTGCCCCCACGCGATGAAGAACTGCTGCTCGGGCGTGAAGCCGTCGATCGTCGGCAGCGGCGGCTTGCCCCGCCGCGAGATTTCAAGGGCGCGGAAGGCGATGCGGGCGCCCGCGAGATCACCGATGCTCTCGCCGAGCACGAGCTTGCCGTTGGTGTGGATGCCGGGCTCGACGAAGTAGCCGTCGAACTGCTTCACGACACAGGCGGTGCGCGCCTGGAATTGCTTCAGGTCCGCCTCGGTCCACCAGTTCTGCAAGCGGCCCTGCGCGTCGAACTGCGCGCCCTCGTCATCGAATCCGTGGCTGATCTCATGCCCGATCACGACGCCGATGGCGCCGTAGTTCACGGCATCGCTCGCCGCGAGCGTAAACGCGGGCGGCTGCAGGATGCCCGCCGGGAATACGATCTCGTTGAGGAGCGGGTTGTAGTACGCGTCGGACGTCGGCGGAGTCAGGCCCCAGCGGCCGCGATCCACGGGCTTGCCGATCGTCGCGAGATTGTCGTCGACGCCATATTTCTGGCCGGCGATGACATCGTCCCAGTACGAATCACGGTTGATCGGAACGTGGCTGTAGTCCTTCCAGCGATCGGGATAGCCGATCTTCGGGTTGAAGGTCGCAAGTTTCTCGAGCGCCTTCTTCTTCGTCTCAGCGCTCATCCACGCGAGGCCGTGAATCGTTTCAGCCATCGCGAGGCGCAGGTTCGCGACCATCTCCTGCATGCGCGCCTTGGCTTCGGGCGGGAAATACTTCTCGACGTAGAGTTTCCCGAGCGCTTCGCCCAGCTGCTGGTCGGTCGCTTCGACACAGCGCTTCCAGCGCGGCTTCATCTCGGTCGCCCCGTTGAGGTAGGCGCCGTTGAAGGCAAAATCCTCGTTGACGAACGTGGACGAAAGCGAGGGCGCCGCGAAGGCGACCAGGTGCCACTTGAGATAGGTCTTCCAATCCGCGATCGAAGTCGTAGCGAGCTGGCGATCCACTTCCGCAATGAACTTCGGTTCGGTGAGGTTCAGTTCGCTGAAGTTCACGCCCATTCGCTTGCCGTAGGCCGACCAGTCGAAATGCGGGGTGAGCTTCTGCAGATCCGCGAGCGACATCTTGTGGTCCGTCGCCTGCGGATCGCGCAACGCGACGTTGTCGAGCGAAGCGGTCGCAAGGCCCGTCTCCATGCGCATGACGGTCTCGACCGCTTGCTTCGCGGTCGCGGCATCGAACCCGGCCGCCGCGAGCAGCTTCGCCACGTGATCGCGATATTTTTGCCTCGCCTCGGCGAAGCGCGGCTCCTGGCTCAGGTAATAGTCGCGATCCGGCAGGCCAAGTCCGCCCGCGATCAATTGCGCGATGACGTTGGTCGGCTCGTGGTTATCGGACTGCCCGTAGAGCAGGAAAGGCACCGCGATGCCCGTGCGATGAAAGCGCGCGATGGCGCGCTCGAGATCCGCACGGCCCGCGATGGCGTCGATCTCGGCGAGCTGCGGCGCGAGCGGCCGGGCGCCGAGGCTTTCGATCTTCGCCTCGTTCATGCAGGCCGCATAGAAATCGCCCGTCAGGCGCTCGACGCTGCCGGGTGCCGCGCGGGTGTTGGCCGAGGTCTCCTTGAGGATCGTGTCGAGCTTGTCCTTGGACGATTCGCCCGCGGCCCAGCGCCGGCTCCAGCGCGGCATGCTCGCCGGAATCGGATTCTGCGCGCGCCAGGTGCCGTTCGCGTACTCGAAGAAATCCGTACAGGCCTCGACCTTGCGGTTCATGTCCGCGACCTGCACGCCCATGGGCGGCGGCAACGGATCGCCCGCGAATGCGAGGCTGGCAAGGCCCGCTGTCAAGACTGCAGTGCCGAATTTCAGCATGTTGGTATCCCTTGGAGAAAATGGGGACAGATCCATTTGCGCTCCCGGCGTCGCGAAAAAAGATCAGGCCCCGTCAGAGGACGCCGCGGCGTTCCTGGTCGAGCTCGATCGATTCGAAAAGCGCCTGGAAATTGCCTTCGCCGAAGCCTTCATTGCCCTTGCGCTGGATGATCTCGAAGAAAATCGGGCCGATGACCGTCTGCGTGAAGATCTGCAGGAGCACCCCCTCGCCCTTCGACGGATTGCCGTCGATGAGGATGCGCCGACGCTTGAGCTCGCCAAGGTTCTCCTTGTGACCGACAACGCGCGCTTCGACCCCTTCGTAATAGGTATCCGGCGTGTCCTGGAATTCAACGCCACGGCCGCGCAGCGTGTCCACGCTCTTTACGATGTCACGAGTGGAAAGCGCGATGTGCTGAATGCCCTCGCCGCGATACTCCTTCAGGTACTCCTCGATCTGCGACTTGTCGTCCTGCGATTCGTTGATCGGAATGCGGATCTTGCCGCAGGGACTGGTCATGGCGCGGCTGAAGAGGCCGGTCTTGCGGCCCTCGATATCGAAGTAGCGGATCTCGCGGAAATTGAACAGGCGCTGGTAGAAACCCGCCCACAGATTCATGTTGCCGCGGCGCACGTTGTGCGTCAGGTGGTCGATTTCGCTCAAGCCCGCGATGTCGGTGTCCTTCGCGGCCGCGGTCGGCCGGAAATCGACGTCGTAGATGTTCTGGTCGCCGTAGCGGTCGACGAGATAGATGAGGCTGCCGCCGATGCCCTCGATCGCCGGAATGTTGAGTTCCATCGGTCCGACCGCGGTGGCGACGGGCTTTGCGCCATGCGAGATCGCGCGCTTCAGCGCGGCCGCGGCGTCCTTGACGCGAAAGCCCATCGCGCAGACCGAAGGCCCGTGCGTGCGCGCGAATTTCTGCGCGAAGCTGTCGGGCTCGGCGTTGATGATGAAATTGACGTTGCCCTGGCGGTGCAGCGTCACGTTCTTCGAACGATGACGCGCGACCACGGTGAAGCCCATGCGTTCGAAGAGCGTGCGCAGCAGTTCCGGATCCGGCGCCGTGTATTCGACGAACTCGAAGCCGTCGGTGCCCATGGGGTTGTCGTTGGGATCGCTCATGCGTGAATTCCGTGTGCCGAAGCCGAAGAGGGGATGCGGGGCATTATAGTTTTCAGCGCCCGTGACCGTCGGGCTGTCGCGCGTTGTATCCAATTTTGCAGCGCATCAGCTGCCGGCTTGCGCGCCGGCACGTCATGTATAATCGCGCGCTCATTTTCACAGGCGCCGCCGTCACAGGGCGGCGCCGCCACGTTGACTGCCGGGAAACTCTGGTGCGAACCGTCGCGGAATTTGCCATTCGCTATCACCAGATCCTGGACCCGAACGGCAAGCTCGTCGGCGCCCTGCCCGCGTTTACGCGCGCAGCGGGCGAACTCGAACGCATGTATCGCCTGATGACCCTGGTGCGCGTGTTCGACACGAAAGCCGTCAACCTGCAGCGCACCGGCAAGCTCGGGACCTACGCCTCCTGCCTCGGCCACGAGGCAACGCATGTCGGCGCGGGCGCCGCGATGCGCGCCGACGATGTGCTCGTCCCTGTATACCGTGAATACGGCGCGCAGTTCTGGCGCGGCGTCGGCATGGCGAACGTGCTCCTCTACTGGGGCGGCGATGAGCGCGGCAACGAGTTCGAGCAGTCGAAGCAGGACTTCGCCTGGTGCGTCCCGATCGCGACGCAGACGCTGCATGCCGCGGGCGCCGCGATGGCGCTCAAGGTGCGCAAGGAAGCGCGCTGCGTGCTGACCTTCATCGGCGACGGCGGCACGTCCGAAGGCGCCTTCTACGAAGCGCTCAACCTGGCCGGTGCACGCAAGCTTCCGCTCGTGCTGGTGGTCGTCAACAACCAGTGGGCGATCTCCGTACCCATTGCCGAGCAGACTGCGACCGTCACGCTCGCGCAGAAAGCGATCGCGGCGGGTATCCCGGGCGTGCAGGTCGACGGCAACGACGCACTCGGCGTGCGCGACATCGTCGCGCAATCCCTCGACAAGGCGCGCGCCGGCGAAGGTCCGACACTCATCGAAGCCATCACCTACCGGCTCTCGGATCACACCACCTCGGACGACGCGAGCCGCTACCGCGAAGCGGACGAAGTCAAGGACGCCTGGAAGATCGAGCCGCTGCTGCGCTTGCGAAAGCTCCTCGTCGATACCGGCGGCTGGACGGATGCGAAGGAAGCCGCGCTCAAGGCGGACTGCGCGCGCCAGGTCGATGCCGCGGTCGAAACCTATCTCAACATGCCCAAGCCCTCGATTGAATCGATGTTCGATCACGTGTTCGCGCGCATGCCCGCGAGGCTCCGGGAGCAGCGTGAGCAGGCACGGCGCAACGGCGCCGCCAACGGCCATTCGCACTGACAGCGCGACCCGCCATGGCGAAAGTCACCCTGATCGAGGCCATCACTCTGGCGCACGCGTGGGAAATGGCGCACGACCCGACGGTGGTCGTGCTCGGTGAAGACGTCGGCGTCAACGGCGGGGTCTTCCGCGCGACGCAGGGCCTGCAGGAGCAATTCGGCAAGGATCGGGTGCAGGACACGCCGCTCGCGGAAGGCATGATCGCGGGCATGACCGTCGGCATGGCGGCGCAAGGCCTGAAACCCGTCGCCGAGATCCAGTTCATGGGTTTCATCCATCCGGCGGTCGACCAGATCGTCAATCACCTCGCCCGCATGCGAAACCGCACGCGTGGACGGCTCACCTGCCCGGTCGTCATCCGCACGCCACACGGCGGCGGCATCCACGCGCCGGAGCATCATTCGGAAAGTCTCGAAGCGATCTTCGCCCACACCGCGGGCCTGCGGGTCGTCTGCCCGTCCTCGCCCGCGCGTGCCTACGGCCTGTTGCTGGCGTCCATCCGCGATCCGGATCCCGTCATCTTCATCGAGCCCGTGCGCCTCTATCGCCTGGTGCGGCAGGAAATCGCCGACGACGGGCAGGCGCTGCCCCTCGACGTCTGCTACGTGCTGCGCGAGGGCGCGGACGTCACGCTCGTCACCTGGGGTGCGATGACCTATGAAACCATGCGTGCCGCCGAACAGCTCGCGCAGGAGAACATCAGCGCCGAGGTGATCGACCTCGCGACCGTGAGCCCGATCGATGCCGAGACCATCCTGGAATCGGTCGCCAAGACCGGCCGGCTCGTCATCGTTCACGAGGCGGCGCGTAATTGCGGCGTCGGCGCCGAGGTCGCCGCCATCGTCGCCGAGAAGGCGCTCTATGATCTCGAGGCGCCGATCCTGCGCGTCACGGGTTACGACACCGTGATGCCGCTGTCGCGTCTCGAATACGACTACATCCCGAGCGTTGCGCGTATCATCCAAGCGGTGCGCGAGACGTTTGCCGATTGAGGTAATCGCCCCATGACCACGTTCAACCTGCCGGACCTCGGCGAAGGACTCGCGGAAGCCGAGATCGTCGCCTGGCACGTCAAGGTCGGCGATGCCGTCACGATCGATCAGCCGATGCTGTCGGTGGAGACCGCGAAAGCCGTGGTCGAAGTGCCTTCGCCCTATACGGGCATCGTGCGTGCGCTGCATGCCGAGGCCGGCGCCGTCGTCGAGACCGGCAAACCGCTCATCGACTTCGACGTCCAGGGCGAAACCGCCGCTGGAAGCGCCGCCGCGGCAAGCAAGCCTCAGGCCAGGAAGGCCGATGACTCGGGCACGGTGGTCGGCAACATGCCGACCAGCGACGAAGAGCTGGTTGAAACCGCCATCGCGGGCCGCTCCGGCGCAGCGGTGCGCGATCGCGTTCGCGCCGCACCCGCCGCACGTGCACTTGCCCGGCGGGCGGGCGTCGATATCGAACAGGTCACGGGCAGCGGACGTGGCGGCCTCGTCACGCTCGACGACGTCATGAATGCAAGCCAGGTCCCTGCCCGCCGGCCGGCCGTCGATGCCGGAGCGCGCCCATCCTTCGCTCCCTTGCCCACCGGCGAATCGGAACGCTTGCGCGGCCCGCGCCGCGCGATGGCGCACAGCATGTCGCTCTCGCGGGACCAAGTCGCGTCCTGCACGATCTTCGACGACGCGGATCTGCACGGCTGGATCCGGCGCAGCGATTACACGGTGCGGTTGCTGCGCGCGGTGGCCGCCGGCTGTCGCGCCGAACCCGCGCTCAACGCGTGGTACGACGGCGAATCGCAGAGCCGGCGCCTGCTCGCGCGTGTCGACGTCGCGGTTGCCGTGGACACGAGCGAGGGACTGATGGTGCCGGTCGTGCGCGACGTCGCCAACCGCTCGCCCGCCGAATTGCGCAACGATGTGGCGCGCCTCAAGGCGGCCGCGCAGGCGCGCACGCTCTCGCCCGAGGAGCTCAAGGACTTCACGATCCTGCTGTCGAACTTCGGCACCATCGCCGGCCGGTATGCGACGCCCCTCGTGGCGCCGCCGGCGGTCGCGATCCTGGGCGCCGGGAGCCTGAAGCACGATGTCGTGGCGGTCATGGGCGGTATCGAAGCGCACCTGCGGATGCCCCTGTCGCTCAGCTTCGATCATCGCTGCGTGACCGGCGGCGACGGTGCGCGCTTCCTCGCTGCGGTCATCAAAGACCTCGAACAACCCGACTGACGAGAAACCGGACGCCATGCTCGGCAAAGTTCCCGCTCAGCGCCTCGCGCTCATCGAACGCATCGTCAAGCTCGCCAGCCGCCGCCGCACGCAGGTCCGCGCGCCGCTCGCGGCAAGCTTCATCCGCGCCTACTACCACGGCGTCGCCGAAGAGGACCTGCGCGAGCGCGCGCTCGAGAACCTGGCCGCCGCGGCCCTGGCGCACCTCGCGCTCGGCGCGCGGCGCAAGCCCGGCGTGCCGCTGATCCGGGTCTTCAATCCGGATCCGGCGACCGACGGCTGGGCCTCGCGCCACACGATCGTCGCCGTCGTGACCGACGACATGCCGTTCCTCGTCGACTCGCTCGGCATCGTCTTCAAGCAACAGGAATGCGCGGTGCACCTGATCGTGCACCCCGTGATCCACGTCGAGCGCAATGCGCGGGGCGACCTGCGGGGGATCCTCGACGCGCCGGCGAAGGGCGCACGCACGGAATCGTGGCAGCTCTTCGAGATCGACCGCGAGACCGACCCCGTGCGGCTCGATCAGATCGCGGCGCGGCTGCGCGCGACGCTGTACGACGTCCGCATCGCCGTCGCGGACTGGCAGGCGATGCGCCAGCGATTGCGGGATCTTGCGGCCGGCCTCAAGGCCTCGCCGCCGCCGCTGCCCAAGAGCGAGGTGCGGGAAGCGACAGCGCTCGTCGACTGGATGGAAGCGAATCACTTCACGCTGCTCGGGTACCGGCACTACACGCTCGAGCACGGCCGGGACGTCGACCTGTTGAAGCCGGACGTCGCGAGCGGCCTCGGGATCCTGCGCTCGAACCGGCCGGGCGGTTCGCGGCCGCGGGTGACGAAGCTCACCGGCGACATTCGCAAGAGCGCACGCGAGCGCGAGCTCCTCGTGATCACCAAGGCGAACTCCGTCGCGACGGTCCACCGCGCGAGCTACCTCGACTACGTGAGCCTCAAGACCTTCGACGGGCGCGGCACGGTCAAGGGAGAGCACCGGTTCCTCGGCCTGTGGACGTCGAGCGCCTATAGCCGCAGCCCCCGCGAGATTCCCGTCCTGCGCCACAAGGTGAGCCAGGTCTTCGATCATTTCGGCCTCGCTTCGCAGAGCCATGACGCGAAAGCCGTCATGCACGTGCTCGAGACCTTTCCGCGCGATGAGCTCTTCCAGGCGAGCGTCGCGGACCTCATCGCGATCGTGCGCGGCATCGTCAATCTCTACGAGCGGCAGCAGGTGCGGCTCTTCGTGCGCCGCGATCCGTTCCGCCGCTTCTATTCCTGCTTCGTCTATGTGCCGCGGGACCGCTACAACACGGAAGTGCGCCGGCGCATCGAAGCGCTCGCGCTCGAGGCCTTCCACGGCAAGGCCATCGAAACGCAGGTGCAGCTCTCGGACTCCGTGCTCGCACGCGCCCACATGCTGGTGCGCACCGATCCGGACGACAACGTCGAGGTCGACGCGCAGGAACTCGAGCGACGGATGGCCCGCGCCGTGCGCACGTGGTGGGATGCCTTCCGCGACGCGCTCACGGCGAGGTTCGACGAAGGCCGCTGTCTTACGATTGCCCGGCGCTTCGAACGGGCCTTCCCGGCCGCGTACCAGGCGGGCGTGACGGCCGCGGAGGCGCTCGCCGATGTCGAGATCCTCGATACGCTCGATCAGGAAGCGACGGGCCTGAGGACCTGGCTGTGCCGCTCCGAGCTCGATCCGCCCGCGCAGCTTCACCTCAAGCTCTACCGGCGGGCGCAGCCGATCCCGATCTCCGACGTGCTGCCCATGATGGAAAACATGGGCCTCAAGGTCATCAGCGAGCAGCCCTACGCGCTCACGCTCGAGGACGGCGCGACCATCTGGATACAGGATTTCAAGCTCGAGCATCGGGCCGGCACGCCGGTCGCGGTCGAAGCCGTGCGCACGCGCCTCCTCGATACCTTCACGAACGTCTGGTTCGGCCGCGCGGAGAACGACGGCTTCAATCGCCTGGTGCTCGCGGCCGGGCTCGACTGGCGCCAGACGACGGTGCTGCGCGCGATCTGCCGCTACATCGTCCAGACCGGCATCCCCTTCAGCCAGGCCTACATGGAGCAGGTGCTCGCCGACAACGCGAAGCTCGGCGCCATCCTCGCGCAGCTCTTCGCGACGCAGTTCGATCCGGCGCTCGAGACTCGCGCGCGCAGCGTCGCCGTCGGCAAGCTCGCCAAGTCGTTCAACGCCGGCATCGAGAAGGTGGCACGGCTCGACGAGGATCGGATCCTCAGGGCCTTCCGCGCCGTCGTCGCAGCGACCCTGCGAACGAATTTCTTCCAGAAAACGGCGAGCGGCGAGGCGAAGCCGTACCTGTCGTTCAAGCTCGACCCGCAGAAGATCCCGGAACTGCCGTTGCCGCGGCCGATGTTCGAGATCTTCGTGTACTCGCCGCGCGTCGAGGGCGTGCACCTGCGCAAGGGACATGTCGCGCGCGGCGGCATCCGCTGGTCCGACCGACGGGAGGATTTCCGCACGGAAGTGCTGGGACTCATGAAGGCCCAGCACGTCAAGAACACGCTCATCGTGCCGGTCGGCGCGAAAGGCGGCTTCTTCCCGAAGCGCCTGCCCGCGGCCGGCCGCGACGAGATCCAGCGCGAGGTCATCGCTTGCTATCAGACCTTCATCCGCGGCTTGCTCGACCTCACGGACAACATCGTGCGCGATCGCATCGTGCCGCCCGCGGCCACCGTGCGCCGCGACGGCGACGATGCCTATCTCGTAGTCGCAGCCGACAAGGGCACCGCGACGTTCTCGGACATCGCCAATGCCCTCTCGGCGGAATACGGATTCTGGCTGGGCGACGCCTTCGCCTCCGGCGGTTCCGCCGGCTACGACCACAAGAAGATGGCGATCACCGCGCGCGGCGGCTGGGAAAGCGTCAAGCGGCATTTCCGGGAAATGGGCATCGACACGCAGTCGCAGGATTTCACGGTGGCGGGCATCGGCGACATGGCGGGCGACGTCTTCGGGAACGGCTTACTGCAATCGAAGCACATCCGCCTGCTTGCCGCGTTCAACCACCAGCACATCTTCCTCGACCCGAACGCGGTCGCCGCGAGCTCCTTCCCGGAGCGCGAGCGGCTCTTCAACCTGCCGCGCTCGAGCTGGGAGGACTACAACCGCAAGCGCATTTCCAAGGGCGGCGGCATCTATTCACGGCAGCTCAAGTCGATCACGCTGTCCGGCGAGGCGCAGCGCATGCTCGGCCTCGCTTCGAACAGCGTGCCGCCCCAGGAGATCATCCGCGCGATCCTGCGCATGCCGGTCGAGCTCCTCTGGAACGGCGGCATCGGCACCTACGTCAAGGCGACGGCCGAAACGCATCTCGACATCGGCGACCGCGCGAACGACGGCGTGCGCGTGAACGGCAAGGAGGTCGCGGCGAAAGTCATCGGCGAAGGCGGCAACCTCGGCTGCTCGCAGCGCGGGCGCGTCGAATACGCGCTGAAGGGCGGCCGCATCAACACCGACTTCATCGATAACTCGGCGGGCGTGAATTGCTCGGACGTCGAGGTCAACATCAAGATCCTGCTGAACGCGGTGGTCGCAGGCGGCCGGCTCCTGGTGAAGGACCGCAACCGCCTGCTCGCCTCGATGACCAGGGAAGTCGCCGGGCTCGTCCTCAGGAACAATTATCTGCAGAGCCAGGCCGTGAGCACGCTCGAGGCGCAGGCGCGCGAGCGGCTCCCGGAGCACGTGCACGTGATGCGCGCGCTCGAGCGCTCCGGTGAATTGAATGCGGCGCTCGAATACCTGCCGAACGACGAGGCGGTCGACGAGCGCCGCAAGCTCAGCAAGGGACTCACACGCCCGGAACTCGCGGTCATCCTGAGCTACAGCAAGATCTGGCTCTACAACAAGCTCATCCACTCCGACGTGCCCGAGGACAAGTATCTGTCGCGCGAACTCGTGCGCTATTTCCCGGTGGCGATCCAGAAACGCTACGGCCGCGAGCTGCGCCGTCATCGCCTGCGCCGCGAGATCATCGCGACCGCGACGACCAACAGCCTCGTCAACCGCATGGGCCCGGTGTTCGCCATCCGCACCCAGCAGGATACCGGCGCCGAGGTGGCGCAGATCGCGCGCGCCTACAGCATCGCGCGCGAGGTATGCGCGATGCGGGAGCTCTGGGCGGAGATCGAATCGCTCGATAACCGCATCGAGGCCTCCGCGCAGTACGCGATGATGAACCAGACGAGCCGGCTCCTGCGCCACATGACCTACCGGCTGCTCGCCGACCGCGGCGGCAGCCTCGGCATCGAGGAGCGCGTGTCGCGCATGCGTCCGGGCGTCGTCGTGTTGAGCACGGCCCTGCCCGGCGTGCTGGTCGGCGCGGAACTCGCGAGTCATCAGTCGAAGATGGCCGAGCTCGCGGCCGCCGGCATCAACGAACGCATCGCGCGGCAGATCGCGAATCTCGCGCCGCTCAACTCGGCGCTCGACATCGTCGAGATTGCGGCGGCGGCGAAGATTTCGGTGCCGTTCGCGGCACGGGTGTATTTCCTCGTCGGCGACACGCTATCGCTCGACTGGTTGCGCGAGCAGATCGAAAGACTCTCGGTCGAAGGCCATTGGCAGGCGGTCGCCCGCAGCGCGCTGCGCGACAATCTCCATGGCCTGCAGCGGAGCATCGTCGGCACGGTGCTCGGCACCCGGCGCCAGCGCGGTTCCGATCCGGCGGCGACGGTTGCCGCCTGGGTCGCGGCCCGCCGCGCCGAGGTCGAACATCTCCAGCAATCGCTCAAGGAAATGAAGGCGGGGCCGGCGGCGGATTTCCCGACTCTGTCCGTCGCGCTGCAGGCGGTCCGTCGACTCGCACCCGCCTGATCCCGCATGCGCCTCGCGCTCATCGTCACGACCTACGAGCGGCCGGACGCGCTCGCGCGCGTGCTTGAAACGGTTGCGCGCCAGTCGGTCGCTCCGGACGAGCTGCTGGTCGCCGACGACGGCTCCGGGCCGGCGACCGGGGAGGTCGTCGCGGGATTCAAGAGTGGCGCCGCGTTTCCGGTTCGACATGTCTGGCTGCCGCACGACGGTTACCGGGTCGGCCGGATGCGAAATCGCGCGATTGCGGCAAGCGATGCGGATTTCATCGTGATCGTCGACGGCGACATGCTGCTGCATCCCGACTTCATCGCCGATCATCGCCGCGCAGCCCGACCCGGGCGCTATCTGCAAGGATGCCGCATCCCGCTCGACGAGCAGGCGACCGCGCACGCGCTCGCATCCGGCGAGACGCCGCGCTGGACGAGCCGCGGCCTCGGCGTACGACGTCGCCTCTACGCCCTGCACTCGCCGGCGGCGAGCCGGTGGTGCGGTGGAATTGCGAATGGGCTCCTCTCCATCAAGGGCTGCAACCAGGGTTTCTGGCGCAGCGATCTCCTGGCGGCCAACGGGTTCGATGAGTCGCTCGCCGGCTGGGGATCCGAAGACAAGGAGTGCTGCGCGCGGCTCGAGAACGCGGGCTTGCGCCGCCGCTCGATCCTGTTCGGCGCCGTCGCCTTTCACCTGCACCATCCGGCCGCCGATCGCTCCGCGCACGCCCGCAACACCGCGGCCGTCGCGGCCACGCGCACGAGTGGCAGAACCCGGTGCGATCACGGCATAGTGTCGCCCCCGGGCGCGGCCCGCCCGCAAGCATAAGGAATCTCCGTGGTTGGCAAGCTCGTGCTCCTGCGTCACGGCCAGAGTGTCTGGAACGTCGGCAACCTTTTCACGGGCTGGACGGACGTCGACCTCTCGGATCTTGGCCGCACGGAGGCCCGGCAGGGCGGGCTCGAAATGCAGAAGGCGGGGCTCAGTTTCGATATCGCTTTCACATCGGTCCTGAAGCGCGCGATCCGCACGCTCTGGATCGCGCTCGACACGATGGACCTCATGTGGATCCCCGTGGAGCGCCATTGGCGGCTCAATGAACGCCACTACGGGGCGTTGCAGGGCCTCGACAAGGCGCAGACGGCCGAAAAGCACGGCGACGCGCAGGTCAAGATCTGGCGGCGCAGCTACGACATCCCGCCGCCGCCGCTGGCGCTGGACGATCCACGCCATCCGCGCTTCGACCGGCGTTATGCCGCGCTCGCGCCGGCCGACCTGCCTGCGACCGAATCGCTCAAGGACACGCTCGCCCGCGTGCTGCCCTTCTGGCAGAGCCGCATTGCCGTCGAACTCAAGGCGGGTCGCAACGTGCTCGTCGCCGCGCACGGCAACAGCCTGCGCGCGCTCGTGAAGATGCTGGACAGCGTGTCCGAGCAGGATATCGTCGAGCTCAATATCCCGACCGGCGTACCGCTGCTCTACGAGCTCGACGATTCGCTGAAGCCTGTTGCGAGCCGCTACCTCGGCGATGCGAGCGCCGTCGCAGCAGCGCAGGAAGCCGTGCGCCGGCAGGCGGAGAAGAAGAAGTAGCCCAATAACTATAGATAAGGAGTGGCGCCCTGCGCACTCCTCATTCGTCTGGCGCGACCTTGATCTTGAGGCCGTCCAGGGCCTCGGTGAAATCCACCTGGCAGGAAAGGCGCGAACGCGGTGCGTCGTAGTTCTGCAGCTCCGACAAGAGGTCCTGTTCGTCGGACTGCTTGGCCGGGAGTTTCTCCATCCACGCGCCGTCGACGTACATGTGGCAGGTCGCACAGGAGCAGAGCCCGCCGCAGATCGCGGCGACGCCGAAATCGAGCTCGCGCAGGGTCTCCATCACCTTGAGTCCCACCCTGCCCTCGACCACATGCTCTTTGTCGTCGCGATCGACGACCACGATGTTCGCCATAACGTCCTCGCCGGAAATTGGTCGCGTAGTGTGCCCAAAAGCGCCGCGGCAGGCCACCGCCGCGCAGGCATTGCGCCATGCTTTTCGGTGCGGCTACGCGCCGAGCCGCTCGAGGAGCCTCGCCTGCCCGGCCGGGTCGGTGGCGGTGAGCTCGAGCCAGAGGAGATGCAGGTAGTCGAACAGCCAGCCGTAGTCTGCCAATGCAGCGGTGAGCTGGCGGGTTCCGCGGGCCTCGTAGGCCGTGACCAGGATGCGACGCTCGGCGGCATCGATGTCGTGGTAGCAGGCGAAGGACGCGAGGTCGTAGAGGCCATCGCCGACAGCCGCGTATTCCCAATCGACGAGCCAGAGCGACTTGCCGTCGATCAGGTTCCGGCGGTGTACGTCGTTGTGGCAGAGGACGCCCGGGATCTGCGCTTTGGCGGTTGCCTTGAGTCGACGGTCGGCCTCGGTGTCGAAGCGGCCGCTCGAGGCAGGTTGCGGCGCTGCCCTCTCGTCGCGGCGCTCGCGGTATTGCGGAATGAGCTCCGCGTAGGCGAGTCGCCGCGCGTCCGCCGGCGGTGCGAGGGCGTGCAGGAGCTTCAGCCGCGCACCAAGGCGCTCGAGGCATTTCGGGTCGTGCGCGTCGGCATGTGTCCAGGTCCGGCCGGCGACGAACTCGGACAGCATGAGACCGCTTGCGGCATCGAAATAGATGAGCGGCGGAGCGATGCCCGCGGCCGTGGCCGCCTCGACCGCCGCGCGCTCGCCAGCGCGATCGACGCCGAGATCCGCCGTGTCCTGGATCGGCACGCGCAGGACCATCCGGCCGCCGGGCGCCTCGATCCGCCAGCTGCGGTTGGCAATGCCGCCGGTCATCGGCGTGCACTGCCAGCCCGTGCGCGGACCGAGCATCGGTAACGCCGCGAACGCGCGATCGAGCAGCGTCGCGTCGATCGCGGCCTGTCCCGCATCGACCGGCGCGCTCATGCCAGGACTTCCTGCCGCTGGCGCAGCCGCTGCCAGCTCAGCCAGCCGGCGAACGCGAGCAACACGTACAGGCCGAAGAGCAGCGCGGTCACGCGCAGGCCGCGGTTGAGGTACACCGGCATCGCCACCGCATCGATTGCGATCCAGTACGGCCAGTTGTCGATGTACTTGCGCGCCGCGAGCCAGGTGGTCACGACGCTCGCCCACGCGATGAAGGAATCGACGTGCGGCCAGGCCTGGTTCGTGTAGCGGCCGAGCAGCTGGCCGAAGACGAGCGTGAGCGCGGCGATGACAACGATCGCCGCCAGATGCACGCGAAGCGGCGCGCGCGCGATGGGCAACTCGCCGCGGCCTCGACCGCCGTGCCGCCATTGATACCAGCCGTAGCCCGCCATCGCCGCGAAGAAGAGGTTCAACGCCGCATCCATGTACAGGTGCGCGCCGGTGAATACGCAGATGTAGATGGCTGAACTCGCAAAGGCGAGCGGCCAGCACCACGCGCTTGCCGCGATGGCGAGGAGGAGATACGCCAGCGCCAAGGCAACGGCGACGAGTTCGACTGGCGAGGTCGAGCGAAAGTAGTCGAGGATGGCCGCGAACACGGCGCGTTCAGCCGGGCGGGTCGGCGAGTGGTCCCAGTACCTTCATCACGAACACGGCCTTGCCCTCCCCCTCGAACGTCCGCCGGCATTCCGCAGCGAGCACCGCGAATACCTGCCCGTATTCCCCGAACACCTGCGTGCTCATGCTGTTGGTGACGACCTTGAGGCCCGCATGGGCGTTCAGGCGCTTGATGAAATCCGCGATCGGCGGAATGTAGTCTTCCGCGAGCGGGTACAGGCTGATCTCGACTCCGATGTCCATGCATTGCTCCCGTCAGAATCTGTAGTCGACCGTCACACCCCACTGGCGCGGGTCGCCGAGGCGCAGGTAAAGCTTGTCCGGAAAATCCGGCGGTTCGTTGCCGAAGAAGAAGCCGCGGACCGCGTAGCGTACGTCGAAGACGTTCCGGCCCCAGACCGTCGCGCTCCAGCGCTCGGCCGCGTAGCCGAAGCGCAGGTTCACCAGGGTGTACGGGTGCGACTGCTCGTCGTTGCTCGCGTCGAAATAGAAATTGTCCTTGCCCGCGACGTCCAGGTGCGCGAGCCAGCCGCGTGGATGCTGGTAGCCGATCGAGACCGAGTATTCGTACTCCGGAGCGCTCGCCTGCTCCCGGCCGTCGAGATCGCGGTCGCCGAACAGATAGTCGATGTAGCGTGTACTCAGGAGCCCGAGCGTCGCCCCGAGATCCCAGCGTTCGGTCACCGCCCAGCGCCACGACGATTCGAGGCCGTAGTTTTCGCCGCGCGCGTTGTCGGTATAGAAGACAAAAAGCGGATTCGCCGGATCGGGCTGGATCGACGTGCTCACCTGCTGGTTCTGCCGGCGCGAGTAGAAGAGCGACGCGTCCCCGGTCACGCGCCCCGCGAGCCATCCTCCCTTCAGGCCCAACTCGATGTTCGCAAGCGTCTCGGGCCCGAACCGGCGGCGGTCGTCCGGCACCCCGGGGCCGATATTGAATCCGCCCGTCTTGTAGCCGCGGGAAAGCGCGAAGTAGGCCGTGCGCGCGTCGTCGACCTGGTAGTTGAGCGCGATCTCGCCGCCCCACATCGTGTCGGCAGGTTCGAAATGCTCGGCGTCGCTGTCCCGATAATCCGCGCTCCAGCGCTCGAGCCTGAAGCCGCCCGTCAGGGCGAATCGATCCGCGAGCGGCCAGCGCACCTGGCCGTAGGCTGCCAGCGTATCGGCGCCGTAGGTGCTCGTGAGCGCCGTCAGGACTTCGCCGTTGTAGACATCGAGCCCGTCGTTGTCCTCGTCGAGCTTCAGGTAGTAGAGGCCGGCGACCCAGCTGCGCTCGCCGAACGCTTCGGCGCGATCCGTTCCGTTCGCCGAGCCCAGGCGCAGCTCCGCCGTCGCCGTCTCGTGCCGGCGAAGCGTCCGCGACGTGTAGTCGTTCGGTGCGAACGCTCCCCAGTCGACATCGTTGCCCCAGTCACCGTCGTAGCTCTGCTCCATGTCGGAATGCGCGAAGGTCGCGAGCGCGAGCAGGTCCACGGAATCCGCGAAGTGGTGATCGACGCGCAGCGCCCCGGCGAGCGACCGCTGCGAATCCATTCCCGGCTTGTCGGACAAGGTCGTGTACGAATTGTCGATTGCAAACGCATCGTAGCCGTTCGCGAGGTCGGCATAGAGCGCCGTGACGTCGACCGTGGTCGCGGCCGATGGCGCCCAGTGCAGTTTGCCGCGTGCGGTCAGCTCGTCGCGCCGATTGGTGTCGTCGCGACCGAGATAGGCGTTGTGGCGGAAACCGTCCGCCCGATAGTCCTGCAGGCTCAGGCGCAAGCCGAGCGCATCGCCGCCGAGCGGCCCGCTCACCGCGGCGCCCAGCGCGCGCGTGTCGTCCTCGCCGAGCGTGAGCTCGGTGCGTGCCGTGAGCTCGGGATCGGGATCGAGCGTCTTGAACTTGATGAGGCCCGCGAGCGCGTTCGCGCCGTAGCGCGTGCCCTGCGGACCGCGCAGCACCTCGACCTGCTGCACGTCGAACAGGGTTGCCGGCATGCCGATGCCGCTGAAATCGATGTCGTCGATGAGAAAGCCGACCGAAGGGTTCGGTGCGCCCTGGTACTGCTCGAGCTCGCCGATGCCGCGCAGCTGGAAGTAGCGCGGCCGCGAGGTCGCACCCGCCCAGTTCAGGTTCGGCACGAGACTCAGTACGTCCTCGAAGTGCTGCACGCCCGATTGTTGCAGCGTCTTTTCCGGCAGCACCGTGACGCTCGCCGGGACGTCCCGCAGGCTTTCGTCCCTGAGCGTCGCCGTCACGACGATTTCATCGAGCCAGTCCGGCTCCGCGGCGTACGCACTGAAGGCGCCTGCGCACGCAACCACGCCGGGAGCAAGCCTGAGTTTCAACGATGTCATCGGCCGGATTCCCCTTGATCTTCGGGAGGATCCGGCGACGCAGTGAATGGGGGGCCAAGCTGGCACCTGCTCCCTACGCCGGTACTAACCGGATCAGGTTCAAAGGGTTCGCCGGTGCTCACCGGCATCTCAGGTCGTGCTGCACGACCACCCCGCGGTACGGCGGAGGATTCTAGGCGCTCGCTCGACGATTGCAACCCTCGACTCGCGGTAAGCTCTGCCGATGGCGTCGAAGAGTCATCCCGTATTCCAGGTCGACGCGTTCACGCGCCAGCGCTTCTGCGGCAATCCCGCGATCGTCGTGGGCGAAGCGGACGATCTCGAGTCGCCCGAGATGCTGCGCCTCGCGAACGAACTGCATAAAGGCGACACCGTGTTCGTGCTGGAGCCCGACGCCGCCGACCATGATCTGCGGCTGCGCTTTTTCACGCCCACGCGCGAAGTGCCGTTCATCGCGCACGCGACGATCGCCGCCCACTTTGCGCTCGGCGTCGACGGCGCGTCGCAAGCCGGGCACGTGCGCCAGAAGACCGGCGCCGGGATCATCGACGTACGCGTGCGCGGTGCCGGCGATGACCGCATCGTCGCGATCTCGCTCGCGGCGCCGACGCTCGGCAAGTCACCGGACGAGCGCGAGCGGACGCAGGTGCTCGACGCGCTCGGTCTCGGCTCGGCGGAACTCGATCCGGCCTGCCCGATGCAGGTCGCGCAGAAAGGCGGCACGCGGCTCCTCATCGGCTTGCGATCGGTCCGGCGGCTCGATTCGCTGAAGCCCGATCTCGCAGCGCTCCGCCGCTTGAGCGCACACGTCGGCGCCGACGGCTATTTCATTTTCGCGCGTGACGGCGCAGCCGATGGGTGCTTGACCGAAGCGCGTCTTTTCTGCCCGGCCATCGGCATCGACGAAGATCCCGTGAGCGGCAACGCGCACGGCATGCTCGGCGTGTACCTCTACGCGCACGGCCTGCTCGCCGCGACCGACGGCCGCCCGCGCTTCGCGGGTATGCAAGGTCGCGCGCTCGGCCGGCCCGGCCGCGTCCAGATCGAACTCACGACGGCCGGCGCGAGCGTCTCCTCCATCACCATCGAAGGCGAAGCGGTGCTCGTCTACCGCACGACCGTCGAGGCCTGACGCCGTCGTCAGTCGGCGGCGACCAGGGCGACGCGCTTGCCGTCGGGGCTGAACGCGAGACGCGTGATGTTCTTGAGGCCGGCCCTGGTGAAATCCGCGAACGGCAGCCATGGCCCGCCCGTCGCGGGATTCCACGCGAGCAGCGCGCCTTCCTGCGCCATCACGATGCGTCCATCGGGCGTCCACGCATAGTCGATGTCGCCGGAACGGAGCGGCCGCGCGAGATCCGCCACCTGGCGGGTCGCGGGATCGAAGCTTCGAATACGCGTGTCCTTCTCATCCGCGAGATCGACGAAGCTCGCGAGCGGCTTGCGGGGAATCCGGTGGAGCGAGCGGCCAATGGGGCCCGCGATGCGGTCGTACTTGCCGGTCTTGACGTCCGCGACATAGAGCGCGTTCGGCTCGCCGAGCACGAAGAGCGCGAGCGTCCGCGCATCGAGCCACACGTGATAGCCGACGGGCTCCGGCGCCTCGAGCACCCGGTGAAAGGAGTCGTTCATCACCGGGAGGCCGCGATCGCCGCGCGGGAGCGGAAAGCTCCACAGGTGCTGGCGCTGGTCCGGCTCGATGCGCACGACCGAAATCTGCCGGCCGTCGGGCATCAGCGTCGGCGAGAATTCCGGCTCGGGCGTCGACGTGATGCGTGTGCGTTCGCCCGTCGCGAGCTTCAGCCGGTAGATATTGGTGCCGCTCTCATCGTCCGCCGTGAATAGCAGCGTCCTGCCGTCCGGCAGGAAACGCGGCTGATTGTCATACCCCGGCCGGTGCGTCACGTTTACCGGGGCACAAGGACAACCCGGGCCGGTGAGCTCGGCGACATATATGTCGACGGTGGGGAACGCATTTTGCGCGGCTCCAGTGTGACCGAAGCCCGCCCATGCGAGCGGCGCGAGCAGGATGGCTCTCACAAACGGACGTCTTGTCTGCACCGGTTCACCTCCAGGTTGAGACGCAGGCAGCAATTCCCGCATCTCCCCTCGTTGTTGTTGACATAAAGGGCCGGGCGCTTTGGCGCGTTGCGAGATTCCGCACGCCGCGATTTTTGCCGAAGACCTATTTTTGCGCCCGTCGCCAGACCCCGTCGAAATGGACTCAAGAGGAGTTCGCCATGAATGTTGCCACACCCCGGCTCGGCATAGCGGCCCTGGCCTTCGCGGCTGCGGCTGCCATTGCGCTCGTATTCGCCATCCCCGCCCTGTTCGCGGGTCCGAAGCATTCGATGCCTGCGATCCCCGCGATGCCCAAGGCGCGCGCCGAAGTCAGCATCTCGCAGCTCCCGGTCGGCAAGGACATGCCCATCGCGCCCGCCCCGGCGAGCGGCAAAGCGATCGAGACCGTCGTCGTCCAGTCGAGCCGCTAAGGCTTCAGTGCACCGTCTCGGGTAGCCGCACGCGCTGGATCAGCCAGAGCGCGGGCAGCACCATCAGCGCCGACACCCAGAACGGCGCGCTGTGGCCGATGTGGGCCGAACAGATCGCGGCGACACCCGGACCGACGATTCGACCCAGGCTCTGCGCATTCTGCAGCCCCGCCAGGATCGCGCCGCGCTGGCGTGGATCCGCAAAAAATGTCGTGAGCGTCGAGCCGCAGGTCTGGAAGATCCCGAGACCGAAGCCGATCAGGAAGTTCGCGCAGCCGATCTCGATCGGCAGGGGCGCTAGCCAGAGGATAACGAGTCCCGCCGCGAGAATGAGCCCGCCGACCTGCGCCACACGCCGCTCGCCGAGATAGCGCGTCAGCATGCCAACGGCGACACCCTGACCGATCGTCGCACCGACAGCCGACAACAGCAGCAGCCAGGTCGTGAGCTTCGGACTCATGCCGGCGTAGTGCGTGCCCCAGAGCGGGAACGCCGCTTGCATCGTCGTGCCGACAACCGACATCACCCAGGCGGCCGACAACACGAGGGATAGCCCCGGTATCTTGAGCCCGCTCAGCAACGGCGAACGCGCACCGGGATGGCGCTCGGACAATGGCCGGCGATTTTCCGGACGCAGGCTTTCCTTCAACACGAAGATGCTCCCGGCGAGCGCGAGGCAACTCGTAAGCGCACCGGTAATGGCCGGGCCCATCAGGCTGAAAGAGGCGATGTCGTTGCCCGCGAAGGCGCCGCCCACGACCGGGCCGAGCGTGAAGCCCGCCCCGAACGCCGTTCCCATGAAGCCGAGCGTTTTCGCGCGGGTCTCGGGCGTTGAGCTGTCCGTCGCGTAAGCGAATGCGGCGCCGAGATTGCCGGCCATGAAACCGCCGACGGCACGCGCCGCGAGCAGCATCGTCGTGCTGCCCGCGCTCGCCAGCATCACGTAGCTGCAGACAGCGCCACTCAGGCTCGCGATGAAAATGGGCTTGCGGCCGTACGCATCGCTCAACCGGCCCCAGATGGGCGCGGCCATCATCTGGAAAATCGAAAAGACACCGGGCCCGCCCCAGACGACGAGCCAGTCGGGCGCGCCCGCGCGCATCATCGCGTAGGGAAACGTCGAACCGACGATTCCGAATCCCAGGAGGTCGACGAATACGATGAGGAGCAGCACGGCCATCGATCCAGTGTAGCGGCAGGCGCCGCCCCGTGTTGGCCCTATACTGTCGCCATGCGTGTGACTCCCAAACGCATTTTCATCTTCACCGGCGTGCTGCTGGCCGTTGCAGGGCTCGTCGCCCTGAGGATTCTGACGGCGAGCGGCGCATTCGCGACCGCGCGGCGGCAGGACATCGCGGGCTGTACTTCTTTCGCGCTGCCGGGGTCCGCTGCGGATCTCGAGATGGACCGCTCGAGCGGCATCGTCTACCTGTCGGTTCTCGATCGGCGCGCGCTCGACGGCAATGCGCTCGTGACGGGCACCATCCTGAAACTCGATCTCAACGATCCCGGGGCACAGGCGCTGCCCGCGACGACGGGCGACCCGCCAGGCTTTCGACCGGCCGGACTCAGTCTCTGGGCGCACCCGAATGGACCCCGCCGGCTCTTCGTGGTGAATCACGCGGTCGATGCGGATGGCGCCGAAGGACGCAGCGTCGAGGTGTTCGAGGAGGAAGAGGACGATCACCTCTTTCACTATCGCAAGACCGTGCTCGATCCCGCATTCGTGAACCCGGACGACGTGGCGGCCGTCGGGCCCGACCAGTTCTACCTGACGAACCACGGCGGGGCCGGCAACGTGCTCACCCGGGCCGTCGAGACGGTCATCCGCCCCGGCTGGTCGGACGTGCTCTATTACGACGGCACGAAATCGTCGGTCGCCGTGTCGGGCCGGAGCTTCGCCGGCGGCGTCACCGTATCGGCGGATGGCTTGCGACTGTACCTCGCGGAGGCGGGAGCGAAGCAACTCCTCATCTTCGATCGCGACACCGAGACCGGCAGTCTCTACTGGAGCAGTCTCATCGAAGTCGCGGGCGCACCGGACAAGCTCGATATCGGCGAAGACGGTGCGCTCTGGGCGGCCGTCGAGCCGAATACCTGGGCGCGCGAGCGGAGCTTGTCATCGACCACGCCCGCACCGACCGTGATCCTGAAGTTTGCGGCGCCCGTGAACGGATTCTCGAAGGCGCAGACGATCTACTCGAATGCGGGCGGTGACTTCTCGGGTGGCAGCGCCGCCGTCGCGCACAAGAATCAGCTCATCATCGGCTCCGTCACCGAGAAACGGCTGCTGCGTTGTCCGCTCCCGAATCCTCCCGGCTGAAGGCCTCGCCTCAGCGCTGTCCCACGGTGAGCCGCCCGCGGCCGAGCCGCGCCACCCGGTCGATCGATGGAATCAGGTCCTCGGCGTGATGGGTCGCGAGAATGATCTGCACGCCCTCGCCCGCTGTTCGCTCGAGCAGCGTGAGGGTTTCGCGCCGCCCGGCGGGATCGAGCCCCGTACAGGGTTCGTCGAGCAGCAGGAGCCACGGGTCGTGCACGAGCGCGCGCGCGATCAGCGCCCGGCGCAGCTGTCCGTAGCTAACGCTCTTCGGCGGCTTGCTTGCGAAGTCCGTGAGATCGAAGCGTTCGAGGCAGGCCCGCGTGCGCCGCCGATCGGCGCGCGTCGACGGCTCGTTGAGCCCGACGCTCGCGTAGATGCCGGACAGCACCAGCTCCTCGATGCTGGCCAGTAGAGCGAGCTCGCTCTGCAGTTCGGGCGACACCCAACCGACCCGCTGCTTGAACCGCTCGATGTGTTCACCGGGCCGATGGCCGTGGCGCTCGATCACGCCGCCGAGCGCCGGTGCGATGTCACCGTAAATCAGCTTGAGCAGCGTCGACTTGCCGACGCCGTTCGCGCCGATCAGGCCCCATTGTTCGCCTGCGCGTATCGTCCAGTCGACGTTCGCGAGCACCGGCCGGTAATCGCGGTAGAGGGAGACGTCTCGCAATTCGATGCGCGCCTCGCCCGCCCGAAATGCGGTCGTTCGAACACCGTGCCGGCGCGGCTTTGCCGGCGCCGCGAGGGCCGGCGCGCGTTTCAGGCGATGCAGCTTTCCCAGCCGTAGCTCCGCCCAATGTGTCGCACGCCGGGGCAGGTCCTCCGCGCGATGCGCGGAAACGACCCACGGCACGCGCGAGCGGGCAAGCCCGTCGAGAATCGCGTGCAGGCGCTCCCGGTGTTCGAAATCGAGCCCGTTGAAGACTTCGTCGAGGAGCAGCAGGCGCGGCCGCATCGCGAACGCGCGCGCAATCAGGACACGCCGTCGCTCGCCGTAAGAGAGCGTCAGCATCCGACGACGCCGCAGCTTCGCGAGCGCGAAGCGACGAATGAGGCCGCGGACCCGGCGACGCGCGGCCGGCGTGAGCGGCTCGAGGGGCAGGTCGGATGCGTGTACGCCGGTCGCGAGCACTTGTTCGACGGTCAGGTTCCAGCCGTAGCGCTCGTACTTGTCCTGGCGTTCGGCGCCGACGTACGCGACGTCGTTCCTGATTTCCCGCAACTCGACGGAGTCATCGCCCAGGCGATAGTCGCGGCGGGCGCGCGCGGACGGGCTTGGCCAGACATCGCCCGCGATGAGTTTCAAAAGCTGTGTCTTGCCGGCGCCATTGGCGCCGATGAGCGCCCAGCGCTCGCCCGGTGCGACGGTCCAGTTGACGCCGCGGAGGATCCGGCGTCCGTCGCGGGTCAGGTTGATGTGACGCAGCCGCACCTCGAGAGCGCGGCGCCGCTGCCCCGTCATTGAGCCGGGTCCCGCACGGACCAGAATTCGCCGTCCCGTTCGACGCGCCGCTCGCGCTCGAGCTTGATGAGGTGCGCCTCGAGTGAATGACGCGCGAAACCGTGCAGCGCGGGCGTGACGTCGTCGTACACGCGTGGCACGAGTTCCGCGAGCGACACGCGCCCGGCCGCACGCAGGCGATCGACCGCCTTCGCTTCCCGCCGCAGTCGATGGGCGATGAGTCCTTCGACCGCCGCCAGCGGCTCAGTCAGGACGGCGCCGTGTCCCGGCGCGATGCCGCTCATGCCGACGTGTCGCAGGCGTTCGAGCGAAGCCAGGTACTGCGCCATGTCGCCGTCCGGCGCGAGAATCACCGTCGTCGAGCCGTTGAGGATGTGATCGCCGCTGAAGAGCAGCCCACTGGCCGCATGCAGGTAGCAGATATGGTTCGACGCGTGGCCGGGCGTCGCGATTGCCAGCAGCTCGTGACCCGCGGCGCCGACGGATTCGCCATCGCGCACGATTCGGTCGAGGCGGGTTGCGTAGTCCTGACGGCCGTCCTGGGGCGCGACGGTCCCGACGATGCTCGCGCCCGTCGCGCGCTTCAAGCGCGTGGCGGCAGGTGAATGATCCGGATGCGTATGCGTGAGCACGATCCAGCGAACCGGTCCGGGCGCCGAGGCGATGAGCGCGTCGACGTGTTTTTCAATGTCCGGGCCCGGGTCGAGCACGGCGCAATCGCGTTCGCCGACGAGGTAGCTGTTGGTGCCCGGGCCGGTGAGGAGGCTGGCGTTCGGCGCCGTGACACGCAGCACCGCGCTCGCAAGCCGCGTGGCGATGCCCGGAACGACGGCCGATTCCCGCTGCGATGTCATCCGTTCGTTGCTCTGGCCTTCCGCGAACGCGCGAGAGTATCATCGCGCCGCCCGCCTCGCGCAATCGCAAACATCCGAGCAAGCCCCGACAGCATGACCGCACGGCGATCGAAAGCAGGGAAGCGGCGTCGCCGGTCGAGCGGGCTCATCCGGGCCGTGCGGGCGCTGCGCACTCCCCGCAATCGCAGGTAGCCCGGGGGCCGTTGACCCACATGCGGAGCCCTCCGTCACTGGCGCGTGTCCTCGCACCCTTCGCGCCCGGCCGATTTCTCGCCGACGTGTGGGGCGAGAAGCCCCTGCACGTCCGGGGAGCACCGCGGAAATTTGCCGGCCTCTTCGGCTGGCGGGCGCTCAACGACCTGCTCGCGACGCAGCGGCTGGAACCACCCCGGCTGCGCCTGGCGATGGAGGGAGCGTCGGCGGCCGACCTGAGGTCCTTCCTGCAATACCGGTTGAATCGGGAGGAGCAACGCACTGCGCGGCTCGATGTGCACCGGCTCAACAGCCGGCTCGCACGCGGGGCGACTCTCGTGCTGAACGAAGTGCAGGAGATGCATCCGCCGCTCGGTGCGCTGACGCGGGAGTTCGCGCGGCTGTTCGTCGCGGAGCCGAACGTCAATCTCTATGCCTCGTTCGGACGCCGGCCGGGCTTCGGCCCGCATTGGGACGATCACGACGTATTCGTGCTGCAGCTCGCGGGCGAGAAACGCTGGCTCATCTACGGCCCGAGTCGACGCCACCCGCTCCATCGCGACGTGCGGCCGAATGAAATGCAGCCGGTTCGCCCCGTGGCGCGTTACCGGCTGCATCCCGGCGATCTGCTCTACATTCCACGCGGTCACTGGCACGACGCGATCGCCGTCGGCGAACCGACTCTGCACCTCACGCTCGGCATTTCTCCCCTCACGGCCGTCGACTACCTCACCTGGGTGGCTGACGATTTGCGGGCCGTCGAGTCGATGCGTCGCGACCTGCCCCTGTTCGACGACAAACGGCGGGAGGAGTGGCATCGCACACTCAATGCCGCGGTGCTGCCGCGCCTCAACGAGAAGACCCTGAAGCGCTTTCTCGAGGGGCGGCGCGCGCGCCTCGATGCAAGCACGCGTCCGGCCCTGCCCCACGCGATCGCCGGGACGACGCGGCTCGGCAACGGCGATCGGCTGCAATGGACGGGCTCGACAGGGACTGCGCATCGCGATGCCGCGGGTTTGACGGTTCGCAGCGGCGGTCGCGAATACGTCTTCGATCCGGCCGCCGCTCCGCTCATCGAACGGCTGCTGAGCGGCAAGGCGGTCTCTTACGGACGGTTGCTGCGCAGTTTTGGCCGGCAACTCGGCGCGGGACGCCTGCGCCGCTTTGTCGGCGAGCTCCTGCGCGAACACTTCGTCACGATCGTCTGAAAAAGGGGACAGATTTATTTTCTCGCAAATCTGGTGCGGACGGCCAGATATTCGAGAAAATAAATCTGTCCCCTTTTTCACTCGGAGGGGCGTGCGGCGTCGGCCTCGAAGAGCTTCTCGAGCTGCTGCGCGGACTCGCGGGCGGATGCCAGCAGCTTCTCCTGGTCGTCCTTGACCTCGTACTGCTGGCGCATCATCGCTTCGTCGTGCGCCCGGAAGGTGATGACGGCCTGCTTCGCATCGCTGCGCGTAGAACCGAGCGCCTCGAGCACCTGCTCCGCCATGTCGAGACTCGACAGCAGCGTCTCGCGGATGATGTAGCGGATCTTGAAGTCGAGCAGCCGGAACGCGTCCTGGCGATTGCGCACGCGCGCGAAGATCTTGACCTTCGGATAGTTGCGCGTGACGAAATCCGCGATCCGCACCGACGCCTCGATGTCGTCGACCGCGATGATCAGGACCTCGGCGCGCTCGAGATTCGCGGAACGCAGGAGCTCCGGCCGCGAGGCGTCGCCGTAGAAGATGCGGCTGCCGAAGCGGCGCACGAAATCGACCTGCGTCTGGCTCGACTCGAGCGCCGTGAAGCGGATGCCCTTCGCCCTGAGGATTCGCGCGAGGATCTGGCCGAAGCGGCCGAAGCCCGCGATCACGACGCGGTTGTCCTCGGGCTCGATCCGATCGAAGGGCTTCGGCTCCTCGCGCGTGAGCCACGGCCCGAGCCAGCGGTCATCGATGAGAAGGATCAGCGGGCTCAGCAGCATCGAGAGCGTCACGGCAAGCACCAGCGCTTCCGCGTCTGCCGCCGACAGCAAACCTTGCGTCCGCGCAATTGAAAAGAGCACGAACGCGAACTCGCCGCCCGCGAGCATGGCGAGCGAGAGCGAGCGGGCGCGGGCGCGCACGTAATGAGCGAAGCGCCCGACGCCATAGACGATGAGCGCCTTGACCGCCATCAGGCCCGCCGTGATGCCGAGGAGCTTCAGCGGAGCGCTCGTCATCAACCCGAGATTGACCGACATGCCGACCGCAATGAAGAGGAGTCCGAGCAGGAGCCCCTTGAAGGGCTCGAGGTCCGCTTCGAGCTCGTGCCGGTACTCGCTGTCCGCAAGCAGCACGCCGGCGAGAAACGCGCCGAGCGCCATCGAGAGGCCGGCGGCATGGACCAGCATCGCCGTCCCGATGACGACCAGCAGGGCCGCGGCCGTAAAGACTTCCGGAATCCGCGATTTCGCGACGTAGCGCAGGAGCGGGCGCACGACGTAGCGGCCAGCGGCGACAACGACGAAGATCGCGCCGATGCCGAGCGCGAATTGGCGCCAGGACATCGGGCCCGAGCTGTTGCCCGCGATCAGCGGCAGGAGCGCAAGGACCGGCAGCACCGCGATGTCCTGGAAGAGCAGGATGCCGAAGGCGCCGCGTCCGTGCTGTGAGGTGAGCTCGTCGCGCTCGGCGAGCAGCTGCAGGACGAGCGGCGTCGATGAGAGACTGAGGCCGAACCCTGCGATCGCCGCGGCGACCGGCGTAAATCCCATCGCAACGCCGATCCCGGCGAACACGAGCGTCGTCAGGACCACCTGCGCGGAGCCGAGACCGAAGACGACCCGGCGCATCGCCATGAGGCGCGACGGCTGCAGCTCCAGGCCGATCACGAAGAGCAGCAGCACGATGCCGAATTCGGCGATCTCGAGGATATTCTCGACGCGCGTCACGAGCTTCAGGCCCCAGGGCCCGATCACGATCCCGCTCACGAGGTAGGCGAGCACGGCGCTCAGCTGGAAGCGGCGGAAGAGCGGCACCGCGATCACGGCGGCCGCCAGGAAAAGCACGATTTCGGTCAGAAGATTCATGGGACCTCCGCTCTGCTTGTATTCTATGTCGCCATCGACGGGGAGTCCTGATGAAGCAAGTGGCCGCGAGCGCGCGCCTGGTGATCATCCTCGGCGCGATCAGCGCCTTCGCGCCGCTCTCGATCGACATGTACCTGCCGGGCTTCGCGGCCATCCGGCACGAATTCGGCGCATCCGCCGAGTCCGTGCAATGGACGCTCTCCGCTTTTTTCATCGGCCTCGCGGCCGGGCAGTTCTTCTACGGCCCGCTCGCCGATCATTTCGGCCGCAAGCCGCCGCTTGCGGTCGGCCTCGTGCTGTACACGCTCGCCTCGATCGGCTGCGGCCTCGCGCCGAATGTCGAAACCCTGATCGCCATGCGGACGCTCCAGGCGCTTGGCGGCTGCGCGGGCGTCGTCATCGCGCAGGCCATGGTGCGGGACCTCTTCGAACCACAGGTCGGCGCCCGCGTGCTGTCACGGCTCGTGCTCGTGTTCGGCGTGGCGCCGATCATTGCGCCGTCGATCGGCGCCTGGATCGTGCGCGTGTCCGACTGGCGTGCCATCTTCTGGATTCTTACTGCCATCGGCGCAGCCTGCCTCGTGAGCGCAATGCTATTGCTGCCCGAAACACGCCCTCGCCGCTCCGACCGGCCACCACTCGCCTTGATGCCGGTGCTGCGAGACTACTGGAGCCTGCTGTCGGAGCGCCGCTTTCTCGGATTCGCCTCGGCCGTGTCCCTCACCCACGCGTCCGTCATGGCCTATGTAACGGCCGGAGCCTTCGTCTTCATCCAGCTCTATGGCCTGTCGCCGACGCAGTTCGCCTTGCTGTTCGCGCTCAATGCGTGCGCGCTCGTCATCGGCGCGCAGTGGAACGCTCATCTGCTGAAGTCGCATGGCGCGGCGACGCTCCTCACGCGCACGACTTTCATCCCGCCGATCCTCTGCGCCGTGCTCATCGTCCTCACGGTGCATCAAACGGGCGGCATTGCCGCACTGATCGCGGTGATGTGGCCCTATCTCTTCACGATGTCGATCGTCCGACCGGATGCGACAGCTTGTGCGCTGGCCGATCACGCGGAGCGTGCCGGTACGGCGAGCTCGCTCATCGGCGTGCTGCAGTTCCTGCTCGCGACGCTTGCCGGAGTCTTCATGGGCTTGATCCACGACGGCACCGCGAAACCGATGGCGATCACGATGACGCTGCTGACGGCGGCGGGCTTTGTTCTGCATCGCTGGCTGACCCGTAACCCGGCTCCTCAATAGGCGAAACAAATGACAGCTATCTACCTGCTTGCGATTGCCGTCGGTGCCGTTCTCGGCGCCTGGGCCCGCTGGGGCCTCACGCTCGTGCTTAACCCGGTTTTCCCGCAGGTTCCGCTCGGAACGCTCGCGGTGAATCTCATCGGGGGATTGCTGGTCGGGATCGCCATTACGGTCGCGGAGCCCGCGGGCCTTGCGCTTGCGACGCGCCTCTTCATTACGACCGGTTTTCTCGGCGCATTCACCACGTTCTCGGCGTTTTCCGCCGAAACCATGGCTCTCATCCTGCGTGCCGACTACGGCTGGGCGCTAGCGACTGCCGCGGCGCACCTCCTCGGTTCGCTCCTCATGACCGGTGCGGGCATATTCATGGTACGAATGATTCTGGCGCGCTAGATCGAAGGCGGTACCATAAAGCCGGCGGCATCTATCCCTCAGGCGGAGCGTCCCCTTGATCGACATCTATTTCTGGCCCACGGGCAACGGCAAGAAGATCACCATCATGTGCGAGGAGTGCGCGCTCCCGTACCGGGTGATCCCGGTCAACATCAACAAGGGCGACCAGTCGACGCCCGGGTACTCGCTCCTGAATCCGAATAACAAGATGCCGACCATTGTCGATGCTGAGGCCAAGGGCGGGCCGATCACGATCTTCGAATCGGGCGCGATCCTCGAATACCTCGGCGAGAAGACCGGCAAGTTCCTGCCGAAGGACCTGCACGGGAAGTTCCGCGTGCTGCAGTGGGTGTACTGGCAGATCGGCGGCCTCGGGCCGATGGCGGGCCAGGCGCATCACTTCCTGCGTTACGCGCCGCAGAAGGTCGAATACGCGATGCACCGCTTCCGCACGGAATGTGCGCGCCTCTACAAGGTGATGGACACGCAGCTCGCGAAGGGCGAATACCTCGCGGGCGAATATTCCATCGCGGATATCGCGTGCTGGCCCTGGGTCGTGCGCCATGACTGGCAGGAGCAGAACCTCGACGACTTCCCGAATGTGAAGCGCTGGTTCGCCGCGGTCGGCGCGCGCCCCGCCGTCGAGCGCGGTGCGGCCGTCGGCAAGGAGTGGACGAGCTTCGCGCAGCCGATGTCGGACGCGGACAAGAAGCAGCTCTTCAATCTCAGGGACGAGGACTTCAAGAAGCCCGTGACGGGCGGCTGACGACCGTGAAGTTTCACGCCAAGCACTTCCGGGTTCGCCCGGGCGAGAAGGTCGATCTCGGCGAGCGCAAGACGCGCGTCAAGCCGCTCTACAACTCGAAGCAGCACTACGAGACGCTGCTCGAGGCGAGCACGCGCGAGCTGAGCCGCGAACAGAGCATGCTGTACGCTTCGGACCAGTACGCGCTCCTCGTGATCTTTCAGGCGATGGACGCCGCCGGCAAGGACAGCGTCATCAAGCACGTCATGTCCGGCGTCAACCCGCAGGGCTGCCAGGTTTTCAGCTTCAAGCACCCGAGCGCGCAGGATCTCGATCACGATTTTCTCTGGCGCACGAGCGTGTGCCTGCCCGAGCGCGGCCGCATCGGCATTTTCAACCGCTCGTACTACGAGGAAGTACTCGTAGTGCGCGTGCACCCGGAAATCCTCGCGGCTCAGCGCCTGCCGGGCACGGCCGGCGATCGCGACGAATTGTGGCCGGGGCGCTATCGGTCGATCGTCGATCTCGAGCGACACCTGACTGCCAACGGCACGCGCATCGTGAAATTCTTCCTGCACCTCTCGAAAGAGGAGCAGCGCAAGCGGTTCCTGGAGCGTATCGACGATCCTGACAAGAACTGGAAGTTCAGTCCGGCGGATGTCACCGAACGCAGGTTCTGGAAGAAGTACATGAAGGCCTATGCGGCCTGCCTCGGTGCGACGAGCACGCACGAGGCGCCCTGGTACGTCGTGCCGGCGGATGACAAGCCGAACGCGCAGCTCATCGTCTCGCAGATTCTTCTCGAAACGATGCGCGGGCTCGGGCTTGCCTATCCCGAGGTCGACAAGCATCGCGCGCGCGAACTGCAGTCGATCCGCCGGCGGCTCGCTGCCGAAGGTTGACGCCATTTCCGCTACGCCCGAGGCTCGCCTCGCATGCGCAGTTGCCGCTTGCCGAGAACGAGACCCAGCACGCCGGCGATGACGAGACCGGAGGCGAGCGTGATCAGGCCCGGCGTGTAACTCCCCGTGCGGTCCTTGAAGTAGCCGACGAGGAACGGCCCGAGGAAGCCCGCGAGATTGCCGAAGGAGTTGATGAGCGCGATGCCTCCGGCCGCCGCGGTGCCTGTCAGCACCGCCGTCGGCAAGGTCCAGAAAACCGCGGTGAGCCCGTAGATCCCCATGGCGCCCACCGTGAGTGAGACGATCGACACCCAGAATTGGCCGGTGAGACTCCCATACACGAAGCCGGCGGCGCCGATGAACCCGGGCAACGCGACGTGCCAGGCGCGTTCGCCGGTGCGATCCGAATGCCGTCCCCAGAAATACATGGTGACGGCGCTCGCGGCGAAAGGAATGACGATGTACCAGCCGACCTCGCGATTGCTCAGGTTGCCGAGTGACTTGATGATCTTGGGCGCCCAGAACCCGAAGCCGTAGCTGCCGAGCACCATCGAGAAATACAACGCCGTGTAGCCCCAGACCTCAAGGCTCAGGAGGCCCGCACGGAGCGAAGAGTGACGGCTCGTCCGGCCGTCGCGATCGATGGCTGCCGTGAGCGTCGCGCGCTCCCCGTCCGTGAGCCAGTTCGCGTCGCGCGGCGTATCGCGCAATACCTTGAGCACGATGAACCCAAGCAGCAATGCCGGCACGGCTTCGATCACGAACATCGACTGCCAGCCCTTCAAGCCGAAGAGCGGCAGGTCGAGGAGCGTCGTCGAAACCGGGCCGCCCACGATATTCGCGAGCGGGATCGCGATGAAGAAGTAGGCCATGACCGAGCCGCGCACGCCGTTCGGAAACCAGTAGGTCAGGTAGAGAACGATGCCCGGGAAGAAACCCGCCTCCATCACGCCGAGCAGGAAGCGCAGCACATGGAAGCTCACCGGCCCCCTGGCAAGGATCATCGCCATCGACACGATGCCCCAGCTCACCATGATGCGTGCAATCCAGCGGCGCGCGCCGAAGCGCTGCAAGGCGAGGTTGCTCGGCACCTCGAACAGAAAATAGCCGATGAAGAAAATACCGGAGCCGATGCCGAAGGCGGTATTCGTGAGGCCGATGTCCTTGTTCATCGTGAGCGCCGCGAAGCTCACGTTCACCCGGTCGAGGTAGGCGACGAAGTACAGGAGGATGAGGAACGGCATCAGCCGCACGGCGACCTTGCGGACGACGGCGCGCTCCTCGGGCGAGGCGACGGGCGGTCCCGTCATGCCCTGCGCGGCCGTGCGTCGGAATCGCGATTCACGAGCACATGCGCGAACAGGTGATCCGTGGTGTCGGCGACGTCCGCATGCTTGCGGCGCCGGATCTTGCGCATGAGGACGTCGAGCGCCGCCTCGCCCATCGCGGCGATCGGCTGACGGATCGTCGTGAGCTCCGGCCAGACGGTCGTTGCGGTGACGGTGTCATCGAAACCGACGACGGAAAGATCCCGCGGCACGTCGAGCCCGCGGCGGTGCGCGACGGATATGACCGCCGCGGCCATGTCGTCATTGCTTGCGAAGATCGCGGTCGGCGGGCGCTTGCGCACGAGCAACCGCTCCGCCGCATCGAGGCCCGAGCGGTAGGTGAAGTAGCCTTGCTGGATATAGGCAGGATTCGGCGTCAATCCCGATTCCTCCATCGTCGCCTGGAAACCGGCCAGGCGCTGCGCGCTCGCGGTCTGGTTGGGATGCCCCTTGATGAAGCCGATGCGCGAGTGGCCGAGCGCGATCAGGTGTGCCGTCATCTCGCTCGCCGCACGGAAGTCGTCGATGCGCACGCAGCAGACGTTCGCCCTGAACCGGCCAGTCGCGACGGCGACGACCGGCACGCCGGCCGCGGCCAGTTCCGAAGTGATCGCGATGGACTCGCAGAGCGGCGGCGGCAGGATGACACCGGCGACGCTTTGCGCGAGCTTGCGCGCGGCGGATCGTTCGGCTGCCGGCCGGAGGTTGTCCCATTTCTCGAGCACGAGTTCGACCGCCATGCGGCTCGCTTTCTCGAGCGTGCCGACGAGGAGCGCGCTCAGGTACGACTCGGACGGGTTTGAATAGATCAGAGCGATGCGGGTGCCCTGGGCGCCGGCGAGGGAACGAGCGGCGGGATTCGGCGAATAGTTGAGTTCGCGGATGGCGCGCAGCACGCGGTCCCGCGTCGAGTCGCGGACGCTGTCCTCGGCGTTTGTCACGCGTGATACAGTCATCGACGACACGCCCGCCTTGCGGGCGACGTCGTGGATCGTCACTGCCTTGCCCCGTCTGCGCGGCGCTTTTCCAACGTTCACGCTCGCCCCCTTTTCCGTCAAGGAATCCCGTGGATGGCGCCTGGCATTCTAGTTGTTTTAATCCCCGGCGCTGGCGCTGCGCATACGTTAGCGTTAACAATAACGCCAATCCAACGTCGAAACAGCGAGGCCCATCGACATCATGCAGCCCCTCGGCCGAGTCATGTTACTGGCCCTCGCCGGGATGGCCGGTCTTGCCGCCATGCCCGTCCGGGCCGAGGACGGCTACGACCTGTGGCTCCGTTACCGGCCGGTCGAGTCGAACGCGGCCGATGGCTATCGGCGTGCAGCGACGCAGATTGTTTCTGGCATGCCCTCCCCGACCCTCGCGGCCGCGGATCGGGAACTGCACCGCGGCCTCGGCGGCCTGCTCGGCACGGACCCTGCTGGCAGCGGCGCAGTGACCCGGGACGGCGCGATCGTCATCGGCACGCCGAAATCCTCGCGAGCCATCGCGGCGCTCGGGCTCGACCTGAATTCCGCCGGCCGCGAAGGCTATGTCATTCGCAGCACCACGATCGCCGGCCATCGCGCGATCGTCATCGCGGCGAACGAGGACATCGGCGTGCTGTACGGCAGCTTTCACCTGCTGCGGCTCATCCAGACCCGGCAGCCGGTGGAAAAGCTCGACGTCGCCGCGGCGCCGCGCCTCGAGCGCCGCATCCTCGATCACTGGGACAATCTCGATCGGACCATCGAGCGTGGCTACGCGGGCGCATCGATCTGGGACTGGCACAAGCTCCCGGACTACCTCGATCCGCGCTACACCGACTACGCCCGCGCCTGCGCTTCGATCGGCATCAACGGCACGGTCGTGACGAATGTCGCCGCCAATGCGACGAGCCTGACGGCGCCCTACATCGAGAAGGCCGCGGCGCTCGCCGACGTCTTGCGGCCCTATGGCCTGCGCATTTACCTGACGGCGCGCTTCAGTGCGCCCATGGAAATTGGCGGCCTCAAGACGGCCGACCCGCTCGACCCGGGAGTAAAGTCCTGGTGGCGGGCGAAAGCCGATGAAATCTACCGGCGCATTCCGGATTTCGGCGGCTTTCTCGTCAAGGCCAACTCCGAGGGCCAGCCCGGTCCGCAGGACTATCACCGATCGCATGCAGACGGCGCGAACCTGCTGGCGGATGCGCTTGCGCCGCATGGCGGCTTCGTCATGTGGCGTGCGTTCATTTATTCGGACGAGCAGCCGGACGATCGTGCCAAGCAGGCGTTCAATGAGTTCGCGCCGCTCGACGGCAAGTTCCGCGACAACGTCCTGGTGCAAGTGAAGAACGGCGCGATCGATTTCCAGCCGCGCGAACCCTTCCATCCGCTCTTCGGCGCCATGCCGAAGACGCCGCTCATGCTCGAAGTGCAGCTCACGAAGGAATATCTCGGCTTTGCGACCCACCTTGCCTATCTCGGACCGCTGTACGAGGAGACGCTGCGGTCGGACACCTACGTCAAGGGCAAGGGCTCGACGGTGGCGAGAGTGATCGACGGTTCGCTGCACGGCTACCGGCACACGGGCATGGCGGGCGTTTCAAACATCGGCATCGACCGCAACTGGACGGGCTCCGAGTTCGACCAGGCGAACTGGTACGTCTTCGGGCGCCTCGCCTGGGATCCGGACGGTACCTCCGCGTCGATCGCGGAGGAATGGGTGCGCATGACGTTTACGAATGACCCGGTCTTCGTGCGGCCGGTCGTCGGGATGATGATGCAGTCGCGCGAGACCGTCGTCGACTACATGACGCCGCTCGGCCTGCATCACCAGATGGCGAAGGGCCATCACTACGGACCCGCGCCCTGGGACAAGAGCAGTTCGCGTGCGGACTGGACGCCGGTCTACTACAACCGCGCGGACGGTCAGGGCCTCGG
This sequence comes from Steroidobacteraceae bacterium, assembly GCA_035644395.1. Taxonomy (GTDB): domain Bacteria; phylum Pseudomonadota; class Gammaproteobacteria; order Steroidobacterales; family Steroidobacteraceae; genus JBGPLJ01. Next base: position 80,246 of record DASQOR010000088.1, read on the forward strand.
ATTCGACCGCTCGGCGAGCGGATCGAACGCCGCCGCGCAATACGCGCCACGAGTGGCGGCGCTTTTCGGCGACCGCCGCAAGTGCCCCGAAAATCTGTTGCTCTGGTTTCACCATGTTGCCTGGGACGACCGCATGGCATCCGGACGGACGCTCTGGGATGAGCTCGTCGTGCACTACACGCGCGGCGTCGACGGCGTCCGCAGCATGCGCAAGACCTGGTCAGGTCTCGCGGCATTCGTCGATGCCGAACGCTATGCCGAGGTCAGCGGCTTTCTTGCAATCCAGGAAAAGGAAGCGCTGTGGTGGCGCGATGCCAGCATCGCCTACTTCCAGACGTTCGCGCATCGGCCGTTACCTGCCGGATTCGCGCCGCCCGAACATTCGCTCGACTACTACGAAGCCCTGACATTTCCCTACGCTCCCGGCAATCCCGGCCACACGGCGGCGCCGTTTCGCGATGAGTAGGCCGCTCGCTGCAGCCCTGCTGCTGCTCGCCGCACCGTTCGCGACGGCCGCGGAGCGTCCGCTGATGCATCCGCTCTTCAGCGATCACGCCGTGCTTCAGCGTGGCGAGCCAATACGCGTCTGGGGCTGGAGCACACCTGGCAGCAGCGTGACGGTCACGTTCCGCTCGACGATGGCGACGGGGTCCATCGCCGCCAAGAGCGCCGTCGCGCCAGTCGATCCGCAGGGCCGCTGGCTCGCGACGCTGCCGCCGGCCGATGGCAGCGGCCCCTTCGAATTGTCAGCCCGCGCAGCGGACGGAACGACGCAGGTCGCACACGACGTGCTGAGCGGCGAGGTCTGGCTCTGCTCGGGCCAGTCGAACATGGTGCTGCAGGTGCATCGCACGCTCGATTCGCGCGCCGAAATCGCGGGCTCCGACAACCTCATGATCCGCATGCTCACGGTACCGCTCACGAACAGCCTCGCGCCGCTCGAGACGTTTGCGGAACCCGTAGCCTGGCAGGTATCGGGACCGGCCACGACGCCCGATTTCTCGGCCACCTGCTACTACTTTGCGCGCGAGCTGCGCAAGGTCGTCGGCGCGCCGATGGGCCTCATCAATTCGTCGTGGGGCGGCACGAACATCCAGACCTGGATGAGCCGCGAGAAGCTGAAATCGATCGGCGGCCATGACGAAGCGCTCGACGTGCTCGATCTCTACGCGCGCGACCCGCTTGCGGCGAACCAGCGCTGGGGCGCGTGGTGGGAGTCGTGGTGGCGCAGCCGCACATCCGTGAAACGCGGCAAGGAACCCTGGAGCGCGGCCGGCATCGACGCTCCCGCCTGGCGAGTTGCGCCGCGCAGTCTTGGCGTCTGGGAAGAATGGGGCATCCCCGAGCTCAAGGACTTCAACGGCATGATCTGGTTTCGCACGACGGTGAAGCTCACCGCGAAACAGGCCGCTCAGCCCGCGTCGCTCGCGCTGGGACCCATCGATGAAGCCGATGAAACCTGGTTGAACGGCCGCGCCATCGGCTACACGTCGGGCGCCAGCGAGCCACGCGTCTACGCCGTGCCACCCGGATTGCTGCATGCCGGGGAGAACGTCGTCGTCGTCAACGTCGTCGACACCTACGGCGTCGGCGGACTCCATGGGCCGCCATACGCGCGCGCTCTGAGATTTGCAGACGCCACGACGGCCCCGCTCAACGGCGAGTGGCAGTTCCAGGTTGCGCCGTCGAATCTCGGCCCGCCACCGCGCGCTCCATGGGAACCCATGCGCGGCAACACGACGGTCTACAACGCGATGATCGCTCCGCTCGTGCCCTTTCCCCTGAAGGGCGTCGTCTGGTACCAGGGTGAGTCGAATGCGGAAGACGCCGGCCATTATCAGGCGCTGCTTGCGGGACTGATGGCGGACTGGCGCGGCAAGTTCGGTGCCGAACTGCCCTTTCTCATCGTGCAGCTCGCGAACTATGGCCCCGCGACGACGGCGCCGGCGGAGAGCGGCACGGCAAGTCTCAGGGAAGCGCAGCGGCTCGCGGTTGCCGGCGATCCGCATGCGGGGCTCGCCGTCGCCATCGATATCGGCGAGCGCAATGACATTCATCCGGCGAACAAGCAGGAAGTCGCGCGACGACTGAAGCGCGCTGCGCTGCACGTCATCTATGGCTATGAGATTGCGCCTTCGGGCCCCGTCGCCGACACCGCACGACGCGAGGGTGCCCGCGTAACAGTCACCTTCAAGGAGGTGACCGATCGGCTCATTCTCTACGGCGCCGCACGCGCGATCGGCTTCGAGCTTTGCGCCGATGCCCCCGGAAGCTGTCACTATGCCGATGCGACTGTGGCAGGCGCTAACAGCATGACGCTGGAAACGCCGTCCGATCTCGCGACGCCGACACGCGTGCGCTTCTGCTGGGCCGACAGTCCGATCTGCAATCTCTACGACCGCTCGGGCCTGCCGGCCGGGCCGTTCGAACTCAAGGTTCGCTAGCGCGCAGGACGCGCCCTACCAGTCCCACATCGAGCCGTCTTCGAGCCGCGCGATCGGCAGCTGCTTCGGCGAATACGGATAGCGCGCCGCGAGTTTCTCATCGATGCCGACGCCATGACCCGGGCTCTCGCCGCAGTGGAGCCGGCCAGCGCGAAAGGCGTAGTCGTGCCGGAACACTTCGAGCGTCTCTTTCGAGTGGCGCATGTATTCCTGGATGCCGAAGTTCGGCACCCACGCGTCGAAGTGCAGCGCCGTTCCCATGCAGACGGGCGAGAGATCGGTCGCTCCGTGAAAGCCGGTGCGCACCTGGTGAAGCGCCGCGAAATCCGCGATGCGCCGCACGTGGGTCACGCCGCCGCCGTGCACGATGGTGGTGCGGATATAGTCGATCAGCTGGTTCTCGATGAGCGTCTTCGAGTCCCAGATCGAATTGAACACCTCGCCGACCGCGAGCGGCGTCACCGAGTGATCGCGGATCAGGCGAAAGCCGTCCTGGTTCTCGGCCGGTGTCGCGTCCTCCAGCCAGAAGAGCCGGTACGGCTCGAGTTCGCGGGCCAGCCGCGCCGCTTCGATCGGCGACAAGCGATGATGCACGTCGTGCAGCAGCTCGATCTGCGCGCCGTGATCCTGCCGCAGGCGCTCGAACAGCTTCGGCACCGAGTTCAGGTATTTCGCCGTCGACCAGACCGTTTCCGCAGGCAATGGGCTCTCGGCCGGCTCGTACGAATCCTTCGCGCTCGAAACGCCGTAGGGCTTCGCGAGCCCGGGGACACCGCTCTGTGCACGCACGGCGAGATAGCCTTGCTCGATGTAGCGCCCGACCTCCGCACTCGTTTCTTCGATGTCGCGTCCATTCGCATGCCCGTAGACGAGCGCGCCGTCCCGCGAACGCCCGCCGAGCATCTGGTAGAGCGGCAGGCCCGCGAGCTTCGCGACGATGTCCCAGAGCGCGACGTCGACAGCCGCGATGGCCGTCATCGTGACGGGGCCGCGCCGCCAATAGGCGCCGCGATGGAAAAACTGCCAGGTGTCCTCGATGCGGCCGGCGTCACGGCCGATGAGGTTCGGCACGAGGTGATCGTTCAGATAGGACGCGACCGCAAGCTCGCGGCCGTTCAACGTCGCATCCCCGAGGCCGACGATGCCGGAGCGTGTCTCTACACGCAGCGTCACGAAATTCCGGCCGGGACAGGTCACGATGACCCGCGCCGAGACGATTTCCCGGTCGCGCGCCGAGCCTTCCACCTTCGGGGTCGATTCCTGCTGGTTCATGGGCCGAGTCTACCTCGCTACTTGAACTCCGCGGCTTTCAGGCGCGGCACGAGCCCGTGCACGATAGCGAGCGCGACCAGATACGCAAAGCCCGCCAGCAGGAACACCGGCACGTAGCTTCCCGTCCGCTGCAGGAGGAAGCCGACGAAGGTGGCGATGCACATCCCGCCGACCGCGCCCGCAAGACCGCCGATGCCGACGACCGAAGCGACGGCGTGCCGCGGGAACATGTCGGAAGGCAGCGTAAACACATTGGCGGACCAGCCCTGGTGACCTGCGGTCGCGAGACCGATGAGGCCGACGGCCAGCCACAGGTTCCCGGCGTGCACGGCGAACACGATCGGCACGATCGCGAGCGCGCAGAGGAGCATCGCCGTCTTGCGCGCCCGGTTCACGCTCCAGCCGCGCTTGATGAAGCGGCCGGCAATCCAGCCGCCGCCGATGCTGCCGACGTCCGCCATGAGATAGATGACGATGAGCGGCGCGCCGATCTTCGTGAGCGTGAGGCCGTATTCGCTGTTGAGGAATTTCGGCAGCCAGAACAGGAAGAACCACCAGATCGGGTCCGTCATGAACTTCGCGACGACGAACGCCCAGGTTTGCCGGTAGCGCAGGAGCCTCAGCCACGGCAATTTCGCCGCAGGCTCTTCCGTGTCGCCGCGGATATACGCGAGCTCACCCGCGGTGAGCTTCGGGTGGTTGTCAGGCGGCCGGTAGACCAGCAGCCAGGTGACGAGCCACGCGGCGCTCAGGATCCCGGTGAAGAGAAACGCGTACTGCCAGCCCCAGGCGACCGCAATGAGCGGAACCGCGAGCGGCGCGACGATAGCGCCGACATTGGAGCCGGAGTTGAAGATGCCCGTCGCGAGCGCCCGTTCGCGACGCGGAAACCATTCGGCGACGGTCTTGAGCGCCGCCGGGAAATTGCCGGCCTCGCCGAGCCCGAGGAGAAAGCGCACGACCACGAAGCCGGCAACCGTCGCGACCAGCGAATGGCTCATGGCGGCGATGCTCCAGACGGAGATCGCGAGCGCATAGCCGAGCCGGGCCCCGAGCCGATCGATGATCGCGCCCGCGGCGACGAGACCGATGGCATAGGCCGTCTGGAACGCAAAGACGATCGAGGCGTATTGCAGCTCGTTCCAGCCGATGATCCGGCCGAGGTCCGGGGCGAGCACGCCGAGCACCTGGCGGTCGACGTAGTTGATCGTCGTCGCGCAGAAAAGGAGCGCGCAGATGCGCCAGCGGTAGTGCCCCGCTTTTTGCAGGAGCGTGGCCGGTGCGGGTGCCTGGTGCGGTGGACGGGATGAGTTCGACACGTAGTTTGCCGCCGACGTGGCGTGAGCCACGCCGGCGGCAATCATAGACGCTGCCATTGAAGTCCGAAAACCGGCAGCCTGAAAACCGGCAGCCCACGATCCGGTCCGCCGGTTCTGCGCTTACTTGAACGTGCCGCGCAGGCCGACCAGGATCTGCCGTCCCGGCGTGTACTGCGTGAACGCGGCGTTGTTGAACTGGAAGTAGCCGCGCTGATCCTCGTTGGTGAAATTGACCACGTCGATGGTGAGCTCGGGGTACCAGGTCGAGTTCGCCCCGAACATCTTGCCGAAATCGAAGCTCGACGAGAAATCCCACTGCCCGTAGTTGTTGCTGAAGAGCGAGGCTGCCGTGATGCCGTTCTGGTTCGGCGTCGACGTCACCGCACCGTCGGCATACGTCCTCGACACCCGCGCACTCACGCCGTAGTTCTCGTAGTAGAGCGTGAAGTTGTAGGTGCTCGGGGCGACGCCCACGGCAATCGCCGGCGCCGCGCCCTTGCCCACCTGGTCGATCAGCGTCATGTTGGCCGTGAAGCCAAGCCCATTGAGGCCGACCCTGCCCAGCAGGAAGTCGAGCGGCTGCACCCAGTTGAACTCGAGGCCGTTCACCGTCAGGTTGCCGCTCGCGTTCACCTGCTGCGTGAGGACGACGGTTGCAACGGTCGGGCCGCCGCGTGCATCGATCGCCGTCTGCTGCGCTGTCGTCAGCGTGTTGTAGGTGATGCCGTAGACCTCGAGGGCGGAGAACGGCACGGTCGACGACCCGTTCACCGTAAAGCCCTCGATGCTCTTGCGGAATGCCGCGAAGCCGAAATAGCCCTCACTGCCCGTGTAGTACTCGAACCCCAGGTCGATGTTGTCCGAGATGAACGGGTCGAGGGCCGGATTGCCGACCGTCGCGACATCCGCCGACGGCGTCGAGAAGTTCAGGCCCGGCAACATCGAATTCGGATTCGGCCGGGTCATGGTGCGTGAGAGCGCACCCCTCACGATTGCATGTTCGCCGATGCCGTAGGCGAGGTTCATCGATGGCAGCCAGTTGTCGTAGGTGTTGGTCGTGTGGGGGACGTTGACAGCGTTCGGATAGCACCCGCCGTCCGCTGACGTGCCGTTCGTGGCCGACGTGTAGCAGGGCGCCGCCGGCGTGATCGCCGGCGTCGTCGCGGTGATGTTCCGGTTGTCGGGGAACGTCACCCGGCCGCCGATGTCCTGGTCGGTCGAAACGAAGCGCACGCCGACGTTGTACCGCAGCGAGTTACCGCCGAGGTCGGTCGCACCGTTCAATTCGACGTAGCCGCCCGTGACCTTTTCCTCCACGAAGCCGGCGCTCGCTCCGGTGTTGGACGCACCCGTCTCGGGAGCCGCGGCGTGGAAGGCCGCGTAGTTGGAGTCCGCCCGCAAGCGATTCCAGTCAACCGTGACAAAACCGTCGGGTCCCGGCATCAGGTAGGACCCGAGCGACGTCTGCGGAATGAGCGATCCCGAGTAATTGAGCGCCGGCGAACCGGTCGAATAGCCCGTGCCGAGGCCCGGATAGGTCGGGAAGCCCGCAGGCGCGGCTCCCGGCGCGACGAGGCCGTTGCAGCCGGGCTGCGAGTTCGGTCCCGGTACCTCGACGTTCGGAGCGTTGCCGCACACCGCGTTCTGCCAGAACTGGCTGTTGTCGATCGCGACGATGGTTCTCGAAACCTCGTCGTACGCGGCGCCGAACCTGACGTTGAACCCGTTATCGCCCCAGGTGAAGTTGCCGCGCACACCCTTGGTATCCGTGTCGCGCTTTTCGTCCTGGATATTGACGCGACCGCCCGGCCAGACGAAATTCGCCGGGTCGTTCAGGTCCACGACCGAGTCCATCGTCGGAATCGTGCCGTCATTCGTGAAATTGACCGTCACGCCGGAGCTGCCCGGCGTGTTCACGAGCACGGTCGGCGATTCGCGATGGAAGGAACTCTCGGTGTAATTGCCCTGCAGGTCGAACTTCATCCTGTCGCCGATCTGCCATTCGAAGCCCGGGTTCACGCCCCAGAAATCGGCGTCTTCGATGAAGGGCCGGTACTCCAGGAAAAACTGCGCGTTGGCGAAGGTGCCGCCGGTGACGACGCAACCATTCGTGCAATCCGCGCGGTCGAACGTCATGTTCAACGGGACCGCGGCGCCGTTGCGCCCGACCCAGTTCATGTCGATGCGCTGCATGTCGTTCTTGCGCTTGCCATACATCGAATCGAGATAGAAATGCAGCTCGTCGCTCGGCCGGAATTCGAGGCTCACGATGCCGTTGTAGCGATCCTTGTCGCCGAACTCGTCCGACGGGCGCCCGAGGCGGGGAATGATGCCGTTGTCGATCTGGGTGATCGACGCGCCGGGATTGTTGGCGAGCAGGAACGCCTGGTCGATGGTCGCGCCGGTCGTCAGGCCGTTGCCGGCATTGGCCGGCACGGTGGCCGGAATTGTCCAGTTGCCACCGCCCGTGTTGTTACGAGTGGCGGAGGTACTTTGCGTGGCGCTGAGGTTCGCATTGGTCCAGCCGATGGTCTCGAAGCCTGTCGTGCGCACCTTGTTCGTGACGCCGGCCACGCCGACCAGCACGCCGAACTTATCCCAGGTGTTGCTCGCAAGGAGCGATCCCCGCGCGCCCCAGTCGTCGGCCTCGCTGTTTTTCGTGCCCTGGCCCGAGTAGGCAATTCGAAGGCCCGGATTGTCGAAGGGTCGGGCGCTGCGCATGTCGACCGTGCCGGCCGCACCGCCCTCGGTCATGTCCGCCATCGAGCTCTTGTTGACGGTGAGCTGGGTGAAGAGCTCCGTCGGGAACATGTCGAGGTCGACCTCGCGGTTGGTGTTCTGCGAGTCGGTCCGGCCCGTCGAGGCAACGGCCACGGGCGCGCCGTTCAGCAGGATGCGCGTGAAGTTCGTGCCGAGGCCTCGAATCGCGATGTTGAGGCCCTCGCCGCTCGTCTCACGCGTAATGGTGATGCCCGGGATGCGGTTGAAGGACTCTGCAATGTTGGTGTCCGGGAACTTGCCGATGTCCTCGGCAAAGATCTTGTCGGTGAAACTGACGGACTCGCGCTTGGCGTCGGTCGAATTCTGCAGGCTCTTGCGATAGCCCGTAACGACGACCTCTTCGATCGCATCGTTCGATGCGCTGTCCTGTGCCATGGCGGCCACAGGCACGAGCGCCGCGAAGGCGCCGTAGGTCAATGCCGTACTCACGAGCCCGAGCAGCAGTCTTTGCGTCGCGGATGACTTGTCTTGCATTGGATTGGCCCCCCAAAGGCTGTCCGATCTTCTGTCGCCGGAATTCTCCGATCCCGATTCTTCTCGCGCCTGGCTCGAGCCGGGGTCGATTTGATGTTAGCGCTCACATTTTGTATTCGCAAGATGCTCGGACGCACCAATGATCGAGTAACATGCGGAAAAGCACGCTCCGGACTGGAAATGCGCCGCGACCGGCGCGGCGGCAGAGAAACCGGGAAGTCGCGCGAACTTGCTACTTTTTCTGCGGATTTGTCCTGTATTGCCGTAAATGGTACCGGTACCAACCCGCGCCCGGGGGCGCATCGATCCGGGGGAATCGACCATGTCCAGCATGAAGAGCCTTGCCCTGCGCTCGCGACCGCTCGCGCTGCTGCTGGCCCTGATATCCGCGTCGATCGCCGCGACTGCGGCGCAGCCGCAACAGCAGACGGCACTCTACAAGGATCCCGCCGCACCGCTCGAGCAGCGCATCGACTACCTGCTCTCGCGCATGACGCCCGAAGAGAAGCTCGCCGAGATCACGACTGTCTGGACCCAGAAGGGCGACATCATGAACGCGGCCGGCGAGTTCGATGTCGCCAAGGCGCGCAAGCGCTACCCCGCCGGCATCGGCCATTTCGCGCGTCCGAGCGATCTGCGCGGCCTCGGCAGCCCCGACGACCGGCCGTTTCGCGACGAACGCCAGACGGTGGCGCTTGTGAATGCGATCCAGCGCTACAACGTGACCGAGACACGGCTCGGTATCCCGGCGCTTTTTCACGAGGAATCGCTGCACGGGTACTCCGCGCGCGGCGCGACGAACTTCCCGCAGTCGATTGCACTCGCGAGCACCTGGGACCCGCCGCTTCTGACCAGGATCTTCACCGTCGCCGGTCGCGAGGTCCGCGCGCGCGGCGTACAGCTCGTGCTCGCCCCGGTTGTCGACGTCGCGCGCGATCCCCGCTGGGGACGCATCGAGGAAACCTACGGCGAGGACCCGTATCTCGTCGGCGAAATGGGTGTCGCCGCGATCCGCGGCTTTCAGGGCGACTCGCTGCCGCTTGCACCGGGACATGTGTTTGCAACGCTCAAGCATATGACCGGCCACGGCCAGCCCGAAGCCGGCACGAACGTCGGGCCTGCCGGCATTTCCGAGCGCGTGCTGCGCGAGATCTTTTTTCCGCCCTTCGCGGCCGCCGTGAAGCGCGCCAACGTGCAGAGCGTGATGGCCTCCTACAACGAAATCGACGGCGTGCCCTCGCATGCGAATGGCTGGCTCCTCAACCAGATCCTGCGCGGCGAAATGGGCTTCCAGGGCGCGGTCGTGAGCGACTACTGGGGCATTTCGCAGCTCGCGGACATTCATCACGTCGAAGCGGATCTCACGGGCGCGGCCGCCCGCGCGCTCAAGGCGGGTGTCGATGCGGACCTGCCGGACGGCAACTCCTTCGCGAATCTGCCGGCGGCGCTCGCACAGGGTCGCGTGACGCAGGCCGATATCGACCAGGCGGTACGGCGCATGCTGCGCCTGAAGTTCCTGTCGGGCCTTTTCGAGAATCCCTACGCCGATGCGAAATATGCCGAAGCCATTACCGGCAACGCGGAAGCCCGCGCGCTCGCGGAGGAAGCGGCGCGCAAGGCTATTGTTCTTCTCAAGAACGACGGCACCCTGCCCTTGCACGCCGATACGCTGAAAACCCTCGCTGTCATCGGTCCCAACGCGGCCGTCGCGCGCCTCGGCGGCTATTCCAACGTGCCGAGACACGCCATCAGCGTGCTCGACGGCATCCGGGCGAAGCTCGGCAATCGAGTCCGCGTCGTCACGGCCGAAGGCGTGCGGCTGACGGACAAGGGCAGCTGGTATGAGGATGAGGTCGTCATCGCGAAGCCGCAGGAGAACCGCGCTCGCATCGCCGAAGCGGTGAAGATTGCGCAAGGCGCCGATGCAATCGTGCTGGTCCTCGGCGGCAGCAGTGCGACGAGTCGCGAGGGCTGGGGCGACAATCACCTTGGCGATACCACCAGCCTTGAACTCGTCGGCGAGCAGAATGAGCTCGCGCGCGCCCTGTATGGACTCGGCAAGCCAGTCGTCGTGGTCCTCATCAACGGCCGGCCGCAATCGGTCATCGAGATCTCCGAGAGGGCCAACGCACTCGTCGAGGGCTGGTATCTCGGCCAGGAAGGCGGGACGGCGATGGCCCAGATTCTCTTCGGCGACGCGAATCCCGGCGGCAAGCTCCCGGTCACCATTGCGCGCAACGCGGGCCAGTTGCCGCTGACCTACAATCAGAAGCCGAGCTCTCACCGCGGCTACCTTTTCGACAGCAAGGATCCGCTTTACCCCTTCGGTTTCGGACTTTCGTACACCAGCTTCGAGATCGGCGCGCCGGTGCTCTCCGCGTCGACGATCAGGAAGGACGGGTCCGTCAACGTCAACGTCGACGTGCGCAACACCGGCATGGTCGCGGGCGACGAAGTCGTGCAGCTCTATATTCGCGATGTCGTGAGCTCCGTGACTCGACCGGTGAAGGAGCTGCGTGGCTTTCAACGCGTAACGCTGGCACCCGGTGAATCGAAGCAGCTTGCGTTCACGATCGGACCCGATGCGCTCGCGCTCTGGGACAAGGACATGAAGCACGTCGTCGAGCCCGGTGAATTCAAGATCATGGTCGGGCCGAATTCGATGGATCTCAAAACGGTGGCACTGACCGTGACGGAGTGAGGTGGCAAGCGTGGCGAAAGACTCGTTCTGCTTGCCATTCACGACGCCCGCGCGACGGCTCGTGAGCTACAGCGAGGGGCCGCTGACAAGGTCGGCTTGCAGGGCCGACTACACCTGCGCGCTTGCCCCGTCGCCGTAGCGCTTGTCCGGCGCCGGGAGAATGACCGCATCGTTGAAATGCAAGCCGATGATGCACCGGCCGTCCACGAGTGGCCGGCAGTAGACGACGCGGGCATCCAGGCGGAACGCGCCGTCCAGGTCGCAGACGATGACCCGATCGCGCACCTGGCAATAGCGATTGGCGACGATGCAGGCGCCGTGCAGGCTGATGTTCTCGATGACGATTCGCTCGATCACCGGCGACTCGCCGGGAATCTCCAGGCGCGCGGCCATGTTCATGTCGATTCTCCGTTCTGACCTTCCCCAGTTCATAAGCTCGAAGCGCCGACCATGATCGGTCCGGTGGGTAATGCCGGCGGGCCACAGGCCACTGCCCGCTTGTGCCGATACAGCGCGATGTCCGCCTCGCCCATGAGCTCGGAAAGCGTGCGGGGCGATGCAGGGTCGAAACGCGCGACGCCAACGCTCAGTGACAACGCGTAACGGCCCTCCCTCGCCCCGCGCGCCCTGACGGACCTGCGCAAGGCCTGGCACAGCTCCTGCTCGCCGCGGCCGGGCTCTTCGATCGCAACTGCGATGAATTCGTCGCCGCCGATGCGCGCGACGATATCGGATTTGTCGTTGAAAGTGGCCTTGATTCCGGCAGCGGCCCGCGCGAGCGCCCGATCGCCTTCGCGATGACCAAAGCGGTCGTTGATGCCCTTGAGGTCATCGAGATCGGCAAAGAAGAGGAGCAGCGACCGCTGCAAGCGGTTGGCCACGCGCAATCCCTGGGTTGCAAGCGCGCGAAAGGCGCGTCGGTTGTAGAGGCCGGTGAGTTCGTCCTTCAGTGCGATATGCAGGAGCTTCTGCTGCGCCTCCTGGCGGCGCAGCGCGATGCGCACGGCCTTGACCATGGATGTCCCGTGGATTGCGCACATGTGCCGGTCACGGCCGCCGCCGGTCTCGTCGGACAGCGGGTTGACGAAGTCGCGGCACACGTCCGGCAGCAGCAGTACGAGCACATTCGGCATGGCCGCGCGCACGCGCATGGCGGCCTTGAGCAGGCGCGCAGCGGGCCACGTGGAGTCGAGCAGCACGACGTCCGGATGAGCGAGCCCGGCACCCTGGAGCCTGCGGTTCAGGCCATCGATGTCGATGGAGTCGCAGTGAATCAATCCGTCGTCGAAGATCGTCCGTTCCGGCTGACGGAAGTCCTCGCGCCCATCGAAAACCAGCAGCGCTTTCATAGGTACGGCACTCATGGGTTCGACTACTCCCCTTGAACACGCCGGATGCCCCGACAGTGATCGAAACGATAGATCAATGCCGCACCAGCACAACCGGGTGATGTCTTGAGCAAGCGCCGGGAGAACACCCGAGTCAGGCGCCCGGGCGAGCCGAATCGCCAGGGATCAGGGTTCGATCACTCCGCTGCGGATGGCGTAGCGCACAAGGCCCGCGGTCTGGTGGATGTCGAGCTTTTCCATAAGCTTGGTCCGGTGCGTATCGGCGGTCTTGACGCTGATGCCGAGGACTTCCGCGACCTCCTTCGTGGAGTGGCCCTCGCTCACGAGTTGCAGAACTTGGCGCTCGCGCGGCGTCAACGACATCTTTGGCAGGTCGGTCCGCGCGAGGTACGCCTCGAGCACCGCCTTGGAGATTTTCGGACTCAGGTACACCTCGCCGCAATGTACGTGGTGCACCGCGGCCACCATGTCCTGCCCCGCCTGCGTCTTGAGGACATAGCCGCGTGCGCCGGCGCGCAGCGCCTCGATCGCATAGGGCTCTTCCATGTGGCGCGTGAGGATGATCGAGCGCGTGTTCGGGCTGATGCGCGGCACCTCGGCCAGCACCCCGAGACCGCCGAGGCGCGGCATCTCGAGGTCGAGAATCGCGATCGCCGGCCGCAATTCGCGAATGAGGGCAATCGCCTCGTGCCCGTCCGAGGCTTCGCCGACCACCTCGATCTTTTCGTTCTCGAGCAGCAAGCGCACGCCCTGCCGGACGAGCAGATGATCATCGGCAAGGACCACGCGAATGGCCACGTCAGCTCCCGAACGGAACCGAAATCATGAGTTCCGTGCCGGCGCGTGCCGCGGAATAGATATGCAGCGTTCCACCGATGGACTCCACGCGTTCCCTGATCCCGATGAGCCCGAAACCCTGCTCGCCGGCCTGCTTCGGCGGCCTGTCGACGTCGAAGCCGACGCCGTTGTCCCGGATGTGGAAGAAGATCTGCGACTCCTCCCGGTGAAACTGGATGCTGACCTCGGTCGCCCGCGCGTGGCGCAGGGTGTTGTTGAGCGATTCCCGCGCCACCCGGTAGAGCACGGACTCGACGGGCTTCGGCAGGCGCTTCGCGGGCGGCTCTTCGATCGAGATCCGCAGGCCCGAGCGCTGCGAAACCCCTTCGGCGAGGTACTTGAGCGCCGGAACCAGGCCGAAGTCCTCGAGTATGGCGGGCGCCAGTTCGTGCGACAGGCGGCGCAGCTGTTCCTCGATCTGATCGAGCAACCCGGTCGTCTTCGCAACCCGGACGGCCGCTTCCGGATGCGCCTGCGCGAGATTGGCCAGCTCGATGTAGACCGCGACCAGCAGCTGGCCGGCTTCGTCGTGCAGCGAGTGGGAAATGCGCTTGGCTTCCTGCTCCAGCACTTCGTTGAACCGGCGCAGCGCGAGGCTGGCGTCACGAAAGCCGCGATACGCCATCTCGAAGGGCGGCAGGCATTCGGCGAAAAACTCCGACGCGCGGGCGACGATCGTCTCGCTATCGCGGGCGGATTTTGCGCTGGCAAGGAGCGTCGCGACACACTGGTGGTGAATGCGGGCGAGATCGATGAGCGGCGTGCCTTCGACCAGAGCGCGGCGCCCGATCTCGTAGGCCCCTTCGAGCGCGCGCTCGCCAACGCCCGCGACATAGGCCTCGAGGAGTCGCCGGTATTGTCCGGCGGACGTCTCGGGTCTTGCCTGCGCCAGATTGTCAGCGCCTTCGTTCACGATTCGGCCCGCCCGTATCGCACGAGGAGCAACAGGGCATCGTCGTTCCGTTTCCTGCCACTCTCGAGCGCCGCATCCGCGATCGACTGGAGCGGCCCCCGCAAGGGCACTGCCGAGGCGGCCTCGTGCGCAACGCCGTCGGTGTTGAACACCAGTATATCGCCGGCGCCCAGCGTAACCACACTTGGCTGCAGGGCCGGCAGCTGGGATCCAACGACCCCATTACGTAACACCAGCCGTTCGTCCGGCACCGTCGGCAGCGCCCGCCGCACCAGGCCTTCGACATTGCCGACCCCTGCCCAGGCCACCGAATGCTCGCGCGTACTGATCGTGGCGAGGCTCATCGTTACGCCCCGCGTGGGCCGAAGGGCCTCGTGACAGCGCTCGAACAGGGCCGTCAGTGCCTGGCCCGCATGCTGTTCGAGCACGTCGATCGCCACACGCGCGGCAAGCGCGGCGTCCGCGCCGTGTCCCAGGCCGTCGATCGCCGCGACCAGCGCGCCATCCCTCAGCGGACAGACGACGTGCCGGTCGCCCGACTCGCTTTCGCCGGGCATGGCGGCGACGGCCACACTCCATTCGAGGCCTGCGATGTTCACCGGAGCCACTTCGTTACGCATACGGTCGTGCCCTCCCCGGGCTCCGACTTGATCAGGAATTCGTCCATGAGCCGGCGGACGCCGGGAAGCCCGAGGCCAAGGCCGCCGGACGTCGAGAATCCGTCGCGCATGGCGTCGTCGATGCTTGCGATGCCGGGCCCCGAATCGCGGCTGACGATCATGATGCCGCGCAGGTCGCCAGGATTGAGGACGCGGAGCAGGATTTCGCCCTCGCGCGCGTACGAGACGATGTTGCGCGCGAGTTCCGAGATCGCCGTGGCAATCAGGGTCGCGTCGGTCGCCGAAAAGCCGATGCGGATCGAGAGCCCGCGGCCCTCGTGACGGGCGGTCACGATGTCGAGATTCGAGCGGATAGCTACGCGAATGTCCTCGGGCACGGGCTCGGCTCTCAGGGATTCAAGCGGGCCCGCTGTTCGAGATGAGCGAGACCCTCCTCGAGGTCGAGCGCCGTCGCGACGCCCTCGAGCGTGAGCCCGAGCTGCACCATCGCGAACGCAACCTCCGGCTGAATGCCCACGATGACCGTGTCCGCGCCGCGCAGCCGGATCATGTAGGTGATGTCGCGCAGGGTGCGCGTCGCGAAGGAATCCATGACGTCGAGCGCGGTCACGTCCACGACGACGCCCCGCGATCGAAAGTGCACGACACGGTCGAGGAGCGTGCTGCGCAGTTGCAGCAGGTCTTCATCGGAGAGGGCCGCTTGGATCGTCGCGATCAGGTAGCGGCCCTGCTTGAGAATCGGAACTTGCACTGCCTGTGCCTAGGTTGGAAGCGCCAGCTCCGCGACGGGAATGACCTTGTAGCCAAGGAGCCGCTCGGCCTGCTCGATGCCGCCCTGCAGGTCGCCGACCGTATTCATCTTGCCGAGGTCGACGCCGATGTTGACGATGGTCTGGGCGATTTCGGGCGACAGGCCCGTAACGATCACCGTTGCGCCGAGAAGGCGCGACGCCTCGACGGTCTGCACGAGGTGATTCGCCACGGCCGCGTCCATGGCCGCGACGCCGGTGATGTCGATGACAACGACCTTCGCGCGATTCGTGCGAATGCCGCGCAGGAGCTGCTCGGTCAACTGGCGCGCGCGCTGAGGATCGATGACACCGATGATCGGCAGGATCAGGAGCCGCTCGCGTACCTGCAGCACCGGCGTTGATAGTTCACGGATCGCTTCCTGTTGCTGGCGGATGACACGCTCGCGCTCCTGCACGAAGCCGACCGCCACGGTATTCGCAATGCGGTTGGCCGCCGGCTCGTAGGCATCGAGAATGCGGTTGAGCTTGGTGAAATCGGCCTGGTACTTGGCGAACAGGGAGCGCGCGAGAACGTCGCGAAGGAGCAGCACGATGCCGACGACTTCATGCGTTTCGACGCCGCGGGGAATGATGCGCTCCGAGAGATTCCGGGCGTACGCCTGCAGCGCTTCGAACGTGCCGGTCGCGAGTGCCTCGACGTAGTTGTCGTAGACCGAGGTCGCTTCGGCGAAGATTTCTTCCTTCGTCATCGCCGTCAGGAGCTGTGCCTCGGTGATGCGGTTCGCCCACTCCTCGCGCAGCTGGGTGCGATTCTGGCGCAGGTGCGCTACCAGCTCCCTCAGCAGTTCGGTCGATTGGGGTGATGTCGGCTGCGATACTTCTGCGGCTCGCTTGCTGGCCATTTTGCGGCTCCCGGACCCTGAGGAATTCTCCCTTGTGGCAGCGCACTCTACAGGCCGGACCGGTGCGGCTCATCAGGAAAATACCCGAGGCCCAGGGCAATATTTACAAAGCTGAACGGCAGCTGGACAAAAACCCTACTCTTATCTATTCGGCGCTCTGGCAGACACGATAGATAAGGTATCGCCCCACGGGCCGTGGTCCTTGCCGGACGGCGGCACCGGCATCGGCGACGCGCATCCCTGCGCGTCGCCAGATTTCAACTCAGAACGGGCAGAATCCCGGATCGGCCGCGTCGATCCTTCGGGTCGCGTTCGCCGGGACGATCTGAAACGCGATCAGCTCGAGCGTTACCTGACCCTCGTTCCTGACCATGTGAAGGTACCCGCCCCCTTCGTCGATGAAGCCGGTTCCCGCTGCATACGTCGTCGGGGAACACGACGGGTCGTCGCCGCTGTAGATCGTTGCAGTTCCTGTCTTGACCAGTACGACGCTCGGTCCCGGGTGGGTGTGCCAGCCGCTGGAGCCGCCCACGGGGACCGTATTCTTGACGACATAGACGTCGGATGGATCCCTCGCCTTGATCTTCACCAGGTGACCGTTTTCGTCCACGTCATCGTCGTCGTCATGATCGCGCCCGCCTTTGCTGTGGCCGTGGTCGTGACCGTGGCGACGGGTATTGACCTGGATTTCCTCGAAGAACGAGCGCGCGAGAATCTCACTGTTGAAATTCACCGCGGGAGTCGCAACTGCCGTGCCGGGCAGATTGACCAGGCCAGCGACGGCGCACGTCGCGAGGCTCGCCAGTGCGGCATGCTTCAAACCTGGGCCATTGAGTTTCATGTTGGTCCTCCACCGTGTGTGTGAATTCGGCGCAGGTACGGTCGCCGCCGCCGATCGCGCAGACAAGCTGCAAAGGACCGCAAGCGCCGGTCCTGGGCCTGGTGCCGTGCATTGCCGTCGATTGCCGCTACCCCGGGCGCGTGCAAGAATTCCGGCCGTTCAAGCCGCAGGTCGCTGGAGAGCGCTATGGAAGAACCCGCGGGCGCGCAGCAAGGCCGGCTGGACTCATGGAAGAAGATCGCGTCGTACCTCAAGCGGGACGTCAGCACCGTGCAGCGCTGGGAACGGCGCGAGGCGATGCCCGTCCACCGCCACCTTCATGACAAGCAAGGTTCGGTCTACGCCTTCCGCCCGGAGCTCGACCGGTGGTGGTCGAATCGGAGCGCGCAACTCACCAACGAACAGGAAGCCGCGGCGGAGTCGCTCCCGAAATCGCGTCGCAATCGTCTTCCCTGGGTTGCGGCCGCGGTCGGGGCACTGCTCGTCGCGGGCGTCGCACTCTGGTTCCTGAATCGCGTCGACTATTTCCGGCACAGTCCGCTAGCCGACGCGAAGTTCCGGACGCTCACGGACTTCGACGGAACGGAGAACGCCGCCGCGATCTCGCGCGACGGATCCGTCGTCGCGTTTCTGTCGGACCAGGACGGTCAGATGGATGCCTGGGTGACGCAGGTTGGTAGCGGCGCCTTTCACAACCTCACACACGGCGCGCTGCGCGAGCTGGTCAATCCATCGATTCGCACCCTCGGCTTCTCGCCGGACGGAGCGCTGGTGTCCATCTGGACCCGCAAACCGGGCGGCTCCCAGTCAAAGGACATCAACATCTGGGCCGCACCGCTCAAGGGCGGGCCGTTGCAACCGTATCTGGCGGAAGCTGCGGAGTTCGACTGGTCGCGTGACAGCGGCAGGCTCGTGTATCACACGACGGCGCCCGGGGATCCGCTATTCGTGAAGGAACCCGATCAGCTCGCGCATCAGGTCTATGTCGCGCCAGCAGGCGTGCACTGTCATTTCCCCGTGTGGTCTACCGATGGCGAGTCCATCTACTTCGTTCGCGGGGTGCCGCCCGATGAATGGGATGTCTGGCGCCTCAGCGTTGCCACTGGCACCGCTGAGAGGATCACCCATCATGACGCGCGGGTCACATATCCCGTCGTCCTGGATCGACGCACCCTTCTTTATCTGGCGACGGATCGCGATGGATCGGGGCCGTGGCTTTATGCCGTCGATGTCGAGCGGCGCATCCCTTACCGGGTCACTTCGGGCACCGAGCGGCACACGTCGCTTGCCGCCAGCGCTGACGCCGCGCGCCTGGTCGTAACGATCGCCAATCCCCGGTCGAATCTCTGGCGCATCCCCATTTCGACGACGGCGGTCGCGGACACCGGCGCCAGCCGCATCACGGTGCCGGGCGGGCGTGGCTTGTCGCCGCGATTGGGCCCGGACTATCTCGTATATGTCGCCGAGAGTGGCGGGAAGCAGGGAATCTGGAAATTCGCGCGCGGCGCGGCGACCAAACTTTGGAGTGACGCTCAGGCACGCGTGATGGGTGCACCCGCGATTGATCGGACCGGACGACGCATTGCATTTGCGGCGACGAATGGCGCCGGCACCCGCTTGCACGTGATGAACGACGATGGAACGGAATTGAGGGTCGTCAACCAGGCGCTGGAGTTTCGCGGCTCTCCCGCCTGGGC
>DASQOR010000089.1:0-10027 GCA_035644395.1 Steroidobacteraceae bacterium
TAGAGATCGTTCTTGCGTACGTCGGCGCCGCGGCGTCCAAGTCCGTCCTGCTGGGGCTCATCATTCTCGCGACCGCGGCCTTCTTCGTCCCGCTGCACATCCTGCATCCGGGATGGATGATCGCGTTTCTGATTCTTACCGCCGCGACCTTCTGCCTCTTCGGCTTCATCATCGGCGTGGTCTCGCAGGGTTTCGAGCAGCTGCAGTTCGTCCCGATGCTGGTGATCACCCCCCTCACCTTCCTCGGAGGAGCGTTCTATTCGATCGACATGCTCCCGCCGGCGTGGCGCACGTTCAGCCTCTTCAACCCGGTGGTCTATCTGATCAGCGGCTTCCGCTGGAGCTTCTATGAGACATCGGACGTCAGTATTGTCGCCAGCCTCGGCGTGACCCTTGCAATATTCCTGCTCTGCCTCTTCATCGTCGGCTGGATGTTCCGCACCGGTTATCGGCTGAAGACCTGACCAGCGTTCACGGAGCGCTCGTCCGGCGCAGGAAGCCAGGCGCCGTCAGAGCGCGGCCTTGTTGGCCGCCAGGAAGTCACTCACGCTCCGCGGCGCCTTGCCGGTCAGCGTCAGCACCGCGTCCGAGAGCACGTCGGCGCAGCCGGTGCGCGCATGAGCGTCGATCGAGGCGATCAGCGCGACCACGAACTCCGGCAGGCCCGCGGCCCGCTTGCCCTTTGCCAGCTCTTCGCTCGAGACCTGCACGACCTCGATGGGCTTGCCCGCAATCCGGCTCGCCTTGGCCGCGAGCTCTGCGGTCGTGTACTTCTCCGGTCCGGTGATGTCGTAACGGGCGTTGCCGGCCTTCTCCGAGGCGAGCGCGGCGGCCGCCGCCCGCGCGCAATCTTCACGCGTGACGTGCGAGAGCTTGCCGTCACCCGCAGCCGTGATCCATTGACCGGAAGCGAAGATCGGCGGCAGGGCGCCGAGAAGGCCGTCCATGTACCAGCTCATGCGCAGGATCGTCCAGCCGAGCCCGCTTGCTTCGAGCGCCCGCTCGGTGCCGAGGTGATCGGAAGCGAAGGTCACGGGCGAACGCTCCGGATTCGGCATCGAGGTGTAGATGACTTGGCGCACGCCCGCGTGCTTCGCAGCTTCGATCGCCGCTTTGTGCTGCGCCAGCCGGCGGCCGGGCCGGTCGATCGCATCGGTCGAAATGAGCAGCATGCGATCGACGCCGTTGAGCGCCGCTGCGAGCGACGCCGGGTCCTCGAAATCGGCATTGCGAACCGTCACGCCTTTGGCCACCCAGGGGTCGAGTTTCCCGGGGTTGCGCGTCCCCGCCACGATCGCGGCCGGAGACACCTGGTGCCGATCGACGAGATGCGTCAGCACCCGCTGGCCGAGGTGGCCGGCGGCGCCGGAGACGAAGAGGGTTTGAGCCATGGCTTTTGTCTCCTATTTGGTTCAATCGCGCCGGAAGGCCTCGAATACCCGGTCGAAGATTCGCCGCATGATGGCCTGGGCACCGGGGACGTCCGACGCCCGGAATTTTTCGAGGAGCGCGCGGTGGAGTTTCACCTGGGGCGCGAGGCTGTTGCCCCTGGCCGCCATGCGCCGCAAGACAATGCGGCCGCGCACGTCGAAGTGCAAGGAATCCCATACCGTCACGAATACGCGATTGCCGCTCGCCTCCATCAGCCGGTGATGGAACGCAAGCGCCGAGTCGATGTAACCCTCGGAGTGGTCGCTCGTCACCGCGGCGGCCATCCTCTGGTGGCAGGCTTCGAGATCGGAGAGTACCGCCGGTGCGAAAGGCACGGCGAGTTCGATGGCGCGCACTTCGAGTGTCGCACGCAGTTCGTAGGATTCGCTCATTTCCTGGAGGTCCGCGCCCCGCACGCGCGTGCCGCGGTAGCGCTCCGATTGCACGAGTCCGGAACCCTCGAGTTCGCGCAGCGCCTCGCGGATCGGGGCCTGGCTCACGTTGAATTCGCGCGCGAGCTGCAACTCCTTCAGCTGTGTGCCGGCCGGGTAGTGGCCATCGAGGATCCTCGCGACCAGCGTGTCGCGAATGCGATCGCGCATGCAGACGCGTTGCAGTGCCGGTTCGGCGCTCATTCCCCCGCCCCCTTGTCCACAAGTGCCGGATGATCGAGTTCTTGCGCGGTCCAGCCGCCGCCGAGCGCGCGCACGAGAGCGACCGCAGCATTCATGCGCCGCACGCGCGCATCGAGAGCCGAGCGCTGCGCCTGCAACGCCGCCGTCTGCGTGCTCGTCACCTCGATGTAGTCGGCGACACCGGCCGCATAGCGCTTGTCCGCGTGATAGGCCGAGCGCTGCGCCGAAGCCGCCGCCGCCTCATCCGCCTTCAATTCCGCGGCAAGGAGACGGAGCGCCGCGAGGTTGTCTTCGACTTCCTGGTACGCGACGAGCGCGGACTGCCGGTAGTGCGCGACCGCTTCGTCGAACGCGGCTCGCGCCTGCTTGTTGCCGGCATGGCGGCCACCGGCATCGAGCAGCGGAATCACGGCCGCTGGCCCTGCCGCCCAGAACCGGCTTGGCGCCTCGAACCAGGCCTGCGACGAAGTGGCCTCATAACCGCCCACCGCACCGAACGAGAACACCGGAAACCAGGCCGCGCGAGCCACGCCAATTTCTGCATTCGCGGCTGCGACAGCGCGTTCCGCGCTCGCGACATCCGGGCGACGTTGCAGCAGCGTCGACGGCAAGCCCGCATCGATCGCCGGTGGCTCGCCGGTGAAGTCGGCGGCCTCGAGCGTGAAGTTGCCCGGCGGCTGGCCGAGCAGCACTGCAATCGCGTGTTCGAGTTGAGCGCGCTCGAGTTGAACGGACGCGAGTTGTGCGCGCGCATTCTGGCGCTGCGTTTCCGCCTGATCGACGTCGGTCGCCGCGGCGATGCCGCCGTGGTAGCGATTGCGGGTCAATTCGAACGCGCGATCGTAGGCCTTGACGCTGTCGTCGAGCAGTCGCGCGGTCGCGTCGGCGCCCCGCAGCGAGAAGTAGTCCTGCGCGAGCTCAGCCTCGAGCGCAAGCTCGACGGCCGCGTAATCGCCTGCGCTCGCCTGCGCGCGGCTATGCGCGGCGTGCGATGCGCTGCGCAGCCGGCCAAAGAGATCGATCTCCCACGCGAAGTCGAGCGCCGCGCTGTAGTCATTACCGGGCGTACTGACGCCGCCGGAGCGCGGCGCATTCGCCGACGTGCTGCCGCGCACGGCGGATCCGGCCGCGTCAACGGTCGGAAAGACGTCCGAGAACGCACGCCGGGAAATGGCGCGGGACTGCTCGTAGCGGGCGACGGCCACCCGCAGATCCTGGCTGCCGGCCTGCAAGGCGAGCTCGAGTTCATTGAGCTTCGGATCTGCGAACGGCTCCCACCACGCACCGCGGGGTTGGGCATCGGCGGGCGCCGCCGGCATCCAGTCGCCCGCCTCCTTGTATGCCGCGACCGGCGGCGACGACGGCGTCTCGTAGCGAGGCGCGAGCGTACACGCGCAGAGAAGCGCGGAGAGGCCGATCACGAGGAGACGTGTGCGCATGGTCAGAGCTTCGCTTCGGCCTTCGTCTCCGGTTCGGCGACGCGGACGAGCGTGCTTTCCGTCAGCGAATCCGGCGGATTGAGGATGACCGCATCGTTGGCGGTGATGCCGCTCAGGATCTCGAGATCGGAGCCGAAATCGCGGCCGAGGGTTACCGGCTTCAACACGACGTGACCCTGCGCGTCGACGGTCGCAACGCTCAAGCCGTCGCCCCGCGTGAGCAACGTATTTGCCGGCACCTTGAGCGAAGAACCGCCCGCGGCCGCGGGAAGCTGGAAGTGCACCTCGGCGTAGGCGCCCGGCAACAGCTCGTTCTTGCTGTTGTCGACGATGAGCTGCGCAAGGAGCGTGCGCGAGGTCGCATCGATGGCGCTCGAAGTGCCCTCGAGTGTCGCGGCGTAGACCCGGCCCGGCCGATCCGGGAACTTCACCTGAGCGGTCAGGTTCGGCGTGATCTGCGCTGCATACGATTGCGGCACGCGCACGTAGAGCCGGAGCTGTCGCGTATCGGCGATGCGGAAAAGTTCGAGGCCGGCACCGGTCCCCGCCGTGATGAGTTGACCGACGTCGGTGTTGCGCGCCGTCACCACGCCTTCGAACGGCGCCACGATCTTCTTGAACGACGCGAGCTCGCGCAACCGCTGCCGGTTCGCCTGCGCCGCCTGCAGCTGGGCCGCGGTGGTCTCCTCGAGATTCACCCGCTCGTCGGCGTCCTGCTTGGACACGGAGTCCGTTTCACGCAAACCCTGCCAGCGATCGGCGGTGATGCTCGCGATATTGAGCCTCGCTTCGGCGCTTGCGACGTCGGCCTCGGCCTGGCGCAGCTGCTGGTCGAGTTCGGGCGCGTCGATCTCCGCAAGCACCTGCCCGGCCTTCACTTGCGCGCCGATGTCGACCATCCAGCGCTTGAGGTAGCCGTTGGTCCGCGCATAGATGGGTGCGTCGATTTTCGCCTGCACGCTCCCCGGAAGCGTCAGTACCGCGGCGTCGGTCATCGGCTGGGCCTTCACGGTGAGCACCGTCACCACCGCCTGCGCCTCGGTCTGCTCCTTGAGCTTCACGCCCGCGACATGCGCGGCGTACACCGTCCAGGCGACGACGAGGATCGCGACGACGCCGATGGCAATGCTGACGCGAGTGATGCCCCGCGAAGTCGCAAGGCTCAGGGGTCGATGTGAAGTGTCCATGGCTCGTACTCGATGCGTGAAGGGGACATCAGGCGGCCGGCGCACGTTCGGGCGCATGCAAATTCCGGTCACGGCCGTGAATGCGCGTGAAGACCGCCGGCACGAAGAAAAGGGTCGCTACGGTTGCAAACAGGAGACCGCCGATGACGGCGCGTCCGAGCGGCGCATTCTGCTCGCCACCCTCGCCGAGCCCGAACGCCATCGGCAACATGCCGATGATCATGGCGAGCGCGGTCATCAGCACGGGGCGAAAGCGCGTGAAGCCCGCCTCGAGCGCCGCCTCGGCGGCGCCCAGGCCGTCATTCATCCGCTCGCGCGCGAAGCTGACGAGCAGGATGCTGTTCGCGGTCGCAACCCCCATGCACATGATGGCGCCGGTGAGTGCCGGCACGCTCAATGTCGTGCCCGTGATGAGCAGCGTCCACACGATGCCGGCGATGGCGCCGGGCAAGGCCGTGATGATGATGAAGGGATCCAGCCACGACTGGAAATTGATCACGATGAGGAGGTACACGAGAAGGATCGCGCCCGTGAGCCCGACCAGGAGTCCCGTGTACGACGACGTCATCGTCTGCATCTGGCCGCGCGCGATGATGTGCGTGCCCTTCGGGAGTTCACCGGTCTCGCTCGCGAGAATGCGATTGATGTCCTTCGCGACGGCGCCGAGGTCGCGGCCCTGTACCGCGCCAAAGATGTCGATGATGGGCTGGGCGTCGTAGTGCGAAACGACGGCCGGGCCGAAGCCGCGCGAGATGGTCGCGAGTCCGCCGAGAATCTGGGCCTGGCCGGCGGCATTGATGGGTACGTTGTTCAGATCCTCGAGCGTCGTCATGCGGTACTGCGGCGTCTGCGCGACGATCGGGTACTGCACGCCGCTCTCGGGATTCAGCCAGAACGCAGGCGACACCTGCCCGCTCCCCGAGAGCGTGAGCAGCAGGTTGTTCGCGATGTCCTTCTGGCTGATGCCGATCTGTTCGGCGCGGCTGCGGTCGGTCACGACGCGCAGCTCCGGCTGGTTGAACGTCTGCTGAATGCGCAGGTCCACGAGCCCCGGTACATGCCGCAGCTTTTCGAGGAGACCGTTCGCCACCGCGCGGTTCTTCGGGCTGGCGCCCGCGACCTGGATGTCGATCGGCGCCGGCAGGCCGAAATTGAGGATCTGGCTCACGATATCCGCGGGCAGGAAGGCGAAGCTCGTGCCGGGGAACTGCCGCGGCAGCTTCTCCCGCAGCCGCTCCACGTAGTCCGCCGTCGGCCCGTGATCGCGCGTCAGGCTGATGAGGATGTCGGCGTCGCCCGTGCCGATCGTACCGGAATTGCCATAGGTGTTGTTGATGCTCGAGACCGGCAGGCCGACGTTGTCGACGACGCTCGCGAGCTCGTTCGCCGGAATGACCTCGCGGAGCGCTCCCTCGACGCGATCGACGAGCGTCACGGTCTCCTCGATGCGCACGCCGGTGGGCGCGCGCAGGTGCAGCTTGATCTGGCCGGAATCGACGTCCGGGAAGAAATTCTGGCCGAGGAGCGGCACCAGCAGCATCGACAGCACGACGGCGCCGAGGAACAACGGAATGAAGAGACGCTGATGCCGGAGCGTCGCGTCGAGCGCGTCGCGATAGCGATGGCGGATCGCGGCAAAGCGCGCCTCGAAGCGCTGCTGGAAGCGCTGCCAGCGGTTCGGGTTGGCGGCCGCGGCCTTCTCCTCGGCGGCGGTCCGCAGCCAGTACTTCGCAAGCGTCGGTACCAGCGTGCGCGACAGCACGTAGGACGTGATCATCGCGAACACGACCGCTTCGGCCATCGGCACGAAGAGGTAACGCGCGACGCCGGTGAGCAGGAACATCGGGATGAACACGATGCAGATGGAGAGCGTCGAGACGAGCGCCGGCACCAGGATCTGGCGCGAGCCTTCGAGGATCGCGGGTTCCACCCGCTCGCCATGCTCGAGATGGCGGTTGATGTTCTCGATCGTCACCGTCGCATCGTCGACGAGGATGCCGACCGCGAGCGCGAGACCGCCGAGCGTCATCAGGTTGATCGTCTCGCCGAGCGCATCGAGGAGGATGATCGAGGAGAGGATCGAGAGCGGGATCGAGATCGTGATGATGAGCGTCGAGCGCCAGCTGCCGAGGAAGAGCAGGATCATGAGCGCCGTCAGGCCGGCGGCGATCAGCCCTTCGACGGCCACTCCGTGCACGGCCGCCTTGACGAACACCGACTGGTCGCCCGTGACGGCGACCGAGGCGCCCTCCGGCAGGATCTCGCGCACCTGTTCGAGCTTCGACTTGATCGATTCGATGATGTTGAGCGTCGAGGCCGAGCCCACCTTCTGGATGGTCATGAGGACGGCGCGATGACCGTCGACGCGCACGATGTTGGTCTGTGGCGGATGACCGTCGTGCACGAACGCGACGTCGCGCACGTAGGTGATGGCGCCGTTCTGCGTACGGATCGGCAGGTCGTTGAGGTCGTCGAGCTTGCGCGGGCTGGCGTTCAGCTTGACGTTGTATTCGGTGTCGCCGATCTTCTGCGTGCCCGCCGGCACGATGAGGTTCTGGTTGCCGATCGCGGCATTGACGTCGACCGCGGTCAGGCCGTGCGCGCGCAATGCATCGGGCCGGAGGTCGACCTGCACCTGGCGCGTCGCGCCACCGTAGGGATACGGCACGGATGCGCCCGCCACGGTCGAAATCAGCGAGCGCACGAACTGATTCGCAAAATCGAAGATCTGTGCCTCGGTCTGCGTCTTGCTCGACAGCGCGAGCTGCACGATCGGGACGCTCGAGGCGCTGTACTTGAGGATCAGCGGCGGATTGACGCCGGGCGGCATCTGCTTGAGCGCCGTCTGGGCGAACGCGGTCGTCTGCGACATCGCGAGATTGATGTCGACGTTCGGCTGGAAAAAGATCTTCACGACCGCTACGCCCGGATAGGTCTGCGATTCGATGTGCTCGACGTCGTTCACGAGCGTCGAGGCGTAACGCTCGATGGGAAAGGTGATGCGGGCGGCCATCTCGTCCGGCGAGATGCCGGTGTACTGGAAGCTCAGCGCGATGACCGGAATGCGGATGTCGGGAAAGATGTCCGTCGGCATGCCGGGACGCATCGGCGTGCCGAAGATGACGACCGCGCCGAGGAGCGGCACGAGCAGTGCGAGGACGATGAAGGTGTACGGGCGCCGCAGCGCCAGTCTGACGATCCACACGGTAGGGGAATCCGGGGCTACAAATCGATTATCGATAATCTACCACTGTCCGTGGGCCCGGGTGGCGAAATGACGGGAAATTCAGGGAAACGCGCAGCCGCAGCGGCCCGCCCCCTTGCTTCAAGTCCTTGATACCGCTCAGGTGTCCTGCAAGGCCGGCCTCCTCCGACCAGCGGCCGGCGGCGACTCTTATATATAGCGCGGGTAGCGTTGCGGCCGACGTGGGATCGCAGGATGCTTGGCCCCCATGCCGACCGTCCGCTTCCGCATCGACCTCGCGCCGCATTGCTCGATCGGACCGGGAAAAATCGAGTTGCTCGAGACCATCGCGGAGTCCGGGTCCATCCGGCGCGCGGCGAGCCAGATGCACATGAGTTACCGGCGTGCCTGGCTGCTCGTCGACAGCCTCAATCGATCGTTCAGCGAGGCCGTCACGACGGCGAGCACCGGCGGCGCCGGCGGCGGCGGCGTGCGGCTCACGGAATTTGGCGCGGAGCTCGTGCGCCGCTATCGAAGCGCGGCCGAGCGCATCGAGAAGCTTGCACAGGCCGAGTTCGCGCCGCTCGCGAACCGTATCGCTGCAAGACCGCCCTCCCCCGGCGTTGCGGGTCGCAAGCGTCTCTCCAAGCCGACGCGCAAGTCCTGATCGCTGCGCGACTGCAAGTTCCCTCTCGGCACAGTACGACTTCGCCGGCAGTCGATTGACGATCTCCAAGCGCGCCCCGCAGTATGCGGGCATGAACATGAAATCCGCCGTCGAAGGCCAGGATAGTCCCGCCTACCAGGTGATGCTGGTGGCGCTGCTCAGCATCAGCTTCGGGATCCTGTTCTTCGATCGCAACTCGCTTGCGTTCCTGATGCCTTACGTGCAGCCGGAACTCGGGCTCAACAACAAGCAGGTCGGACTGCTTGCGAGCGCGCTCTCCTTCACCTGGGCCTGCGCCGCACTCGGCATCGGCTACATCTCGGACAAGACCGGCAGCCGCAAGGGGCTGCTCATCATTGCGACGATCATTTTTTCCGTCTGCTCGTTCCTGTCGGGCATGGCGCATACGTTTGTCGCAATGCTCGGCGCCCGCATGCTCATGGGCGTTGCCGAAGGCGGCTTCATGCCGATCTGCCAGGCGATGGTCGCCGCCGAGGTGAAACCGAAGTGGCGCGGTCTCGCGATGGGCGTGACGCAGAATTTCGGCTCGAACTTCTTCGGCTCCTTCGTCGCGCCGGTGCTGCTCGTCGGCTTCGCGGAGGCCCATGGCTGGCGTAGCGCCTTCTTTCTCGCCGGCGCACCGGGACTCGTCGCCGCCGTCCTGATGTGGTTCATGATCCGCAAGCCGTCCGTCGCGCCCGCTCCGATTGCGCGCGAGGAAAAGGCCAGCGGCTCCCTCGGCATCGTGATCCGGGAGCCGAATGTCGTGCTCTGCGCGATCCTGAGCGTGCTCCTCGTGTCCTACCTCGTGGTCTGCTGGACCTTCATGCCGCTCTATCTCACGCAGGTCCGGCACTTCGAAAAGGAGACCATGGGCTGGCTGATGGGAACGCTCGGTATTTCGGCCACGATCGGCGCGTTCGTGATCTCTGGGCTCTCGGATTTCGTCGGTCGCCGCCCGCTCATGATCGTGATACCGATGCTCGGCGTGCTGCTGCCGCTCGGCGCGATGTACTACCAGGGGCCGCCGACCGTGCTCGCGGCGTTCTTCTTCGTCGGCTGGGGCCTCAACGGGATTTTTCCGCTCTTCATGGCGACCGTGCCGTCGGAAAGCGTCGATCGCGTGCACATGGCGACGGCGCTCGGGCTCTGCATGGGGCTCGGGGAATTCGTCGGCGGCGCGGCCTCGCCGTTCATCGCGGGCTATTTCGCGGACCTCAACGGACTGCAGGCGCCGCTCTGGATCATGGTCGGACTTACGATCGTGTCGGGGCTCATCGCATTCGGGGTCCGGGAGACTGCGCCGCGCGTGCTCGCGCGCCGGCTGGCGCGCCTCGAAGCCACCTAGTGGCCTGTACCAACTGATTGTGTACTGATGTGGCGTGAAGGGTCGGCATATTTCCATTTCACGGTTCTGGGAGCTTTGTTGTAGTGGCGGATGTACTTCATGAGCTTTCTCTTCAGATCGGAGACCGAAGTGAATA
>DASQOR010000090.1:0-217514 GCA_035644395.1 Steroidobacteraceae bacterium
AGTGCCAGCGTGCTTGCCGGTCCGGCAGCGCGCAGAAAATGACGGTGAGCGGGCGCGCGATCAGCATGAATACCGCGACGACTCCGGCCGCCCCCCAGAGATATCGGTCAAGCAGCGCGAAATCCACCTGTGTCCCGAGCAGGATGAAGATGAACATGCGCATGATGAGCGCGGTGGTCAGGATGAAGTCCGCCAGGCGCTCGGCTTCGGCCTGCGGCAGCTGCAGCCCGAATGAAGCGCGATTGCCGAAGACGGCGCCTGCGACGAACACCGCCATGAAGCCGCTTGCGCTGACCCGGCTCGCCTGCAGGTACGCTCCGGCGACCACCATGAGCGTCACAAGCGGCAAATATTCCTGCAGGAAGCCGAGGCGCTGGTGTGCGATCAGCACACTCGCCAGATAGCCCGCGATCGCGCCGATGGCTACGCCGATGAGCGCCTCGTAGCCAAGCCGGCCGAGAGCGTAGCTCACCGACATCTCGCCGCCACCCGTCGCGACGATCAGCACGGCGAACGTCAATATCGCCCCCGTCGCGTCGTTGGCCGCGGATTCGCTGATGACGGTCTGCGCCACGCGCTCACGGACCTTGACCTGCTTGAAGACCGGAATCAGCGTCGCCGGATCGGTGGATGCGATGGTCATGGCGAGCAACGCCGCCACGATGACCGGCAGACCCAGAAGGAAGTGAGCGGCGACCGCGGTCACGAGGGCGGTAATCACCACGCCGACGGTTGCGAGCAGCAGTACGGTGATCCAGACCTGCCGCATCACGGCGAAGCGCAGCGACGCGCCACCGTCGAACAGGATGTAGGACGCGCCGAACAGAAGAATGAGTTGATTGAGCGAGGACTGCGCCGGCACGTCGACGAGTCCGGCGGCAGCCGGGCCGAGCAGAATGCCGGTTCCAAGGTACAGCACGATGTCCGGAATGCCGATGCGTCGCGCGAGCATTCCAGCGAGCGCTCCGGCGAAAAGCACCACCGCGCAGATCAGCAGGACGTGTTGAGCCGTGGCTAATGCGTGCGTTGGTTCCAAGGCAAGCTCCGGTGGTCGGGCGCGCTATGTCATATCGGCGGCGGCGGCAGTGTCAAGGCGCCAGAACACCGGTTTTTGGCTGTGCGACGCGAGCGGTGGTCTAATGCGCGCCATGCAAACGGCCCGCGACCTTTTTTCCTACCGCCCGTACTGGGCAAAGCGCTTCGGTACGGCGCCCTTCCTTCCGATGAGCCGGGAGGAAATGGACGCGCTTGGCTGGGACAGTTGCGACATCCTGCTGGTGACGGGCGATGCCTACGTCGACCACCCGAGTTTCGGCATGGCGATCATCGGACGGTTCCTGGAAGCGCAGGGGTTTCGCGTCGGCATCATCGCGCAACCGGACTGGCAGAGTGCCGAGCCTTTCGGCGCACTCGGCCGGCCCAATCTCCTGGTTGGCATCACGTCGGGCAACATGGATTCGATGGTCAACCGCTACACCGCTGACCGGCGGTTGCGCAGCGACGATGCGTACACGCCCGAGGGACGCGGTGGCCGGCGGCCGGATCGCTCCGTCATCGTCTACGCGCAACGCATCCGCGAAGCCTTCAGTGACGTGCCCATCGTCATCGGTGGAATCGAGGCGAGCTTGCGGCGCATCGCGCACTTCGACTACTGGTCGGAGCGCGTTCGCCGCTCGGTGCTGCTCGATTCGAAAGCGGACCTGCTCGTCTTCGGCAATGGCGAACGCCAGATCGCGGACATCGCGCATCGCCTCGCGTCCGGCGCGCGCATCGACGAGATCACCGACGTGCGCGGCACGGCCTTCCTGCGCAAGAGTACGCCGGAGGACTGGATCGAGATCGACTCGACGCATCTCGACACGCCGGGGCCACTGAATCTGCCCGTGGATCCTTACGCCATGCAGACGCCGACGGGCGGCGGCGAGAACCGCGCCGATGCGACGCGCGAGCACGTCGTGCGCTTCGTGCGCCGTGTTCCGAATGCGGACCGCGAGCACAGCGTGATTCGCATGCCATCGTACGAGCAAGTGGCCGCGGATCCCGCTCTCTACGCTCACGCCTCGCGCATCCTTCATCTCGAGTCGAATCCCGGCAACGCGCGCGCGCTGGTGCAACGTCACGGTGCAATCGACCTGTGGCTGAATCCGCCGCCGATTCCGCTCAGCTCGAAAGAGATGGACGGCCTCTACGAACTGCCGTATCAGCGCCAGCCCCACCCGTTCTACGGCAAGTCGAAGATTCCCGCCTACCAGATGATCCGCTTCTCGGTCGCCATCCAGCGCGGCTGTTTCGGCGGCTGCACGTTCTGCTCGATCACCGAGCACGAAGGCCGGATCATCCAGAGCCGCTCCGAAGGCTCGGTGCTGCGCGAGATCGAAACGATCCGCGATACGGTGCCGGGATTCACGGGCGTCATCTCCGATCTCGGCGGCCCGACCGCGAACATGTACCGGCTCGCGTGCAAGACTCGTGAAATCGAATCCGCCTGCCGGCGGCCGTCCTGCGTGTTTCCCGGCATCTGCCCGAATCTCAACACGGATCACACGCCGCTCATCAACCTGTACCGCAAGGCCCGCAACCTTCCCGGCGTGCGCAAGGTTCTCATCGCTTCCGGCGTACGTTACGACCTCGCGACCGAGTCGCCGCAGTACGTGAAGGAACTCGCGCAGCACCACACAGGGGGCTACCTCAAGATCGCGCCGGAAGCGATCGGCGAGGGGCCGCTCTCGAAGATGATGAAGCCCGGCGTCGGCACCTACTACAAGTTCCGCGAGCTCTTCGACAAGTACTCCAAAGAGGCCGGCAAGGAGCAGTACCTCATTCCGTATTTCATCGCCGCGCATCCCGGCACGACGGACAACGACATGCTCGAGCTTGCGCTCTGGCTCAAGAAGAACCGCTATCGTGCAGACCAGGTCCAGGCGTTCCTGCCGTCACCGATGGCGACCGCGACTGCCATGTATCACACCGGGAAGAATCCACTGCGCAGGGTGTCACGCACGAGCGAGTCGGTGCAGATTCCGAAAGGCTTGAAAGTACGCAGGCTCCACAAAGCGTTCCTGCGTTATCACGATCCCGACAACTGGCCGGTGCTGCGCGAGGCGTTGCGCCGCATGGGCCGTGCAGATCTCATCGGCAGCGCCAAGGATCAGCTCATCCCATCGTACCAGCCGCGTGGCACCGGGACGGCCGGCGAAGGCCGGCGCAAGCCGCCGCAGGCCCAGCCGTTTCGCACCCAACACACGGGTCTGCCGAAGACGCCGCGCGCCCGCGGATCGACGGGCCGGGGTTCGACGCGAAACTAACTGGCGAGCATTAAATTGCCGCCATGCTTCACTGCGGCGGTCGGGCCCGGGTCAGCGTTGTAACTTCTCCGATTCCCTCTAGAATGTCGTCGGCCCATACAATAAATCAGGGGACTTTTCATGGACCGCCAGCTTTCGACCTGCTCCGTGCGCGCGGCGTACGCGAGCGTCTCGGCACTGCTCTTCGTTTCACTCGTTGCTTGCGATCCCGCCGCGGAAGCGGCGAAGCAGGTGCCGGTATCGAACATCAACGTGACGGTAACGGCTGCGGCGACTGAAACGGCGTGCCCGGAAGATCCCATCAAGGTACGTTTCGAGCCGGTGACCATCACTGCCCCGCCGCCCGGGAGCCTGCTCGAGTCGAAGGAATTCATCGAAGACCTGGCGATGGAAGGCAAGCCCAAACAGGCGGCGGACGGCAGCTGGGTCTGCGAGCAGACGAAGAAGACGCGCCCGGTTGCACCCGGCAGCTGGAACCTCACCGTCGGCTTCGATTCGGGCAACATGGATTGCTCGACCGAAATCAAGGCGGCAACGCCCCACTCGGTTGCGGTGGTCGAAGGCCTCGGCTGTACCTGAATTCAGGCGTCGGCGAGACGCGGCGAACTTGAATCGCCCGCATGCGCGGGCAGGCCGTCCGTGAGCTTCATCCACGGCTGGCGGCTCCCGGTGAAGATGTGCATCGACGGCGCAAGTGACGCGGCTTGCGCAAGCGTGACGACGGTCACGTCGATGAGGCCGGGATAACGATCCGATTCGAAGAACAGCGACGCCCCACAGCGATTGCAGAAGCCGCGCCGCGCCTCGGGCGACGACTGAAACCACGCGAGCGCCGGGCCGGTTGCTTCCAGCTTGCTACGCTCGAACGTCGCCCATGTCACGACCGGCGCCCCGACACTGAGCTGACACATCGAGCAGTGGCATTGGCAGACGGTGAGCGCGGGTCCGCCGACCTGGTAGCGCACGCCTCCGCAGAAACAGCCTCCCGTGAACTTGCCCACGCGCGCTATCAGAAGGGGTTGTAACGCTTCGCCCGCGTGAAGTGCATGTAGCCGACGCCGACGCCCTGCCGCCAGCCGACGCCGAAACGCACCGGCGCGAGGATCGTCTTGTCATTCTGCACGTAGTTGAGCCCGAAACCGCCGACGAAAAAGAGGCTGCCTTCGACACCCGGGTAGCGCTGGAACAACGCGTCGGACGACGGCAGGCCATAGACGAGCACGAAGACCTTCGCCGCATTGCCGCCGAAGTCGAAGCCGATGGACGGTCCCTGCCAGTAGACCTTGGTGCCGGAGCCCTGTCCCTTGTAGATGAGCTTGCCGTGTCCATAACGCACGCCGACGGCCACCGCGCCGCCCGCCTCCTCGCCCTGGATGATCGCCATCGGCTCGCCCTTCTCCTTGAAGGCTTTCTCGATGACGGTCGCGAGTCCCTTGGCGCCGCTGCCGAAGAAATCTTCGGCGGCTTTCGTCACTTCATCCTGGCTGTAGCTCTTTGGCGGCTCCGCCTTCTGTTCCTTGGGCGCGGTCGCGCCCGCCAGCAGCGGAATCAATAGCAACGAAGTCATGATCGAGCGGACGAACATTTTCACTTGCAAATCTCCTTGGGTCTCCGGGGCGAGTGCACTCGCCGGCGCGCATTGTAAGCGCGGTGCCGACACGCGGCGACAGTCGCGAATCGGCGACGCGGGCCTTAGCTCTTTTCGAGCTCCCACTGCACCAGTTCGTAACCGCGCTTCAGCCACAGGCCAAGTCCGATCGGCGTAAAGCGCCGGGCGAGGCGCCGCCGATACCAGTCCGCTTCGCGCAGGTGAACGGCGCCATCGGTGCGCGACTGATCGCAGTTCTCGCGCCAGTCCTCGGAGGTGAGCGCGCTGAAGTAGAGGACCATGCGGGTGGCCATTGCAAGTCTTGCAAGCGCGCGCGCGGCGGCGCGCGCATCCAGGTACTGCGCGACGTCGTAACAGATCGTGAGATCCGCGGGCAGCGCGACCTCGAGATCGACGACGGAACCCTGTGTCCATCCGTGACGCTCGCACAGGTAGCCGCTCGACTCGACGCCGGTATAGCGCGCGCGTGGAAATTGCGCGAGCAGGGGCTGCCGCAGAAGCCCGACCCCGCAGCCGACGTCGAGGATGCTCGCGATCGGCAGGTCGAAATGCTTGAGCACGGCGCCGATGAGCGCCGCCCGGCGATCCATCTCCGCCTTGTCGGTCACCCGGGTACGCGCATCGCCGTAGTAGCGGCGATAGTAGTTGCGATCGAAGCTGTGAGCGCGAACGGCCATGTGGCGATGTCCTCGGGCGCCACGCGCCCTAGCACGCATGCTCGCCGGAGACCGGTCTGGCCGCAATACTCGGGATTGCCCGCTAAGCGACGGTGAGTCCCTGTCGCGACAGGGGCAACGAACGCGGACGGACGCCGGTCGCAGCGGCGATTGCGTTGCAGACCGCGGGCGCGATTGGCGGTACCGGCGGCTCGCCAACTCCTCCAATTTTCGCATTTCGGCTCTCGAGCACCTGCACGGTGACGTCCGGCGCCTGGTCCATCCTGAGCAGCGGGTAGCTGTCGAAATTCGCTTCGAGCACGCGCCCGTCCTTCAGTGTGATGGCGCCAAAGAGCGCTGCCGTCAGCCCGAAATGAATGCCGCCCTGGACCTGGGCCTCGATGTTGCGTGGATTCACCGCGGTACCGCAGTCGATGGCCGCGAATACCCGATGCACTCTGAGCCGGCGCCCGGCGACCGAAACCTCGGCAATCTCCGCGATGAGGGAATCGAAGCCGCGCAGAAAGGCGATCCCGCGATGACGCCCGGGCTCGAGCGGCACTGCATCCGCGGCCGCTGCCGCAGCGTCGAGCACGCGCAACGCGCGGGCATCCTTCGCGAGGAGCTCGCGGCGAAAGGCGAGCGGCGATGAACCGAGCTCAACGGCCAGCTCGTCGATGAACGATTCGAGCGCGAAGGTATTCTGCGAAGGATCGACGGAACGCCAGGCGCCGAGCGGTATTCCCGGATTGTCGCCCGCATACGTGGCGAACACGGAGGCGATGTCGTAAGGCAGATCGACGAGACCGCTGACGGGTGCGTCGGAATCAACGCAGCCGATGTGCGAACGCAAGGCCAGTACGCTGCCGTCGGCTGACAACGCCGCTCGCACGCGCATGACGGACGCGGGCCGGTAGAAGCCGTGCTGCATGTCCTCCTCGCGCGACCAGATGACTTTCACCGGTGCGCCGGCCGCGCGTGCGATGAGTGCGGCCTCAACGCCATAGTCCGTCTTGAGGCGCCGCCCAAAGCCTCCACCGAGGAATGTCGTATGGACGGCGACCCGCGCGGCGTCGAGACCGAGGGCGTTCGCCACGCGCGACCGCATCGCAGACTGCACCTGGGTCGGCAGCCAGAGCGTGGCTCGATCGCCCGCAACGTCGGCCGTTGCGTTCATCGGTTCGAGTGTGGCGTGCGCGAGCAGTGGCGCCTCATAGGTGCGCTCGATCGTGCGGGCGGAGCCGGCAAAGGCTGAATCACTGGCCGCGCGCGCCGCCTTTTCATCGGCGCCCTCGGGCACCCATGCCTTGCCATCCGCGTGTGTCGCCGCTTGGAGCGAGGCCGAGAGCGCTTCACTCGAGGCTTGCGGATTCCCATTGGATGTCCAGGCGGGCTTCAACGCCGCGAGTCCGCGACGCGCACTCCAGTAGTCATCGGCCACCACGGCCACGGCTACATCGAGCCTGACGA
The DNA here is from genome assembly GCA_035644395.1 of Steroidobacteraceae bacterium. GTDB lineage: Bacteria > Pseudomonadota > Gammaproteobacteria > Steroidobacterales > Steroidobacteraceae > JBGPLJ01. The sequence goes on from DASQOR010000090.1 coordinate 7,041, forward strand.
CGCGGCGCACCCCGGCAATCCGCAGAGCCGGCGTTTCGTCGACGTCGGCGAGCTTGCCGCCGAACACGGGACAATGCGAGACGCTTGCGACCTGCAAAGCGCGAACCTTGCCGGAGGTGTCACGCGGGATTAGCGCCGCCGGCACATCGATACCGAACATCGCGACTCCCGTTACCTTGTCGCGCATATCGAGTCGCGGTGGCGCCTTGCCGATCAGTTGCCATTGCCGTTCGGTCTTCAGCACGACGCTGGCCGGTGGCGTCCCTACCGACGCGGCTTCGGCAAGCTCTCCATAAGATAAGGAGCGGCGCGACGGTTCATGGAGCACGCGTCCGGCTTGTGCCTTGCATTCCTGCGCCGGGACGGAGAACCGCGCAGCCGCGGCAGCAATCAGCAGGCCTCGCGCGGTCGCCCCTGCAGTGCGCAACTTGTCGAACATGCCGCGCACCGACCCGCCGCCGCCGGTCATGAACTCGCCCCAGGCACCGTAGTAGGCCGCTTCGATGGGTGCCCAGTCGATGCGGACGTCGCGCCACTCGACTTCGAGTTCCTCCGCCAGGATCTGCGCGAGAGCGGACTGCGATCCCTGGCCCATCTCCGTCGCATTGGTCAGCAGCGTGACGGAGCCGTCGACGCCGACGCGAATCCAGTTCTGCAGAATGACCGGATGGCGCTTTGCCGTGATCGCTGTCGGGTCGTCTGCGCGCAACTCGAAACCGACGAGCAATCCGCCGGCGATAGCGGCGCCGGCTCGCAGGAGATCGCGGCGATTGATCGACGGATAGCGGGTCATCGGCGGCGACACTCCCGGGGACGTGTTCGCGTCCATGGTCCCGCGATTCCCGTCCCCGGAGAATGTCTGAGCGCGGCCGCCATCGCGCGTTTGGAGCAACTCGGCGCGTTACCGGTCGTCCGTCAGTCCCGCAGCCGAAACACGATTGGTACTTCCACCCAGGACTCGATCGGGTTGCCGTCGAGGAGGCGTGGCTTGAAGCGCCAGTGGGCGACGGCCCTCGCCGCAGCGCGATCGAGCGCCACGTAGCCGCTGCTGGTGCCGACCGCCACGTCGATCGGACGGCCGTTGACGTCAATTTTCAACCGCAGTCGAACCGTACCTTCCGGTTTGATGGAGCCGACGGTCGGGTACGGAATTTCCGTCTGCTCGAGGATCTGTGCCTTTGTCCAGACAATTGGCGTCACCGGGTTGTCGGGCACCGGCACGACTTGTTGCACAGTAGGGATTGTCAGTTCTGTCGCCGATCCGTCGTACGGAATATCCGGCGGCGGCACCAGCGGCGGGCCAGCATTGATCCGCGGCCCCGAAATATCCGGCGGATCCGGTTGCGGCACGACTGGAGCCCGAATGAACTCAATCTGCGGAACAAACTCCGGTTTCGCCCCGACGACCCTATCGAGATTGAGCAGCAGCATGAGGACAAAGCCAGCGTGAAAGGCGATGACGGCAAGCACGGAGGGCCGAAGCGGCAGCGCCGGGCGAAGGGTATGCGACATGGAATTTCTCCCTGGATGACCTGCAGGACGCGACTGTCAACGCGCCGCGGCTTGCGCAGGGGTCGCCGCCGTTTCACGGTTTGTAAAAAATGCCTGCCCGCCAGTGAGTTATGCCAGAAATGACGCGGATCAAGAGCCGCAATCGCAGCCGGCCGGGACATTAAACAAGCGTCATTCGGCCGTCACGCCCGCGAAAGGTGCTCCGCCCTAGAGTGTCGCCCGACCGCGAATGCCGCGGCCTGTCGTTCGATACCCCAAACGGAGATCTTCAAGATGCGTAACACGATCCTAGCCACGGTCCTTGCGCTCGGCCTGTCGGCCTTTGCGCTCGGCGCGAACAATCCGGCGACGCCTGCTGCGCCAGCCACAGCTGCCCCGCCTGCCGCCACTGCCGCCAAGCCGCCGGTCGACCCGAAAACGGCGGATTGCCAGCACCAGGCCAAGGAGAAGGGACTGAAGGGCACAGAGGCGAAGAAGTTCGTCGCGGAGTGCGTGAAGAAGGCTTCGTAAGCGAATCTCCTTTCGCTTTCCGATCCGGCCCTCACGGGCGCCGCAGGGGCGGCACCGTGGGGGCCTTCGCTTTTGGATCGTGTGTCAGAATCGCGGCGGGAGACTCCATGCCCGTTTCAGCCATCCTCAAGAGCCTGCTGTTCGGCCTGACGGTCGCGCTCGCGATCGGTCCCATCGCGCTGCTGATCGTGAACTACGGCATCACGCGTGGATTTACGAGCGCAGCGCGCAGTGCATTCGGCGCAGGATTTGCCGATATGACCTATGCGATCGTCGCCTTCGTGGCAGGTGATCTGCTGGTTGCGCGCCTGGAAGCGCACCGCGCGCTCTACGAAATCGGCGCCGCTTGCCTGTTAGTGATATTCGGCGGCTGCATGCTCTGGAGCGCGCTTCGCGCCAGGGCCGCGATACGGGCTGCGTCACCGGATGCAAGCAGGAACGAGCTGGTAACGACCTACGCACTCACGATCATCAATCCGCTGACCATCGTCGCGTTCGCAGGCTTCGCGGGACAGCTGCCGCTCGCCGGATCGGTCTTGCGCGCACTGCTGCTTGCGCTGGCCGTGTTCGTCGGCAGCCTCGCGGTGCAGCTGGCGCTCGCAGCAACCGGTGCGCAGCTCGGCCACTGGCTGCGCGAACCGAAAGTGCTCAGGTCGCTGAACGTCGCGAGCGGTCTCGGCGTCGCCGGGTTCGGTCTGGCCGGCTTGTGGCCCTTTCTCGTGCGCCCTTGATTCGCGACTTCGCGGCTCGATAGTCGAAGCGACAGGCAGACAACCGGCATTGCAGTCAGAAACATTCTCCGCATGGGCGACCCGCGCCTCCTCGAACGCTCCCGTGCGGTCGAGGCGTTCGACACGCCGGAACTGCACGCGCTCATTGCCGACATGCGGGAGACCATGGCCGCACACAACGGCGCGGGCCTCGCGGCCCCGCAGATCGGCGTGTCGAGGCGCATCGTTATTTTCGGCGTCAGCAGCAATCCCCGGTATCCGGACGCGGAACAGGTGCCGGACACCGTTCTCATCAATCCGCAGCTCGAGCCGCTCGATCGCGACGAACTGGAAGAGGGCTGGGAAGGGTGCCTCTCGGTACCGGGCATGCGGGGTCTCGTTCCCCGTTTTCGGCGCGTCCGATACCAGGGATTCGATGACCGCGGCCGGCCGATCGACCGGACCGTGTCGGATTTTCATGCGCGCGTCGTGCAGCACGAGGTGGACCACCTTGACGGCGTGCTCTACCCGGCCCGCATCCGTGACCTCAGGAATTTCGGCTTCACCGCCGAGCTCTTTCCGGGAGCGGAAATCGCGGACGCGTGAACGGCGCGATCAGCCGCTGCGGATGTATCGCTCGAGATCCTCGATCTTGTGCTGCTGCTCGTCGATCACGGCCTTCACCAGGTCGCCGATCGAGATCATGCCGATGAGCCGCCCAGCCTCGAGCACCGGCAGGTGCCGCACGCGGTGTTCCGTAACGAGCTGCAGGCAGTCATTGAGCGCCGTGTCGCAGGTGACCGTGATGACCGGCGCGCTCATGATCTGCCACACGGGCGTTTCCGTCGCCGAGCGGCCGAGCAGCACCACTTTGCGCGCATAGTCGCGCTCCGACACGATGCCGACAAGCTCCTCGCCGCGCAGCACCGGTAGCGCGCCGACATGATGATCGGCCATGCGCTGGATGACTTCGAGCACCGGATCGTCCGGCTCGACAGTCCAGAGGGCTTTCGGCTTCGCATCGAGCAAATGCCGGACCGTGGCCATCAGACACCTCCCTGCCTGCATTGCGGGCGGCCTCGGGCTCGAGGTCGATCGGGCGATGGACAGTTTTACGCCGGGCGCCGGAGCAGGTCCAGCCGGCTTATTCGAGGCAGACGACCAGCTTCGCGGAGTGCGTACGCCAGTTGATCGGAATGACGAAGGGCCGCACGTGGGTCGGCGGGTTCACGAGCTTCGGGTCGTGCGCGACGACGGTCGGCGTCGAGATCACGAAGTCCTTGCCGAAGTCCTTGCGCGCGTTGCCGGAAATCGTGTTGGCGACCTCGCCGACGAGGTCCTTGATGTTCTCGTCGCTCGTGTCGGTCTCGTTCATGCGCATGAGGAGCACGGTGAGCATGGCGCGCGGCGCGGTGAAGTAGACCATGCCCTTGCGCGCGCCCGAGATGCCGATGATGCCGGTGTATTCGTGCACGCCTGGCGCCCCCTCGGTCACGAGGTAGGGCGAACCGACGGAAGCCGGCTGGCGCGCGGACACCTCGAAATAGTTGGTGGTGCCCTCGACGAACGTGCGGATTTCGGCGGCGGTGGTCACGCTCAAGCCTCCTTCAGAAGCTCGGCGAGCGCATCATTCAGCTGCCGGTCGGAAAAAGGCTTGCACAGAAATCCGTTCGCACCCTTCTCGATCGCCTCGACCGCGGTCGCTTTGTCCGCGAGCGCCGACACGACGAGAATCATGATCTCGGGCTTCAGCGACACCAGCCGCTCCACGCACTGGATGCCGTCCATTTCCGGCATCGTCAGGTCCATGGTGACGACGTCGGGGTTGGTTTTCTGGAAAAGCTCGACGGCCTCGCGGCCATTGGACGCGGAACCCACGACCTGAAGCCGTGCATTCTGCTGCGAGCGCTCAATGCGGCGGCGAATGATGTTCGAGTCATCCACGATCATCATGCGCAGCATCCGTTCTCCGCTCGCGCCGTTTGCACCGTTCGACTTCGACATGGGATCGAGGCTCCTTTTCTTCTTCGGTCTTGCGTCAGGCAGCCACTTCCTGACTGCCGTCCACCGGCGGCAGCAGGATGCTGAATCGCGTGTACTTGCCCTCGCCCGTGGCGACGGCGATCTTGCCGTTCAACTCGCGGATGAGTTCGGCGACCAGGCTCATGCCGATGCCGCGTCCGGCGTCGTGCGTGACGGTGTCGCGGGTCGAGAACCCCGGATGGAAGAGGAGGCGAAACATCTGTTTCGATTCCATCTTGGCCGCCGCGGCTTCGGTGATGATGCCCTTCTGCAGCGCCGCTTCCTTGATGCGGCTCGAGGAGATGCCCTGGCCGTCGTCCTCGATCACGAGCTTGTAGCCCTCGCCGGGCGCCGTGAGGAAGTGCACGATGACGTTGCCGGGATCGGACTTGCCGGCGACTTGCCGCGCCTCGGGTGTCTCGATGCCGTGGACGACCGCGTTGCGCACGATCTGGATCGCGACGTCCTTCACCACTCTGCGATAGGCGTTCGGGACCTTGTCGAGGCCCGCGCATTCGATGCGCGCGCGCTTCTTCTCGTCCGTCGCGATGCGCTGCACGAGCTGCTCGAGCGTCGATCCGAGCCCGGGCGCTGGCGCCGGAATCGGATGGGCCCGTTCAACACGCGGCGCATGCGTTTCCATGGGCTTTGCCGACACCAGCTCATCGACCGTCTGCCTGCGCGCGATGACCTGCGTGGCGGTCGCCGGCGACTCGCGGGACGAGCCGACGTTGAGCTTCGCGAGCCGCGTGACCAGATCCCGCACCGACGAGAGGTGCGTGAACAGGTCATCGAGCTTCACCACGAGCGGCAGGAAGTCGTTGCCGGTGAGCGTGTTGCGGTCCTTCAGATCCTTGAGCGAATCCTCGAACTGGTGGGCGCGGGATTCGACCGACGCGAGGCCGAGCGCGGACGCTTCGCCTTTGACCGCGTGCACCTGGCGGAAGATGCTGTCGAGCTTCTTGCGGAACGCGCCCTCTTCGCGCGCCGGCTCCTTGAGGATGGAGTTGACCATGCGCATCGCGGCATCGGAATCGTCGAGGAACGAGGAGAGCTGCGCCGGATCGACGTGCAGCACGCCGAGGAGCGTGTCGAGCTGCGCCTGCGCCTTGTCCTGCGATTCCCTGAGTTCGCGCGCCAGCATTACCCGTTGCGACACGTCGTTGACCGAAACGAGGATGTTGTCGACCCGCTCCTCGCTCTTGACGCGGTGGAAGTCGAACTCGAGGTAGCGCGTGGCGTGACCGCCGCGGCCGTCGTCGAAATTCACCTCGACCTCGCCAAGCGGGTTGATCGACTTGACGAGATTTTCGCGTGTGCGCTCCGACCACAGGACCTTCACGAACTTGAGCGCGGTCTGCATGGTCTTTTCCGGCACCAGCGGCCGCAACAGGTCTTCGAACGTAATGCCGGCGAGCGTCTCGCGCTGAAAGAGCAGCTGCACGGCCGCCGAGTGCGTCGGGCCGATGCGCAGGTCCGAGTCGAGCAGGAACAGTCCGTCCTTCACCGTCTTCAGGATGTCCTGGGTCTGCCGCTGCGCCTCGATGACCATGCGGTCCTGCCGGCGCCGCGCGGACACCAGGTACCCGAGCGCAAGGGCGAGGCCGCTTGCCACGATCAGGCCGGCGAGCATCAGGTAGCGCAGCTCGGCCGCGAGCTGCTCGGAGCGCGCCTCGATATCGCGCGTCAATTCCGTCGTCAGGCCGTTCAATATCGGCGTCTGCTTGCGACTGAGGCGCAGGGCGGCGAAGACGTCGACCTGCAGCCGTTCGCCGAGCTTGTTGAGCTGCGTACCCTGCTGGTCCGTGTCCTGGTAGGGGAGCCCCGTGAACCCGGCGATCGGCGTCAGCGCGCGGTGGTAGTCCTGCCACTCACTTTTCAGGCGCTTCAGCTGCGCGCGCGCGAAATCGTTGCGCATCGCTTCGGACGAACTCGCGCTCGCGAAGAAGCCCTGGCCGGCGTCGTTCGGCGTCAACGTCGTCAGGGCCTCGTCGAACTCCGTCATTGCCTTGCGCAGTTCGCTCACGGCCGAATCGACGTAGCCGCGCGCCTCCAGCCGGTCCTGAGTCGAGGCGAGCGCGTGGGCGAGAGCGTCCGGCTGGCGGCGCTGCTCGCTCATGAGCCTCAGCGCCATGGTGTTGTTCGACAGGCTGCTCGCGAGCTTGTAGCCCGGCAGCAGCACCGCGGCGAATGCCAGCACGACCATCACGCCGAACAGTGCCGCCGTTCCGCGTGCCGACAATCGTTTGATCCAGTTCATCATGGTCTTGTGACTCCGTAGGTCGCTGCGCTCACGCTTCAGGCGGCCGGCGCCGACTGGGTGAGCTCTTTCATTGCGTCAATCAACTGGTCGGCGCTTGCAAAGCGATCGCCGGGCGCCTTCGCCAGCAATCGATTGATGAGCGGCTGGTAGCGCGAAGCGCGCTCCGGCAGGAGCGGTACCGCCGCGGTCCGGTGCTGGTCGAGAATCTCGCGCACCGTATGGCCGGCGTACGGCACGGCGCCCGCGAGCATCTCGTAGAGGATGACGCCGAGGCTGTACAGATCGCAGCGTTCGTCCGGTTCCTGGCCGTCGATCTGCTCCGGACTCATGTAATACGGCGTGCCGACGCGTTCGTTCGGGCTCGTCACGTCGATCCTCAGGAGCGAGGAGCGCGCGAGGCCGAAGTCGATCAGCACCAGCCGATTGTCCTCGGTGAGCATCAGGTTCGATGGCTTCAGGTCGCGGTGGAATACGCCTGTCTTGTGCAGCACCTTGAGCGCGACCGCGAGCTGCAGCGTGTAGTTGAACGATTCTTCCTGCGTCAGTGGATTGCGCAGCCGCTCGCGCAGGCTGCCGCACGGGAAGTACTCCATCGCCAGGTAGAAACAGCGTTCGGTCACGCCGTAGTCATAGACGTCGGCCACGGCGCGGTTGTTGAGCTTCGAGAGCAGCTGGCATTCCCGCAGGAACCGGTCGCGGTCGCCCGTGGAAACGGACTCGCCGAAGCGTATCGGCTGCAGTTTCAGGGCAATGGGCTGCGGCAATTCGTCGCTGTGGGCGAGATATACGATCGCTCGCGTCGATTGCGCGATGCGCTTGACGAGCCTGTACCCGGGCACTTCGAGAATGCTGTCCGCGGCGATCGAGCTGCGCCGTTCGCGGCGGGCGGTCTGCGCCTGCACGGCACCACGGAGCGCCGCGCCGAGTTCGGCGGCATTGAGGGCATGGAGCGGCCAGTAGTCGGCGATGCCTTCCCGCATGGAACGCACGGCCCAGCGCTCATCGCCGCCGCTCGCGATGATCACGAGCGGTATGCCGCCCGCCTGTTCGCGCAGCTTCTGCAGGACATCGAGCGGATTCGCGTGATCGGCCGAGGTCGTCGCGAAATCGATGACGGCGAGCATCGCCTGGTACGGTTCGTTGCGTTCCACCGAGGTGCCGCGCGCGGAGGCACGCGTGCAGGTATCGACTGTCGCCTGCGCCCAGCATTCGCGGACGATGTCCGCGAGCTTCAGGCGCAGCTCGAGTTCATCGTGCACGACCAGGAAACGCGCGCGCTGCGCGCGTGGAACCGGTGTCGCGAGTCCGCTTGCCGGGGATTGTGTTGCTGGTGCTGTCATGCGCGGCTTCGGGGTACGAGGGCTACTGCTTGCCGAGGCGGAAGGAAATCTTGAAGCGCGCGCGCTGGGCCACGGGCTGCCCGTCGACGAGCACCGGTTCGTAGCGTGCGTGCCTCATGGCCGCGATCGCCGCGCGGTCGAAGACGTTCTTGGGCTGCGAGTTGACGACCTCGACGTCGCTCACCTTGCCTTCGGCATCGACCGTGAAGAGCATCTCGACCCAGCCTTCGGCATTGGTGCGCAGCGCGTCGTCCGGATAGACCGGGCTGATCGGGCGCGTGAGCGTCAGTGAACCGGCCGGCACGATCGAACTGCGCTGGGCCTCGAGCGCCTTGCTGTGGGCGAGACGCTGATCGACCGCCGCGACGTCCGTCGCGAGCGCGCCGAGCGAGCGGGCGTTCTGCAATGCGCTCTCCGCATCGGTCACCCGATTGTCGTCGAGCGCCGAGCGCGCCGAATTCAGGAACTCCGCGGCCAATCGGCGCGAAAGGTCGGGCAGCGCGGCATTCCTGGAATCGGCGGCCTTGAGTACGCCCAGGTAATAGAGAGCGTTGTCGTTCGCCGGCTCGGCGAGGCGGCCCTGGCCGATGCGGTCACCCACGAGCTGAATCGTCTTGGCCGTATCGATCTTCGGTTTCTGCGCCTGCTGCGCGAGATCCCGTTGCAGCGCCTGGATATCGCGTGCCGGTACGCCGGCGTCCCGGGCCTCTCCGAGCCAGCGATCGACATCGGCTGCCTGCTGGCGGCCGGCGGCGGCGCGCGCCTCTTGAAGAAGAGCGCGCGAATAGTCCTGGGTGAGCGACTGCAACTGGGCGTTGCCGGCGGCGTTCGGCTTCTTGCGGGCGGCCGCCAGGTAGAACTTGGCGCTGTCCTCCGCGGGCTCGACCAGCCGTCCCTGCTGCACGCGTGCTGCGAGCAATTTCAACGTGTCGGTGAGCTCAGAATCCGCCTGCCGGCGGGCAAGGTCGCTCTTCAGCCGCGCGACGACGTCGGCGGACACGGACTGCGACTGCTGCGCGTCGCGGATGAGCTGTTGCGCGCGATCGTAGCTCTGCGCCTGCAGCGCTGCCTGGATCTGCGCGAGCGCCAGTTCGCCGCGCCGCTGGCTGACCTGCGCATCGAGAACCGCAAGCTTTGGATGATCCGGACGAATGCTGCGGGCCGTTTCGATCGAACGCAGCGCGTTGTCATAGTTGCGCTGATCGAAGGCCGTCGCGGCGCGCATCAACAGAAGTTCGGCGATGCGATCGAGTCCCTGTCGCGCTTCGCCGTTGGCGGAGTCGTAGACGAGGACGTTGCGGTAATAGGTGAGCGCGCAGTCGTTCTCCGGCTCGTCGTAGCGTTTGTCACGCATCGCCGAGCGCGCCTTCGCGAGCAGCGGTTCGATCTGTTCGGCCTGCAGATCCTTGACGGGCGCAGGCGCAGGCGCCGCGACAGGGGTCGCACTCCGAGCAGCCGTCGATTGCACGGCCGGCGTCGGTGCTGACGTCCGCGACATCCACCAATAAACCGCCCCGCCACCCGCCAGCAGCACGGCCGCCACGGTGGCGATCAGTTTCGTCGGCAGCCCGCCGGACGACCCGGAGGCGGTCGAGCGATTCTGCGATCCAAAAAGCGCGGCGCGGGCGTTGGCTTCCTCGGCCGCGGTTTCGAACGCCTGGTTCACGTGTGCGTCGGTGAGCGGTAGCGTCAATCGGCCGAGGATCGCGCGTTGCTTGAGGAGTGCCGCCACGACTTCGCCCGCCGGCTCCTTGTCGACCACCATCGGCACAAGACTTGCCGAATGGTGCTGCAACTTCGCGAGGCCGCGGTTGACCTGCGGCTCGGCGCGGATGTCCCAGATGAAGATGCCCGCCTGACCGGGCGCGGAGGATTCGACCGTCTGCTCGATCGAGTCCGCCTGCTGGATGTCGTACGACGGCCCGGCAAGATCCTTCAACTGGATCCACAGGTCATCGTCCGATGTGAGAAGGAAAACCTTGGTAATCGGCTGGCCCGCGCTTGCGTGCGCGCTGCCGCCGACGAAATCGCTCGCCTCAACGGCGAAACGACGCTGGGAATCTGGCACGACCGGCCTCCTCAATGGTCCGAGGGACACACGCTGCCCAGCCGCGAGGCTCCGTCAGGCAGGGGCGACGAACCCGGGCCTTACGCTGGGCAAACTCGAGGGGGATAGTCGGTTTTGTGCCCCAAGGGGGCCATGCCTGATTTCACATTTTCTGGCCCCCCACCCCGGCCGGGGGAGTCCATTTTCAAAGGCTTGGCTCTGAAATGTGACCGCCTGCACACGGCGGCCACCGGCGTTAGAAGCTTACGCGCACATACAGCTGGGCCCCGGAGTTGTCGAGTTCGAACTCCCCGGTGTCACCCACCTGGTTCGAAGTGAGGCTGATGTTGAACTTGCGGTAGCCGAGTCCGAAGGCGAGATTCTCGCGGAAGCGGTACACGATTCCCGCATGCAGGTTCTGCGCGGATCCTTCGAAGTCATTCACGTCGACCTTGAGGTATTCCGCGCGCGCTTCGCCGTAGAAGCGGCGGCTGATGGGCACCAGCAGGTCGATGCCGACGGTCGGAAATGCGCCGGCGTTGTCCTCGCTCTGGTCGAGCGAGCGTGCCCGCACCAGCGCGCGCGCGTTGAATTCCAGCAGATTGATGCCGAAGCTCGCGGCGAGATCGATGTGCGGGTTGTGGACGATGGCATAGGAGTAGGCGAGCGACAGCATGCGGATGTTGAACGTCGATTCGACCAGATCGCCCGTCTGGTAGGTGTCGCCTCGAATGACCAGATCGCGTTCCAGCGTCTGTGCGGTCGAGCGGTCGAGCTTGAAGTAACCGAGCCGCACCCGGTGCCGGTCGTGCATGGCGATCATGAACTCGACGTCCGGCAGCGTCCGCTTGTCCGCCAGGCCCAGATCATTTTCCAGATCGATGGGGGTGCCCGAGTCGGGCGCGGCGCCGTCCAGCCGCAGCGTTGTCGCGACGTTGTCGAAGAAAGCGCCCGCTGTCAGGCGGAAGCGATCGTCGATCGGATTCGCGTAGTGATCCTCGGCAAAGGCCGGCATCGCAAACAAGGGCGCGGACGCGGCAACCAGCCGCAACAAACTGCGTGAACTCACGAACCAACCTCCGGGCGGCGACGGGGTGGCCGACTCTATACGGGTAAGCCCGCTCCGGAGTCAATCGATTCGCGCACTCCCGGAATGTCCACGCTCTGTGTCCGATCGGCGACAGTGGCGCCTAAAGGTAGCGTTCGTTGCCGACGAAGCTGATGCGGCGCGCGCCACTGCGCTGTGCGGCTGCCAGCATCTTCGCAACGTATTCGTAGCGCACGAACCGCGCGGGACGCACGTGAAACTCCGCCCGGTCGGAAATTGCCAGCAGACTTCGCGTGCGCTCCTCGACGCGCGCGAGCGGCGTGAGTTCTCCATTCCAGTAGATGCTGCCGCCGATCTCGATGTCGACCGCTGCAACCGGCGGTCGATCGATCGGCAGATTTTGTCCGCGTGCGAGGTCAAGACGAATGCTGTGTGTCATCGCGGGCAAGGTCAGCATCAGCATGGTGAGCAACACGAGCATCACGTCGATGAGCGGCGTCGTATTGAGCGTCGGGCCGGGATCCTGGAGCGGTTCATTGATTGCCGGGAACATCGCGGCTTCCTCCCTTGGAAAGTGATGTTCCTCAAACGCCGGCGACCCGCGCGCGGGTCGGGTTTGCCCCGCCCGGCGCCGCTGCATCCAGCGCTTCGTCCCGGAAAATTCGACATTGCTCCAAACCGGCGCATAATCGTCGGTTCGTCGGTCTGCAAAAAAACAACCGAATCACGACCAGAGGAGGAAGCTCATGAACCTGCAATTGCTGGGCCAAGCTGGCAGCCGGACGTTCACATGTTGCGTAGTTGCGACACTTACGTTTGGCGCACTGCCGGCCCTTGCCCAAGAACCGGAGAGCTCGACCGAGACCATCGTGGTCACCGGATCGCGCATCCGTCAGAACCCCTTGAACGAGCCGGCGCCCCTCGTCACCGTGTCTGACGAAGACATTGCGAAGAGCGGCCTGACGTCCGTCGCGGACGTTCTGCAGCGCATGCCGGTTTCGGGCGGCGGACTTAACTCCAAATTCAACACCAGCGGCAACATCGGCTTCCCTCCCGACCAGGGCGGCGTTGGCGCGGGTTCCGCGACAGTCGACATCCGTCATCTCGGTTCGAAGCGCGTGCTCGTCCTGGTCGATGGCATCCGCTGGATCAACGAATCGTCGGCGAGCGGCGTTTCCTCGGCGACCGACCTCAACACCATACCGACCAGCATCATCGACCACGTCGAAGTGCTGCAGGACGGGGCATCCGCGATCTACGGATCGGATGCGATCGCCGGTGTCGTCAACATCATCACCAAGAAGAATTTCGACGGTCTCGAGTTCTCGGGGTATGGCGGTGGCTACGACCAGGGCGACGGCAGTGCCCAGCAGTGGAGCCTTTCAACCGGTTCGAACAGCGAACGCTCGAGCAGCTTCCTCAGCCTGAGCTACGTGAATCAGGGCCGTGTGAGCTCGAACGATCGCGAAATTTCCCAGTTCCCGACGCCGGGCGTCGGCGCCTGCACGGGCCGATGCAGTTCCGGGACGCCGCAGGGACGCTTCGTATTCCACGACCCGACCACGGGCCTTGATCACAGCCTGACCCTCAATGACGGCGTCACTGGGGTCCCGGTCTTCAATCCGAATGATCCCGAGGGCGGGCCGCGGACGGACGATTTCCATCATTTCACCGTGGCGGACCGGTTCAACTTCCAGCCGTTCAACCTGATCCAGACGCCGAGCGAGCGCTTCGGTGTTTACGGACAGGGCGAGACTCATCTCAGCGACCGGGTCTCCTTCTACATGAAGGGCCTCTACAACAATCGCCGCTCCACGAACCAGGCGGCGCCGGAACCGCTCTTCATCGGACCGGAAGCTGGCAATGGCGTTGGCAACCTGCTCGATGTAACGCCGGTCAGCGCCCAAAATCCGTACAACCCATTCATGATTGACCTGACGACGAGTACGGCGCCCGGTTCGACGGACTACTTCATCGGCCGCCGCCCGCTCGAAGGTGGGCCCCGCGTCTTTGAGCAACAGGTCGACACATGGTATCTCGGGGCCGGTTTCCGCGGCGATTTCAGCGCCGCTGGCCGCGATTTCTACTGGGATGTCAACGCGGTCTGGTCGCGCAACCATGCCGACCAGATCACGCACGGTAGCTACAACGCCCTGAAGGTCCGCAATGCCCTTGGCCCAGGCACGGTAGCTGGCCTTCCCGTAACTGGCGTTGGCACTGGCCCCGCCACCGCGACGGCGTGCGGACCGGTCACGGATGTGGCGGGTGTGCCTACCGTTGCCGATCCGATTCCCAACTGCGTTCCGCTCAACGTCTTCGGTGGACAGGGCGCGAATGGCGAGGGATCGATCTCGCCGGACATGCTGACCTACATCAATCCGGTCCTGCATGACTCGAGCGAGCAGGAGTTGAAGGACTTCACCGCGAATCTGACCGGCACCATCGTGCCGCTGCCGGCGGGTGGCCTCGACTTTGCCGTCGGTTACGAACACCGTTCGCAGAAGGGTTCGTATCAACCGGATGCCATCTATGTGGCGGGCGAAAGCGCGGGCGTGCCGTCGCTCCCGACGACGGGCGATTTCGACGTCAACGAGTTCTACGGCGAATTGCAGATTCCGCTGCTCAAGGACATGCCGGGTGCGGACCTCCTGCAGGTCAGCGCCGCGCTGCGTTCGTCGGACTACTCGACCTTCGGTTCGGACACCACGACCAAGTTCGGCCTCAACTGGCGGCCGATGAAGGACTTCCTGATCCGCGGCACGTGGGGAGAAGGCATTCGCGCGCCGGGTATCGGCGAGCTCTTCGGAACGTTCGCGCGTTTCGACACGACCATCACGGACCCCTGTTCGGATTACACCGGCGCCATCGGCGGTGGGCCGGGCGCACCCGCGGCCACCCAGGCGAACTGCCTCACACTTGGCGTGCCGGCAACGTACGCCCAGCCAAACCCGCAGATCTCGGTCGTCACGGGCGGAAATCCCGTGCTCGTGCCAGAGACCTCGGAAGGCTGGACGGCTGGCTTTGTCTATAGTCCGACCTGGGCGGAGGGCGTGTCCTGGTCCGACAACCTGTCCTTCGAGTTCACGTACTACAACATCGCGGTCGATGCATCGATCCAGGCGCGCGATGCGCAGGTGCAGCTCGACGGTTGCGTGAACACGCTCGATCCGGTGCTTTGCGGCGGCATCGGCCGCACACAGGGCGGCACGATCAACCGCTTCAACAACCAGCTGATCAACATCGGCGGCACGGAGACCAAGGGATACGACCTCAATATCCACTGGGCCATGCCGGAGTCGAGCATTGGACGGTTCCAGGCGTCGTGGCAGAACACGTGGCTCGACACGTACGTCGACACGATCCAGACGGCGACCGGATTCCAGGACGTGCCGCGTGACGGTACGGAGCGGGGATCACCGTCGCAGGCCTATCCGACGTGGAAGTCGGTCCTGACCGTCGATTGGTCGTCCGGCCCCTGGGCCGCATCGCTCACTGCTCGCCACATGAACGCGATCACGGAAGCGTGCCGCGGGTTCGCGGGCCTCGGCCTTTGCTCGAACTACAACACGACGGACGATAATCTTTCGACCAACAAGATCGAGGCACAGACCTATCTCGACCTCCAGGCAAGCTGGATTCCGTCGGGCTGGGGCGGCGACTGGACGGTCAGCGTCGGCGCCAACAACATCCTCGACCAGGACCCGCCGTTCTGTTTCAGCTGCGAGCTGAACTCATTTGACGGCGGCGCCTACGACGTGGGAGGAATTTTCTTCTACGGGCGTGTGGTGGCGCACTTCGGCAAGCAATAGACCCGGCATCGGGTGACCGCACGAGGGCCGGCCCCCTCAAAAGGGCCGGCCCTTTTTCTTTGGCCGCGACCGCGAGTATAAATAGGCGCGTATGGGCGCCTATAAGACGAACGATATTCATAACATCGCCCTGGTCGGACACACCGGCTCCGGCAAGACGTGGCTGTTCGAATCGCTGCTCGCCGCCACGGGCGCCATTCGCGGCCGCGGCAGTCTCGAGCGCGGCACGACCGTCTCCGACTACGACCCGCAGGAGAAGCGCCTCGGTCATTCGCTCGATGCGGCGTTTGCGAGCGTCGATTACGAAGGCCGGCACATCAACCTGATCGACACGCCGGGCTATCCGGACCTCGCGGGACGGAGCCTGAGTGTCCTGCCCGCCGTCGAAACGGTGGCGATCGTCGTCAACGCCGCCTCCGGCGTCGAGCTCGTCACGCAGCGCATGATGGAATTCGCCGCGGAGCGCCGGCTCTGCCGCCTGATCATCGTCAACAAGATCGACAGCCGCGAAGCGAACAACGAAGCGACGCTCGCGCAGATTCGCGAGCGCTTCGGCCGCGAATGCCTGCCGCTCAACCTGCCGGCGGAGGGCGGCAAGCGCGTGGTCGACTGTTTTTTTCGCGCGACCGAGGAGAAGACCGACTTCTCCTCGGTCACCCAGGCACACACGGAAATCGCGGACCAGATCGTCGAGATGGACGAGAAGCTCATGGCCCAGTACCTCGAGCAGGGCGGCGAGCTCGAGCCGGACCAGATGCACGATGCGTTCGAAGCAGCCCTGCGCGAAGGGCATCTGATTCCCGTCTGCTTCGTTTCCGCCGAGACTGGCGCCGGCATCCCGCAACTCCTCGAGACGGTCGTACGCCTCCTGCCGAATCCTGCGGAAGGCAATCCGCCGGTTTTCCTGAAAGGCGAGGGCGAGGCGGCGGAAGCTGCCGAGGTGCGTCCCGATGCCTCGCTCCACGTGATCGCCCACGTCATCAAGGTGATCGTCGATCCGTTCGTCGGCAAGCTCGGCGTGTTTCGCGTGCACCAGGGCACGGTCCGTCAGGGTAGCCAGCTCTACGTCGGTGACGGCCGCAAGCCGATCCGGGTCGCACACCTCCTCGCGCTGACCGGCAAGGAACATCGCGAGATCAGCTCCGCCATTCCCGGCGACATCTGCGCGATCAGCAAGATCGATGAACTGCATTTCGACGCGGTCCTGCACGACTCGCACGACGAGGACCACTTTCATCTGCAGTCGCTCGACCTGCCGCCGTCGATGCTCGGCGTCGCCATCGAGCCCGAAAGGCGCGGCGACGAGCAGCGGCTATCGGACGCCCTGCACAAGCTGGCTGCGGAAGATCCCTGCGTGCGGCTCGAATTCAACGCGGCGGGCAACGAGTCCGTGATGTACGGACTGGGGGACCTGCACCTGCGCGTGTTGCTCGAGCGCATGAGCGAGCGTTACGGCGTGAAGGTGAAGACGCACCCGCCGAGCGTCCCGTATCGCGAAACGGTCACGCGCGCCGCGGATGGACACAACCGGCACAAGAAGCAGACGGGGGGCGCCGGCCAGTTTGCGGAGGTGCATCTGCGTGTCGAACCCCTCGAGCGCGGCTCCGGATTCGAATTCGTCGACGACGTGTTCGGTGGCGCAATTCCCTCGCAGTACATTCCGGCGGTCGAGAAGGGCGTGCGCCAGGTGCTCGGCGAAGGAGCGCTTGCCGGCTATCCATTGTGCGACCTCCGGGTCACGGTGACCGACGGCAAGCACCACGCTGTCGATTCGAAGGAAGTCGCGTTCGTGGCGTGCGGGCGCAAGGCCTTCCTCGACGCCTTCCAGAAGGCGGGCCCGGTGGCGCTCGAGCCTATCGTGCGGCTCGACATCGTCATGCCGTCCGCATCGATGGGAGACGTGACGGGCGATCTGGTATCGAAGCGCGGGAAAATCACCGGCAACACGACGCTCACCAGCCAGCGCGTTTCGGTGAAGGCACTCGTACCGCTGAGCGAGCTCGAAGGTTACCAGTCGCGACTCAAGTCACTGACGGGCGGACAGGGCATGTACACGGTGGAGCTCTCCGGATACGAGGCTGTGCCGCCGCGCCGGCAGCAGGAATTGATCCAGGCGTTCCGCCCCCGCGTCGAGCAGGACTGAAAAAGGGGACAGCCGGAAAAAGGGGACAGATTTATTTTTTCGCATTTCTGCTGCAGACGCCTGGATATGCGAAAAAATAAATCTGTCCCCTTTTTCACGGCTTGAAGGTCTGTTCGGTCACGTGATGCGCGACATCGCGCAGCGCCTGCATGCCACCTTCCACCATGTAGTGGAGCGGCGGCTCCCCCTTGAACGGCGCCTTGCGATTCGGCTCATGCATGAAGCGCCACGCGCGGTCGCCGCCCGGATCCTTGCCGAGCAGCGTTGCCCAGATCCCGACCAGCAGGGACAGGCGCTGCTGCTGCGTATTGTTCAGCCGCGTGCTCTGGCTGCCGCGGTACTGCTTGAGCACCTGCGGCGACGGGCACTTGATGAGCCGGCACTGCTGCAGTTCCGACAGATTCAGCTCCTCCGCCATGCGGAAGAAACGCGCGAGCGTCGTCTGCGCGGCGTTGGCCCGGCCCGGTCGGGTCGATGGGGCTAGCGTGAGGGGCGGTCGGCCGGTGCGTTGCATCGTGGTGTTCTACTTGGCGGCTTCGAAACACAGTCTGCAACGATTGCGCGCGCTTGCCAAACCCGGCAGTCTTTGTGCGCATAACCATAAGGGCCGGCGCGCCGTTTCTGGCCACCCGGGACCGCCAGGAGACTTCCTTTGACGTCGTCCGCCTCTGCAAACGCCCGCGGTGGCATCGATCGTGCCCACCGACGGGTCATCTTCGCCTCATCGCTCGGCACGGTCTTCGAGTGGTACGACTTCTATCTGTACGGCTCACTCGCCGGCATCATCACGAAGCAGTTCTTTTCCGGTGTCGATGAGACGACCGGCTTCATTTTCGCGCTGCTGGCCTTCGCCGCCGGATTCTTCGTGCGGCCATTCGGCGCGCTGCTGTTTGGCCGCCTCGGCGATCTGGCCGGGCGCAAGTACACGTTCCTGATCACTATTGTGATCATGGGCGTCTCGACCGCCCTCGTCGGCTGCCTCCCGACCTATGCGCAAGCCGGCGTAGTCGCGCCCGTTGCGCTCATTGCCCTGCGCCTCCTGCAGGGCCTCGCGCTCGGCGGCGAATATGGCGGCGCAGCCACCTACGTCGCGGAACACGCGCCGGAGGGCAAGCGCGGCCTTTACACGAGCTGGATCCAGACCACGGCGACACTCGGCCTCTTTCTCTCCCTGATCGTCATCCTCGCCTGCCGCAAGTTCTTTGGTCCGGCATTCGAGACGCAGGGCTGGCGCCTCCCGTTCCTGCTGTCGATCGTGCTGCTCGGGGTCTCCGTCTATATCCGCTTGCAACTCGCCGAGTCGCCGGTATTCCTGGAGATGAAGGCGCAATCGCGCCAATCGACCGCGCCGCTCACGGAGGCCTTCGCGCGCTGGGATAATCTGCGCGTCGTCGTGCTCGCCCTCCTGGGTGCAACGGCCGGCCAGGCCGTCGTCTGGTATACGGGGCAGTTCTACGCCCTCTTTTTCCTCACGCAAACGCTGAAAGTCGACCCGCAACACGCCAATCTGCTGATCGCCGGATCGCTCCTCATCGGCACGCCGGCCTTCATTTATTTCGGCCGGCTTTCCGACCGGCTCGGGCGCAAGCGCATCGTGCTTGCGGGCTGTCTGCTCGCGGCGCTCACCTACTTTCCGATCTTCAAGGCCCTTACCCATTTCGCCAATCCCGCGATCGCCGACGCGGCGGCCGCCGCTCCCATCACGGTGATCGCGGATCCCGAGGCTTGCAGCTTTCAGTTCGATCCGGTCGGCAAGCGCAAACTCACACGCTCCTGTGACATCGCCAAGGCGGCATTGGCGAAGTCCGGCGCTCCGTACAGCAATGAGGCCGCGATGCCGGGTACGCCGGCAACGGTGCGGGTTGGGTCCCGCCTCGTGACGGTAGTCGAGGGCACGACGCTCGATGCCCCGGCACTCAAGTCCCGGACGGAGGAATTCAACAAGCGGCTCGCCGCAGCGCTCGCCGAGGCGGGCTATCCCGCCAAGGCCGATCCGGAGCGCATCAACTCCGTTGCGGTACTGGCGCTGCTGACGCTGCTCGTCATCTACGTGACGATGGTCTACGGGCCGATCGCTGCCTGGCTGGTGGAGCTCTTCCCGGCGCGCATCCGCTATTCATCGATGTCGCTGCCCTATCACATCGGCAACGGCTGGTTCGGAGGATTCCTGCCGACCGTTGCCTTCGCCCTGGTCACGATGACCGGCGATATCTACTACGGGCTCTGGTATCCCGTGGCCGTCGCCCTGTTCACGTTCATCGTCGGCGGGCTTTTCCTGCGCGAAACGCGCGGCACGGCAATCTAGCGGGCCACGCGCAGGCGCATCGAGACGGAACCGTCGCTGGTCGCGGCGAGCAGCCGGTAGAACGCGTCGGCCTCCATCGGCTTGCCGAAGAGATAGCCCTGCGCGAATTCGCAGTTGTGATCGAGGAGATAGTCGAGCTGCTGGTCGTTCTCGACGCCTTCCGCGCACACCGGAATGCGCATCGACTGCGCCATCGCGAGAATGGCGCGCACGATCGCCGCGTCATTCGCATCCTGCACCATGTCGCGCACGAACGAGCGGTCGATCTTGAGCTTGGTGATGGGGAAATGCTTGAGATAGCTCAGGCTCGAATAGCCCATGCCGAAATCGTCGACCGAGATGCCGATGCCGAGCTCGCGCAGTTCATGGAGCGAAGCCGCCTCCGCCGCCGCATGCTGCATGAACGCGCTTTCCGTGAGTTCGACCTCGAGCAGATGAACCGAGAGAGCGCTTTCGCGCAGCATGGCCTTCAGGCGCGAGAGAAATTCCGGCCGGCGCAGCTGGCTCGGTGAAATGTTGACGGCAACCGGAAAATCGCGCGCCAGCGTTTCGTGCCAGTGCTTGCGGGTACGGATCGCTTCGCGCAGCACCCATTCGCCGATTTCGACGATGAGCCCGCTTTCCTCGGCCACGCTGATGAAGCTCGCCGGCGACTGCAACTCGCCGTTGTCGTCCTTCCAGCGCAGCAGCGCCTCGACTCCGACGATCTCGCCGATCCTGAGGTCGACCTGCGGCTGATAGAGCAGCTGGAAACGCTCGCCGCTGATCGCCGTGCGCAGCTGCGACTCGAGCGCTACCCGGTCGTTCAGGGAGATGTTGAGGTCGGCGCGGAAGAACTGGTAGTTGTTCCGGCCCTTCTCCTTCGCGTGATACATGGCCGTGTCGGCGCTGCGCACGAGCGTGGAGAGGTCCGGGGCATCGCGCGGGAAAACGCTGATGCCGACGCTGCCGGTCACGAGGAATTGCAGGTTCCCGTACCAGAACGGCGCGCGCAGGGTCTCGAGCAGGCGCTTCGCGAGTTGCTGCGGCGCCTGTTCGTCGGTGACGTTCGGCATGACGACGACGAACTCATCGCCCCCCATGCGCACGACCAGTCGCCCCTCGCCGGCCGCGGCGGAGATTCTCGAGGCGAGTTCCTTGAGCAGCGCATCGCCGGTCTCGTGGCCGCGCGAATCGTTGATGTACTTGAAGCGGTCGATGTCGAGGAAGAAGAGCGCGAGCGCCGTGCCCGTCGCTTCCGACTCCGCCATCGCGCGCTTCAGGAACGACTGCAGGTAGAGCCGGTTCGGCAGGCCCGTGAGCCCGTCGTGGTGGGCAAGGTGATCGAGCCGCTTTTCGCTTGCGCGCAGCCGCACCTCTGCCGCCTTGCGCGCGGTGACGTCACGCGTGACGAGGCAGAGCACTTCGCGGCGCCGGTGAATGATGATGCTGGCCGTCACCTCGACATCGAGCAGCTGCCCGTTGGCCGCGCGCAGCTGCAGCTCCATCGTGCCGACGCTTGGCCTCAAGTCCTGGCCCATGAGCCGGGCATTGACGGCGCCCGGCGGCAGCACGTCGTAGAGGTAGAGTTCGCGCGGCAGCTTCTCGCCGAATCCCGCGCCCTCGAGGAACGCGCGGTTCGCTTCGAGGATACGGCGCGTCGCGACGTCGATCAGCAGGATGCCTTCCGACGCCTGGGTGACGACGGCGCGGTAGCGCGCCTCGCTCTCCTGGCGTTCGTCCCAGTTGCGTGCGAGGCGCGCCGACATCAGGAATGCGATCAGGCCGAAGGTCACGCAGACGATGAGCGCCGCCGTCACGAGGTAGCGGATCGTCTCGAGACCCTTGGCATAGACCTCGCGGGGTTCCGTAACAGCGATGACCAGGGACGGGCGGCCTTCGAGATTCGGCAACGCGAGGTAGGTCGTGATGGCCTCATCGTCGACGGGCACGCTGATGGACGCGCCGCCGCGTTCCGCTGACGATTGCAGGCGCCGGACTGCGGCAGGCAGTTCCTCATCGTCTGCAGACCGGGCCGCGACCATGCGTCCCATGGCCGCGCTCAGGCGCTTCAGCGCCGCATCGTCGAAGCTGCGCGCGAAGATCAGGATGCCGCGCGGCGGCGAATTCGCGAGGCTCGGGTAGATGGCGTAGGCCACCACCGCCACGACGCGATCCGGTGTGTCGAGCAGTCCGGTGAACAGCGGCGCGTCGGGCCGTGCCCCTTCGAGACTCAGTCGTTCCGCAGGCAGCAGCGAGATGAACTTGTTGGCGTCGGTAAAGCCACGCCCGTCCCGGTCGCTGAACCGGCGCCAGAACACGGGCATCCTCGCCGTGTTGAGCACCAGCACCGTGTCGACCTTGAAATTCGTCATCGACGTGTACGCGAAGTTGCTCTGCACGAACGGGATGTTCGGCCGCACGACGAACTCGTACATGTCATCCCACACCGCGTAGTCGCTGGTGGCCGTGGCGAGCTGTTTCAGTTCATCGTTCCACGCGCGTTCGAGCTGATGGGCCGTACGGCCGGTGGTCGCCGCCTCGAGGTCGGTATAGCTCTCCATCAGGTAATAGCGCGCGGCGGCCAGCACGGCGCCCATCAGCAGCGCGAGGCCAATGACGATAATCAGTCCTGTTTTCAGCGTCGGGCGCATGGAGATCCGTTTGTCGTGCGCAAAAGCGCACCAACCATGCGCCTCCCGGCGCTATTCGACTGTGACCGATTTGGCGAGATTACGGGGCTGGTCCACGTCCGTACCTCGCAAAACAGCGACGTGATACGCAAGCAGCTGCAATGGGATCGTGTAGATCGCCGGCGCCTGGAAATAGCTCACATGGCGCGGCATCTTGATGACCTGCACGTCGCTCGAGCTTTCGATGCCGGAATCGGGATCGGCGAACACGTACAGCCGCCCGCCGCGCGCCCGCACTTCCTGCATGTTCGACTTCAGCTTCTCGAGGAGATCGTTGTTCGGGGCAACCGTCACGACCGGCATGTCCTCGTCGACGAGTGCGAGCGGCCCGTGCTTGAGCTCCCCCGCCGCATAGGCCTCGGCATGGATGTAGGAGATCTCCTTGAGCTTGAGCGCGCCTTCGAGCGCGATCGGGTAGAGGGCGCCGCGGCCAAGAAAGAGTGCGTGATGCTTTTCAGCGAAGATCTTCGCGAGCGCGAGGATCTGCGGCTCGAGCTTGAGCGTCTCCTCGATGAGCGCCGGAATTTCAAGGAGCCGCATGACGAGCTGCCGTTCCCGCTCCGCATCCGGGTGCAGCATCTTGGTGAGCGCAACCACGAGCATGCCGAGCGCGGCGAGCTGCGTCGTGAAGGCCTTGGTCGAGGCGACGCCGATCTCGGGGCCCGCGCGCGTCAGCATCACGAGCGCGGACTCGCGCACGAGCGAGCTCTCCGGCACGTTGCAGATCGAAAGGCTCGAGAGGTAGCCGAGCTCCTTCGCCATGCGCAGTGCCGCAAGCGTATCCGCCGTTTCGCCGGATTGCGAGATGGTGACGAAGAGCGTGTCCGGGGTCAGCACGGGATTGCGATAGCGGTACTCGCTCGCGATATCCACCCAGCAGGGGATACGGGCGATCTGTTCGATGAAATAGCGCGCGACGCAGGCTGCGTGATAGCTCGTACCGCAGGCGACGATATGCACGGCACGCGTGCGCTTCAGCACCTCCTGTGCTTCGGGCCCGAAGGCCTGCGCAAGGAGTTTTCCGCCCGCGATGCGCTCCTCGAGCGTGTTGGCCACGGAGCGCGGCTGCTCGAAGATCTCCTTCTGCATGTAGTGGCGAAATTGTCCGAGCTCGACAGCGTCGGCCGACAGCTCGCTTTCGCGCACCGCACGCTCGACCTGCTTGCCCGTCGAGTCGAACACCGTAACCGCGGCGCGCCGGATCTCGGCCACATCGCCTTCGTCGAGAAACATGAAGCGGCGCGTGACGGGCAGAAGCGCCGAGACGTCCGACGCAACGAAGTTTTCGCCCTTGCCAAGGCCGATGACGACGGGACATCCGCAGCGGGCAAGCACCAGCCGGTCCGGCTCATGCTCGCTCAGGACCGCGAGGGCATAGGCGCCGCGCAATTCCGCAACGGTGCGGCGCACCGCTTCGAACAGGCCGCTCGCGCTGCGCAGATGGAAATGGATGCGGTGCGCGATGACTTCGGTGTCGGTCTCCGAGGAAAACTGGTAGCCGTGCCGCACGAGCTCAGCGCGCAGCTCTTCGTGATTTTCGATGATGCCGTTGTGGACGAGAGCGACCCCGTCCTTCGATATGTGCGGGTGCGCGTTGCGTTCGCTCGGCACGCCGTGCGTCGCCCAGCGTGTGTGCGCGATGCCGAGCGGGCCGTGCGTCGGGCTCGCCTCGAGCGCTTCCTCGAGCTTCTTTACCTTGCCGACCGCGCGCAGGCGCACGACGTGCTTCGTGCCGTTCAGCACGGCGACGCCCGCGGAATCGTAGCCGCGATATTCGAGGCGCTTGAGCCCCTCGATGAGAACGGGGACGACATCGCGATCGGCAACGGCTCCGACAATTCCGCACATGTTATTGGGCCCTTATGGCAGAGGTCGGCCGGTGGCTTCCGTGTAGGGGCGCCAGTGTGCCCGACCGACGCTGGAAAGGCTGGATTCTACTGGAAAAAGCGTGACTGTCGTCTCATGGACTGGGCCCGGACTGCTACTTCTTTTTCTTTTGCGGCCGCTGCCAGCCCTCGATCGTCACCTGCCGGCTGCGAGCCAGGGTCAGCATCCCGGCCGGAGCATTCTTGGTGATCGTCGAGCCGGCACCGGTGTTGGCCCCCTTTTCGATCGTCACCGGCGCGACCAGCATGTTGCCGGAGCCGATGTGAACGTCGTCTTCGATCGTGGTGCGATGCTTGGCGGCGCCGTCGTAGTTGACCGTGATGGTGCCGGCGCCCACGTTGACGTTCTTGCCGATGACGGCGTCGCCGAGGTAGGTGAGATGATTCGCCTTGCTACCGTCGCCGAGCTGGCTGTTCTTCACTTCCACGAAATTGCCGATGTGCACGTTCGCGGCGAGCGTCGATGACGGCCGGAAGCGCGCGAACGGGCCGATCTGGCAGCCGGGACCGATCACGGCCTTGTCGAGTACGCAATTCGAGAAGAGCTCGGTGTCATCGCCGATTTCGCTGTCGCGCAGGAAGCAGTTGGGACCGATCTTCACGCGCGATCCGAGCTTCACCTTGCCGACGAAAACGGCGTTGACGTCGATGAAGACGTCGCTCCCGATCGCGATTTCGCCACGCACGTCGATGCGCTCGGGATCCGCGAGCGTCGCGCCGGCGAGCATCAGTTCCCGGGCGCGGCGCCTGCGATTTTCGGTCTCCACCTCGGCGAGCTGGATCTTGTCGTTCACACCAAGTACCTCCGTCGTGGTCGGCGCGATGGTCGCGCTGATCGTGAAACCTTCACGCACAGCGGCAGTGACGATGTCCGTCAGGTAGTACTCGCGCTGGGCGTTGTCATTGCGAAGGCTCGTTAGCCAGCGTCTGAGGGACGCGGCCGGCACCGCCATCAAGCCTGTGTTGATCTCGCGGATCGCGAGTTCCTTGTGATTGGCATCCTTCTGCTCGACGATGCGCACCACGCGTCCACCGGCATCACGGACGAGACGCCCGTATCCGGTCGGGTCTTCGAGCTCGACACCGAGCAGGGCCACTGCTTTGACGCCTGCGGACTGCACGAGCTTCGCGAGTGTTTCACGGCGCACCAACGGTACGTCGCCGTAGAGAACCAGCACCCGATGGTCGTCGGCAATCGCCGGCATGGCCTGCAGGACGGCGTGGCCCGTGCCAAGTTGCTCCGCCTGGCGCACCCATTGCACGGGTTCGCCGGCGAGCGCCTCTGGAACCTGCTCGCCGCCGTAACCGTAGACGACGTGGATGGCGGCGGCGTCGAGCGAGCGGGCGCAGTCGATCACGTGCTTCAACATCGGCCGGCCGGCGAGCGGCTGCAGCACTTTCGGCAAGTCGGAGTTCATCCGCTTGCCCTGGCCCGCCGCCAGAATGACGATGCTGAGGTTCAAAGTGACGCGCAGTATATCGCGCGCCGTTACTGAACCGCGCTCGTCATCGGCACCACCGGCTGAGCGTCGGTTTCGGCCACCAGCATCGTCATCAGGTTGATGACGAGCTGCGCCCGCTGCGCATCGTTCAGCACGGCGATCTTCGCCGCGCTCAGGGCTTCGACCGCGTGAGTGACGAGCCCAACCGCGCCCTCGACGATCTTGCGACGGGCCGCGAGCACGGCTTCCGCCTGCTGGCGGCGGAGCATGACGCCCGCGATTTCCGGCGCGTAGGCGAGATGCGCGAGGCGTGCGTCGAGAACGGCGATGCCCGCCGCCGCCGCGTGCGAACCAATCGTGCGCTCGAGCTCGGTGCTGACGCCTTCCATGTTGCCCCGCAGCCCTTCACCGGCGCCTTCCGAATCGTAGGGATGGCCGCCGACGACCTGCCGCAGCGCCGACTCGGCCTGCTGCGCCAGGAATCGTTCGTAGTATTCAACCGCGAAGGAGGCGCGCGCCGTGTCTTCCACCGCCCACACAACGATTGCCGCAACCTCCACGGGATTGCCGGCGAGGTCATTCACCTTGAGCGTCGGTGTCGTGGTGTTGACGACGCGCAGCGAAAGCTTGCGGCGCGCGCAGAAGGGATTGTAGAACCAGAGGCCATCGTTGCGGATCGTGCCTGCGTACTTGCCGAAGAATGTGAGCACGACCGCCTGCTTCGGCTCTAACGTGACCAGGCCGCGCGTCATCAGGATGAGCACGAGGATCGCCGCGCCGAGACTCAGGAGCGGATTGATCGTCATGTCCCCGGAACCCAGCTGGCCGACGAAATTGCGCGCGAGGAACACGATCAGTGCGACGCCGATGATGACGGCGATCCAGCCGTTCAGGTAGTGAGCGGCCTTTTCATTGATCGCGGCCGGGGGCCTGTCGTTGCTCATGGGTGCCTCTCCTGATGAAGACGAATTCGAATGGGCTGCGGCCAATATGAGAACGGAACTACGGAATGCAATATGCGCGGTGAGGTCGCTCGCCTGCGTGCCTCGCAGATGGCGCGACGCTGCCAGTGAACATAAGTTGCTCTATCGGTATCTCCGCGAGAACCGGCTCACCGCGAGATCTTCATCTCGTTGAACTGGATGACGGGCACCGCATCCGTGTAGTTCGGAATGTCTCCTTGCAGCGTTGCCGCGTGCGGTCCGAAAGCCGCGAGAAACGACTCGACCGAATCGAACAACAGGCGGCAAACGGCCGCATTCGCGGGCGGAACGCCCTCAGCAGTGCCTGCGACGCCCGCCTCGACCGTAACGCCACGCAGCGCGCCGCCGAGCAGCCGGATGGTCATGGGCATGTGCTTGTTGACGTAGTAGTCAAGGTCGAAGTGGCTGGTCGCCGTGCGCGGGTAAATGATGCAACAGCAGATCATCGGCGTCTCCCTGGAGTCATGTGGCCGGTCGCCGCTAGGCACGCCGGTACGTTACGAGAAAGTGCTTGCTTGCGGCGGCGGACTGAAATGCCTTGGGCCTCGCCTCGCACGCAAGGTCGTAGCAGATCGTCAGCGTGTCGCCCGTCAGCTCATAGATTGCCGGAATCTGGCGGCCCTTGTTCG
Organism: Steroidobacteraceae bacterium; assembly: GCA_035644395.1. Taxonomy (GTDB): domain Bacteria; phylum Pseudomonadota; class Gammaproteobacteria; order Steroidobacterales; family Steroidobacteraceae; genus JBGPLJ01. The sequence goes on from DASQOR010000090.1 coordinate 34,362, forward strand.
GTCCATCGCTGCCGGCCACGTCGATGGCGGCGGGAAACGCACGATCGTCCGTGCGATAGGTGCCGTGATCGTTGCCGAGGGTGTACTGCCCGGCGTTCAACGTGAGCCGAATGGTCGCGAGCACCGGAGCCGGGAAGGAATTTCCCCCGAGGATGGCCGAAGTCGCGATCCAGGTACCGTCGAGCATCACGCCCCCCGACCGGGATTATTGCTTGAGCTTTCTCAGCTTTTCGAGCAGTCGCAATTGAGCCACCGCGCGCCCAAGTTCCGCCTGGGCCTGTGAAATCTCCATCGCGCCAACCTTGTCCTTCAGCGAATCCTCGGCGCGCTGCTTGGCCGCGAGCGCCGCGGCTTCATCGATGTCCTTTGCGCGCAGCGCCGTGTCGGCGAGCACGGTGACCACGTGCGGCTGAATTTCGATAGCCCCGCCGCCGACGTAGAAGTGATGCTCCTCGCCGGATTCCGTCTGCACGCGCACTTCGCCGGCCCGCAGGTTTGTCAGCAGCGGCGCGTGCTTCGGCGCGATGCCGAGCTCGCCTTCGATCGCGGGTGCGAACACCATCGTCGCCGGGCCGGAGTAGATCTCCCCTTCAGCGCTGACGATGTCGACGTGGATGGTGTTGGCCATATTGGTGATTCCAGGCGAGCAGGGGACAGTCCCGAGGACGGGACAGTCCCCCACTGCTATTGAAGGGTCTTGGCCTTCTCGACGGCCTCTTCGATCGTGCCGACCATGTAGAACGCCTGCTCGGGCAGGCTATCGTATTCGCCGGCAATGATGGCCTTGAAGCCGCGGATCGTGTCCTTGAGCTTGACGTACTTGCCGTCCTGGCCCGTGAAAACCTTTGCGACCGTGAAGGGCTGCGACATGAAGCGCTGGATCTTGCGCGCGCGGAACACGCTCAGCCTGTCTTCCTCCGAGAGCTCGTCCATACCCAGGATCGCGATGATGTCCTGCAGCTCCTTGTACCGTTGCAGCACGGCCTGCACCCCGCGCGCCGTGTTGTAGTGCTCCTCGCCGATGACCAGCGGATCGAGCTGGCGGCTCGTCGAATCGAGTGGATCGACCGCCGGATAGATGCCGAGCGCCGCCACCTGGCGCGACAACACCACCGTGGCGTCGAGGTGCGCGAACGTCGTCGCGGGCGACGGATCGGTCAAATCGTCGGCCGGAACGTAGATCGCCTGCACCGAAGTGATCGATCCGGTCTTGGTCGAGGTGATACGTTCCTGCAGCACGCCCATCTCTTCCGCGAGGGTCGGCTGGTAGCCGACCGCCGACGGCATGCGGCCGAGCAATGCCGACACTTCCGTGCCCGCAAGCGTGTAGCGGTAAATGTTGTCGATGAAAAGCAGCACGTCGCGGCCGCGCCCACCGTCTTCGCGCACCTCGTCGCGGAAATATTCGGCCATCGTAAGGCCCGTCAGCGCGACCCGCAGGCGGTTGCCCGGCGGTTCGTTCATCTGGCCGAAGACCATCGCGACCTTGGAGTTCGAGAGCTCCTTGCCGTCGATGACGCCGGACTCGAGCATCTCATGATAGAAGTCATTGCCTTCGCGCGTGCGCTCGCCGACGCCCGCGAATACCGAAAGGCCGGAGTGTGCCGTAGCGATGTTGTTGATGAGTTCGAGCATGGTGACAGTCTTGCCGACGCCCGCGCCGCCGAAGAGGCCGACCTTGCCGCCCTTGGCGAAGGGCATCAAGAGGTCAATGACTTTGATGCCGGTCTCGAGGAGATCCTGGCCTCCGGCCTGATCCGTATACGAGGGTGCCGGACGGTGAATCGGCAATTTGTCTTTGGTCTCAACGGGGCCCGCCTCGTCGATCGGATCGCCGAGCACGTTCATGATCCGGCCGAGCGTGCCCTTGCCGACCGGCACCGTGATGGCCGCGCCGGTGCCGTTGACGGCCATGCCGCGCTTCAGGCCGTCCGAGACGCCCATCGCAATCGTGCGCACCACGCCGTCGCCGAGCTGCTGCTGCACCTCGAGCGTGATGTCGACGTCCGCGAGCTTCAGCGCGTCGTAGACCTTGGGGATGCCGTCGCGTGGAAATTCCACGTCGATGACCGCGCCGATGATCTGGGTAATCTTGCCCGTGCTCATGATGTTCCTCTTCCCTCTCAGACGGCCGCAGCGCCGCCGACGATTTCCGACAATTCTTTGGTGATGGCCGCCTGCCGCGCCTTGTTGTAGGCAAGCTGCAGCTCGCCGATGATCTTGCCCGCGTTGTCCGTGGCGCTCTTCATCGCCACCATGCGCGCCGCCATTTCGCAGGCGACGTTCTCGACCGCGCCGCGATAGACGATGGATTCGATGTAGCGCATCAGCAGACCGTCGAGAATGTCCGCGGCGGACGGCTCGTAGATGTAGTCCCAATGGTCCTGCAGCTTTTCACTGTCCGCGGTCTCCGCGGGCAGCACCTGCGTTGCGCGCGCCTTTTGTGACATCGTGTTCACGAACTCGTTGTTCATGAGCAGCAGGCGGTCGATCTTGCCCTCACGATACGCATCCAGCATGACCTTGACGGCACCAATGAGGTCGTTCATGCGGGGCACGTCGCCAAGATGCGTGACCTGCGCGAGGATCGGCACTTTCAGGCGGCGGAAGAACTGCACCGCCTTCGCGCCAATCAGGCAGACGCTCACCTCGTGCTGCCCGGCCTGCGCTTCGCGGATCGCATTGAGCGCCTGGCGAAAGAGCGTCACGTTCAGTCCACCGCAGAGGCCCCGGTCCGTACTGATGATAATGATCCCGACAGCCTTCACCGGCCGAGAGACGAGGAACGGGTGCTTATAGTCCGGGTTCGCTTCATTCAGGTGCCCGATGGCGACGCGCATCTTCTCGGCATACGGGCGCGATGCCCGCATGCGGTCCTGTGCGCGGCGCATCTTGCTCGCCGCCACCATCTGCATGGCCCGCGTGATCTTCTGAGTATTCTTGATACTCGCGATCTTGACGCGGATTTCCTTGGCGCCGGCCACTAGTAGGCTCCGGTCGCCACGAACGCTTCGCAGATCTTCTTGAGCGTCGCCTCGTGCTCCTTGAGCACGGGCTTCTCGTTGATCGACTTGATCGATGCCGCGTGGTCCGAGCCCGCGAACGCAAGCAGTGCCGCTTCGAACGCGACTACCTTGTTGCGCTCGGTCTTGTCCATGTAGCCGTTGTTGACCGCATAGATCGAGAGCGCCATCTCGGCGACCGACAGCGGCGCGTACTGCTTCTGCTTCATGACCTCGGTCACCCGCTGGCCGCGATCGATCTGCTTGCGCGTTGCTTCGTCGAGGTCGGAGGCAAACTGCGAGAAGGCGGCGAGCTCGCGGTACTGCGCGAGCGCCAGGCGAATGCCGCCACCCAGGCGCTTGATGATATCCGTCTGCGCGGCGCCACCAACTCGCGACACCGAGATGCCGGCGTTCATGGCAGGCCGGATGCCGGCGTTGAAGAGATCGGTCTCGAGGAAGATCTGCCCGTCGGTGATCGAGATGACGTTCGTCGGCACGAAAGCCGTGACGTCGCCCGCCTGCGTTTCGATGATGGGCAGGCCCGTGAGCGAACCTGTTTTGCCCTTGACCTTGCCACCCGTCGTCTTCTCGACATACTCCTCGTTCACGCGTGCCGAACGTTCGAGCAGACGCGAGTGCAGATAGAAGACATCGCCCGGATACGCCTCGCGGCCCGGCGGACGCTTCAGGAGGAGCGAAATCTGGCGATAGGCCCAGGCCTGCTTGGTCAGATCGTCATAGATAATGAGTGCATCTTCACCCTGGTCCATGAAGTACTCGCCCATCGTGCAGCCCGAGTAGGGCGCGATGTACTGCATCGAGGCCGGCACGGACGCCGAAGCGGCTACCACGATCGTGTGCGCCATTGCGCCGTTCTCTTCGAGCTTGCGCACCACGTTGGAAATCGAGGACTGCTTCTGCCCGATCGCGACGTAGATGCACTTAACGCCCGAGCCCTTCTGATTGATGATCGTGTCGATGGCGAGCGCGGTCTTGCCCGTCTGGCGGTCACCGATGATGAGCTCGCGTTGCCCGCGGCCGATCGGCACCATCGAGTCGACGGCCTTGTAGCCGGTCTGTACGGGCTGGCTCACCGATTTGCGATGTACGACGCCCGGCGCGACGCGCTCGATCGGCGACTGCTTCGACGCCTTGATCGGCCCTTTGCCGTCAAGCGGCTGGCCCAGCGCATCGACCACGCGACCCAGAAGCTCCGGTCCGACCGGCACCTCGAGGATGCGATTCGTCGTCTTGACGGTGTCGCCTTCCGAGATGTGCTTGTACTCGCCGAGCACCACCGCGCCGACCGAATCCTGCTCGAGATTGAGCGCGAGGCCGAAGGTATTGCCGGGGAATTCGAGCATTTCACCGTAACGCGCGTCGGCGAGGCCGTGCACGCGGCAAATGCCGTCGGTCACCGTGACGACGGTGCCGACGTTGCGAGCCTCGGTCGTCGACTGGAATTTCTCGATGCGCGACTTGATGAGATCGCTGATTTCCGATGCCTTGATCGCCATAGCTTTGCCTCAGCCTGTCAATTCGTTTTCGAGCCGATCGAGCCGGCCCTTGAGGGAACCGTCGATCACCAGGTCGTCTGCACGCAATACCGCGCCGCCGATGAGCGCAGGGTCGAGCTTCGTATGCAGGCGCACCGTGCGCGCCAGCCGCTTCTCGACGGCCGCCGCGAGTTTCTTCTGCTGGTCCGCCGAGAGTTCGACTGCGGAGGTGACCGTCACATCGACGGACTTTTCCGATTCCGCCTTCAGGTGCGCGAAGATCGCGGCGATCTCGGGGAGGTAACCGAGCCGCCGGTTCGTCGCCAGCACCTTGAAGAAGTCCTTGCCCTTCACTTCGAGCTCGCCGCCCGCAATCTCGTTGACGAGATCGGCGAGGTCCGCCGCGGTTGCGCGCGGATTCGTCAGCAGCGGTGCGACACGTGCGTGCATTACGACCGTCGCCGCCAGCGCAAGCGCGTTCAGCCAGGCGTCGAGCTTGCGCTGCTCGCGCGCGAGCGCGAACACCGCTTTCGCGTAGGGCCGGGCGATGGTGGTCTTTTCAGCCATGGTCAGATTCGGCTCGCGAGCTTGTCGAGCACTTCGGCGTGCGTGCGGGCATCGACCTCGCGCTCGAGGATCTTGCCGGCGCCGCTCACCGCGAGTGCGGCGACCTGGCGTCGCAGATCTTCACGCGCCGTGTTCGATTCCTGCACGATCCGGGCCTTCGCCGCCGCGATCAAGCGTTCGCCCTCCGCGGTCGCCGCGACTTTCGCCTGCTCGATCATCTCGTTGGCGCGCCTGCGGGCGTTGTCTTCGACCTGCAGCGCCTTCTCGCGCGCGTCTTTCATGATCGCCTCCGCGCGGTCGCTCGCTTGCGCGAGATCCTTCTGGCCCTTTTCCGCTGCCGCCAGACCATCGGCGATGCGCTTTTCGCGCGCCACCATGTGCTTCAGCGTCATCGGCCAGATCCAGCTCACGCAGATCCACACCAGCACGGCGAAGATCACCATCTGGGCAAGAATCGTGGCATTGATGTTCACGGCGAGTGCTCTCCGGGAAATGGGGCGCCGGCGTTACTTCAGCGCGCCGAGGAACGGATTCGCGAACGTAAAGAAGAGCGCGATACCGACGCCGATCATGGTGACCGCGTCGAGGAGGCCCGCGACGATGAACATCTTGGTCTGCAGCATCGGCACCATTTCGGGCTGACGTGCCGCGCCTTCCAGGAACTTGCCGCCGAGCAGGCCGAAACCGATAGCGGTTCCGAGCGCGCCCATGCCGATGAGCAATGCGACCGCGATGGCTGTCATGCCCTGCACGTTCGCAACGTTTGCCATATCCATTTCAACTACCTCCGGTGAAGTGAACTCGAGTCGTCAAGAGAAGCCGTCGCTCAGTGATGAGTCTCATGCGCCAGCGACAGGTACACGATGGTCAACATCATGAAGATGAACGCCTGCAGCGTAATGATGAGAACGTGGAAAACCGACCAGGCGAGACCCAGCACGAATTGCAATAACCACAGACCGGTCGTTCCGAGCCCGCTCAGCCAGCCGTGCTCGAGACTTGGAAAACCGAACGTCAGGGCGAACAGCCCGATCAGGATCATGATCAGTTCGCCCGCGTACATGTTGCCGAACAGTCGCAGACCGAGAGAAACCGGCCGTGCAAGCTCTTCGATCACCTTGAGCGCAAAGTTGAACCACGACAGCCAGATCGTGTTGAACGGGTGGAAGAAAAATTCCTTCGCGTACCCGCCGATGCCTTTCATCTTCACGCTGTAGTACTGCACGAGCAGGAACACGGCGAGCGCCATGCCGAACGTGATATTGAGGTCCGTCGTGGGCACGGCCTTGAAATACTCGAGCCCTGCGCCGCGCTCCGCGACAACGGTCGACCACCAGTCGACCGGAAAGAGATCGATCGAATTCAGCAACCAGATGAGCGCAAAGATAGTCAGCGCGAGCGGCGCGACGATCGGCGTCGCGCCGTGGAAACTGTCCTTGACCTGGCTGTCAGTCCAGTTGACGACGTGTTCGACGAACGACTGGAAGCCGCGCGGCACGCCCGGATTGCGCGCGGCCTTGCGCGAGGCGAGGGCAAAACTCACCACAAAGAGGGTTCCGAGCAGCGTCGTGACCAGCAGGCTATCGAGATTGAAAGTCCAGAACCCTTCGCCCACATGCCAGTTCGTGAGGTGGTGGACGATGTAATCGGTGACCGATTCCGGTCCTTTTTCTGCGCCTGCTGACATGAATCTCAACTGCCCGCTGCACTACGTCCGCCCCACCAGAGAGCGAACCAGTAAACGAAAAATCCCGCCAGGTACGCGGCGAAAAAGGGTCCCGCTGCGACCTTCGTGCTGCCGAGGACAACGACCAGCAGCAGCACTGTCACCACAATCTTCGCGCTTTCGCCCGCGTACATGCCGCGCAGGATCCGCCTCGGATCCGCGCCCGGTCCGTGGCGAAAGAAGAAAACCGCCTGCACCAGATTCGCCGCGGCACCGATGCCGCCGCCGGCGAGCGCGCTCACGGCCTCGCGCCTCCCATATATGAGTAGCGTCGCCCCGGCGATCAAGGCGGTGAGCCCCAACTGGCTCGCGACCAGACCCACCGCAAACCGGCGCGCGGCCGCAAGGTCGTTCGTGCTCACACCGGTTCCCGACGAGGGCGGCGGTGGCCACTCCCCTCAAAACGCTTCTGGCGCTCTTGAAAATATCCCGCAGGGGGCCCCCGCAAAGGCCGCGGATTATAGGGGGGAACGCCCCTTGGCTCAATAAGAAAGAGAGCCGCCGGCCGCATCATAAGTAGCGACGGCGCTTGAGGTTTTTTGTCGATCCATGGGCCTGTGTAGCGGCCGCTCTACTGGATGTGCTCGAGGATCCCGTCGAGCTCGTCGAGGCTGTGGTAGCTGATGACGAGCTTGCCCTTGCCCGAGCTCGCGGAATGTTGAATGGCGACCCGCGCGCCGAGCTTCTCGGACAGCTGATCCTCGAGCCGGCGCACGTCTGGATCGCGCGACTCGCCGCCGTCATCCTTGCGGGTCGGATTCAGCATCCGGCGTACCAACGCTTCGGTTTCGCGCACCGAAAGGCTCTTGACGGCAACAAACTTGGCTATTTCGATCTGCTGCCGCCGCTGAGTGAGACCGAGGAGTGCGCGGGCATGCCCCATTTCGATCTGCCGCCCCTCCAGGAGCGCCTTGACCTCGTCGGCAAGGTCCAAAAGGCGCAGCAGGTTGGCAACGGCGACCCGCGATCGGCCGACGGCGTCCGCCGCCTCCTGCTGGGTGAAGGCGAACTCCTCGATCAAGCGGTGCAGGGCCCCGGCTTCCTCCAGCGCATTGAGGTTCTCACGCTGGATGTTCTCGATGAGGGCCATGGCCACGGCCGCTTCGTCGGCCACGTGGCGCACGACGGCGGGAATGTCCCTGAGGCCCGCCATCTGTGCGGCGCGCCAGCGGCGTTCGCCGGCGATGATTTCGTAGCGCTGCGACTCGCCGGGTGCCGCCACGCCGACGGGCCGAACCACGATCGGCTGCACGACGCCCTGGGCGCGGATCGAATCCGCAAGCTCCTGCAGCGATTCGGGCCGCATGTCGACGCGTGGCTGAAATCGGCCCCGAGAGAGCAAGTCCAGGGGCAATTTGACTAGCTGGTCGTCCGCGAGGAGTGGGCGCGCGCCGGTTTCAGGCGAGTCCTTCGTCTGCACCTGCGGCCCGAGGAGCGCCTCGAGACCTCGACCCAATCCGGAACGCTTCACACTCATGGCGGAGGGAGTGTAATCGACTGCCGGCCTAATTGCCGCCCGCGGCGGCGGCCGTTCCCGCGTCGTCTTCACGCCGGATCAGCTCGCCCGCGAGCGCGAGATATGCCAATGCCCCACGCGATTCCTTGTCGTGAAAGAGCGCGGGCTTGCCGAAACTTGGCGCCTCGGCGAGGCGCACGTTGCGGGGAATGATCGTGCGCAGCACCTTGTCGCCGAAATGCATGATGAGCTGGGCGGAGACCTCGGTCGCGAGATTGTTCCGCGGGTCGTACATCGTGCGCAGGATTCCCTCGATTTCGAGCGTCGGGTTCACGCTCGCCTTGACCTGATCGATGGTGTTGACGAGCGCCGACAGGCCTTCGAGCGCGTAGTACTCGCACTGCATCGGGATGAGCACGCCGTCCGCGGCAACCATGGCGTTGACGGTCAGCATGTTGAGCGCGGGCGGACAGTCGATGAGGATCGTGTCGTAGAGGTTGCGGATCACTTTGAGCGCATTGCGCAGCCGCACTTCCCGGCCGGCGAGCAGCGTCAGGAGCCGCACCTCCGCGGCGGTGAGGTCCTGGTTCGCCGGCATCAAAGTGAAGCCGAAATCCGGCACGGGAACGAGCGCCGCCGGCGCTTCGCAGTCGCCAAGGAGCACGTCACAGGTGCTGCGCTCGAGGGACCGCTTGTCGACGCCGCAACCCATGGTCGCGTTGCCCTGCGGATCGAGATCGACGAGGAGCACGCGGCGCTTGGTCGCTGCGAGCGACGCCGCCATGTTGACGGCGGTCGTCGTCTTGCCTACGCCGCCCTTCTGGTTCGCAACTGCGATGACTCTATGCACGAAACCACTATACGTTATTTGTTTTCGCGGGCGAGTTCGACGATGTGCCGTTCCGCACCGAGGCCTGGCACCTCGACACGATGCACCGCCAGTACCTTCCAGCCGCGCGGCAGCGCCTTGATTTCACCGTCGGGCGAGCGCCCCTTCATCGCGAGCAGCCGCCCGCCAGGTGCGCAGAGGTGCCCGCTGAACGCGATGAACTGATCGAGCTTCGACAGCGCCCGCGCCACCACCGTGTCGAACGGCCGCGGCGGCCGGAATTGTTCTGCGCGCGCGTGCAGCGTCGTCACGTTGCCGAGTTCGAGCTTCGCAATGACATGCTCGACGAACGCGAGCTTTTTGCGCGTTGCATCCATCAGCAGGAACTCCCGTTCGGGAAACGCGACTGCGAGCGGAAGACCCGGAAATCCTGCGCCGGTGCCAACGTCGAGCACTCGCCGGCCATTGAGGTACGGGCCGACCGACAGGCTGTCGAGCACGTGATGGGTGAGCGTCTGGTCCGCCGGGATGGAGGTCAGGTTGAATCGCTGGCTCCATTCGGCAAGCTCGGTGGCGAGCACACGGAGCTTGTCCGCGTCCGCCGCGGAGAGTTCGACACCGAGCCGCTTGCTGTCGGCCTGCAGGGAAGAGGAGTCCGTCACGGTCAGTTCTTGACGAGCACCGCCATGAGTTCCTGCACCGGCAGGACGTCGAGCCTCTTCGCGTCGGCGAAGGTTGCGTGAATGAGCTGCGCCTGCTTCGCCGGGAAATGACCGGCGATCGCCGACTCGAATTTCTTCACCAGGATCGGCATGCCCTCGGCGCGGCGCTTGCGATGACCGATCGGATAGTCGATGGCGATGCGCTTCGTCGAACTGCCGTCCCGGAAAAACACCTGGATGGCGTTACCGATATAGCGCTTGTCCGCCGCGTAATACTCTTCGGTGAACGTCGTGTTCTCGCGCACCACCATCGTCGAGCGCAGCGCATCCACCCGCGGATCATTCGCCACCTTGTCCTCGTAATCCTCGGCCGTGAGCCGGCCGAAGATGAGCGCAATTGCCACCATGTACTGGATGCAGTGATCGCGATCCGCCGGGTTCGCAAGGGGTCCCGTCTTGTCGATGATGCGCACGCCCGGCTCCTGGGTTTCGATGACGACCTCGCGGATGTCGGCGAGCCGATCCCTGACTTGCGGGTGCAGCCGCATCGCGCACTCGACGGCGGTCTGCGCGTGGAACTCCGCCGGAAAGGAAATCTTGAAGAGCACGTTCTCCATCACATAGCTCGCGAATCCCTGGTTGTAGACGAACGGCCGGCCCTTGAAGAGCACGTCGTAGTAACCCCAGGTCCTGGCGCTCAACGCGGACGGGTAGCCCATCTCACCGGTCATCGCGATGAGCGCGTGGCGCACGGCGCGGCTCGTTGCATCTCCCGCCGCCCAGCTCTTGCGCGAGCCCGTATTCGGCGCATGGCGGTAGGTGCGGAGCGCACCGCCATCGACCCACGCGTTCGACACTGCATTGATCACCTGGTCACGGGATCCGCCCAGCATGCGCGTGACCACCGCCGACGAGGCGACCCGCACCAGGAGCACGTGATCGAGCCCGACGCGGTTGTAGCTGTTCTCGAGTGCCGTGATGCCCTGGATTTCATGCGCCTTGATCATGGCGGTGAGCACATCACGCACGGTCAGGGGCTTCTTGCCGTGATTCACCGCCATGCGTGCAAGATAATCGGCCACCGCCAGGATGCCGCCGAGATTGTCGGACGGATGGCCCCATTCCGCCGCGAGCCAGGTGTCGTTGAAATCGAGCCAGCGGATCATCGCGCCGATATTGAATGCCGCCTGTACCGGTTCGAGCTCGTAGGACGTGCCCGGCACGCGCGCACCGCCCGGCATCGTTGCGCCGGGCACCGTGGGGCCAAGCAGCTTCGTGCAGGCCGGATACTTCAGCGCGAGAAAGCCGCACGCGAGCGTATCCATGAGGCAGTAACGCGCGGTGTCATAGGCTTCGCGGCTCGTGATCTCGCCGTTGCAGACGTACTCCGCGATATCGACGAGCACCTTGTCGGGATCGGGGCGCCGGGCGGACTTGATGTCGTGGGCGGACATGAGAACCCTCACCCCAACCCTCTCCCGCATGCGGGCGAGGGTGCAGGGCACTTAGCGTTGTTCGATGGGAACGAAGTTCCGGTTCTCGGGCCCCGTGTACACGGCGCCCGGGCGAATGATCTTGCCGTCGATGCGCTGCTCGATGACGTGCGCGCCCCAGCCGCTCGTCCTCGCGATGACGAAGAGCGGCGTGAACATCGCCGTCGGCACGCCCATCAGGTTGTACGACACGGCGGAGTACCAGTCGAGGTTGGCAAACATCTTCTTGATATCCCACATCACGCTCTCGAGCCGCTCGGCGATCGAATAGAGCTTGAGATCGCTCGCTTCGATCGCGAGCCGGTGCGCCGTCGCCTTGATGACCTTGTTGCGCGGATCGCTGATCGTGTAGACCGGGTGCCCGAAGCCGATGACGATTTCCTTGCGTGCGACGCGCTGCCGTATGTCCGCTTCCGCCTCGTCCGGATCGCGGTAGCGGCTCTGCACCTCGAAGGCGACTTCGTTCGCACCGCCGTGCTTCGGGCCGCGCAGCGCGCCGATCGCGCCGGCGATCGACGAATGGAGGTCCGAGCCGGTGCCGGCGATGACGCGCGCGGTGAACGTGGAGGCGTTGAATTCGTGTTCGGCATAGAGATTGAGCGAGACGTGCATCGCCTTCACCCAGGATGCCGACGGCTCCTTGCCGTGCAGGAGATGCAGGAAGTGCCCGCCCACGGAGTCGTCCGCGGTTTCGACCTCGATGCGCTTGCCGCTCGTCGCGAAGTGATGCCAGTAGACGAGCATCGAGCCGAAGCTCGCGATCAACTGGTCCGTGATGTCCCGTGCTCGCGCTGTCCCGTGTCCCGCCGGTTCCGGCTGGATGCAGCCGAGAGCGGAAACCCCCGTGCGCATGACATCCATGGGATGACTCGAGGCCGGCAGCTGCTCGAGCACTTTGCGTACGGGATCGGGTAGTCCGCGAAGCTTGCGCAGCTTCGCCTTGTATGCGGCGAGCTCGGCGCGCGTCGGGAGTTTCTCGTGCACCAGCAGGTGCGCGATTTCCTCGAACTCGCACCGGTCCGCGATCTCGAGAATGTCATAGCCGCGGTAATGCAGATCGTTGCCGGTGCGGCCGACGGTGCAAATCGCGGTATTGCCTGCCGGGACGCCGGAGAGCGCGACGGACTTCTTCGGTCTTGGCCCCGCAGGGACTCCTTCGCTCATGGCTTTTCCTCACCGTCATCGCCCGGCTTCGAGCGGGCGAACAATTCGTCGAGCTTGTCTTCGTACGTGTGATAGCCGAGCACGTCGTAAAGTTCGGCGCGTGTCTGCATGGTGTCGACGACACTCGCCTGCGTGCCCTGCTCCCGGATCGCCGAGTACACCTTGAGCGCGGCTTTGGACATCGCGCGAAAGGCGGAGAGCGGATACAGCACGAGCCGCACGCCGGCATCGGCGAGTTCGCTGGTCGTGAACATCGGCGTCTTGCCAAATTCCGTGAGATTGGCGAGCACCGGTACGCGAATCGCGCCCGTGAACTGGCGATACTCGGCGAGCGTCGTCAGCGCTTCCGCGAAGATCATGTCGGCACCGGCCTCGACGTAACGCTGGGCCCGTTCGAGCGCGGCCTGCTGGCCCTCGACCGCGTGCGCGTCGGTGCGCGCCATGATCACGAAGTCGGGATCGGTGCGGGCATCCGTTGCCGCCTTGATGCGATCCACCATCTCTTCGGCGGCGACCAGCGCTTTGCCCGGCCGGTGTCCGCAACGCTTGCTCTGCACTTGATCTTCGAGATGCAGCCCGGCGGCGCCCGAGCGGATGAAATCCTTCACGGTCCTCGCAATATTGAAAGCGCCGCCCCAGCCGGTGTCTGCGTCGACCAGGAGCGGCAATTGCGTCGCGCCCGTGATGCGGCGGACGTCCTCGCAGACATCGTTCAGCATCGTGATGCCGAGATCCGGCAGCCCGAAGGAGGCGTTGGCGACGCCGGCGCCGGAAATGTAGATCGCGCGAAAGCCCGCCTGTTGCGCGAGCAAGGCGCTGAAGGCGTTCACGGTGCCGACGACCTGCAGGGGACGCTCGAGATCGAGCGCCGCTCGCAACCGGCGGCCGGCTGAAGTGACAACGTCGGACATGGAACCGGTGACCGGCGGTTGAGCCGCCCTGCCGCGATATTTTAGCCCGCCGCAGAGCCCCCCCGCACGCCGAAAGCTAGGCGATCCGCACGACCGTGCGGCCGGTCACCGCGCCCTGGATGAAGTCGGCGAATGCGCCGGGGAGGTCGGCGAAGGGAATCGTCCGCGCCACGATGCGGTCGAGGTGGCGCGGCTTGAGATCGGTTCCAATGCGCCGCCAGACGGCCAGGCGCAAGTCGCGCGGCGTAGCGGACGAATTGATGCCGAGGAGATTCACGCCCCGCAGGATGAACGGCATGACGGTCGTTTTCAGCTCGGCGCTCGCGGCCATGCCGATGCTCGCGATGTTGCCGCCGTATTGCACCGTGCGAGTGAGCCAGGCGAGCAGATCGCCGCCCACGTTGTCGATCGCGCCGGCGAACTGCGCCGCCTCGAGCGGCCGCCTGCCCGGATCGATCTCCTGGCGGCGCAGGATTCTCTGCGCGCCGATTGCCAAGAGATAGGTGTCCGCTTCCGCCTTACCGCTGACGGCCACGGCTTGGTAGCCACGGCCGGCCAACATGTCGATGGCGAGGCTGCCGACGCCGCCGGTCGCGCCCGTCACGACGATGGGTCCGCCAGACGGTGTCTGCCCGTTCTGTTCCATGCGATGGATCGCAAGCGCGGCAGTGAATCCAGCGGTACCGAGCGCCATCGCCTGGAATTCGTCGAGGCCGGCGGGGACCGGGATGACATGGTCGCCCGCGAGGCGGGCGAACTCGGCGTAGCCGCCGTCCCGCATCTCGCTCAGGTCGCAGCCGGTGACCAGTACTTTTTCACCGGCCCGAAAGCGCGCATCGCTCGATGAGACCACTTCACCGGCGAGATCGATGCCGCCGACGAGCGGGTACTTGCGCAGGATCTTGCCCGTGCCCGTTGCTGCGAGCGCATCCTTGTAGTTGATCCCGGAGTAGCGGACCTTCACGACGACGTCGCCCGGGCTGAGATCGTCGAGCGCCAGTTCCTCGAAACGCGCGACGATTTTCTTGTCGACCTCGTGAATGCGGAACGCACGGAACCGATCACTCACGGCCGGCTCCCGCACGCCGATCGAGCCAGACCTCGAGTCCCTGGCAGTTGATGTCGATGTCGAATTCGAGGAGTTCCCGGCGGGTAACCGAATTGCCGGTATAGCCGTGGCGATCGAGCGCCGCATCGAACCAGGCCGCCATGTCCTTGCGCATCAGCGCTCCACGGTCTGGCTTGCCGTGATGCCGGCGCGCCAGCTCGACGTAGGCATCGACTCCGGCATGCAAGTCGCGAGCGAGGCGGGCGAGATCGCTCACGCGGCTGTAGTGCGTCAGGTAGATCGCCTTCGGTTGATAGCTCATGAGGCGATCGATGGTCGCGTGCATGGCTTCGGGATCGAACTGCACGGGTGAAGTGGTCGGAAAAATGAACTCGCCGTGGCTCGTGTCGAAATCGCGGTAGGAGATGCCGAAATTATCGCCGGAAAAAATCGCCCGCGCCGCATGGTCGACGATCGCATAGTGATGCAGGGCATGGCCGGGCGTGTGGATGAGTTCGAGCCGCCGGCCGCCGCCGAGCATGAGTTCCATGCCGTCGCCCGCGACGAGGATGCGACTCTCTGGAATTGGCACCAGCGTTCCGTAGAGCCGTTGAAAGGCCTCCTCCCCATAGACCGCCAGGGCGCCGGCGATGAGTTTCGCCGGATCGACCAGGTGGCGTGCGCCGCGCGGGTGAAGGACGGCCCGCGCGTTCGGCAGCGACTGCATCAGGAGCCCTGCGCCGCCGGCGTGATCGAGGTGCACGTGCGTGAGCAGCACATAGTCGATCGCCTCGCGCT
The DNA here is from genome assembly GCA_035644395.1 of Steroidobacteraceae bacterium. Lineage (GTDB taxonomy): Bacteria > Pseudomonadota > Gammaproteobacteria > Steroidobacterales > Steroidobacteraceae > JBGPLJ01. Next base: position 49,517 of record DASQOR010000090.1, read on the forward strand.
TGAGGCCGCGCGCCTCGATCGCTGCAAGCAGCGTCGGCACTGCCGAGTTGGTGCCGGTGTCGACGAAGGCAGCACGGCCGCCGTGAACGATGAGGTGACTGGCGTCGGCCAGCCTGCGCACGTATTGCGTATCGATGGCCGTGATGCCATCGGGAAAGTCGATGAGGAGATCCTCGACAGGCATCGCTCGCATGACCTCGCGCGGCGTGCGGGCGCGCGACATTCTCTGGCCGCTAGTTCCGGGCCTTCGCCGTCACGAGGCCGGGCTCCTGCCCGGAAAAGTAGTACGCGATCGCGTGAATGTCTCCATCCTTCAACTGGCCCGCAAAGGTCGACATCACCGGATCCTTGCGCGATCCCGCCTTGTACTCGTGCAGCGCCTGCTCAAGGTAGTCCGCGTGCTGTCCCGCCAGCGTCGGATAGATCGGCAAGAGCGCAACGCCGTCGGCGCCGTGACAGGCCACGCAGACTTGCGCGGCCTTGGGCGCGGCGTCCGCGGTCACGTCGGGCTTGCGCTCGATCTTGGCTTCGCCCGCGAAAAAGGCCGCGATGTCCTTCATGTCCTGATCCGACATGGTAGCGGCATGCGAATGCATTGTGCCGTGTCCACGCGTACCGTTCTTGTAGCCGGTGAGCGCGATCACGAGATATTCGGCAGACTGTCCAGCGAGCTTTGGCACGCTATACGTCGGGTAAACGTTCTTATAATTGGCGATTCCGTGACATCCCATGCAGGTATAGGCGAGCTTGCCGCCACGCACCGCATCACCGTCGGCGGCCGCGATCGACGGACAAATGATGACCGCAGCCATTACCGAAGCGAGAGCAAACGCCCGTGAAAGCATGTCGCGAGTCTCCAAGCAGGTCCGGAAAGGGTCCGGTCGAAGGGCTGCCATGTTAATGATGGTGCAGGGAAAACTCCACCCGTGGCTCGGCTTGACGCTCGCCATCATCGGCGGTGCACTGCTGTTGGTGCTGCTGCTGAAGCCGGGCGGTGAAGCTCAGGCACCGACGCCTGTTGCTCCTGCCGCCACGCAAGTCAATGCACCTGACGCCACGATCGCGCCGGCTGTCCAGGCGAAGCCCACCGAAGCGGTCAGCGCACTGTCGTCAGCGGAGATCGAGAAATTTCGTGCAACCTTGAGGCGGGCGAACCTCGCTGGCCGATACGGCAGGCTCGCAGTATCACCCGCCGCGAGAGCCCTATTCCTTGCTGGCAAGACCCGCGAAGCCGCCGGCGAGGCCGTGCGTGAATTGCGCGCGCGCATCGCGCACGACGATCGCGATGCGACGGCCGCCTTTTATCAGGCCATGCTCGCGTGCAATGCCGCCGACCCTGCGGCGATTCGCCGGGAGTTCGAAAGCGGCGACGTGCACATCGCGGAAAAAGCCCCGCGGCAATCGCCTGCGAACCGCTTGCGAACCGAAGCGGCGCTGGCCGTTGCGCGCGAGCAGATGGAATTCGACGAAGCGCTGTGCGAGGGCGGCGCCGCCGACAACAACGCGGCCTTGCTTGAAAAGGTCCGGAATGCCGCGTCGGACGGCGACCTGCCGAGTCTCATGGCGTTGGCGGATGCCGCGCATCTCAGGCGCGACTATGACGGCGAAGAACGGCGCCTGTTGTCTGCCGCCCTCCTTGGCGATCCGGACGGGCAATGGCAACTCGCGCTCTTCTACAGGAATCGCTGGTCGACCAGCTCCGAGGTGAAGGACCGCGACAAGATGAAGTTCTGGCTGGAGCAGGCGGCAGAGAAAATCCCGGCCGCCGCCTTCGCTCTGGGCGAATGCCTGCAGTCAGGCTGTGATGGCCGTCCACCCAATCCCGGCCGCGCCCGGAGCCTGGTCGAATCGGCGGCTCGCAAGGGGGACAGCGCGGCCATCGAGGCGATGATCACAGCCGGCGCGGACCCGGCAACCGGCGATCGCTTCGATGAGTACGCCTGGCTCGATTTCAGGGCGCGACTCGCCGAAGATGGCTGTCACCCGTCGTACTACCTCGACCTGTTCGACGACCCGCGCGGCGATGCCCGCGCGCGATTTCTCACTGGGGACCTGACCGAAGCCGATCGGCGTGCGCAGTCGCTCTACGAGAGCGCTGCCACCGACGCCCATTCCCAGCTCGGCTGCAAGTGACCCTCAGAGCGCATCGGCAATATCCCCCAGCAGTCCCTTGTCCTCCGGCTTCGTCGTCGGCGGATACCGGTGCAGCACCTTGCCATCGCGGCCGACGAGGAACTTTTCGAAGTTCCACTGGATGTCGCCCGGAAAGCCGTTGGCGGGATCCGTGAGCCAGGCGTAGAGCGGATGGCGGCCCGGGCCGTTGACGTCGATCTTTTCGGTCATCGGGAAGCTGACGCCGTAGCTCGTCGAGCAGAAAGCCTGGATGTCGGTGGCGCTGCCGGGCTCCTGGCCGCCAAACTGGTTGCAGGGCAGCCCGACAATTGCAAAGTCCTGACCCTTGAGTTCGCGATAGAGGTCCTCGAGACCCTGGTACTGCGGTGTGAGCCCGCATTTGCTCGCGACATTCACGACGAGCGTGACCTTGCCACGGAGTTTTCCGAGGGCGTCGTTCGCGCCGTCGAGTGATTTCAGCGAATAGTCGTAGATACCGGCCATGACTCCATCCTTCCGCGACGCTCAGTGCGGGTCCATCGTCAGGTTCTTGCTGTAGATCACGTTCATCACGTTCTGGTGCCAGCCGTGCACATAGGGCTTCACCAGATGCTTGTTCACGTAGAAATAGATCGGTGCGAGCGGCTGGTCGGCGAGCATCGTGCGCTCCGCCTCTTCGAGAATCGCGCGCCGCGCGGCGAGGTCGACCGTGGACGCCGCCCGCTGCACGAGAGCGTCATACGCCGGATTCGAGTAGCCCGGATGATTGACGCCGAACCCGGTCTGCAGGATTTCGAGGAAATTGAAGGCATCGTCGTAATCTCCGATCCAGCTCGACCGAAACACCTGGGTGACCTGCTTCTGGCCGATGTCGACAAGGAGCACCTTGAATTCTTCCTTCACCAGCTTCGTCTCGACGCCGAGCGCGCGCTTCCACATGTCCGCAATCGCGACCGCGATCGCGTTGTGCACTTCGCCCGAGTTGTAGCGCAGCTCGATGGCGAGCGGATGCGCGCCTGAATAACCCGCAGCGGCGTAAAGCCTTCGCGCTTCATCAAGGCGCCGTTGCGGGGTCCAGTCGCGATAGTCCGCCGCCTGCGGCGAGTAGCCGCTCGTCCCCGGCGGCACGAAGCTGTAGGCCGGCAGCTCGCCGACGCCGGTCACGGACCCCGTGATCCGTTCGCGATCGATCACCATTGCAAGTGCCCGGCGCAGGCCCGGTTGATCCTTGAAGGGTGGCCGCGTCGTGTTGAAGCCGTAGAAATAGGTCGACAGGTACGGCGAAACGTTGAGCTCCGCCGCGAGATTCTCCGTGAGCCACCGGTACTGCTGCTGCGGAATCGTGTACGTCACGTCGAGCTCGCCCCCGCGATAGGACTTCAGCTCCGCGTCCTGGTCGCTGTAGTGGTAGAGCTCGAGCACGTCGATCCGGTTCGAGGCATTGTCCCAATAGTTCGGATTGCGCCGCGCCGTGATGTGTGAACCTACGGACCAGTCCACCGCGACGAATGCGCCATTTGACACCTGGACGCCCGGCTTCGCGGCATCGCCCGGATGCGCGGCGAGCGTCGCCCGGTGCACGGGAAACGTGCTCGGGTGTGCGAGCAGGCCGAGGAAATAGGGGGTCGGTGTCGCGAGGTGCACGACGAAAGTGGCCGCGTCCGGGGCTTCGACCCCGAGACGCTCCGGCGGCAGCCTGCCGGCGGTGATGTCGTGCGCATTCGTCACGGCGCCGAGGATCTGCGCGTACTCCGATGCGGTCTTCGAATCGACGAGTCTGCGCCAGCCCGCGACGAAATCATCCGCAACGAGTGTATCGCCGTTCGACCAGCGCGCCCCGGTTCGCAGAGTGAACCGGTAGCTCAGGCCGTCGGCGCTTTGCTGCCATGAGCTGGCCGCGGCGGGAATCACATTGCCGTCGCCGTCGAGCGCAGTCAGGCCTTCGAAAAGGTCACGCGAGATGTTGAATGCGGATTCCGATCGCGCGAGTTGCGGGTCGAGCGATTCGGGTTCCGGTCCGTTGCCCCGGCGCAGCACGACGGGTGTGGGCGGCGCGGCGGCGCCCGGATTGCCGCCGACATCGAGGCTTGCGCGGGTGAGATACCAGAACGCTCCGCCGACCAGGGCGAAGACCAGAAGCAGGGCGACGCGACGCATGCGGGGATCTCAGGCCGCGCGGCCGCGCTTCCTGAGATGCACAAGCAGCAACGACAGCGCCGCGGGTGTAATGCCGGGGATGCGGCCCGCCTGGCCCAGGGTCTCGGGACGCACTTCGCCCAGGCGCTGCCGCACTTCATGCGACAGCCCGCGAACGGCGCCGTAATCGAGATCGATCGGCAAGCGCGTCTCCTCGTTGCGGCGCTGGCGTTCGATCTCCTCCTGCTGACGGGCAATGTAGCCCGAATATTTCGCGGCGACCTCGAGCTCGATCTTCACCTGCGCCGCGAGCCGCTCATCCTCCAGTCCAAAATCGGCGCGGCCGACACGGGGAAATTCAACCAGCCGGTTGTAATCGATCTCCGGGCGCTTGAGCAGGTCCACCGCCCGCTGCTCGCGCGTGAGCGCGCCGCCTGGGAATGCTGCGGCGTCGGCGTCGGAGAAGTCTTCGGGCCGCACGACGATGTGCTCGAGTCGTTCGCGCTCCGACCGGATCGCAGCACGCTTGCCTTCGAAGAAGCGCCAGCGCTCCTCATCGACGAGCCCGAGGTCGCGAGCGCGTGGCGTGAGACGTGCGTCCGCACTGTCTTCGCCGAGCAGCAACCGATGCTCGGCCCGGCTCGTGAACATGCGGTACGGTTCCGGCGCACCGCGTGTGATCAGGTCGTCGATGAGCACGCCGATGTAGGCTTCACCACGGGCCGGCGTCCAGGGCTCACGGTTTGTGACCGCAAGCGCCCCGTTGAGCCCCGCGATGAGGCCCTGGGCCGCGGCTTCCTCGTAACCCGTCGTGCCATTGATCTGGCCCGCAAAGTACAGGCTTGCAAGGCAGCGCGTCTCGAGGCTCGCCTTGAGATCTCGCGGGTCGAAGAAGTCGTATTCGATGGCGTAGCCCGGCCGTGTGATGTGCGCGTTCCCGAAACCGCGGATGCTGCGCACGAATTCCAGTTGCACGTCGAACGGCAAGCTCGTTGAAATGCCGTTCGGATACACTTCGTGAGTGTGAAGGCCCTCCGGCTCGACAAAGATCTGGTGCGACTCACGCGTCGCGAAGCGCACCACCTTGTCCTCGACCGAAGGGCAATAGCGCGGACCGACGCCTTCGATGACACCAGTGAAAAGCGGCGAACGGTCCGTGGCCCCGCGAATGATCTCGTGCGTGCGCGCGTTGGTCGCCGTGATGTGACAAGGCAACTGCCGCGGATGCTCGCTCCGGCGACCGAGGAACGAGAACACGGGCCGCGGCTCGTCGCTCCACTGTTCCGCCATCACCGAATAGTCGAGCGTGCGCCCGTCGATGCGCGGCGGCGTGCCCGTCTTCAAGCGGCCGACCCGCAGACTTAGTTCGCGCAGGCGCTCGGCGAGGCGAATCGACGGCGGATCGCCCGCGCGTCCGCCCGCGTGCTGCTCGAGCCCCACGTGAATCTTGCCGCCGAGAAAGGTTCCGACCGTCAGTACGACGGCGCGCGCCCGGAACTTCACGCCCATGGCCGTGACCGCGCCGGCGACGCGTTCGCCTTCGACGATCAGGTCGGCGACTTCCTGCTGGAAGATCGTGAGGTTCGGCTGATTTTCGAGCGTCGAGCGAATGGCTTGTCGATAGAGCGAGCGGTCGGCCTGCGCGCGCGTCGCACGCACGGCCGGACCCTTGCTCGCATTCAGTGTCCGCAGCTGGATGGCCGCACGATCCGCAGCCCGCGCCATCGCGCCGCCCATGGCGTCGATCTCCTTCACCAGGTGGCCCTTGCCGATGCCGCCGATCGCCGGATTGCAGCTCATGGCGCCCAGCGTCTCGACGTTGTGCGTCAGCAGCAGCGTGCGCACGCCCATGCGTGCCGCGGCGAGGGCCGCCTCGGTGCCGGCATGCCCGCCGCCAACGACGAGCACATCGAATTCGCTCGGGAAAAACATGGGAAAGTTCGCGCCGCGACAGAGAGTTAACGGGCGCGCATTTTATGCGCTGGCCCCTCGCGATGCCACCGGAAGCTGTGTAACACTCCTCGCGAATGAAGAACGCATCCGGGTGGTCCGCCTTCGCATTGCTGGCGTCTGGGATACTCTCCCCGCAGCTCGATGCCCGTTCCGCGGCAATCCAGCTCGAACCCTGCCGCCTGGAAAACTCCTCACGCGTCAATTCGATCGCCGCTCGCTGCGGCTACCTTGAAGTGCCGGAGAATCCCGGCGCCCCGAACGGCGCGAAAATCCGGCTGCGGGTCGCTTTGATCGCGGCGCTCCGCAGTCAATCCGCGGCGGAACCGCTCTTCATTGTTTCCGGCGGACCGGGAAGTGCCGCCGGCCAGTTCTATGCGATGGTCGCCGGCGCGTTCGAGCGCATTCGCCGCGACCGCGACCTCGTGGTCGTCGACCAGCGTGGCACGGGAGAATCCGGCGCACTCGATTGCGACTTCCCGGAGGACTTCGACGTCGATCAGCTGCCGATGGATCGCCTGCGCGAACTGATCACGGACTGCCGCGACAAGCTCAAGGGCCGTCAACTCGAGTACTACACGACGAGCGTTGCCGTGCGCGATCTCGACCTGGTGCGCGCGGCGCTCGGTTACCAGCGCATTGCACTCTATGGCGTTTCCTACGGCACGCGCGTCGTGGAGCACTATGCCCGCCGATTTCCCGAACATACGCGCGCCGTGATACTGGACGGTGTCATCGTGCCGGAGCTGCCCGTCGGTCCCGCTATCGCGATCGACGCCCAGTCGACGCTCAATCGAATCCTTGCGGCCTGCGATCGGGACGCCGAGTGTCAGCAGAAATTCCCGAATCTCGCGCCGCGGCTCGCCATCCTGCTGGATTCCGTGACACGCCGGCCGCGCGCACTCGACCTCCCCGATCCGGTGACGGGCCGCAGTGAACACATCGAGGTCACGCGCGACTACATCGTCGCCGCCGTGCGCCTGTTGAGCTACAACTCGCAGACCATCGCGGTCCTGCCGCTGCTGCTCGATGAAGCGGCTCGCAACAATCTGGGACCGCTGGTTGCGCAGGCCGTGATGACGACTCGTGCGCTCACCGACCAGTTGTCGATCGGCATGCACAATTCCGTCGTATGCGCCGAGGATGTGCCGTTCTACGAATCGGGCAACATCGACCGCGCCGTGCTTGCCCGGACCTACATTGGCACCAACCAGGTCGACGGCCTGCTGGAAATCTGCAAGATCTGGCCGCGGGGCGTAGTCGATGCGGATTTTCATGCGCCGCTCCACTCCAGCGTGCCTGCCCTCCTGCTCTCGGGTGAACTCGACCCCGTGACGCCGCCGGCAAACGGTGCCGCGACCGCGAAGGAATTCTTGGATTCGCTCCACATCATCGCCGCGGGCCAGGGACACGGCCAGCTGGGTACCGGCTGCATGCCGCGGCTAATGGCGCAGTTCATCGATGCCGGCAGCGCGCGAAATCTGGACGCGAGCTGCACGAGGGCGATCGCCGGCCTGCCGTTTTTCCTGAGCTTCTCCGGGCCGGCGCCATGATCGGGGCCCAGGCGCTCAATAAGCGATTCGGTGACGTGGTCGCCGTGCAGGAAGTTTCCTTCGCGGCGCGCGATGGAGCGATCACCGGCCTCGTAGGTCCGAACGGCGCCGGCAAATCGACGACCCTCAGAATGCTCTACACGGTGCTTCGCCCGGATGCCGGGACGGCGGTCATCGACGAGATCGACGTCGTGAAGGATCCGCTCGCCGTACGCAAGCGGCTGGGCGTACTGCCGCACTCGAGCGGCGTCTATCCGAATCTCACTGCGCGCGAGAACGTGCGTTACTTCGGCGCACTGCACGGGCTCGGCGGTGAGGCGCTCGATCGACGCGTGGATGAATTGCTCGGTCTACTCGACCTGCGCACGATCGCCGATCGAAGGGCCAAGGGATTCTCGCAGGGCGAAAAGGTCAAGGTCGCCATTGCCCGCGCGCTCGTGCATTCGCCGCGCAACCTCATTCTCGACGAACCGACCAACGGCCTCGACGTCATGGCCATCCGCACGCTGCGCGATGTCCTGCGGAATCTCCGCGACCAGGGGACCTGCATCCTGTTCTCAAGCCACGTGATGCAGGAAGTGGCTGCGCTGTGCGACGCGGCGATCGTCATCGGCCGGGGCCGCGTGCTCGCGCAGGGGAGTCCCGACGACATCAAGCAGGCGACCGGCACTTCGAGCCTGGAAGACGCGTTCGTGGCATTGCTTGGGCGGCCGGCGGACACGACCTGATGCGCGCGCTCGTCGTCGTCTTCATGAAGGAGATCCTGGAGAACTTCCGCGATCGCCGCACGCTCCTTTCGGCGCTGCTGTTCGCGCCGCTATTCGGCCCCGCGATGTTCGCGGGGATGATCAGCCTGATCCTCAACAAGTCGGTCAAGGAGAGCGACGAGCAGCTGACGCTGCCCGTCGCCGGCGCGGAGCACGCGCCGAATCTCGTGAAGTTCCTCGAATCGGCGAACGTCGCAGTGCAGGCGATTCAGTACGACGACGCCTCGGCGCGGCAGGCCATCGGCAGCGGCAAGGAGCGCGTCGTTCTATTGATCCCCGCCGACTATGGCGAGCGGTTGCGATCCGGCATGCCCGCAGCGGTCTACCTGTATGCAGACGGCTCGAATACCAACAACGCCAAATATGCCGCGCAGGCGCGGCAGACGCTCGCCAGCTATGCGCGAATCATCGCTACCACTCGACTGCAGGTGCGGGGCATCAGTCCGCTCGTGATCGCGCCGCTCGCCGTGCAGGATGTCGATGTGTCGACGCCAGCCGGCCGGGCTCTGCTGATTCTCGGCATGATGACGTACTTCGTGATGTTCGCCATGCTGATGGGCGGGCTGTATCTCACGATCGACGCGACGGCGGGGGAACGCGAACGCGGTTCGCTCGAGTCGCTCCTCACGATGCCTGTCAGCCGCGCTACGCTGATCTACGGCAAGATTCTCGCCGCCTGCTTCTACATGCTGGTCTCGCTCACGATCACGCTGACGGCCTTTTCGATATCCCTGCGCTTCGTGCCGCTGGAGGAGCTCGGGATGACCACGAACTTCGGGCCGGCGGTCGCCATCAAGATGTTCCTGCTCGCTGCGCCGTTCGTGCTGCTCGGCGCAGCGCTCATGACGGTCGTCGCTTCCTTCACCCGTTCGTACCGGGAGGCGCAGAGCTGGCTCACTTTCGTGCTGCTCGTGCCCACGATGCCGATCATTTTCGCGGGGCTGCTGTCCGTGCGGTCGTCGATGAAGCTCATGATGCTGCCAAGCATGAGTCAGCACCTGCTGATGACGAGCGTACTCAGGGATGAGCCTTTGCCGACGGACTACGTTCTCGTGTCGATCGGCTCGACGCTATTGCTCGGAGTGTTGCTCGCGTGGGTCGCGGGACGCTTGTACAGGCGGGAAGCGATCCTGGGCTGACGCTTCATTTGCCGACGCAGAAGCCGCCGAAGATCCGTCCGAGCAGATCATCGCTGGTGAATTCGCCGGTGATTTCCGCAAGGGCGCCCTGCGCACCGCGCAGCTCCTCGGCCATGAGTTCCCCTGCGCGCCGTTCAACGAGCTGACTCCGCGCCTCTTCCAGATGACCTCGCGCACGCGCGAGCGCCTCGAGGTGACGGCGCCTGGCAGAAACCGTCCCGCTGCCGGCTGTCTCGAATCCCATGCAGGCTTTGAGGTGCGTTCGGAGCAGGTCGAGACCTTCGCCGGTCAATGCTGACAGCCAGAGTTCACTTGAACCCTCGGCTGTCTCGGCCACGCGCGCCCGACCCCGCGCGACGAGATCGATCTTGTTGTGCACGCGGGTCACCGGAACTCCTGGCGGGAGGCGTTGCCATTCAAGTGACGTCACGTCGTCCTCGCCCGCCGCAGTGACGTCGACGATAAATAGGATGCGATCGGCTTTCGACATCTCGGCGCGCGCCCGGCGAACGCCTTCTGCTTCGACGGGCTCCGCGGCTTCGCGCAAGCCCGCAGTGTCGATGATGCTGACCGGCATGCCGTCGATCTCGACGCGCTCGCGGAGCACATCGCGCGTCGTCCCGGGTTGAGGCGTGACGATCGCCGCGTCGTAGCCAGCCAGTCGGTTCATGAGGCTCGACTTCCCGGCGTTCGGGCGTCCCGCGATGACGATCACCATGCCGTCTCGCAGGATCTGCCCCTGGCGCGCGGCTGATTCGAGCGCCGCCAGCAGCTCGAAGACTCGAGCGAGGCGCTCGGTGAGTTCGCTGGCGGACAGGAAATCGATTTCTTCTTCCGGAAAATCGATGGCGGCTTCGACGAACATCCTGAGGTCGATGAGCGCTTCCGTGAGCGTTTGGACTTCGTCGGAGAATTCTCCCTGCAGTGACCGCATGGCGGCACGCGCAGCGGCGCCGGTTGCGCTGTCGATGAGATCGGCGACCGCTTCCGCCTGCGCGAGATCCATCTTGTCGTTGAGGAACGCGCGCTCGGTAAATTCGCCCGGCCGGGCGATCCGCGCGCCGCATTCAAGTATCCGTCGAACGATGAGGTCCACGACGACGGGACCACCATGGCCGTGCAGCTCGAGCACATCCTCGCCCGTCATCGAACGAGGTGCGCAAAAGTAGAGTGCGATGCCCTGGTCGATTGGCTCGCCGCCGGCATCGAGAAATTTCCGGTACGTCGCGACCCGCGGCTCAGGGACTATCCCGAGCAGCGACTGCGAAATCTCCCGAACCCTGGGTCCCGAGACGCGCACCACGGCAACGCCGCCACGGCCGCCGGGGGTGGCGGCGGCAACGACAGTGTCTGAGGTTGGCGCGCCGGACATGCGGCCATTCTAAGGCCGCTCGCGGTCAGTTCCGCTTCGGGTTCTCCGCTGCCACGATGCGATTGATATTCCACTGCTGTGCGATGGAGAGCACCGTGTTCGTGACCCAGTAAAGCACGAGGCCCGCGGGAAACCACACGAAGGTGAAGGTCATGAACAGGGGCATCAGCATGAAGACCTTCGCCTGGACCGGATCCGGCGGCGTCGGATTCAGCTTGTACTGGCCGAACATCGCAAGACCGTTCAGGATCGGCAGCACGAACCAGGGATCGCGCGCGGAGAGGTCCTGGATCCACAAGCCGAACGGCGCCTGGCGCATTTCGACGCTCTCGAGCAGCACCCAGTAAAACGCCAGAAAGAATGGAATCTGCACCAGCATGGGCAGGCAGCCCGCCGCGGGATTGACCTTCTCTTTCTTGTAGAGATCGAGCATCTCGCGGCCGAGCTGCTCCTTGTTGTCCTTGTAGCGCTCCTGCAGCGCCTTCATGCGCGGAGCGAGATTGCGCATCTTGGCCATGGAGCGGCCGCTCTTCTGGCTCAGCCAGTAGAACGCAGCCTTGATGGCGATGGTGGTGAACACGATCGCCCAGCCCCAATTGCCGAACACGCCGTGCATCCAGCTGAGCACGACGAAGAGTGGTTTCGCGATGATCCACAGCTTGTTGTAATCGACCGTGTGGTCGAGTCCTGGGCCAGCCTCCACGAGCTGCGCCTGCAGCTTGGGACCGACAAAGAACCTCTCCTTGAATTGTCCCGAGGCCCCGGGAGCGATCGCGTGGTTCGGGCCGCGCGCCAGCAACAGGAAGTCGTCGCCCTGGACCTGCAGGCTGTAGCGATAACTCTGCCCGGCCGCAGGCACGATGGCCGCGACAAAATGGTGCTGCAGGGCAGCCAGCCAGCCACCTGTGATGGTCGCCGCGAACGTCTTGTCCGCATCGTCCGTGACCTTGAGCTTGCGATACTTTTCACCGTCATAGATCGCTGGGCCGCGGAACGAATACGACTCGACGTCGAACATCGACCTCTCGAGCGGCAGCGAGTGACGCAGGAGCTGCGCATAGGAAGCGGCTTCCCATTGGGTCGGTGATCCATTGCGCACGTCGTACTCAAGGTCGATCTGATAGCTGCCGCGCTTGAACAGGAATGTCTTGGTAACCGAAACGCCACCGGCGCTCGTCCAGGTCAGCGGAACCTGCAACTGCGCCTGGCTGCCTTCCAGGCGATATTCCGTGGCGGCCGCGGAAAATTGCGTGTGATGGTCGGGCGCGGTCGCTGCGTCAGTCACTGACAATCCGGACTGAAGCAGGAACATTTTCGCCGTGTCCTCGTCGTCGAGCAGGCGCACCGGAATTTCCGGATGGTCCTTGTGCAGCGGGTACTTCGGGAGGTCGGCGCGCACCAGGTCGCCGCCCGCCAGCGAGATCTGCAGGTCGAGCACGTCCGTTACGACATGAACCACGGGGGACGCAGGAGCCGCGACCGGCGTGGGCGCGGTCGCCGTCGTCGCCGCGGTAGTTGCCGGAGCCGAGGTTTCGAGGGCCGGCACGGCATCACCCAGCTTGGGCTGCGCTTCGGCCACCGGCGCCGGCGTACCGGGCACGGACGTTTGCGACGCTTGCGTGGCCGGCAAGGCCTTCGGACTGTGATCCAGCACCCAAGCCTGGTAGTTCATCCAGAGCGCCAGCGCGAGGCCACCCCAGAGAAAAATGCGTGGGTTACCCATGCGGCAGTTCTCTTGCAAGATGGGAGCCTGCCAAGGCATCGGCTGGCGGAACCGGGTCATAGCCGCCTGCATGCCACGGGTGACACCGAAGAATGCGCTTGAATCCCATCCAGCAACCGCGAAGCGCGCCGTGCGCTTCAATCGCTTCACTCGCATAGCACGAACAGGTCGGATGAAACCGGCAGGAGCGGCCGATCAACGGACTCAGTGTCCACTGGTAGAGGCGGATGGCGGTCAGGAGGAAGCGGCGCATTTTCTGATCAGATTCAGCCAGTGCGTGGCGAGACTTGTTCTCAATACTTCGGGCGCAGCACTCTTTGCAGGCGGGCGCGCCGTGATCACGATGTCAATCTGGGGCAAGGCGTGCTGCTGGTGCCGGAAGCTCTCGCGAATCAACCGTCGCAACCGGTTGCGCGCGACGGCTGAACCGAGCGCGCGCACGCTGACCGACATGCCAAGGCGAGCGCCGCCCGCCTGGTTCGCGCGAAACGCCACGCCGAAATACGAATCTCCCGATCGCCGTCCATTCTTGTAGACACTATCGAACTCCGCAGTGGAGCGGATTCGCTGACGGGGTCGGAATGGCAAACGCCGGATCGTGGCTCCGTTCGCGAGTCACGAGACTAGGGAATCAATCGCTTGCGGCCCTTGGCGCGGCGACGCGACAGAACCAAGCGCCCGCCTTTGCTCGCCATGCGTGCGCGAAATCCGTGAGTTCGTTTGCGATGGATCTTGCTCGGTTGATAAGTGCGCTTCATGATGAGCCCTCATCGCCATTCGTCGAACCCTGATTCGAACGACAAATAGAACGATAAGCTGTTGAAAACAAAAAAGGGTCTGAAAAAGAGGCGGCAAGGGTACGCACCGACTTCGGGGCTGTCAATAGATTCGCCGAAAGACAGCAGACTGATTTCTCGCTGTTTTTCCCGCGATTTTCCGACGACCGCCGGGGCGCTTCGCACGTGCTAGCGAGCGCGTTTTCGAAGTTATAGACTGCGCCCCCTTTTCGCTGGTCAGTCACCTCCGTCACACCTCGAAGATCGCGCTAGTGCAAGCTGCGTCATTGTGGAATCGTTGTCTGCGGCTGCTGGAAGCCGAGCTCCCCGAGCAGCAATTTAATACGTGGTTGCGCCCGCTTCAGGCCGTCGAGGAAGGCGGCACGCTGCGCTTGTTTGCGCCGAACCGATATGTCGTCGACTGGGTGAATCAGAATCTTCGCGGCCGCATCGCCCAGGTGCTCGGCACCGTTGCAAGCCCCGACACCCCGCAACTCGTACTCGAGGTGGGATCCCGCCCGGTGGCGACCAACGGGCATGGGGCAGTCGCCTCCGCAAGTCCAGCGGCTTCCAGGTCGGTCGCTCCCGCCGAAGGCTTGGTTATTGGCGGCCGGCTGAATCGCGACTTCACGTTCGACCGATTCGTGGAAGGTAAGAGCAATCAACTCGCGCGTGCCGCGGCGATGCAGGTGTCCAAGAATCCGGGTCGTGCCTACAACCCATTGTTCATCTACGGTGGTGTCGGGCTCGGCAAGACGCACCTGATGCAGGCCGTCGGCAACCTGATGCTCGCGAGCAGCCCCGACGCACGCGTTGCTTATGTGCACTCCGAGCGATTTGTCGGCGACATGGTCCGGGCCCTGCGCCATAACACGATGAATGAATTCAAGACTGCCTACCGGACGCTCGATTGCCTGCTGATCGACGACATTCAGTTCTTTGCGGGAAAAGACCGTTCGCAGGAGGAGTTCTTTCACACGTTCAACGCGCTCCTGGAAGGACAGCAACAGGTGATCCTGACCTGTGATCGCTACCCCAGGGAAGTAAACGGGCTGGAAGAACGCCTGAAGTCGCGTTGCGGCTGGGGCCTCACCGTTGCCATTGAACCGCCGGAGCTCGAAACCTGCGTCGCCATCCTGATGAGCAAGGCCGGGGGTATGGAAGTCGAACTACCCGAGGAAGTCGCCTTCTTCATAGCGAAGCGCATCCGCTCGAACGTGCGCGAGCTCGAGGGTGCCCTGCGCCGCGTGACCGCCAATGCCCTGTTCACCGGCCGCCCGATCACTCTCGAATTCGCGAAGGAAGCCCTGCGCGATCTGATTGCCCTGCAGGACAAGCTCGTCACAATCGAGAATATCCAGAAGACGGTGGCCGAGTACTACAAGATTCGCGTTGCCGATTTGCTTTCGAAGCGCCGTAGCCGCTCGATTGCCCGGCCTCGGCAGGTTGCAATGGCCCTGTCGAAGGAGCTGACCAACCATAGCCTGCCGGAGATCGGTGACGCCTTTGGTGGTCGTGATCATACGACGGTATTGCACGCTTGTAAGAGAATCAAAGGCTTGCGTGATTCCGAGCCCCGTATGACCGAAGACTACTCAAACCTGTTGAGAACGCTGGCAGGTTGAGTGGATTCTCTGTAGATAAAGCTGTGGATAAAGTTGCCCACAGGCGATCCACAGGCTCATGGACGGACCGGAGGCAGTTTCGAGGGGGTTTGTGCTTGCGACAAGCGCTTGATTAATTGGACGAGGTCGCAGTTATCCCGCCTGACTCAGGCACACAACTACTATAACTACTAGTTCTTATATCCACTAAGACTCTAGATTTCTAAGAGCACGCGGTAACCGAGGAAACCAATGAAGATCTCCGCTGAACGCGAAAAAATTCTGGGACCGTTGCAGACGGTAATAGGGGTTGTTGAACGCCGTCAGACGATGCCGATCCTGGCCAATGTTCTGCTCTCCGCGAAGGACAACCGGTTGTCGGTCACAGCGACGGATCTCGAAGTTGAACTCGTCGCGTCCGCTGAGGTGAATGTGCAGCAAGGCGGTGATATCACTGTACCAGGCCGGAAACTCCTGGATATCTGCCGCGCATTGCCTGAGGGCGTTACGATTTCCCTGGCTGGCGAAGCGGACAAGATCACTCTCAAGGCGGGCCGTAGCCGTTTCACGCTTGCGACGCTGCCAGCTTCAGATTTTCCGACGGTTGAGGAAATCAACGCTCAACAAACGCTGCAGATTCCACAGGCTGATTTTCGGCGGTTGCTCGACAAGACTCATTTTTCGATGGCACAGCAGGATGTGCGCTACTACCTCAACGGCATGCTGCTGGAAGCGGATGGCAAGACCTTGCGAGCCGTTGCAACTGACGGCCATCGCCTCGCGATTTGCGAGATCGAGCTGACGCTCAAGGTAAAGGCGGCTCATCAGGTCATCGTTCCGCGGAAGGGCGTTCTGGAGCTGCAACGCATCCTGGGTACGGAAGGATCACTAGACTTTCTGATAGGAACCAATCACGTTCGGGCCCAGATCGGCGATGTTCGATTCACTTCGAAGCTAATTGACGGCAGATTCCCGGAATATTCTCGCGTAATACCGGCCGCCGCTGGTCGGCAATTGCAGGCAGATCGAGACCTCTTGCGAGCATCCTTGCAGCGCACAGCAATCCTGGCCAACGAGAAATACCGCGGAATCCGGCTGGCGCTCAAGAAGAATGCCTTGACGATTCAAGCGCACAACCCGGAGCAGGAAGAGGCTGAAGAGGAGATCGAAGTCAGCTACGCCGGGGAGGACATGGAGGTCGGCTTCAACGTGAATTATCTGCTGGATGCGCTCGCCGCTGTCGACGGCGGCAAAGTGGCCATCGGCCTTACAGACGCTAACAGCAGTTGCCTCGTCCATGCGCCGGAGTCGACTACATCGCGCTACGTCGTGATGCCGATGCGCCTGTAGAGCGATCGGATGCCGCTGCTAGCGGTTCAGGTCGAGAATCTCCGGTGCGTGCGCAACGTTGACCTGCAGCTCGACGATCGCCTGACCGTCATTACCGGGGCAAATGGCGCCGGCAAGACCAGCTTGCTGGAAGCGATCTTTTTCCTCGGTCGCGGGCGTTCATTTCGCACGCGGCAAATTGATCGCCTCATCACTACCGGCACCGATGCGATGACGCTGATAGGCCACTTCGGGGGTGCCGGCCGTCCGAGCCTGCTCGGTATCCGTGCCAGCCGCGATGGGACCGAGGCCCACATAAACGGCCGACGGGCATCGTCCCTGGCTGAACTGGCCACGGCATTTCCGGTGCAAGTGATTGATCCGAGTATCCACAAGCTCGTGGAGGAGGGTCCAAGTGGTCGCCGTCGCGCTGTCGACTGGGGGGCGTTCCACGTGGAACCAACGTTTGCTCACGACTGGCAGCGGTTCCAAAGGGCCCTTCGCCAGCGAAACGCCTCCCTCCGATCCCAACTGGCCGCCTCCGCGATCAAGGCCTGGGACGCCGAACTGGTAGCGGCTGGTACATCGATATCCCAGGCCCGCGAGCGCTACTTCGAGCAATTGCAGCCAGTGGTTCGAGCAACGTCGCTATTCCTTGCCGGTGTCGAAGCCGTCCCGGCGCTGTATCAAGGTTGGCCACAGGGAGATTCATTGGAGCTCGCGCTTGCGCAGGCATGGACCAAGGACCTCAAGGCCGGCACCACGACGGTTGGTCCGCACCGGGCGGATCTGCGGATCCGGCTCGAAGGGCAGGCCGCCCGGGATCGCGCTTCTCGCGGCCAGCAGAAGTTGATCGCAGCGGCGCTCGTGCTTTCACAACTGCGCATACTTCAGAAGACCCGCGGGCAGGCGGGCACCCTGCTTCTCGATGACCCGGCCGCCGAACTCGACAGTGAGCACCTGGCCAGACTCATGAGCCAGGTCCGCGAGCTGGGTTCGCAGCTGGTCGCAACCACCGTCTCGTCATCCATCGTGGGACTGGAAGATCCGGGCGCCAGGTTTCACGTGGAACAGGGCGCCGCTACTCGAATGCTATAATGCGATCGTAGTTTCAGGGGATCTTAATGACGGATAAAGATGTCTACGATTCCAGTAAAATCAAAGTCTTAAAGGGTCTTGATGCAGTGCGGAAACGGCCCGGCATGTACATCGGCGACACCGATGACGGCACCGGCCTGCACCACATGGTTTTCGAGGTTGTGGATAACTCGATCGACGAGGCTCTGGCGGGGCACTGCAACCGCGTCGTCGTAACGATTCACGCGGATGAGTCGGTAACCGTATCGGACAACGGACGGGGCATTCCCGTCGACATTCACCCCGAGGAAGGGCGTTCGGCAGCGGAAGTCATCATGACGGTGCTGCACTCCGGCGGAAAATTCGACGACAGCTCGTACAAGGTCTCGGGCGGCTTGCACGGCGTCGGCGTCTCGGTCGTCAACGCGTTGTCCGAATATCTGCATCTCAGCGTGAGCCGGGACGGCCGGCTGCACGCGCTGGAATTCAAACTCGGCGAACCCCAGGCGCCACTTGCCGTGGTCGGCGAGACGACCGAACGCGGCACGACGATTCGCTTCAAACCGAGCGATACGATCTTCACGAACATCCAGTTCAGTTACGAACTGCTGGCCAAGCGCCTGCGTGAATTGTCCTTCCTCAATTCCGGCGTGCGCATTGAACTCATCGACGAGCGCGACGAGAAGAAGGACGTCTTCGAATACGCGGGCGGCATCGAGGCCTTCGTCAAGTATCTGAATCGCACGCGCACGCCCATTCACGACACGATCTGTCATTTCAGGTCACAGCAGGGCGGCACGACCGTCGAGGCGGCGATGCAATGGAACGACTCCTACCAGGAGAGCATGTTCTGCTATACGAACAACATTCCGCAAAAAGACGGCGGCACGCATCTCGCCGGCTTTCGCGCCGCGCTCACACGCACGCTCAATAACTACATCGAGAGGGAACTGCAGGCCAAGAAGGAGAAGATCGCGACCACGGGAGACGATTCACGCGAGGGACTGACGGCGATACTTTCCGTGAAGCTTGCGGATCCGAAATTTTCCTCGCAGACCAAGGACAAGCTGGTTTCGTCCGAAGTGAAAGGCATCGTGGAGTCCGTGGTGGCGGCACGCCTGGAGGAATTCCTGCTGGAGCATCCGCTCGAAGCGCGCTCGATCGTGGCCAAGATCCTGGAGGCCGCCCGTGCTCGCGAAGCGGCTCGCAAGGCGCGCGAGATGACGCGTCGCAAAGGCGCCCTCGATATCGCCGGGCTGCCCGGCAAGCTGGCGGATTGCCAGGAGAAGGATCCCGCGCTTTCCGAGATGTTTCTGGTCGAAGGCGACTCCGCCGGCGGTTCCGCGAAGCAGGGTCGAGATCGACGCACGCAGGCGATCCTGCCCCTGAAGGGCAAGATCCTCAATGTGGAGAAGGCGCGTTTTGACAAGATGCTGTCGTCCGCCGAAGTAGGCACGCTGATCACGGCGCTCGGCTGCGGCATCGGCCGGGACGACTTCGACATCGCCAAGCTACGCTATCACCGCATCATCATCATGACGGACGCGGACGTCGACGGTTCGCACATCCGCACGCTGCTGCTGACCTTCTTCTACCGGCAGATGGCGGAGCTGATCGAGAAAGGGCACATCTATATCGCGCAGCCGCCGCTCTACAAGGTCAAGAAAGGCAAGCAGGAGCAGTACGTCAAGGACGAAGCGGAGCTCAATCGGGTGCTGTTGAATTCCGCGCTGGACGACGCGGCACTGCACGTGGGTCCCGCGGCGCCACCGCTTCACGGACCGGGGCTCGAATCGCTTGCCCAGCGGTACATGGAGGTTCAGGCGATCATTCGCCGATGGGCGAAGCGCTACGACGAGGACCTGCTCGAGCAGCTCATCTACCTGCCGGAGGTTTCCGTCGAGAATTTCGACCGCATTGACTGGTTGCGCGACTGGTGCCGCGCTCTTGAGGCCCGCCTGAATGGGCGCGCGGACGCCACCAAGGAATTTCGCGTCGAGGTCCAGGCCGGCCACGACAGCACCCCGCAACGCCTGCTGGTGCACCGGATCGTGCATGGACTGCCGACGGACAAGCACATCCAGCGGGAATTCTTCGAGTCCGCCGAATACCGCCGCATCGAGGAGCTGGGACGGACCCTTAACGGCCTCATCGGCGATGGCGCATATATCGCCAAAGGCGAAGCTCGCGAAGACATCGGGAGTTTCAAGCAGGCCATGGGATGGCTGCTCGAGGAGGCACGCAGAGGCCAGACGATTCAGCGCTACAAAGGACTCGGCGAAATGAATCCCGAACAGCTCTGGGATACGACCATCAATCCGGAAACGCGCCGCCTGATGCAGGTGAAAATCGAAGATGCGGTTGCCGCGGACGACATCTTCACCACGCTCATGGGCGATCAGGTCGAACCTCGGCGCGAGTTCATCGAAAAGAACGCGCCCGCCGTCGCCAACCTCGATATCTGATCAGCCGGGCATCGAGGCGCTCATCGAGCGTACCCGCTCTTCGATCCAGCGCTGAAGTTCTTCATTGAGCTGCCGCGGATCGCGGTCTGCGGCCGAAAGCGGCGCTCCGATGTTCACGCGTATCGTGCCGCGCTTTTTGCGCAGGCCGCGGCGCGGCCAGTAGAAGCCCGCATCGTGGGCAACCGGCACCAACAGGCAGCCAGTCGCCTGTGCAAGCAGAACGCCGCTCACGCCGTACTTGCGCGTTTCTCCCGGCGGCATGCGGGTGCCCTCCGGAAAGATGCTCACCCAATAACCGCGGCCGATCCGATTCTTGCCTTGCTCCACGACGTGTTTGACGGCGGTGTGCCCGGCGGATCGATTGACCGCAATGGGCCGCGTCATCGCCAGTCCCCAGCCGACGAGCGGCAGCCACATCAGCTCCCGCTTCAGCACCCAGACCTGCGGCGGAAAGATCACCATCTGCGCGATGGTTTCCCAGCTTGAGGAGTGCTTCCACATGACCACGTGTGCGCCCTTCGGCAGGTTTTCGAGTCCGCTGACCTGATAATCCAGCCGGCATAGCACGCGCAGTAGCCACAGCAGGGTCCGGGCCCAGGCCCTTGCCATTGCAAACTGGCCGCGCTGCGGGAGGAAGAACAGGGCGAACATCGCAAGACCCCAGGTGGGAGTCAGGATGAGCAGCAGCGTCGTGAAGAGCAACGATCCAAAGAACTGCATGTGGCTCAGGTGCCGATGCGCGAGAGATCCGCAGTGTGCATGAAGAGCTCGCGTATTGCCTGCAGCAGACCGAGCCGTTGCGATCGAGTGTGAGGATCCTCGTGCATCACCATGACGGCTTCGAAAAACGCGTCCACGGGAGTACGCAGGGCGGCGAGACTCTTCATGGCGTCGCCATATCGGCGGGCAGCCAGAAGCTTGCCGACCTCGCGCCGGCTTGCTTCGATGGCCGCGAACAGGACTCGCTCTTCGTTCTTCTCGAAGGCGGAACTGTCGATCGCGGTGAATGCCGCGGCTGAAGATTCGCCAGCCTGGCGGAGGATGTTGGCGATTCGCTTGTTGGCTGCCGTCAGCGCCGGCGCCTCCGGCATCCCAAGAAACGCGGCAACGGCTCGTATCCTCGAGTCAAAATCGAGCGGTGAGGCGGGCTGATTGACGAGCACGGCATCGAAGACCTCGCTCGTCATGCCCGGCTGGCGTGCAGTTTCCAGGTAGTACGCGCGCAATCGCTCCATCATGTAGTCATAGATCTCCGCCGGCTGCGGACCCTTGACGGGTTGTGCCGCCACCGCCGCCGCGAGCAGCTGCTTGAGGTCGAGCTCCAGCGCGAGTTCAACGATCATGCGCAGAACACCGACGGCTGCTCGCCGCAGGCCGAAGGGATCGCGTGCGCCGGTCGGCTTCTGGCCGATGGCGAACACGCCGCAGATGGTGTCCAGCCGGTCGGCGATGGCGACAGCGACGCCCGCCTTGCTGCCAGGGAGGTGATCGCCGGCGAATCGCGGCCGATACTGCTCGCCGATCGCTTGGGCTACCGCCTCCGGCTCGCGATCGTGGCGCGCGTAGTAGCCGCCCATCGTGCCCTGGAGTTCCGGAAATTCGCCGACCAGCCGCGTCAGGAGATCACACTTGGCCAGCTCCGCGGCGCGTGCGGCAACGGTGACGTCGGCGCCGATTGCCGGCGCAATCTCCTGCACCAGCGCGCGGACACGCAGTGATTTGTCGTACAGGGTGCCGAGCTTGCTCTGGAACGTAACGGCCTTCAGCGCCTCGATCCGGTCCGCCAGGCGCTGCCTGCGATCCGTGTCCCAGAAAAACGTCGCATCGGCCAGCCGAGGTCGTACCACCCGTTCATTGCCCTTTACTACGCGCGCGGGTTGGCGACTTGCAATGTTGCTCACCGCCACGAAGCGCGGGCTGAGCTTGCCATTCGGGCCCTCGACGGCAAAGCAGCGTTGATGGTCCTGTAGCGCTGCGATCAGCACTTCCCTTGGCAGGTCGAGAAACCGATCTTCGAACTGGCCGACAATCGCCACCGGCCATTCGACCAAAGCAGCGACCTCATTCAACAGCTCCTCGCTGATCAATGCGCGGTGCTTGCCGCCGGTGACCGCCGCAGTCACACCGGCGCGAATACGCTCGCGACGATCCGCGAAGGAGGCAATGACGCGTGCCTTCAGGAGTTGCGGTGCATAGTGCGATGGATCGGCGATCCGCACGGGGCGCGGCGCATGAAAGCGATGACCGCGGGTCAACGCGCCGGCGGCAACGCCCAGAATTTTTCCGCGAACGACCGAACGGCCGAACAGCATCAACACCCAGTGAACCGGCCGCACGAATTCCGCGTCGCCGGATCCCCAGCGCATGCGCTTCGGAATCGGCAGTCCGGCAAGTGCCTGGGCGACGATATCGGGCAGCAGCTCGACGGTTGCCCGCCCCGGCTGGCTGCCGGCGAAATAAAGGTATTCACCTTTCTCTTCCCGAGCGCGGCCGATTCGGTCGAGGGACGCGCCGCAGGAATTCGCGAAGGCCAGCGCCGCTTTCGTCGGCTTGCCACTGGCATCGAAAGCCGCAGTGACGGGTGGTCCCCGCCGCTTGATTTCCTGATCCGGCTGGCGTGCCACGAGACTCGACACGAGCACGGCGAGTCGTCGGGGCGTTGCGAACTGCGTGCACGGCCCGTGACCAAGGCGTGCGGCGGCAAGACCCTTCGCGATACTGTCGGCCAGTGCTGACGACAGGTCCGGGAGCGCCAGCGGCGGGAGCTCTTCGGTGCCGATTTCGACCAGAAAATCGCGCGCGCCGTCCTTCATGACGATGCAGGCGCTTGCTTGAGCATCGGGAAGCCCAGGGCCTGGCGCCGCTCGAAGTAAGCCTCGGCGATCGCACGAGCGAGCGCCCTGACGCGAAGGATATAGCGCTGCCTTTCGGTCACGGAAATCGCGCCGCGCGCATCGAGCAGATTGAAAACATGCGACGACTTGAGCATCCGTTCGTACGCCGGCAGCGGCAGCGCCGCGGCGAGCAAGCGCTGGCATTCGCCCTCCAGCGCTTCGAATTGATGAAAGAGTTCGGCGACGTCAGCGAGCTCGAAGTTGTACTTCGACTGTTCAACCTCGTTCTGGTGGTAGACGTCGCCATAGGTCACGCGGCCGCCGGGTCCGTCCTGCCAGACGATGTCGTACACGCTGTCAACGCCCTGCAGGTACATGGCGAGGCGTTCCAGGCCGTACGTGATTTCGCCCATGACCGGGCGGCAGTCGAGTCCGCCGACCTGCTGAAAATAGGTGAACTGGGAAATCTCCATGCCATTCAGCCAGATTTCCCAGCCAAGACCCCAGGCGCCGAGTGTCGGTGATTCCCAGTTGTCCTCGACGAGGCGGATATCGTGAACGAGCGGGTCGAAGCCGAGCCGGCGCAGGGAACCCAGGTAGCGCTCGATGATGTCGAGCGGCGAGGGCTTCATCACGACCTGCAACTGGTAGTAGTGCTGCAGACGGAACGGATTTTCGCCGTAGCGTCCATCAGTCGGCCGGCGTGACGGCTGAACGTAGGCCGCGTTCCAGGGTTCCGGGCCGATGGCACGCAGGAACGTCGCCGTATGAAATGTTCCGGCGCCCATTTCCATATCGTAGGGCTGAAGAATCACGCAGCCCTGTTCCGACCAGTACGACTGCAGCGTGAAGATCAGGTCCTGAAACGATTGCACCGAGCGAGCGCGTGCCCGTTTCGCCGCCATCAACGTCGACTCCCCGAACAAAGGGGCGGGAGTATAGCGAGCACGGCCGAGCGTCGTTGCGGCAACACGCGGCTGCGCGCATCGCGTGCTTGATCAAGAGCCACCGCGCGCCACGCTCTAAAAGAGTGCCTTCTGGAGCACGACAACCGCGATATCGCCGCCTTCAGGCCGGATTCTGGCCCACTAACGCCCTAAAGAGGTGCGAAACGACGCGAATTCGCACTAAAATAGCGCGCAAGGCGGGCTTTGGGGCGCGCGGTCACTGCCTAAGCCACTGATTTGTCGAGTGGACGGGCCGTGGCATAGAACCTGCAAAAAGCCCGGGCCTGGTTGAAGTCTCCCCGAAAGATTGGAAGTGAGCCGCGGGGGGAGTCACTCACGAAACCAAAGAGATATCCGGAGGAATTCCATGACCCCAGCCGACGTTTTGAAGCTGATGAAAGAAAAGGACGTGAAGTTCGTCGACCTGCGCTTCACCGATACGCGCGGCAAGGAACAACACGTCACGGTGCCCTCGGGCGTCGTCGACGAGGACTTCTTTACCGACGGCAAGATGTTCGATGGCTCATCGATCGCCGGCTGGAAGGGCATCAATGAGTCCGACATGATCCTGATGCCGGAATCCGCATCGGCGGTGATCGATCCCTTCTTCGAAGAGGCCACGGTCAACATCCGTTGCGACGTGATCGAGCCCTCGACGATGCAGGGCTACGAGCGCGATCCGCGTTCGCTGGGCAAGCGCGCCGAGGCCTACCTGAAGTCCACCGGAATCGCGGACGGCGCGCTGTTCGGCCCCGAGAACGAATTCTTCATCTTCGACAGCGTGCGCTTCAGCGCGGAAATGCGCGGCTGCTTCTATCAGATCGATTCCGTGCAGGGCGCCTGGAATTCGAGCACCGACTATCCCGACGGCAACAAGGGCCATCGCCCGGGCATCAAGGGCGGATACTTTCCAGTGCCGCCGGTCGACGCGTTCCAGGACGTGCGCTCGGCCATGTGCCAGGCCCTCGCGGAAATGGGCTGCAAGGTCGAGGTGCATCACCATGAGGTCGCGACGGCCGGCCAATGCGAAATCGGAGTCGGCGCCGGCGGCCTTGTTCGCAAGGCGGATGAAGTCCAGATCCTCAAGTACGTCGTGCACAACGTGGCGGCCGGCTACGGCAAGACGGCTACGTTCATGCCGAAGCCGCTGGTCGGCGATAACGGCAGCGGCATGCACGTGCACCAGTCACTGCAGA
Organism: Steroidobacteraceae bacterium; assembly: GCA_035644395.1. Taxonomy (GTDB): domain Bacteria; phylum Pseudomonadota; class Gammaproteobacteria; order Steroidobacterales; family Steroidobacteraceae; genus JBGPLJ01. The sequence goes on from DASQOR010000090.1 coordinate 74,497, forward strand.
AGGGCGGCAAAGCGCTGTTCGCCGGCGAGAAATACGGCGGCCTGTCCGATCTCGCTCTCTACTACATCGGCGGCATCATCAAGCACGCGAAGGCCATCAATGCGTTCACGAACGCGGGCACGAACAGCTACAAGCGCCTGGTGCCCGGCTTCGAAGCGCCCGTGATGCTCGCGTACTCCGCGCGCAATCGTTCGGCGTCGATCCGCATCCCGTGGGTCTCGAATCCAAAGGCGCGCCGGATCGAAGTGCGCTTCCCGGACTCGAGCGCCAATCCGTACTTCGCATTCACGGCGATGATGATGGCCGGACTCGACGGCATCCAGAACAAGATTCACCCGGGCGAACCGGCGGACAAGGATCTCTACGACCTCGAGCCGGAAGAGGCGAAGGACATCCCGACCGTCTGCCACTCGCTCGACATGGCGCTCGAGCACCTCGACAGGGACCGGGAGTTTCTGACGCGCGGCGGCGTGTTCACCAACGACGTCATCGACGCGTACATCGGGCTCAAGATGCAGGAAGTCACGCGTTTTCGCATGACGACGCACCCGATCGAGCTGGAGCTGTATTACAGCTGCTAGTGCCGCATGCACAAGCCAGGCATTCGGTGACGGCGGTCGCAGATCGCCGTCACCGGTTTTTGTCACTGACAGGGGTTAGGGCTATGCTTTCGGCCCATGCCGAGAACCGCACCGTTTACCGCGATTGCCGCGCTGCTGCTGTGCGCCGCGGGCACGGCTTCGGCCGAAACCTACAAGTGGATCGACGCGCAGGGGCAGGTCCACTATTCCGATCGCCCGCCGCCCGCCGGGGCGACGCAAGTGGAGCTGATTCCCGCTCAGACCTTCCATGCACCGGCATCGAGTCAGGCGCGTGCACCGGCGAAATCGCAACGGACGACCGGGGATGCGGCGACCTATTCCGAATTCGAGATGCGCAGACCGCAGTCGGGAGCGGTCATTCCCAACAGCGGCGGCAGCGTCAGCGTGGAGCTGCGCATCGACCCCGTCTTGCAGCCCGGACATTCGATTTACCTGTACATGGACGGCAAGCGCGTCGACGGCCTGCCGACGAGCAGCACCTCGCTGCAATTGTCGAACGTGACTCGGGGCGACCATCAACTGGTCGCGGCGGTCGTGGACAACACCGGCAAGGCGGTTGTTTCGACACCGGCGGTGACCCTCACGGTACGACAGACCTCGATCGCAAAGCCGCCGCAAGGCCCCGCTCTGCGTCCGCCCACCCCGAAAAACTGATCTCACGCGGCGAGAGCCGCGACCTGCTGACTGGGCGCTGACATGGCAGTCGGAGCCGAAGTCATCCCCGCAAAGCTCTGGCAAGAGCGCGCCGACGTGCTGGACGCGCTGACCACGGGCGTCCTCTTGCTCGGCTCCGCGCTGGAAATCGAGTACGCCAACGCTGCTGCACAGCAGATGCTCGGCGTCAGCCTCAAGGCCATTCGCGGCAGGCCATGGCGCGATCTGCTCAAGGGGCCCGACGAACTCGATACGCTGCTGCATCGCGCGCTCGAACGATCGGAAGCCTGCTGGCAGCGCGAGGTCGCCATCCGGCCGAACGCGGCGACGGCGGAAGAGCGCGTCGTCGACGTCATCGCGACGCCCATCGAGGAGCCCGGCAAGGGCCGCGCGCTAATCGTGGAGATGGCCGACGCCACGCAGCGCCAGCGCATCAGCCGTGAAACCCAGCTGCTCGCGCAACTCGGCGGCAGCAGGCTGATGGTTCGGCAGCTCGCTCACGAGATCAAGAATCCGCTCGGCGGCCTGCGCGGCGCGGCGCAACTCCTGGAGCGGGAGCTGAAAGACACGGCGCTGCGCGAATACACGAACGTCATCATCGGCGAGGCGGACCGTCTCGCGAATCTCGTCGATTCCATGCTCGGCCCCGGACGCGCGCCGCGCCGCGAGGCTCTCAATCTTCACGAGCTCTGCGAGCACGTCTATCACCTGCTGCGCAGCGAAGCCGGCACGCGTGTCATCGTCGACCGCGACTACGATCCGAGCCTGCCGACGATTTCGCTCGATCGGCATCTCATCATCCAGGCCATGCTGAACCTGGGCCGCAACGCGCTGCAGGCGATCGGCTCACAGGGCAGGCTCACGCTGCGCACGCGCGCCCTGACCAACGCGAGCATCGGCTCCGTCCGCTACCGCCTCGTGGCATCGATTGAATTCGAGGACAACGGCGCCGGCGTGCCCGACGCGTTGCGAGATTCGCTTTTCTATCCGCTGGTCACCGGGCGGCCCGACGGAACGGGGCTGGGGCTCGCGATCGCGCAGGACCTGGTCACCCGACACGGCGGCCTGATCGAATTCGAAAGCGAAGCAGGCAGCACGGTTTTCACGATCCTGCTGCCGATTGCCAAAGATGAATCCTAAGTCGCTCAATGTGTGGCTGGTCGATGACGACGCGTCCATCCGCTGGGTACTCGAACGCGCGCTCAAACAGAGCGGCATGTTGACGACGACCTTCGGTGAAGCGCGCGGCGTGCTCGATGCCCTGAGGCGTTCGGCGCCCGACGTGCTGATCACGGACGTGCGCATGCCGGGAGAAAGCGGCATTGACCTGTTGCGAGCGATTCAGACCTCGCGGCCGGACTTGCCGGTCATCGTCATGACGGCGCATTCCGATCTCGACAGCGCGGTCGCGGCTTACGAAGGCGGGGCCTTCGAGTACCTGCCGAAACCTTTCGACATCGATCACGCGGTCGACCTCGTGAAGCGCGCGGCGCAAGCGCCGCGGGCGCCGGTCGAAGGCGAAGCCGATCGCAGCCGCATGCCGGAACTGCTCGGCCAGGCGCCGGCCATGCAGCAGGTGTTCCGCGCGATCGGGCGCCTGTCGCGCTCGAGCATGACGGTGCTGATCACGGGTGAATCCGGCACGGGCAAGGAACTCGTCGCCCGCGCCCTGCATCGTCACAGTCCGCGCTCCGAGGGCCCGTTCATTGCGCTCAACACAGCGGCGTTCACCGCCGAATTGCTCGAATCGGAACTGTTCGGCCATGAGAAGGGCGCGTTCACCGGCGCCGATGCCCAGCGCCGCGGCCGATTTGAACAGGCGCACGGCGGCACACTGTTTCTGGACGAGATCGGCGACATGTCACCCGCCCTGCAGACGCGCCTGCTGCGGGTGCTGGCAGAGGGCGAGTTCTACCGCGTCGGCGGCCAGACGCCGGTTCGGGTCGATGTGCGAGTGATTGCGGCCACCCACCAGGATCTGGAAGCGCGAGTGACGAGCGGGGCGTTCCGGGAGGACCTCCTGCATCGCCTGAATGTCATTCGCATCGCGATTCCGCCGCTGCGAGAACGGCGGGAAGACATACCGGAACTGCTCCGGCATTACCTTGCGCTGGCGGCGAACGAACTCGGCGTCGATCGAAAGTCGATCACGGCAGATGCGGAGCAACGCCTGTTGACGTTTGACTGGCCCGGCAATGTGCGCCAGCTGGTGAATACCTGCCGTCGCCTGACCGTGACCGCACCCGGTCGCGAGATCTCGACGGCCGACATCCCGGCCGATCTCGGCGGCCACGCCAGCGCAGCGGCCGGCGCCGGTAATGACTGGAGCCGGGCTCTCGGCCTGTGGGCCGAGTTGCAGTTGCGCGGCGGCGCCAATCGTTTGCTCGACGAAGCCGTGCCCGAATTCGAGCGTACGCTGCTGCGCGTTGCCCTGAGCCAGGCGCGCGGAGGCCGGCAGGATGCCGCCCGCTTGCTTGGCTGGGGTCGCAACACGCTTACCCGCAAGCTGCGCGAACTCGGCATGGACGACCCGTAGCGCTTCGATCAACCGCGCGCCCGAATGGACATAATTCGGGGATTCCCCTACAACGCCTTCAGGGTTTCTGCCAATTGTTCACATGAACGATTGGCCGCAACCTTTTGACACAAGAGACAGTCGGCACAGCCAATACGAACAGCCGGCGGAATTGAAGCGGTAACAGGGCTTTTATCCGCCCGGGCGGCCGGCGGCCACGAGAAAAAGAACCGCGTGGGGCGATGAGCTTCATGAGCGGATCGTTGAGCGCTGTCAGGTCAGGCTCGACGCATGGGGAACGAGGGGCACAACGAAGCCGGCGCGAGCAGCCGCCGGCGGCGCGCGGCCGTCTCTCCTGCGATCGGGCGCCGTGTCTGCGCAAGCGATTGCGCCGTGTAGTCACCCCGGACAAGCGGGCTTGCAGCCCGACGCACCAGGGGAACAAAAAGAATGACTGCTTACGATGGGACGATGGCCGTCGACGCGACGTACGAAAGCTGGACCGCGAACGACTACTTCCAGTTCTACTACCGCAAGAACATCTGTCGCGACGAGCGCATCACGCTCAAGTGCCTCGTGGACTACCTCGCGGCAACGCCGCGCCGCTACGAGCGCGCGCTCGACTACGGCTGCGGGCCGACGCTGCACAACGCGATCGCCGCCGCGCCCTACGTCGAAGCCCTCGACATGGCGGATTGGTCGCGCGACAACCTGCGTACCGTTCGCAGCTGGTCACACAGCGAACCCGGTGCCAACGACTGGCACCTGTTCACACGCTACATTCTCGGCGCCGAAGGCCGCAAGCTTGCGCAGGAGCGGGACGTCCTGGAGCGCGAGCAGCGCACGCGCTGGGTCATCGGCAAGCTGTTCGGCACGGATGCTCGCCACCGCTATCCACTGGGACAGGGCTACAAGGAGCACTACGATCTGCTGGTGACCGGTTACTGCCTCGATTGCATCTCGAGCAGCCACGCGGTCTGGCGCCAGTGCATGCGCAACGTGCTTTCGACGCTCGCGCCGGGCGGCAGCCTCTTTCTCAATGCGCTGTGGCGCTGCTCCGCGTATCAGGTTCAGGACCACTGGTTTCCCTGCTCGTACGTCGACGTCGACGACCTTTACCACTGCCTGGTCGACAACGGCTTCGAGCGACGCACGCTCGACATTCAGGCATTTGCGTACCCCGACCAGCAGGTGCATGGGTATCCGGGAATCCTGGTGGCGCTCGGCCGCAAGAGACTGCCGGCGCGGCGGCGCGTCACCTGGCGCGCACCATCGCTCGCGAGCTACGCGAGTTTCGCAGCGGTCGCCTGAACCTCAGGCCTCGACCCGCACTACGAGCCAGGTAAGGCCGGCGGCGACCACGAGCGCGATTGCCTGGTCGAGCCGGTGCCACCGGACGAATTCGCCGCTGATGACGGCGAGGCCGACGATCGTGGCCATGAACCAGAGGCTCGTCTGGATGGTCGCGGAATGCACGCCGAGGTAGCGCAGGAACTTGAGCGACAGCACATAGAGCAGGATGCCGATCGCGAAGAAAAGCAGCGATTTGCCCAGCAGCTGGAGGTTGAGGCGATCGTCGTGCCAGGTCTGCGCCGCGAACAGGAACGCGCGGGAATCCGCGAGACCGGAAAAAAGCGTCAGGGCGACGACCAGGACGACGTACAGGATCTTCATCGGCGCTCTACCTCTGACAGACTTCCATGTTTCCCTGCTGGCGGCGCACGGCGCTTCGCATCGAACACCGGAACATCCCGCGGTGCGTGTTTTTCTGCTGCCCTGAATAGTAGCAGCGGCGAAAGCGTTGCGCAGCGGAACCACGATTGCCGGCACCAGGCAAGCTGGTCCTATAATCCCGGCCCCACCCGACCCTCAGAACCGGCTCCATGAAAGACCTGCTGGCGTGGTCCGAGATGACCCTCTACGGCAATTCGCTCATCGACTGGGCGATAGCACTCGGCGTGGCGCTGCTCACCCTCCTGGCGCTGCTCGTCGTGCGGCGTTTCGTGGTCGCGCGCCACACGCGTTACACCGAGGCAGGCCATTCCGCAGCGATCCGGCTGGTCGCGCATCTCGCGGGCACGACGCGCCCGTTCTTCCTCATTCCGTTCGCCTTCTACGTCGGCGAGCGCTGGCTCAGCCTGAGCGCGCGCGTCGAGCACATGAGCGCCTACGTCATGCTGCTGCTCGTGCTCGCGCAGGTCGGGATCTGGGCAACGCGCACGGTCTCGTTCCTGATCGATGAACGCGCCGCGCGCGAGTCCGGCCAACCCGGCGATGCGGGCATCGGCAGTTCGCTCGCCATCATCGAGTTCGGCGGCCGCATCATCGTGTGGTCAATCATCCTGCTGGTCGCCCTCGACAACCTCGGCGTCAACATAACGGCTTTGCTTGCGGGCCTCGGCGTCGGCGGAGTCGCCGTGGCGCTTGCCCTGCAGAACATTCTCGGCGACCTGTTCGCGTCGCTTTCGATCGCTCTCGACAAGCCGTTCGTCATCGGCGACATCCTGGAGATCGGCGAGTACTCCGGTACCGTCGAGCAGATCGGCATCAAGAGCCTGCGGCTTCGCAGCGGCTCGGGCGAGCAGATCATCCTTTCGAATGCCGATGCACTGAAGAGCCGCATCCGCAACTTCGGCCGGGCCATGGAACGCCAGGCCGTCTTCCGACTGCGAATCCTGCAGGAAACGGAAGCGGCGAAACTCGCGCTCATTCCGAAACTCGTCGAGGCGGCCGTGAGCGCACAGTCCGGAGCGCGCTTCGATCGGTGCCATCTGCGGGAAATCGGCGAGCACGCGTTCCTGTACGAGGTCTCGATGTATTCACAGGGCTCGACGGCGCTCGTGCTCTACGATCGTCAGCACGCGGTCTATCTCGCGATCATCGAGGCGTTCCGCGCACACGGCATCGCGTTCGCGTATCCGACACAGAGAGTCCTGAGCGTAGCGCCCTGAGGGGCGCCGCCGAGGGAACATCAGCCTGCCGCGCAGGAGACCTTGAGTTCGGCGGGCTTCCCGATCCTTAGCGAGCCGACGAGCGCCTGTATGCCGTTCGATTTGCTCGCCGCGAGGTGAGCGGCGAGCCCTGCATTGATCTTGGTGCAGACGAGCGGATCGTAGAAGAGTGCCGTGCCGATTCCGACCGTCGTCGCGCCGGCGATCATGAATTCGAGCGCGTCGTGCGTGCTGGCGATTCCGCCCTGGCCGATGATGGGAATGCCCCGCGGACGGGCGACCTCGGCCACCTGCAACACCTTCAGGAGCGCGATCGGCTTGATCGCGGGGCCGGACAGCCCGCCCTGCACGTTGCCGATGATCGGGCGATGCGTCGCGACGTCGATCGCCATGCCCATCAAGGTATTGATCGCGGCCAACGCATCGCTTCCGGCATCGATGCAGCGGCGTGCGTTCTCGCCGATATCGGTCTGGTTGGGCGAGAGCTTGGTGATGAGTGGCTTGCGGGTGACCTTGCGGCAGGCTTCGACGACGCGTGCGGACATGTCCGGATAGTTGCCGAACTGCACGCCGCCTTCCTTGACGTTCGGGCAGGAGATGTTGATTTCGATGGCGTCGATCGGCGAATCGTCGAAGCGGCGGGCGACCTCGACGTACTCGTCGATGGTCGAGCCGCAGACGTTCGCGATGAATCGCGTTTCGCCGAAGTCGAGTTGCGGCAGGATCCTGCGCACGACGTGGTCGACGCCAGGGTTCTGCAGCCCGATGGCGTTCAGCATGCCCATCGGCGTCTCGTAGACCCGATGCGGCGGATTGCCGAGCCGCGGCTTGAGCGTTGTACCCTTGAGCACGATCGCACCGGCATCGCGATTGCTGAAGCCAGCGACGCGCGTGTACTCCTCGCCGAAGCCGACGCATCCCGAGAGCAGCACCAGTGGCGAATTGAGCTTCAGTCCGCAGAAGTCGACGGCGAGAGCGGACTCGGCGACATCCTTAGGAACCGTCATGTTTCACATCATACTCCACGAGCCCGAGATCCCGCCCAACGCCGGCAACGTCATGCGTCTCTGCGCCAATACCGGCGCGCGTCTGCACCTCGTACGGCCGCTCGGCTTCTCGCTCGACGCGAAGCGCCTGCGTCGCGCGGGGCTCGACTATCGGGATCTCGCCGCGGTTGAAGTGCACGCGGATTTCGCGGCCTGCCGGATCCGGCTCGGATCAGCGCGCTTGTTCGCCGTCGAGTCCGGTGCGCCGCACCGCTATGCGGACGTCGCATTTCATCCAGGCGATGCTTTCGTCTTCGGTTCGGAGACACGCGGACTGCCGCGCGCGCTTCTGGACTCGGTTCCGACGCGATTTCAGGTTGCACTGCCGATGCTCGAGGGCAACCGCAGCCTCAATCTCGCCAATGCGGTCGCCGTCGTCGCTTATGAGGCGTGGCGGCAGAACGGGTTTCGCAGCGCCGCGGCTATTCCGAGCGAACCTCGCGGCTCATGAGGGCATCGACGGCAGCACGGATCGGCAAGCCTTCGTGGACGATGCGGTAGATCGCCGTGCAGATCGGCATTTCCACCTTGAGCCGCCCGGCAACTTCGTGAACGGCGCGCGCCGCCTCCGCGCCCTCCACCACCTGTCCGATCTCGACGATCGCTTGCTCGGGAGTCTTGCCATGCGCGAGTGCCAGCCCGAAGCGGCGATTGCGTGATTGATCGTCGGTCGATGTCAGGACGAGGTCGCCGAGCCCCGCGAGTCCCATGAAGGTCTCGAGCTGCGCTCCGAGCGCGACGCCAAGCCGCGTCATTTCCGCAAGCCCGCGGCAGATCAGCGCGATGCGCGTATTGGCGCCGAAGCCGATACCGTCGGAAATGCCGGCACCGATTGCGAGCACATTCTTGACCGCGCCGCCAACTTCGACCCCGACGATGTCATTCGACGTATACGCGCGGAAGTTGAGGCCCGAGAGCCCCTGGGCGAGTTCCGATGCGAAGGCCGCATCGGCGGACGCGATGGTCATCGCCGTCGGCAGGCCCGCGCCTACTTCCTTGGCGAAGGTCGGACCGGACAACACCGCGACCGGCACGTTGCTGCCGAGCACTTCAGTCGCGACCTGATGCGGCAGCTTGCCGGTCGCGAGTTCAAAGCCCTTGGTCGCCCACGCGACACGTTGTCCACGCTCGAGCAGCGGCTTGAGCGCTTGCAGCAGCGAGCGGAACGCCTGGCTTGGAACCGCGATCAGCAAGTCGCGGCTGCCGCGGATCGCGCCCGCGAGCTCGGCTGTGATCGCGAGATTCTCCGGGAAGCGTGCTTCCGGCAGGTAGCGAGCATTGCGGCGCTCGCGTGACATCGCCTCGAGGTGGCGCGCGTCGCGCGCCCACAGGTGCGTCGCGCAGCCGGCGCGGGCGAACTGTATCGCGAGCGCCGTACCCCAGGAGCCGGCCCCCAGGACGGCGATGGATTCGGCTGCAGTCGCTGCCGTCGGCACGGGTGAGTTCAGTTGACCGCGGAGCCCGCCGGCTGCTCGCTCTGCGCCTTCAGCGACTGCGTGTAGAGCGCGTCGAAGCTCACGGGTGGCAGCAGGAACTGCGGAAAACCGCCCTTTTGGATCAGGTTGCCGACCTCCGCGCGTACGTACGGAAAGAGGATTTCCGGGCACAGGCTGGAAACCGTGCGACGCAGGTCATCCTGCGCGAGGTTGCGCAGCGTGAACACGCCCGCCTGCTTGACCTCGACCAGGAAGGCGGTCGCCTCGCCGATCTTGGCTTCGACCGTCACGGTCAGCACGACCTCACGCAGATGATTGCCGAGATCATTGGCCGTCGTGTTCATGTTGACGTTGATCTTCGGATTCCACTCCTGGGTCGGAATGCGCGGCCCATTCGGCGCCTCGTACGAACAGTCCTTGAGATAGATCTGGTTCAGGATGATTTCCCGGCCCGCGTCGGTGGCCGGCACTGTGCTCTGTTCGTCCGTCATGGGGAATCCTCGTCGATGTTTCGTTGGTATGGAGGGCTATGGAAATCTAGTTCGGCGACGCGCTCACGAGCGGATCGAGGCGGCCGGTGCGGTCGAGCGCATGCAGCTCATCGAAGCCGCCGACATGCGTTTCGCCGACGAATATCTGCGGCACGGTGCGCCGACCGCTGCGCTTGACCATTTCCTCGCGCAGCACCGGGTCGTCCTCGACGTTGAGCTCGCGGTAGTGAAAGCCCTTGCGATCGAGCAGCGCCTTCGCGCGCATGCAGAACGGGCACCAGCCCGTCGTATAAACGAGGATCTCGGCGCCAGACGGCCCGGCGTTCATCTGGCGCCCTTGATGAGCGGCAGGTTCTCCTGTCGCCACGCATTGAGGCCGCCGCGCAGATTCGCGACCTGCGTGAAGCCGAGCGTCGCAAGCCGCCGCGCCGCGCCGCCGGAAATCACGCCGGTGTCGCAGCAGACCACGACCGGTTTTTCGCGATAGCGCTTCAGGGCCTCCGCCTGTGCCGCCAGTTCGGCGGCAACGATGTTGCGCGCATCGCCGATGTGGCCGGCCGCATAGGCATCGTTTGCGCGCACGTCGATGACGAGCGCGCCCTTGTTCATGAGCTGGATCGTCTGCGTGGGCGACACGCCGCCCGAGCCCTGGCCGCGGTTCCTGAGTTCCGTCACGATCACGGCGACGAGCAGAACGGCGGCGAGAGCCGCCAGGTAGGGGTGAAGCAGCAGATGTTGGGTCAATTCCTGCATGATGTACGCCGTCGGCCGTTTCGCCGCGATTGCCGTGCGGCGCCTGTCTGTGGGCGGATACCGCCGAAAAAAGGGCGGGCATTATACAGTGCGGGTTCCAAATGGCGGAAAATAGCGTCCGGACAGCCATTTCACCGTTGGGCCGGTCGATCGAACTGACAGCCTCCTTGCGTGTGCCTCGCCGCCCCGCGTCCGGGCGCGGATGCCCCTCCATACGGGCGACGCGCGCACTCGCGCTCGTGCTGGGCCTGCTCGCGGTCCTGTCTGTGCATGGCACGTCAACTCCGAGCGAACGCCGGACCGCCGAAAAGCTCGAGCGCCTGCGCACGCAGATTTCCGATGTCGAGCGCAGAGTCGGCGACACCGTGACCGAACGCGACGCGGCGGCGCGCCAGCTGCGCACGACTGAACTCGAGGTGACCCGGGCGCACCGGCAGCTCGATGCCCTGCGCGATCAGCGCCGCGCCGCCGAGGAGCGGCGCAACGCGATCGAGGCCGAACGGCATACCTATGAGCACACGCTCGATCGGGAAGGTGCCGCCCTCTCGGCGCAGCTGCGCGCCGCGTACCTCATCGGTCGCGAAGAGCCCCTCAAGCTCCTCCTCAACCAGCAGGATCCCGCGACCCTCGGACGCATGCTTGCGTACTACAGCTACTTCGGGCGCGCCCGCGCCGACCAGATCGCGCTCATCCGCACGGCGGTCACGAAGCTCGATTCGCTCGAGCTCGAACTTGACGAGCAAAATCGCCATCTCGATGAACTTGCGAGCGAGCGGCAGCGTGAAGTCGACGCGCTCGAGGGCGCCCGCACTCAGCGTGCCGCGGCGCTCGTTGCCGTCCGCGAGCAGCTGCAATCGCGCTCCGCAAAGCTCGATGACCTCAAGCGCCAGGCGACCACCCTCACCAAGCTCCTGGAAGAACTACGGCGTGCGCTGCGGGAATTTCCCATCGACCGGCAGGATGCCTTCGACAAATTGCGCGGGCAGCTCGCCTGGCCGGTGCAGGGCAAGGTGCTCGCGGACTTCGGCGACTCGCGCTCGTCGGGAATCAACTGGACCGGTGTGCTGTTCGGTACCGATCGCGGCACGCAGGTACGGGCGCTCTACTATGGCCGCGTGATCTATGCGGACTGGCTGCCCGGACTCGGGCTGCTGCTGATCCTCGAGCACAGTGGCGGCTACCTGAGCCTCTACGGACACACGGAGCAGATCTTCAAGTCCGTCGGCGACTGGGTCGCCCCGGGCGACGTCATCGCGACCGTCGGCGACTCGGGCGGCGAAGCCCGGCCGGAGCTTTATTTCGAGATGCGCAAGGGCTCCAAGCCCATCAACCCGCACCCCTGGTTCAAGCAGAAACTGGGCGCCCGCTGATCCGGATTATGGTGAATGCCTCTGGCCAGCGCGGCGCGGTACGGCCCGCGCGCCCGCGGCCAGAGTGCGGGGTGGGTCGAAGAATTGCCGCACGCCGGGAAAACCCGGTAATTACCTAGTGGAATCGCCGACCAATTCAAGGACGGCGAAGGCCGTTGTCGCCGACTTTGCGCCTCTGGAAATCTCGGGGATGCAGGACAGCCATGACAGTTCAGTCGCCAGGCAGTGACGCCTTGAAGCCCGTCGCCAAGTGCTACGACAGCTACGGCCAGCTCATCAAGATGCTGCTGCCCCGGGCGCAGAACATCGCCATCTTCGAGGGCCACGGCGACCTGGTCTGGGCCAATACCGGCTTCAACAGCCCCGACCTGCGCCCGCTGGTCGAGCGCGCGCGCAGCGAGGCTGTCGATGGCAGTCCGGAAGTCGCTGGCTTCGACCACCATCTCGACGATGGCACTCCCGTCTACGTTTTCCGTCTCCGCGGTGATCTCGGCGAACTGCAGGCGGTCGTGTGCCTGTCCTGCCGAGCCAATGCCTCGGGTGAAGAACGGCCGTTCTCGCTCATCCATGGTTTGCTGACGCCGGCGCTCTCCTGCCTGCAGCGTGAGCTCGCCGCGCACTCGAGCATCGGCGCGCTGAATCGCACGCTCGATGCGCGCGCCAACGATCTCGATCTGCTGCTGGCCGCGTCGGAGGAAGACGCGGGCGGCGGGGCGGCCGACGAACTGCGGCGGCTCGTGCAGACCTGTGCCAGCAGCCTGAACGCCGTACTCGGCGCCGTGCTCATTCCGGAACGCAACATCACCATTTGCCGCACGCCGCAAGGTGCGGCACGGCCGGGCGAATCCGACGTACTGACACGAACCCATCGCCACCTGCTGAGTCTTGCGCAGGCGCAGGGCCGCACCATGGTGGTCAACAAGATCGCGAGCGGCGCGCCGGACGTACCGCAGTTCAAGATCGTCTCGGTGCCGTTGCGCCACGCGACGGGCCGTGTCCTTGGAATCCTCGCCATGTTTCGCTCCGCGGACGGCGCGGACTTCGACCTGCGCCATACGCGGCTCGTGGAACTCCTCGCGCGGCGCGTAGGCGCGGTGCTCGACAGCAACTACGACGCCCTGACGGGACTTCTGACCGCAACCGCCTTTGAGCAGCAGGCGCGCGCGCACCTCTCGGCGACGACGGCCGGCGCCGGCAATTGCGTCGTACTGGTGGACGTCGATCACATCGACACCATCAACAACGACTTCGGCATGCATGTGGGCGATGAGGTCATCGCAAAGATCGCCGAATTCCTGCGCCGCCCGCAGCACGCCCAATCCTTTGCAGCGCGCATCGCGGGCGATCAGTTCGCCCTGTTTCTCACCGACTGCGAACCGGAGCGCGCGCTGGCGGCGGCCGAGGCCATGCGCGGCGCCGTTGCGCAGCTCGGCCCGGTGAGAGGCGAAGGCAGCTCTGCCATATCGGTCAGCTGCGGCGTCGCGCGCGTTCCCGCCGGCAGCGTCAAGCTCGCGCACGCGATCGCCTGCGCGGAAGTCGCCTGCAAGACGGCCAAGGGCAAGGGACGCAACTGCGTCGAGCTTTATCAGGACGCGGACGTCGGCATCATCCGGCGCAGCAGCGATTTCACGCTCGTTACCCTCATCAGGGATGCGCTCGCCGGGGACCGCTTCCGGCTCGATCTGCAGACGATCATGCCGCTGGCGCACCAGACCGCCTCGGACCTGTACTTCGAGGTGCTGCTGCGCCTCAATGACGGCGACGGCAATTCCGTCGCGCCGGCAAAATTCCTCGCCGCGGCGATGCGCGCGCAGTTGCTGCCGGAAATCGACCGCTGGGTCATCGCCAACACGCTGCGGCAGTTGAACGCCAATGCGGACATCCTGAGCCGCCACCCGGCGGCGTTCTCGATCAACATTTCCGGCGCCGCCATTGCCAAAGCGGATTTCGCCCAGTTCGTCGAATCGACGCTGGCCGATCACGGTGTGGCGCCGGGACGCATTCTCTTCGAAGTGAGCGAAGCCGACCTGGCCACGCACGGGGCGAAGGCCGGACCTTTCTTTGAACGAGTGCGGGCGCTCGGTTGTCGCGTCGCGCTTGATGACTTCGGCTCCGGCATGACTTCTTTCGCCCAGCTGAAGGACCTGCCGATCGACATGATCAAGATCGACGGCTGCCTCGTGCGCGACGTGCTAGCGAACGAGCGCGCCGCCACGCTCGTCGCCGCCATCGCCCAGATGGCGCGTGCGCTTGGGATCAAGACCGTCGCGGAATGCGTCGAGACGGAAAGCGTGCGGGCGCGAATCGCGGCCCTCGGCGTCGATTTCGCGCAGGGCTTCAGCATCGCGAGATCGCAGCCCTTCGGCGAGGTGCTGATCGATCTGCCGCTGTTCGAATTCTTCCTCAATCAGCAACGCGCCGCGGCCGGGGCACTCACCTTGCACGGCACCGCCCTCGCATCCTGACGCGGCTTGCAATGCGCCCGCCGCGGCCCGGCTGGCGCGGGTTGGTCGCCCCGCGGCGTCAGGGTTAGTATCAACGAAGCCTCAGCCTGTCCCTCCCGCGGAGCCCCCACGATGCCCGTCAGACCGTCCCGGACTCTCCTTGTCCTGATCGCAGGATTCGCGATCGGCGTGTGCGTCACCATGCTGCAGGGCGCGCCGGCCGCGAAACCCCAGGCCGCAAGCGACGACACGCTGCCCTGGCAGGACGCCCAGGTGCTCGCCGAGGTGCTCGAGCGCGTGCATGAGGACTATGTCGATCCGGTCGACGATCACCAGCTCATGCAGAACGCAATCCGGGGCATGGTTGCCGGCCTCGACCCGCATTCCGCGTACCTCGACGACGAGCAATACGATGAAATGAAGATCACCACGACCGGCAGCTACACCGGTGTCGGCATCGAGGTCTCGATCCAGGACGATGCCGTCACGGTCATCTCGCCGATCGAGGACACGCCCGCGGCGAAAGCCGGAATCCTTCCCGGCGATATCGTCGCAAGCATCGACGGGGTCGCCATCGACCAGTCGGATCTCGGCGACGCAGTCGCGCGCATGCGCGGCGCGGTCGGCACCAAGGTCAAGGTCGGCATCACGCGCAAGGGTGTCAGCGGGCCGCTCACGTTCGAGCTGCTGCGCGCGAATGTCATGGTTCACAGCGTCAAGCAGGAGATGCTCGAGCCAGGCTACGGCTATCTGCGCATCACCACGTTCAGCGAAACGACCGGCGCGGACCTCAAGACGGCGTTAGCCGCGCTGCGCATGTCGGCGCAAGGCAAGCTCAAGGGTCTCGTTCTCGACCTGCGCAACAACCCGGGCGGGGTGCTGGAGGCGGCCGTCTCGGTCTCGGACGCGTTCCTCGAGGACGGCATCATCGTGACCGCGAGCGGCCGCACACCCGAATCGCGCTTCGAAATGGACGCGACGCCCGGCGACCTGATCGACGGCGCACCGATCGCCGTGCTGGTCAACGGCGGTTCCGCGTCCGCTTCCGAGATCGTGGCGGGCGCACTCAAAGACCACCATCGCGCGACACTCATCGGCCAGACGACCTTTGGCAAGGGTTCGGTGCAGACGATCATGCCGCTTGCCGACGGGCGCGCCATCAAGCTCACGACTTCGCGCTACTTCACGCCGTCCGGCGCTTCCATCCACCAGAAGGGTATCGCGCCCGACATCGTGCTCAAGAAGGAGAGCGCCGCTCCCGCGGATGCAGGCGACAAGCGCCCGCTCGCCGTACGGGACAGCGAAGTCCACGCCGCCCTCGAAGCCATCAAAACCCAGTTGCCGCAGCGGGAGAAGCAGGTGGCGCGGCTCGCCAGCTAGGCGGCACCCGCGCCAATGCCCCACATGGAACAGCGATCCACACTGACAAAGGGACTCGACGCGGAAATCCGCCAGAACGAACTGCAGCGCTTCGTTCGCAGCGTCGCCGTCGTCGACGCGCTGTTGCTGACGGTGGTCGGCCTCTACTTCGTCCTCGATCCCGGAACAGCGGCGCGCTCGACCGTGATCCTCGCGGCGATGGCGGCGTTCGCGCTCGCGGCGACGGCTTTGAGGGTCCGGCGGCTCTTTCCGCGGCTCACGCGACTGAAGCTCGCGGTGGAAACCTGGCTGATGGTGAGCTTCATCACGGTGATCCTGTACGTCTCGGGCAAGGACCAGAGTCCGCTCGTCAATCTCTACCTGTTGCCGGTGATCGTTTGCGCGCTGACGCTCGGGCGCCTGGTGACGCTGCTGCAAGTCGCATTGGTCGCGGCGCTCTACATGCTGCTGGCGGCCGACAATCCAGGCGTCGATGTCGTGTCCTCCGCATATGTCGCCCGCGCCCTTGGCGTACTCGTGCCGTACATGCTGGTGGCCTGGCTGACGACGACCCTGGCCTACGACGTGTACGCCGCGCGCAATCGCATCGAGAACCTTGCGCAGACCGACACGCTGACCGCGCTTTTCAACCTGCGCACCTTCAACGAAATCTACCGTCGCGAGCACGCGGCCGCCGAGCGACAGGGACGGCTCTTCTCGCTCCTGCTCATCGACCTCGACGGGCTGAAGTCGATCAACGACCAGTTCGGCCACGAGGCGGGCAACAACGCGATCGTCCTGGTCGCGAATTCGATCCTGCGCTCCATCCGCACCACCGACTTCGCGGCCCGGCTCGGAGGCGATGAGTTCATCGTGCTGCTGACCGGTGCGGATCCGGAATCGGCACAGACCGTTGCTACCCGGGTGCGCAACAACGTGACCAACACCAGCCTCAATATCGGTGCGCGCATGATCCGCTGCAGTGTCAGCATCGGGGCGGCGGCCTATCCCAAGGACAGCCGCGACATGAAGGAGCTGATGTCGCTCTCCGATCGGCGCATGTACCGCGACAAGGAACTGCGCAAGCCGCCGGCCTCGGAGCGGGCCTGACGCATGAGCGGGCGCGCGCGGATATCCGCGCTTCACGTCTACCCGGTCAAGTCATGCCGCGGCATTTCGCGACCCGCGCTCACGCTCGCAGCTACCGGCTTCGAACACGATCGTCATTGGCTCATCGTGCGCCCGGGCGGACGGTTCGTGACGCAGCGCGAGCTGCCGCGCATGGCGCTGATCGCGGCGGAAGTGACCCCGCAAGGCCTGCACCTGGCTGCGCCGGATATGCCCGCCCTGGAGGTGATGGAGCGCACCAATGCGGCCTCCGAGCCCGTCGTCATCTGGCGCGACACCTGCCGCGCCGTCGACCAGGGCGATGCCGCCGCCGACTGGCTTACCCGCTATCTCGGCACGCAGCTCAGGCTCGTCGCGTTCGACGCCCGCGAGGACCGTGTCAGCAACCCGCAATGGACCGGCGGGACGCGGGCCATTACGCAGTTTGCCGACGCCTTTGCCCTGCTCGCGATCTCCACCGCGTCGCTCGACGATCTGAACCGCCGTCTGGCGCGCGCGCTGCCGATGGAGCGCTTTCGCCCGAACATCGTCCTTGACGGCCTCGACGCCTATGCGGAAGACCGAATCGCCGAATTTCGGCGCGACGGTGTGCGCCTACGCGTGGTCAAGCCCTGCGCGCGTTGCAGCATTACCACCACCAATCAGGCGACGGGCGAAGTGGAGGGCGACGAACCGCTACGTACGCTCAAAAGCTACCGCTGGTCGAAGGACCTCATGGGGGTGCTCTTCGGCCAGAACGCGATCGTGGTCGAAGGGGTCGGCCAGCAACTCGCCGTGGGCGACGAATTCGACATCATCTGGCGCTAGTTTGCATCCCTGCGGCGCTTCCCGTAGTCTGCGCGCCGGCTCGTGACCTTGTGACTTTACTTTCTTTGGCCTTCAGCGGCTTTTCGCCCGACCTTCCGGCCAATCCTTAGCAAAGCCGTTAGCGATCGATGCTCTGGTACCGGGGCCGACGCCGCCCCATGCATTTTCGCCGCAAGGCAAGAGGATGCGGGCACGGCGCGGCATACCGGGTTTTGCATCCGTATCTAGTTTTTCCGGAGTTCTCTCAATGACGAAGATTTATGTTGGCAATCTCCCGTTTACAGCCACTGAAGACCAGGTTCGTACGGCGTTCGCCGCCCACGGCACCGTGGAGTCCGTGAACATCGTTCTCGATCGCGACACGGGCCGCCCGCGCGGTTTCGCGTTCGTCGAAATGAATCGTGCCGATGCCTCGCGCGCCATCCAGTCGATGAATGGCCAGGACATGGGCGGTCGCCCGTTGCGTGTCAACGAAGCCCAGGAGCGTCCGCAGGGCGGTGGTCAGCGCCGTTCAGGCGGCGGCGGCGGCGGCTGGCGCCGCTAACGGGATCCCTTCCCGACTTCGATGAGTCGGAGCGGGCGGCTGGCAACAGCCGTCCGCTCCGGCCTTTCTCGACGGCGATTCCCGCCGTCGTTTCCGGCGATCAATTCTGGCGATTCCCCTCGACCACGACATCCGCGTCCGCGGTGTGCAGGGCCTCATAGACGAGGCCGCCCAGGCCTCCAAGCAGCAGCGCCAGCGTCGGCAGCATCGACAGCAGCGATCCGATGTGGCGCTTTTCCGCAGCCGCCGCGTAACCCCTGAAATACACGATCCGGCCGACGAGATAGAGCACGCCGATGAGTGCGGCCCAGCGCACGCTCAGGTGGTTCGCAAAGAGCCAGATGCCGGGCACGAAGGCGATCAGCTGCTCGAGCGTGTTGTAGTGAATGCGGAAGTAGCGCTCGAAGACCTCGTTGCCGGTGGTCGCCGGCGCCTTCACCTGGTAAAGGGCGCGCGCGCGGCCGACGAACATCCCGAAAACGACGAATTCGAGCACGGCGAGCGCGATCACGATTTCAACCCACAGCATTTCGATCTCCAGCTTCGGTTGGCAACGCAATTTCTAGACTTCGGTCCTTCCTGACCGCAAAGTCGCGGTGGCAGAATACGCGGCATCCGTCTTGAACTCGAAACTTCCTCGAGACCAGTGCCAATGCCTCCAGTCCGCACACGCGGCTACGCCCATCACGTCGAAATCGAAGCGCCCGTCGAGCTCGTCTGGGGGGCGCTGACGCACGTGCCGACGATCGTCCGCTGGTATGCAGACCGCGCCATCGTCGAGCCGCGCCCGGGCGGGCGCTATTTCGTCGAGCGCAAGGATCGGGGCGGCCGCGACGCGCAGATCGACGTGTTCGAGCCGAACCGCCGGCTGCGCCTCGTGTACCTGAAGACTCCCGGGTCCCCGCCGAGCGACACGGCGCTCGTCGACGACTTCCTGCTCGACTCGAAGGGCCCGTCGACGGTGCTGCGCATCCTCGGCTCGGGTGTCCCGGATACCAAGGAATGGGACCCGATTTACGCGCGCTTGCGCCTGGGGTGGCCGATCCTCTTCCGCCAGCTGCGCCTGATGCTGATCGAAGGACGCGAGCTGCCGCCCGCGACCCCGCCCAAGCAGACGAACAGCCGCCGAACGAAGTAGGCTTGGCGCCGACGGCCGCGACTGGCCGGCAAGGAGTTCCGACATGCTGGGATTTCTCGTGCGAGCCGCCCTGGTCGCTGTCGGTCTCTGGGTTGCGACGCGGATGGTCACCGGAATCTCTATCGACGATGGGGCGACGCTGCTGCTCGCGGCGGCACTCCTCGGGATCGTCAATGCCTTCGTGCGTCCGCTGACACTCATCCTCACGCTGCCCATGACGTTGGCGACGCTCGGACTTTTCATCCTCGTCATCAATGCCGCGATGCTCGGTCTCGTGGCGGCGATGCTGCATGGATTTCGCCTGGACGGATTCGGCGCCGCCTTCTGGAGCGCGCTCATCGTGAGCCTCACCGGGTGGATCGGCTCCTGGTTCATCGGTCCGCGCGGGCGGATCGAAGTCATCGTCCGCAAGGGCCCGCCGGACTAGACCTCGTCCTCACTCGCCGCCGCGTGCCCGGCGCGCGGACTTTCCAGAGTCACCAGCGCGACGCCGACGAGGATCACCGCCATGCCGGCAAACTGCAGCGCGGCGATCGTTTCACCGAGAAAGATCCACGCGAGCAGGCATGCCACGGCCGGATTGACGTAGGAGTAGGTGCCAAGCCGCGCCGGCGTCGTATTGAGCGTGAGATAGGCGAACGCCGCGTATGCGAGACAGGAGCCGAAGATCACGAGGTAGCCGAGCGCGATGAGTCCCGGGGGCTCCCAGCTCCAGCGGCTCGCTTCGCCCGCCAGCCATCCGAACGTGAGCATGGCGAGCCCGCCGCTCAGCATCTGCAGGCCCACGAACATGAAGGTCGCCAGCCGGTTTTCCATGTGTCGGTAGTACATGGTGCAGGTCGCCCAGAGAAAGCAGGCAAAGAGAATGGCGAGTTCGGCCCAGTGGACGGTGCCCGAGAAGCCGCCCTTCGGCCACAGGATGAGCGCGACCCCGGCGAAGCCAACGCCGAGTCCGAGCCGCGCCCGCATCGAGAGGGCATTGCCCTTCGGCCCGAGCGTGCCCAGGGCGGCAATCCAGAAGGCGGAGCTCGCGTTGATGAGCGCCGACTGGTTCGCGGCAACGAATTGCAGGGCCCACAGGTTCGTCGCGTTCGAGATGGCGACGCCGATGAGCCCCATGACGAGCACGTCGCGCCATTCCCGGCGCGTCCTGGCGATGCGCGCGCCTCGCGCAAGCGCGAGCGTCACCATGATCAGGCCGGCCAGCGTGAAGCGGGTCCCGCCGAGCAGCATCGGCGGCAGCTGGTGCAGGCCGAACTTGTTGACGACGTAGGTCGATCCCCAGACGAAATAGAGGATCGCGAAGCACGCGACGATGCGCAGTGCCCGCTGACGGCTCGACGCGTTGAGGTACCGGTGTTGGATAACTGGGAATTTCACCCACCCGATTCTAGCCGCTCGGGCGTGGCTGAAATCCCCAGTTATCCAACACCGGTACCGGCTAGGTGGTGGTCGGTGGGCGGCGCGTCGCTACCTGGTAGAGCCAGGCGCAGAGTGCGGCGAGCACTATGGCACCGATGTATTTGCTGAACTGGAAGGCCTCGGGCACCGCCATGACGTCCGCGTTCTGGTAGATGACGATCGGGATTGCGATGATGACGCCCATCAGCGATTCCCCGGTGATCATGCCGGCCGCGAACAGCATGCCGTTCTGCATGAGCTTTTCCGCGCTCGCGCCGGCGCCCCGCTGCTGGTGCCAGCGCTGCGCGAATTCGCACAGCAGTCCGCCGGCGAGCAGTGGCGTCGAAACGTCGAGCGGCAGATAGATGCCGACCGCAACGGCGAGCACCGGCGTACGCCAGCGCGAGCCGCTGCGCTTGAGCCACGAGTCGAGCGCGATGAGCAGCGCACCGACGGCGAGGCCGACAATGATCATGTTCCAGGGGAGCTTGCCGCCGAACATTCCTTCCGCGACCGCCCTGACGAGGTTGGCTTGGGGAGCGGGCAATGCGTGCGCGCCGGGAAACGCCGGCACACCGATGCCGTAAGCCTTGTTGAAGAGGTTGAGCACGGGCGCCATGATGAATGCGCTCGATACCGCTCCGATCGCGAGCATCACCTGCTGGCGCCACGGCGTGGAGCCGATCAGGTAGCCGGCTTTCAGGTCTTGCAGATTGTCACCCGCGATCGAGGCCGCCGTGCAGACGACGGCGCCGATCAGGATCGTTGCGACCGGACCCGTCACGCCGCCACGGCCGATCATCGTGAGCAGCACGAGCGCTGCAAACAGCATCGTGCAGATCGTCATGCCCGAGACCGGCGAGTTGGAGGACCCCACGATACCGGCCATATACGCGGCCACCGAGCAGAAGAGGAAGCCCGTGATGATCATGATGATCGCCATCGTGAGGCCGACGCCCCAGCTGCCGACGGCCTGCGTGTAGAGAATAAAGAGTGGCAGCACGAATACGGCCGTGCCGATCAGAATCAGCTTCATCGGGATATCGCGGTCGGTGTGCGGCACGTCGCTGCCTTGCGCGCGCATATTGAGTCCACTGCGCACGCCTGCGACCAGCGACGCGCGCAAGGACCAGATGGTCCATAGGCCGCCGATCAGCATCGCGCCAACGCCGATGTAGCGCACCTGCGCGCCGCGAATCGCGCCGGCAGCTTCTTCCGCGCTCATGCCGATGAGCGACTGCGCCAGCGCCGGGTCGAGGTGCTGGAACCAGGTGCTGTAGATCGGAATGAAGACCCAGTAGGCGAGCAAGCCGCCGCCTGCGACGAGCGCGCCGATGTTGAGGCCGACGATGTAGCCGACCGCAATGAGCGCCGGAGACAGGCCGAAGCTGAAATAGCCGACGGTACGCTCGCCAAAATACCGTGAGACCGTCAGCGACTCCGGCGAGAGGTGCAATCCGGATGTCGCGAACTTGAAGAGGCCGCCGGCGAGCGCCGCGAGACCCAACCATTTGGCGCCGCCGGTCGAACCTTCACTGACTTTGAGCACCTCGGCGGCGGCCACGCCCTCGGGAAACTGCAGCTTCTGCTCGATGATCATCGTGCGGCGGAGCGGCACGGAGAAAAGCACGCCGAGCAATCCGCCGAGACCAATGATCGCGAGCGTCCAGCCGTAATCGAAGTCTTTCCACCAACCCATCAGCACGAGCGCAGGTAACGTAAAGATCGCACCCGAGGCGATTGAGGAGCCGGCCGATGCACCCGTCGAGACGATATTGTTCTCCAGCATGTTCGGCGGGCCGAACAAACGCAGAACCGCAATGGCGATGACCGCTGCGGGTATCGCCGTAGCGATCGTCAATCCCGCGAAAAGTCCGAGATAGGCGTTCGCCGCCATCAGCACGAGCGTCAGGGCGATCGAGAGGACGATGGCCTTGAATGTCAGTTGCGGCGGTATACGTGCATCGCTCATGGAAGGTGCCTCACCAGCCGCACTGCTGGCCTTTGTTCTGCGTCTTGAGCCAGCCGATGAGCGGCTGGAAATATTCGATGATCGCGGAGGCGTCCATCTGGCGGGTGCCCGTCAGCTCGAACAGGGTGTCCTGCCAGGGCTGGCTTTGTCCCTTCGACAGCATCGCGGCAAAGCGCGTGCCGGCTTCCTTGTTGCCGTAGATCGAACACTCGCTCAACGGACCCTTGTATCCAGCCGCCTGGCACAGGGCCTTCTGGAACTGGAACTGCACGATGAACGACAGGAAATAGCGCGTGTACGGTACGTTCGCCGGGATGTGATACTTCGCGCCCGGGTCGAAGTCCTGTTCGGTGCGGCCGTTCGCCGGGGCGATGCCCTGGTACTGGCGGCGCAGTTCCCACCACGAAGCGTTGTAGTTCTCGGGCTTGATCTCGCCCGAGAAAACCTTCCAGCGCCACTCGTCGATGAGCTTGCCGAAGGGCAGGAAGGCGATCTTGTCGAGCGCCATCTTCATCTGCTGATTGATGACGAATTCCTTGCTCGGCTTGACGTCGCCGACAAGGTTGATCGTATGCAGGTACCCAGGCGTCATCGACAGGTTGATCGTGTCGCCGATCGCTTCGTGGAAACCGTCGTGCGCACCGCCCTGGAACATGTACGGCAGGTCGCGGTACCAGAGGTAGTAATAGACGTGACCGAGCTCGTGGTACATCGTCGTGAGGTCTTCTTCGGTCGGCGTCGCGCACATCTTGATGCGCACGTCCCTCGCATCGCTGTCGATGTCCCAGGCGCTCGCGTGGCACACGACGTTGCGGTCGCGCGGTCGCACCAGCATCGAGCGCTCCCAGAACGTCTCGGGCAGCTGCGGGAAGCCGATCGACCGGTAGAAGTTCTCGGCCGACTTCATCATCTTCGTGGCGTCGTAGCCCTGCTCCTTCAGCGACTTGTCGACGTCGAGATTGGTGACGCCCGGATACGGCTCGAGCAGGTCGTAGATCTTGTTCCACTGCTGCGCCCACATGTTGCCAAGAAGGTGCGCCGGGATCGGCTTGCCGGTGGGCACCCGGTCGGCACCGTATTTCTTTTGCAGCTTTGCGCGCGTGTAGCAATGCAGCTGCTTGTAGAGCGGTTGCACCTGCGCGTAGAGACGCTCCGTCTCGGCGGCGAACGCGTCCGCGCTCATGTCGTAGCCGGAGCGCCACTGGGCGCCGAGATCCTTGTACCCGAGTTCGCGAGCGCCTTCGTTGGCGAGTACGACCATGCGCTGGTAATTCGCGCGCGAGCCGCGTGCGGTGGAGTGCCAGCCGGCCCAGGCTTCGAGCTCGGCGTCGTAGTCGCGGCTCTCGGCGAGCGTCTTCGACAGATCGTCGATGTTGCGGCACTTGCCCGCCTTCTTCTCCTCCTCGTTGCGGCAATACTCGGCGGCTCCATAGTCCGCTTCGAGTCTCGCACCGAGCTTGGAGAGCTCCGCGCGCTTGGCGGCATCGTTGGGGGCCGGAGTTGATACGCCCTGGCGCAAAATATCCAGCGCTCGGGCTGTGTCCTTGCTCAGGGTCTGGCCGAGATAGCGTTTCGATTCCTCGACGGCCTTGCTGAAGTACTCGAGGTAGCGCTCGTTGGCCTTGGCGTTCAGCCATTCCGTGTCGTCATTGATATAGGTCGCCTGAGTCCAGCCCGCCTTGCTGGCTTCGAGGCTGAGCGCGGTGAATTCCTTGTTGAGGCGGGCGACGAACTGATCGGCCGTCTCCTGGCTGGCGTCCTGGGCGAACACCGCGAGCGCGGCGCTGAGGCCTGCCGCAACGAGCACGGCGGCACGAGTCGAGTTCCTCATGGCTGGCTTCCCCCTGTTTGATCCCGCTCTAATTTACTTGACGCCGCCCATGAGGCGCTTGAGTAACGGCGTGGCGAGAAGCACGAGCACACCAGCGCCGCCGCCGATGAACAGCATCAGCATGAACTGACCAGGCATCGATTCGGCGCCGGTTGCGCCGACCTCACCGCCGACTCGACCTGCGATCGTGTTGCCGATCGCGGCGCCCAGAAACCAAGTGCCCATCATTTGCCCGACATAGCGCGGCGGGGCGAGCTTCGTGACGTTCGAGAGGCCCACCGGCGACAGGCACAGCTCGCCCGTCGTATGGATGAGGTATGTGAGCAGCAACCACGTCGGCAGAACCTTGTCGTGACTCGAGACTACGAGCTCGGCCGCGAGCGCCATGACGCCCATCCCGGCGCCAAGCTGCAGGAGGCCGAGGCCGAATTTGAGCGGAGCCGAAGGATCGAGATTGCGCCGGCCGAGTGAGATCCAGATCCAGGAGAAGACCGGCGACAGCAGGATCACGAACAGCGGCTGCACCGACTGGTACCAGCTCGCCGGATGCTGGCCGTCTTCGAACCAGCTGCCGAGCCACGACCGGTCGGTGTAATCGCGCGCGAAGAAATTGAAGGTCGAGCCCGCCTGCTCGAATCCCGCCCAGAACATGGCAGCACAGAGGAAGAAGACGAAGATGACGGCAATGCGTTTTTTCTGGCTGGCATCGAGACCGCCGAAGAAGAGGGTTCCGCCGAATACGATGACGGCGATCGCTCCCATGACGTAAAGCATGCTGTCGGCGAACTGGGTGGCCGTCAGCTGGATGACCCCGAAGTACGTTGCCGCCGCCAGCGCGATCAGCACGCCGACACCTGCCACGGCGATGCGCACGCTTTGCGAGCGTTGGCTCGCGTCCCTGGCGAAGCCTTCTGAGCCGGCGTCGCCGAGGTGACGCCGCGTGAAGCGGAACTGCACGACGCCGATAATCATGGCGATGGCGGCGACCAGGAAGCCGAGCCGGAAACTGACCTTTTCGCCTACCGGCCCGCCGATCAGCGGTGCGATGAAGGCGCCGAGGTTGATGCCCATGTAAAAGATCGAGAAGCCCGCATCGCGCCGGTAACCGGGCTGATCCTTGTAAAGTGCTCCAACCACCGCGCTCACGTTCGGCTTCAGCAGGCCGACGCCCGACACGCTCACGAGAAGGCCGAGATAGAAGAGCTCGCGACCGGCCGGAATCGCCAGCAAGCAGTTGCCAATGGCGATGAGGATGCCTCCGTACCAGACTGCGCGTTGCTGGCCGATGATCCGGTCAGCGACCCATCCGCCCGGCACGCAGAAGAGATACGCCGCTCCCGTGTAAATGCCGTAGATGGCGCCGGCCTCCTGCTGCGTCATGCCGAAACCGCCATTGACCACAGCGGCGGTCAGGAACAGCGTCAGCAGTGCTCGCATGCCGTAGTACGTGTAGCGCTCGAACATCTCCGTGAAGAAGAGCGTTGCGAGACCGCGCGGGTGGCCGAAGAAGGTCGCCTGGGAATCGTTCATTTTTCTTATTCCCCGAATGCTGCAAAGCGCGGATGTGCCGCGCTCGTTTCGCCGAAGTGTGACCCATATTGCCCGCGAGCGGCAAGCCGGCACGCGGGACGGATCACTTGGTTTGCGGGGCTTGCGCCTGCGCGTCGGCGGTTTCGTCCACGTCGTCGCGCTTCTTCACGAGGACACGCGTCATGATGATGCCGAACTCGTAGAGCAGGTACATCGGCGCGCCCATCAGGCACATCGACACGGCGTCGGGCGGCGTGAGGATCGCCGCGATGATCGAAATGGCGAGGACCACGTAGCCGCGATTGCCCGTCAGCGTTTTCAGTTTCACGAGTCCGGTCGCGACGAGGAGCACCGTCGCCACCGGTACTTCGAAAGCGACGCCGAACGCGAAGAAGAGGGTCAGCACGAAATCGAGATAGCTCGAGATATCGGCCATCACGTTGACGCCCTGCGGCGCCGTCGTGAGGAAGAAGCCGAACAGCACCGGAAACACGGCGTAGTAGGCGAATGCGACGCCCGCATAGAACAGGATGACGCTCGAGAAGAGCAGCGGCACCGCGAAGCGCTTCTCGCGCTTGTAGAGGCCCGGCGCGACGAAGGCCCAGAGCTGATAGATGACCACCGGCATCGCGGCGAAGACGCCGATCCACACGGCAAGCTTGAAAGGCGTCGTGAAGGTCGACGTGAGGTTGGTCGCGATGAGGCTCGAGCCTTTCGGCAGGAGTGCGAGGATCGGCCGTGACACGAACGAGAAGATCTCGTTCGCGAAGATCATGCAGGGCACCGTGGCGATCGCGACCGCGAACACGGCCTTCAGCAACCGGTCCCGCAGCTCGAGGAGGTGCGAGATCAGCGTGCCCTCCTTCAGATCTTCCTGGGCTTCAGGTTCCGGTTCGCTCATGGCCGCTGGCGGCGGGAGCCGCGGATGGCGGGGTCTCTACGGGCGGCGCGGCCGCGGCAGGTTGCGCGGGCGTGACGGGTGCTGCCGGCTTGGGCGCCGTCGTCGGCTTGCCGTCATCGAAGCCGAAGTTCTCGGCGGCCACTTCCTGATCGAGCTGGTTGCGGAGCTGTCGCGCCATGGCGCGCGCCCGTCCCACCCAGCGGCCGATGTCCTGGGCGAGCTTCGGCAGTTTCTTGGGACCGAGGACCAGCAGTGCGATGAGCGCGATCAGCAGGATCTCGGAGAAGCCGACGTCGAACATCGCGACAGGGACGCCGGCTATTTGGCGGCGGTCTTGCCAGCGCCGGTCGTGGTCTTGTTCTCGCCTTCGAATTCCGCGTCGCCTTCCATGTGCTTCAGCTGCTTCGCGGATTCGTCGGTGTCACCCTCGTTCATCGCCTTCTTGAAGCCCTTGACGGCGGAACCCAGGTCCGAGCCCAGCGACTTCAATTTCTTGCCGCCAAAAATGAGCAGAGCGATGACCAGAATGATCAGTAACTCTTTGAATCCAATGGGGCCCATGACCCGCTCCTCGTGACATAAACCGAACCGCCGTCATCATACGCGAAAGGTTTCTGAGGACGGTGAAACATGAAGGCACACGTCATGTCGGCGTGCCGGGGCCGTGACGCGATTCACGCAGAAACCGGCGGCGCGACCTCGAGCCAGAATGTTACCGGGCCATCGTTGACGAGCTCGACCTGCATGTCGGCGCCGAACTCACCGGTCGCGACCTGGCCGTGCTCGGCCCGCGCGCGATCGACGAAGTGATCGAAGAGTCGCCGTCCCTCTTCCGGTGCCGCCGCGCGACTGAACCCCGGACGGTTGCCCTTGCGCGTGTCGGCCGCCAGCGTGAACTGGGATACGACCAGGAGGCCTCCCCGGATGTCACGCACGCTCAAATTCATTTTTCCGTCGCTGTCGGGAAAGATCCGGTAGTTGAGCAGGCGCTCGAGCAGACGATCTGCTTCGGTGGCCGTGTCGCCCTGCTGGACCGCGACGAGGCTGAGCACGCCGCGGTCGATTGCGCCGACGACGCGGCCATTGACCCGCACTCGCGCGCTCGATACGCGCTGAAGAAGAACAATCATCGCTACCCCAGTTGATGCCCGGCGAGCCATCGTGCCAGTCGCCCTCGATTGAGGGTAGTTTTGGCCTTCGCAATCCACAGGCCGAGGAAATTTGGCGATGAGAGGAGCAGGCTTGGTTGCTTTGCACGCGGCCGGCCGCCGAAAATGGGAAGAATCTCCCACCAGGCCATGAGGATCCTGATTGTGGAACTTGCAAACACCGGGCTGGGCCGATACGTCATAAATGCTGAATTCAGCAACGCAATATTGCCCTCGCCTCCCGGGAATGTGGAAGAAGAGAATCAGATTGCGGGCCTCGCCGATCCAGGGCAGTTGATGGAACAGCGGCAGCGGGACGAGCGGCTCGTGCAGGCATGCTTGCCCGATCGTGCCAGGAATCCTCACTTGAGCCTCGCGTGAGCGCCGCAACGCGACCGCTGCTGTTGGGCCTCGAGCGCCGGCATTGGCTGGTGCTGGCCGCCGCGTGGCTCGGCTGGGGCTTCGATGTATTCGACGCGCTCCTTTTCAACTACGTCGCGCCCAACTGCATTCCGACCCTGCTCGGCCTCGAGCTCGGCAGCCCGGCCGCAAAAGCGGCGATCGTCCAGTGGAACGGCATTCTCACCTCGCTCCTCCTCATTGGCTGGGCAATCGGCGGCGTGCTCTTCGGACAGATTGCCGACCGCATCGGCCGCGCACGGGCCCTGCTTCTCACCATTCTTACATGTTCGGGCTTCCCCTCGAGCCATTGACCGCCCTGCGAACGAGCTTCTTCGTCGGCCTCGCCTCCTACGGGGTCTTCGGCGTGTTTGCCTTCTATCTGCCGGAGCTGTTCCCGCCGCGCCTGCGGGCGACCGGTGCCGGCTTCACGTACAACTTCGGGCGCGTATTCGCGGCGGGCGGCCCGTTTCTCGTCGGCTGGGTCGCGATGCAGGGATCCAATGCGATCGCGAGCGCGTCACGGATCCTCTTCTATGTCGGCTTCGTGCCGCTCCTGGCATTACTGCTGGTGCCGCTCATTCCCGAAACGCGCAATCGCCGGCTCGAAGTCTGAGAGGCCTGCCCGGACTGACTACTCCCGAAGGGCGCCGGTTTGCAGGTCGACGCCGGCCTCCTCGAGCGCGGAGACGAGCGCCGGCAGGTGTTTCTCGTAGCGCGCGGCCCGCCCGTTCGTATTGCGCACCGGCTCGCGCGCCTGGACCGTGCTGAAGGTCGCGATGGCGCGCGGCGTTGTCTGGAAGTCGAGGCAGCGCGGGTCCCATTCGAGGCCGCAGGCATCGATGAGCGCCCGGGCCGCGGTCGGGAAATCCCCAACGAAATCCTCGTACTGAATCGTCGTGATGCGCCCGGGCAGCGCGCGATTCCAATGCGCAGCGAGTCGCGCGCAATGGCCGTAATAGTGGCCGATGTCTGATAACTGGTGCGCGAACACCCAGTGCTTGTTGAACTCCTGCCGGTAGATCGAAAACCCGGTCTCGACCGGATTGCGGCGGACATGGATGAGCGCCGCATTCGGGAAGAGGCGCGTGATGAGGCCAGCCGTCTCGAAGTTGAGCGGATGCTTGTCCGTTACCTGCTCCTTGCCGTCCAGGCCGGGTAGCTCGCTCAGGTAGGCTGCCGCCCAATCGCGCAGCTGCGCCGTGTCGGGCGCACGTCCCGCGGCCTCCAGACCGATGAAGGCCCGCAGGACCTGTTGCATCGCCGGGCGCTCGCCGCAACCGAATACGCGAGGATGCGCGGCGAGCACCGCTTCGATGAGCGTCGTGCCGGAGCGCGGCATTCCAAAGATGAAAACAGGACGCGGCCCGCCGACTGTCGCATCGGTGAGCGCAGGCACCAATGGCAGCCCGGCCAGCCACCGGCCGCGCTTTTCGACCTGCTCGCGGTCGTACTTGCGCTTCTCGAGGCCATCGCGCTGGAGCGCGAGGAAGTGCGCCCCACCGTAGACATGGAACGCGACGTCGATATTGTCGACCGCGTCGAGCGAGTGCGCGACGACAAACGCGGCCGCAATCCGATGATCGAGGTGCGCGCTGTGATCGTCGGCGAGACGCGCGGCATTGCCTTGCTCGGCATCCGACAATCGACCGCGACGCAGCCGGCTCAAGATGGTCAGCGCGGGCGCATGGTCGGGATTGCGGGCGAGCGCTTGCTCGCAGCAGGCCGCAGCCTCCGCGAATCGCCCCCGATACATAAGGAGCTGCGCACGGCATGACAGCATCTCGGCGTTCTTCGGATCCAGGGCCTGCGCGCGGTCGAGTGCCGCCGCCGCCGCTTCGAAGTCCAGGGCGTGCAATGAAAGGCCCGCGAACGCGGTGAGGTCGGCCGCGGTCGCCGCCGGCAGGTCCAGGATCCTGGCGAACCAGTCGCAGGCCTGCCGGTGCCGGCCGAGCTCGAACGCCGCTCGGGCCGCCAGCCGCCGACCCTCGATGCTCTCCGGGAAGCGGCGGACCCAATCGGAGGCGATCGCCAGCAATGCCGGCCAGTTGCGCAGCTCGGTCAGTGCGAATCCCTGCAGCGCGAGCAGAGTCGGGTCGTCGGGCGCGCGCGCTGCCGCCGTCTCCAGGGCGTGCAGCGCGGCCTCAAATTGACTGCGGCTGATTTCGAGGCGGGCGAGCTTGATCGCCGGGGATGAGCCTCGCCCGTTGCAGGCGATCGCGCGGGTCCAGGCGGCTGCGGCCGTGTCCCAGTCCCGGCCACTCGCGGCAATGTCTCCCAGCTTTTCCCAGGCATTGAGGTTGTCCGGGAACTGCCCGACCACCGCATCGAGCACCTGCCGCGCTTCATCCACGGCGCCGGTCGCCAGCAGGCCTTCGGCGAGGTTCACGCGAAAGCCGGGTTGCAATGGCTCCAGTTCGACCGCCCGGCGTAGCAACCCCAGCGACTGCGCAGCCTCGTCGGTCCGGCTCATGGCCAGCCCGGCGAGGCTCATCGCCTCGGCATCTCGCGGCCGAGCCGCGAGGGCCTCGCGGTAGCAAGCCAGGGCTTCGGCAAACCGGCCCGTCCAGTGGGCGGCGATGCCGCGCTCAATCGTGCTCCTGAATTCGGCGTCATTCATTTGGCGAAGGATAAGGCACCGCGCGGTCCGAACCGGCGCTCTCGACAAGCATTTGACAACCGGCTGGCCAGCCCAGGGACAAGCGTTGCGGATTCACGACAAGCACGAGTCGTGGTTATGTACCCTGACTTCACCCGGTGGTTTCCTGTGCTGAGACGCTGTGAATCTGGGACGAACCGCTGTCCGGCCCCGGAAAATATATGTGGTTTCGTTGCCACACGTGCTTGTGCCTCGGGAAATTGCCAATTATCATGCCGGCCACAAGTGTCTCTGGTGCCATTGCGGCGTCGGTATGCGCCGTGCATCGGAGGGACTCTTTACACATCTATAAATGACAACGGCGACACCGTTTGCAGGAGGATCCAATGATTCGAAACAAGCAAGTCGCGCGCGCGGTACATCACGCACTCATTGTGGGTGCGGTGGGTGCTGCGGGTGCAGCTATGCCTGCGTTCGCTCAGGAACAGGAGAGCGAGAGCGTCGACACCGTCATCGTGACGGGATCGCGCATCGCCCAACCTAACCTGACGACGACCAGCCCCGTCACGCAGGTGACGGCGCAAGATGTTGCTACGCAGGGCGTGACCCGCATCGAAGATCTCGTTAACCAGTTGCCGCAGGCCTTCGCCGCACAGAATGCGACGGTTGCCAACGGCTCAACCGGCACAGCAACGGTCGACCTGCGTGGCTTGGGCTCCGCCCGCACGCTGGTCCTCGTCGACGGTCGCCGCATGCCTTACGGCGGTGTCACGAACTCGGCAGCGGACCTCAACCAGATCCCGACGATCATGGTCGAACGCGTCGAAATCCTCACGGGTGGCGCCTCGGCGGTCTACGGCTCGGACGCGGTGTCCGGCGTCGTGAACTTCATCATGAAGAAGAACTTCACGGGCGTGCAGATCGACGGCCAGTACAACTTCTACCAGCACAACAACAGCTATGGCGGTCCGGGTCCCGACGGACTGAAGCTGGTCGACCAGATCAAGTTCAGGGCGCAGTCCAATCCGTCGCAGTTCGTGCTGCCGGATGACAACGTGACGGACGGCTACGGGCGCGAAGGCTCGATCATGCTCGGCGTCGGCACGGAAGACGGCCGCGGCAACATCACGGCCTACGCGACGATCCGCAAGGACGATGAGGTCCTGCAGGCGAATCGCGATTTCTCCGCTTGTACTTTGTCCACCACGGCTCCGACCCTGGGTGCGTGGGGCAACGCGGATCTCGACCCTGCCACACTGAACAGAACACCCGGGCAGGGATGCGGTGGATCCGGAACGGCCTATCCCGGCACGTTCACGGATTTCAGCACCTACAGCTTCACCGTCGATTCGGCGACCGGCAATACGTTCCGCCCCTTCTCGAACGCGCTCGACCAGTACAACTTCGGACCGGTCAATCATTACCTCCGCCCGGACAAGTACTATAGCTTCGGTTCCCTCGGCCATTACGAGCTGAGCGATAACGCGGACGTGTACATGGAACTGATGTTCACGGACTACCGCTCGATCGCGCAGATCGCTCCGGGCGGCGCGTTCTTCGACAGCTCGACGATCAACTGCGACAACCCGTTGCTGTCGGCCCAGCAGGCGACGGCGGTAGGCTGCTCGGCGGCTGCCATCGCGAATACCGACATCGCGGCCAGCACATCCGTGCCGATGTACCTCGGCCGGCGCAACGTGGAAGGCGGTGGACGTCAGCAGGACTTCCACAATTCGTCCTTCCGGGGTGTCGCCGGCGTTCGCGGCGCGATCTCGCAGGACTGGAGCTACGACGTGAGCGGCCAGTTCGCTCGGGTCTCGGCGGACCAGATCACGAACAACTACTTCCAGATCTCGAAGCTCAAGAATGCGATGGACGTGGTTGGCTTCGATGCGCTGGGCGCCCCCCTTGCGGCGCCGGCCTGCCGGGCTGCGGTGACGGGCGCGGATCCGAACTGCGTGCCGTACAACCCGTTCACGATCGGCGGCGTCACGCAGGACCAGCTGAACTACCTGCAGTCGCCTGGCCTCCAGACGGGCGTCATCGACCAGGAAGTCCTGAACGCGTCGGTCACGGGTGACCTGGGCAGCATCGGCGGACAGCTGCCGACCGCTGCTGAGCCGATCAAGCTTGCCTTCGGCGTGGAATATCGCCGCGACAAGCTGACCAACAAGACGGACGACCTGCTGACGACGGCGGGCCTCTCGGGTACGGGCGGTCCGACCATCGGCCTCGCGGGTTCGACGAATGTCACCGACCTCTTCATGGAAGGTCGCGTGCCGCTCGTTCAGGACAAGCCGGGCGCGCATGACATCGCGATCGACGTTGCCTACCGCTATTCGGACTATGGTTCGGATCTCACGACCGACACCTACAAGATCGGTGGTGACTGGGCGCCGACGGCGGACATCCGCTTCCGCGCCAGCTACCAGCGGGCGGTACGTGCGGCGAACGTGATCGAGCTGTTCACGGCGCAAGGCTTCAACTTGTTCGACATGGTCGATGACCCGTGCGGCGCCGCTGGCCGCCCGGACATCCCGGTCACCGCGACGCAGTGCGCGACGGCCACGGCTGTGGGCGCAACTCAGGGTGCACCAGCCTTGTCGAGCCCGGCGGGCCAGTACAACTTCCTGCAGGGCGGCAACCCCGCCTTGACACCGGAAAAGTCGGACACGACGTCGTTCGGCGTGATCTTCACGCCGCGCTTCGCTCCGGGCCTGAGCGTTACGCTCGACTACTTCGACATCAAGATCGAAGACTCGATCTCGACGGTCGGCGCAGACAACGTGCTGAAGGCGTGCTACATCGCAAACGATCCGAACTTCTGCGCTCACATCCATCGCAATGCGGGCAACGGCTCGCTGTGGATCGGCGACGGTCATGTCGACGACTTGAACGTCAACATCGGTTCGCTCTCGACGACGGGCGTGGACGTGAACGTGAACTACGCGGGGCTCGATTTCGGGCGCGCCGGCAAGTTCAACTTCAACCTGACGGGCACGTGGCTTGACAGCAAGGAGACCGATCCGCTGCCGGGCATTCTGCCGTCGTATGACTGCGCAGGCTTCTACACCTCGAGCTGCGGCGTCCCGAACCCGACCTGGCGTCACCATGCGCGCATCGGCTGGACGAGTGCGGGCAAGGGCCTGGATCTCGCCTTCACCTGGCGCTACTACAGCTCGGTCGATCTGTTCGGAGGCAATCCGGTCCGCATCGACTACACGTTGCCGTCGCAGAGCTACTTCGACCTGGCCGGCAGCTTCACGGTCATGGAGAAGGTGGATGTCCGTCTCGGCGTGAACAACATCCTCGACAGGGATCCGCCGCTGACCGCGACCGTCGGCACTACGGGCAACGGCAACACGTTCCCGCAGACCTACGATGCGCTCGGCCGCTACATCTTCGGTGGTGTGAGCGTCAAGTTCTAAGACTCGAATCGACTACGTTGAACCTGGCGGCGGTCCCTCACGGGATCGCCGCTTTTTTTTGAGCGGATGCCCCTTTGTCCGTAATCTTGCGCGCGTGAATCGACCTCAGACGCTCGCCGACGACCTGCTGGCGCGATTGCCGCTATCGCCGGACATCCATCTTCACAAGCTCGATCTCGCCCGGGAGCTCGCGCTGCTCGTGGCGTTCGATGCGGGTATCTATCGTGCGGCGAGCTTCCTCGATGACCGCGTCATTCAGCCCTCGACGCAAGGCGCCTGGATTGCCGCCGGGCAAGTCGCGGAGGCGGCGGGGCGGATACGCAATGCGCGCCCGGTTCACTTCATCTTTCACACCGGGCATGTCGGGTCGACGCTCGTGAGCCGGCTTCTCGGCGAGATCACCGGCGTGCTTTCCTTGCGCGAACCGCTGACGTTGCGGACGCTTGCCGAAGCCCACGACGGGCTGGGGCGGCCGGAGTCCGGCCTGAGCGCGGTTCAATTCCGCGACCTCTGCCAATGGCTGATGTGTATCTGGAGCCGCGCCTACCCAGCAGGGCTTGCGACTGTGGTCAAGGCAACGAGCACAGCAGGACGGATCGCGGGTGCCATCCTCGAGCGGCACGCCGCTTCGCGGGCAATCTATCTGAATGTCCGCGCGGAACCCTATCTCGCGACGCTCCTTGCGGGAGAGAATTCACCGGTCGATCTGCGCGGCCATGCACCTGGCCGCATGCGCCGGCTGGAACGGCAGCTGGGCCGGCCGCTGGCATCGCCCGACACGCTTTTGCTCGGTGAACTCGCTGCGCTCGGGTGGCTCGCCGAGACCTGCAGCCAGCAGGACGCCGTCCGGCAGCTTGCAAACCAGGTGCTGTGCGTTGATTTCGACCAGCTGCTGTCGACAGTCGGTACCGGCATGAGCCAGATCGCCGCGCACCTCGGCCTGCCCGTTGCCGCAGACTTTTCCACGCAGGTGGAGCGCAGCCCCGTGCTCACCCGTTATTCGAAGGCGCCGGAGCATGAGTATTCGCCACTGTTGCGGGCCGAAGTGCTGGCAGACTCGCGACGGCGCAACCAGGCCGAGATCCGCAGCGGCCTTGTCTGGCTGGAATCGCTTGCCAAGGGCGATGCTGGCATCGCCCGCGTGCTGAACGAGTGCGGTCTCTAGGTCGACGACCACATCCGCATCAGGTTCTGCCGGACCACGTCGAGCCGCACGCGGCTCTCCCAGGCCATGCTCTTTCCCTCGAGCGCCGCAATCTCGTTGAGCTCGTAGACCTGGGTCCGCTGGTGCTGGTCGGCTATGAAACTCTCGATGAACGTGATCGACACCAGCCGTTGACCCGAGCGTACGGGGATCACCTCGTGCAGCGCCGTCGATGGATACACAATGGCTTCGCCCGCGGCGTACTTGAACGGGATCGTCTGGTTGCCCATGGCGATGGCGAGCTCTCCACCGTCGTAGCTCGCCGGGTCGTTCACGAACACGGTGCAGGAAAGGTCCGATCGCAGTCGTGACGCGCCCAAGGGGATGAGCGCCGCGTCCGCATGGGCGCCGTACTTCATGCCCGGCTCGTAGCGGCACAGAAGCGGCGGCGCCACGCGCTTCGGCAATGCGAACTCCATGAATTCGCGCGAGCGCAGGAAGGCATTGCTGACGACCTGCACGGACTCCGTGTACTGCGGGTCCGAGGCATCCGCTTGCAGGTTGTCCTTGGTCTGGTTCGCCGGGTTCGAAACCCGGCCGTCGACGAAGCGCAGTTCGCGGCCGAGTGCGGCGAGTCGCGCGATCTCGGCCGGCGCAAGGAGATTTCTGATTCTCAGAAACACGGGGGTGTCTTCCTGTCGATGCCGTCGTGGAGTGGGATGATAGCGCCGGCAGCCGGTCAGACGCTGGACGACGACGTCGTGCCGCTGTACGCGTCGACTGCCGCAATGACCCGGCCGATAGCCAGCCGCTCGTCCTCGGACAGGCGCGGGCTCCAGATGTCGCAGATGAAGATGACGCGCGTCTCCTCGCTCTCGTTCCAGGCCTCGTGCTCGATCGTGTCGTCGAACACCCAGGCC
Source organism: Steroidobacteraceae bacterium (assembly GCA_035644395.1). Lineage (GTDB taxonomy): Bacteria > Pseudomonadota > Gammaproteobacteria > Steroidobacterales > Steroidobacteraceae > JBGPLJ01. The sequence continues at coordinate 111,008 of DASQOR010000090.1, forward strand.
GTGCCGATCCGCCACTCCCGGGTCTCGCTGCCAACGCGAAAACCGCAGCCGGGCGGTATCACCAACGGCAGGTGCACGACCAGGCGGAAATTGGCGACGCCGGTATGCGGCGGAATGCGCGTCTTCGGTGTCAGGACCGAATACATCGCCGAGGGTGATCGCAGCGGCACCCGCGGCTGGGGCAAGCGCTGCACCGCGTGCATCGTGTGTGGCGCGCGGCGGGCCCGTTCCTCGATCAACCGGCCGTGCTCGAAGAAATGAAAGGCGCTCCAGCGGGGCGAATGATTGAGTTCGCGCCATTGATCGAGCGGCAGGTGATCGTCGTAGTGGATGTACGGCGCGAATCCGCCCTGGTCCTCGCGGACGATGACGGCGAGTTCCTTGCGGATCGGCTCCGTCGCGGCTTCGAACTCGGCGAGCCACGGAAACTCCTCGCGCTCGTAGAATTCGATCGACGGCAGGCCGGGGTAGAGATACTCGAGCGGCTCCTGCTGGTAGCGCTTGCGGGTCCGCAAGGTCGTGCCGATGAAGGTGTCGATGCGTTTGCGCTCCACCGGCAGGCACTGGCTCGCGGTGTCCGCAACCGCTGCCCGAATGAATTCATCGAGCTCGTTGGTATGTTTCTGGTGGACGGTCCGGCCGTGGTTGACGGCCTGCAGCGTTGGCGCGTCGAGGTAGTGTTCCGGCGGGGCCTGGGCCAGGGCGACGCCATATGCACTTGCCGCCGCCTTCAATTGGCCGTCGCGCTCCAGCAGGGTGGCTGTCATGAGCAGGGCAGGAAAATTGCGCGCATCGAGCCGCAAGACTTCGCGCAGGGCCGCCTGGGTGCCCGGTGAGTCGCGCAGCTGGCGGCGTACGGCCGCCAGATTGAGCCAGGCGCTCACGCTCGACCGGTCCAGATCGAGGAGCTTCAGCAGGGCGGCTTCGGCCCCCGCCAGGTCGCCCGCGGACATCGCCCGCAGGGCGGCTTGATGCAGTCCAGCGGGCGTGTCGCCCGCTACCCGGCTATTCATTTATATGGCGCTCCCCCTCGCATCGTGGCCAGCATAACTACGCTGGACTGGCGCGCAAGCCTGCGTCAGCGGGCGCCGCCTGCGTCATAATTCGATGCCATGCAGGGCACCGAAACCGATCAGCGAATAGGCCTGGAGGCGCTGCGCGCGGGCGACATGCAGCGCGCGCGCGAATACTTGTCGCGGGCCGTGACCGGCGGCCGGACCGACGCGGCCACCTTGCTGGCGCTGGCAAACGCGTGCCATGGCCTTGGCGATCCGGCCGGAAGAGTGGCGGCGGCGGAAAGGCTGCTGGCGGTGGAGCCCCGGAACATCCGGGCGCTCCTCATCAAGGCCGATCATCTGGCCGCCGCCGCAGACAGCCGATCGGCTGCATCCTTTTATCTCGCCGCCCTGCGCAGTGCCCCGCCCGCCAATCAGGTTCCTGCGGATCTCGTGCCCGACCTGCGTCGGGCGCAGGAAGCCTCCGAGCGCTACGCCGCCGAATACCAGGCCTATCTCCTGGAGCGCCTGCGCGCGCAAGGCTTCGATGCCCGCACTTCCAGCCAGCGCTTCGCCCAATCGCTCGACATCGTGCTGGGCCGCCGGCAGGTTTACGTGCAGGAGCCGCGTTCCTACTACTTCCCCGGCTTGCCGCAGATCCAGTTCTACGATCGAGCCCTGTTTCCGTGGCTGGACGACGTCGAGCGTGCGACGGCCGACATCCGCTCGGAACTCGATGCGATCCTGGGGGAGCCCGGGACCTTCGCGCCCTACGTGCAGGGCCATGCGAATCGTCCGCAGAAGGACCAGGCGGGAATGTTGAACAATCCTGCCTGGAGCGCCTTCTACCTGTGGAAGAACGGCGAACCCGTCAGCGAGAATGCCGCACGTTGCCCGAAAACCATGGCGGCTCTCAGGAACGCACCTTTTGCGCAGGTGCCGAACCGCTCACCGTCGATCCTGTTTTCGCTGATGCAGGCGCGTGCGCACATTCCGCCCCACAATGGCCTCATCAACACGCGGCTCATCTGTCACCTCCCGGTGCTGGTACCGGGTCCCGCGGACTTTCGTGTCGGCAATGAAATCCGGCCGTGGGCGGAAGGCAAGGCCTGGGCGTTCGACGACACCATCGAGCACGAAGCCTGGAACAAGACCGACGCGACGCGGGTCGTCCTGCTCTTCGACATCTGGCGCCCCGAGCTTTCCGAGGAGGAGCGCTCGCTCGTCGTGGCGCTGTTCGCGGCGATCGACGCGCACTCGGGCACGAAGCCCGAGTGGTCCATATGAGGAAACCTTCGATGATCCGAATCGGCCTGGCGAGTTTGACCCTGGCGCTCGTGCTGCATTCGGCCGTGGCCGTGGCCGCTGACGCGGTACCGGCCGGCCTGCGCGCGTGCGCCGGCGAGAAGGACGACGGCAAGCGGCTCGCCTGTTTCGACCGGGAACTGGCGCGGCTGGCAGAATCCACGCCGGCGGCGGCGCCTGCGCCCGTCGCGATACCCGCACCCGTCGCGGCGCATTCACCCGAAGACGAGTTCGGCCGCGCGGGCGGAGCCGTGGCGCTCGAAGAAAGCAAGCAAAGGGAAGGCACGACGCCAAGAATCGAGTCGCTCACCGCCACGGTGGTCGAGGTCTCGACGCGTGCCCACGGCGAGCTCGTGATGAAGCTCGACAACGGCCAGGTCTGGAGTCAGACAACCTTCGATTCGCACTTCTCGGTGGACGTCAACGACAAGGTGACGATCAAGGCCGGCGTGCTCGGCGCGTATCGGGCCCTGCTGCCTTCCGGCCGCTCGACGAGCGTCACGCGGCTGCGCTAGCTGCTCCGCTATTTGATGCCGTTACGCAGGTGCGTCTGGATCTGCTGGCGGTAGACGCGACCGGAAGTGAAACGCTGTCCGCTCGACAGCGTGATGACGTATTCCCCGTGGAACCAGCGCTCCATCTCCTTGATCTTGAGTGTATTGATGATGATCGAACGATGGATGCGCAGGAACCTGGAGTGGTCGAGCATCTGCTCCGCCTGCTGCATCGTGCAGCGCAGGCGGTAGCTCTCCTTGCCGACGCGGATGCACACGTAGTTGCGGCTCGCCTCGATGCAGTCGATGTCGGAAGGATCGATGAAGACGATCCGGTCATCCTTGTCGGCGACGATGCGCTTCACGGGCGCCGGCATGCCACCGCCGACCGAATGCATGGCCTCGCGCACGGCGCTTGCGATACCGGTCCGCAATTCCCGTCCTGACTCGTCCGCCAGGCGCTGGCGCACGCGGTCCAGGGCCTGCTGGAAGCGCGCCCGGTCGAATGGTTTGACGAGATAGTCGACCGCGTGCACGTCGAAAGCGTCGCTTGCGTACTCCTCGTAGGCCGTGACGAACACGACGAGCGGGACATGGTCGGTGAGCTGCTCGAGTACGTCGAAACCGTTGACGCCGCGCATCTGCACGTCGAGCAGCACGAGATCCGGCTTCAATGCCTGCGCCTGGCGTATGGCCTCGTTCCCATGCTCGCATTCGCCGACGAGCTCGACGTCGTGCTCGAGCGCGCAGAGCTCCCGCAGCCGCTGCCGGGCGAACGGCTCGTCGTCGACGATCAGGGTGCGAATGGTCGCGCTGCTGGCGCCGCGTGCCGGCGGCGCCGACGGCGGATCGGTGCGCTGGGCGGCGGACATCTGCGAGCTCTGGGACATGGATCGTCTCCTGTTGCGTTACGGGCAGGCCGGCTCAGGCGGCGAGCGGCACATAAGGAATGCGAACACGGGCCCGCACGACTCCATTCTGCGGAGGGAAGAATTCGATGCTTTGCCGGTCGCCGTACATCGCCGTCAGGCGCTCGCGCGTATTGCCGAGGCCGATGCCATAGCCCCGCGAGCCGGAGTGCACGGTACCCACGTTGTTCTCGATGTCGATGACGAGCGCGGTGCCTTCCCGGCGCGCACTCAGGCGCACGCACACGCGGTCGCCGTCGTTCGCCATGCCGTGGATCACGGCGTTCTCGGCAAGCGGCTGCAGCAGCAATGTCGGGACCGAAGCACGCACGACATCCGGCTCCACGGCGAGGTCGAATGACAGCCGGTCGGCGAAGCGCAGCTGCTGGATTTCGAAGTAGTTGCGCACGAATTCGATTTCTCGCTCGAGCGTCACCTGGTCGGACTCGCCGTCGCGCAGCGTGCGGCGCAGGAGATCGGCGAGCCGCACGAGCATCTGTTCGGCCGCGGCCGGGTGGCGGTGCACGACGGCGACGGCGGCGTTCAGCGTATTGAAGAGGAAATGCGGATTGAGCTGCATGCGCAGGGCGTGCAGGCGGGCGCGAATCCAGGCGCTCTCGAGATGCGCCGACCGGAGTTTCTGGTGCTTGAGCTCGCGAAACAGGTACACGCCCGCGATGAGCCCGAGGCCGAAACAATAAGAGAGGAAGAAGTCGGAAGCGGTGGACACCCAAAGGTCGACCGAGAGCGGCACGCCGTACTGCGAGTGGGTCAGCTCATGGATGAGCTTCCAGTCGCCGGTCGATGCGGCGACCAGCGTGACGAGCACCGGGCGCGCGAGAATCGCGAACAGCACGCCGAGACCGATGTGAGCGAGCGCCGCACGTCCCCGGCGCTCGGCTGGCCAGCCGATGCCGAGCGCGATCCGGTAGCAGACGACGAGCACGGGGAAGACGATCAGGTGCTGCAGGAAGCGCATCCAGGGCGAAGCAATGATGAGCCCGGGATTGGTCGCGAACAGCAGGCCGAACATCACGGTGCGCGCGAGCGTCGTGTAGATCCAGAAAGGGATCGCGACGGCCAGCACCAGTCGCCACCTCGCGGAGTTCGACTCCTCGCTCATCCCGGGCACGCCGCCGTCCTGCGGGGCCGTGTCGAGAAACCCGCCGCACAGGGCCCTGCCGACTGCCTGCAGCCCATTGCGTAGTTGGTCGTACATAACCCGCATCCTCCCGTCGCGCCATCACCCGGCCAGTTGCCCGCGTTGCTTCAAGGAGACGTCGAACGCGCTGGCGTGGCTGTTTTTCTGAATGGTACGCAACTCCAAACGTAAGTGCCTAGGGACGATTGTCCATAGTGTGTCGCTTCGTCCTGCAATTCGTGCAGTTCGTCCCGTCCAATGGCCGCCGGTCCCAATTCGAGTACGTCAGGCCCGGACGAAACGCGCACCAGAGCGCGCCCGACCTCGCCGGCCGTGCCCTGACGCACGAGGCCCCGCGGGGTCGAGCACAAACAACAATGCGCGTTGCGCCACGCGCAAGCAACGCGCATCGCGCGCGTGCATTTGCGCGCACGCATCAAAGCCATGGTCCATCCGTCCCATCGCAACGCGCGTTGTCCCCGTCTTGCCGCGCTTGGTCCCAAATCTGTGGCTGGCCCGCAATTGCGTGGACTACACAGGCTGCAATTTCACGCGCTCGTGTAAGGCACACGCCACCTATGCGGGAGCGGAAAAGCGCAACTCAGGAAAGTGACCGGCGGATCCATGCAGGAGTCCGCAGGGCCCATAAAACTTTTCGTCCGAAGGAGGATGAAGATGCTTACGAACAAATACTGGCGGGCCGCTCGGCTCGCCATGACCACGGGTGCGGCAGCGAGCACGATCTGCGCCGGACTTGCCGGCGCGCAGACTCCGCCTGGGGATGAAGGCGAGATCGCCACTGTCGTCGTGACCGGATCGCGCATCGCGGCGCCTAACTCGAAGAGCGCGAGCCCGATCGTGTCCTTGACCGACAAGGACATCCAGGTCACCGGCAAGGCGGACATCAGCGACATCATCAATCAGCTGCCGCAGAACTTTAACAACGACCTCGGGCAGGACCTCGGCAACCGCACCAGCGGCCTGACCTCGGCCGGTGGCGTTGCGACCGCCGATCTTCGCGGTCTCGGTCCGAACCGCACGCTGGTTCTCGTGAATGGCCGCCGACTCGGTCAAGGGTCGCCGTACACGTTCATTCAGCAACCGGCGCCGGATCTCGATCAGATTCCTACTGCGCTCATCGAGCGCGTGGAGGTCGTCACGGGCGGCGCCTCGGCGACCTACGGGTCCGATGCGATCGCCGGCGTCGTCAACTTCATCATGAAGACCAACTTCGAGGGCTTCCAGATCGACGGCCAGCTCGGCGTCAACTCGCACAACAACCACAGCACCTACGTCCAGGACGCGGAGGTCGTGGCAGGGAACACTCCGCTCAAGGGAACGACCTACGATGGACGCAACCAGGCCTACAACCTCATCGCGGGGACCAACTTCGCGGACGGCCGGGGTAACGTCACCGCGTACTTCGGCTATCTGACTACCGATCCCGTCAGGAGCGGCGACCGTGACTTCGGCGGCTGCCAGCTCGCTTCGAACGCCAATCTCGACGGCGCCGATTGCCAGGGTTCCTCCAATTCCAATTGGTTCCGTCCCCTGACCGGGCCCAATGCGAACACCGTCACCTACAGCGTGGATGGGAGCACCTTCGTCCCGCGGGGATCGGTCGCCACCGAAGTTCCGGCTTCGTTCAATTCCCAGCCCTACATCTACCTCGCCCGCCAGGACACGCGCTACACGGCGGGGTTCTTCGTGCACAACGACTTCACCGACGCCGCGCGCGCGTACGCCGAGTTTGGTTTCATGAACGACCAGACGCACCAGGAGGTGGCGCCAGCGGCACTTTTCAAGGACAGCAATCCCAACGATCCGCTGAGCGGCAATTACAATGTCAATTGCAGCAATCCGCTGTTGAGTGCCCAGCAGGCGGCGGTCCTGTGCACGCCCGCCCAGATTGCCGCGGACCTGGCGAACCCGGGGTCGGTCACCACGAATGTGCAGATCGGCCGCCGCAACGTCGAGGGGGGTGGCCGCATCTCGGAGTACGAGCACACCAACTATCGCGGCGTCCTCGGCATGAAAGGCGATTTTGCCAAGGCGTGGACGTACGACGTGTACGGCCAGTACTACTACACGACGTTCTACAACACGAACGACCGGTACCTGAACTTTACCGCGATCGACAACGCGCTGCTGGTCACGGGGACCGCAGCCAATCCACAGTGCGTCAGCGGGCCGCCCTGCGTCCCCTACAACATCTTCACGGACGGAGGTGTTACGGATGACCAGCTCAACTACCTGTACCTCGACGGCACCGGCTATGGAACGACGACCCTGCGCACGCTCCACGGCGACTTGACGGTGAATCTCGGCGAATACGGTGTCAAGCTGCCGACGGCGGCGGACGGCATCGCGGTGAACGTGGGCTTCGAGAGTCGCAACGAGCACGTAGCTTTCAAGCCCGATTCCGGCGAGCTGAGCGGTCAGCTGTCGGGATTCGGCAGCGCCGCGGTCGCCATCGACAACAGCATCTCGGTGACCGAGCAGTTCATCGAGCTGCGTGCGCCGCTGGTGCAGGACAAGAAGGGCATCAAGGATCTGTTGTTCGACACGGGATTCCGCCGCTCGGACTATTCGACTTCCGGCGTAGCCAACACCTACAAGTTCGAGCTGCAATACGCGCCGACGGACGACGTGCGGTTCCGCGGTTCCTACCAGCGGGCGATTCGCGCGCCGAGCATCGTCGAGCTCTACAACCCGCAGCTGGTTGGGCTGATTCAACTGGGCGACGATCCCTGTGCTCCGACGCTCGACACCAACAACAATCTGGTGCCCGCGGCCAGGTCGCTGGCCGACTGCCAGAATTCGGGTGTGACCGCGGCGCAGTACGGCAACGGCGGAACGACCAACACCATCCCGCAGGCAACCCTGGGCCAGCTGTCGCAGCTGCAGGGCGGCAATCCGAACCTGCTTCCTGAGAAGGCCAAGTCGTACACGTTCGGCTTCACGCTGACACCGCGGGCGCTGCCCGCTCTGAATCTCAGCATGGATTACTTCGACATCACGCTCGACGGCGGCGTCGGCGCCCTCGGGGCCAACATCATCATGACCACGTGCCTCGATTCGGGTGACCCGTTCTACTGCAGCCAGCTGGTGCGCGCGCCGAACACAGGCGGTCTCACCGGCAATAACATCGCTGGCGGTGGCTACATCGTGCAGACGAACGTGAACGTCGCTGCAGCCGAGTTCAACGGCATCGACATGCAGGGAACCTACAAGCTGCCGCTGTCGGAACGTACGGGCGCGCTGACGTTTGCGCTGAACGGTGCCTACCTGCTTGGGACCACGACCACGCCGCAGCCCGGCGCACACACGTTTGATTGTGCCGGCCTCTACGGCTCGACCTGTCAGACGGTCAATCCGACGTGGCGCCACATCCTCAGAACGTCGTGGGTGACGCCGTGGGATGTCACGGCCTCCTTGACGTGGCGCTACATCGGCCCGGTCAAGCTGGACCAGAACGACCCGGATCCGACGCTGAACAACGCCGCGTTCGGTGCGTTCAACAGCTTCAATGCGCGGCTGCCGTCGTTCAGCTACTTCGACCTGGCTGCATCGTGGAATTTCAAGGACAACTACGAGATACGCGGCGGCATCAACAACATCCTCGACAAGGATCCGCCGCTCGCGACCTTCGAGATCACCGCCGGCGGTGCCGCGAACACGTACTCGACCTACGAGGCGCTCGGCCGGCAGATGTTCGTGACGTTCACGGCCAAGTTCTGACGATCGTGTGAAACCGGGGGGCGGCCCATTGCGGGCCGCCCCTTTTTCTTGGGCCGGGCATGTGACAAGCCGTCGCACGGGACGCCGCACGTGCATCAATCGCATCCCTTGATTGAACATATCTCCGGCTCATTTCAATCTGCGACATAACTCTCGGCCACCGCCTTGCGCCATGGGCAAGGTTGGCCCTGCTTGAACAGATTCCGTCGCCCGCTGGGCCAGTTCGAAGGACTCGAGTCGGCATGACGTCGCCCGCAAGGTCCGCTGCTGCAGCTGCTCGACCGCAGGAAGCCACTGCGCCGCAGCTCCTCATCCTTTTGGAAGACCCGACGCTGCGTGGCTGGCTGAGCCAGCAGATCGGCGGGCGCTGGGAGTGCGTGATCGAGACGGCCGCTCCGGCACGCGCGCTCGTCATGCGCAACGCCGATCGCCTGCGTCGTTACCGGCTCTGCCTCGTCGAATGGCAATTCGCGAGCAGCGTCCTGAGCCTCCCCAACCTGCCGCAGGCGCTCTCGCCCGAACGTGTCTGCAATGACTGGGCGATCCTCGCGAACGATGACGCCGCGGCACGCGATGCGGAGTGGGCGGGTTTCAGGCACGTGATTGCGCTCAACGACCTGTCGCGTACGGGGCTCTTCGAAAAACTGTCGGTGCCGCTCGCCGGGCTCACCGAAAACGAGCAGGCAAAGCCCGACGAGTGGGTCACGGACCTCAAGGGCTATTCGCCCGTGCAGGTCCTCGGACGCGGCGAGTTCGGTACGGTGTATCTCGCCGAGTCGCCCCGCATCCTGCAGCCCGTCGCGCTCAAGGTCATGCACCGGGCGGAAGGCGACGAGCGCTCGCGCATCAGCCTTCTCAAGTTCGCGCAGGAATACCGCATTGCGCAGGCGATCAGCGATCCCGCCGTCGTCGACGTCTTCGACTACGGGTCGACCGATCGCCTGGCCTTCATCGCCATGGAGTATTTCTCACGGGGCTCGTTGCGTCCGATCGCGGGAACGCTCCTGGCACCTCCGGTCGCAGGCGACTGGATCCGCCGGATCGCGCTCGCGCTCGATGCCGTGCACCGCCATGGTGTCGTGCATCGGGACCTGAAGCCCGCGAATATCATGGTGCGCCAGGATGGTTCGCTCGCGCTGGTCGATTTCGGCTCGGCGAAATACGTCGACGTCAACAGCACGATTACCATCAGCCGGCAGGTGCGCGGCACTCCTTTCTATATGAGCCCCGAGCTGGCGACCGGCGAGAATCTCGATGGACGCAGCGATCTCTACAGCCTCGGCGTCATCGCGTTCGAGCTGCTCACCGGCGAAAAGCCATTCAGCGGCCAGACGGTATTCGAGATCCTCGAACAGCACGAGAAGGCCGCGATTCCGCGCCTGCCCGAGCGCCTTGCGGCGTGGCAGCCCTTGATCGATACGCTGCTCGCGAAATTGCCGGCAGGCCGGCCAGCCACGGCCGCCGACGTCCTCCCGCTGATCCCCGAATTCTAGATTCCAGCCGGCTGGCGCGGCGAGGTCCGCGGGCCTCGGCTATTTGCGCCAGAACGCGGGCGTGAAGATGACGATCAGCGTGAACACTTCGAGACGGCCGAGGAGCATCGCCACGGCGCACACCCAGGTCTGGAAATCATTCAGCACCGAATAGTTCGACGTGGGACCGACGATGCCGAGGCCCGGCCCGGCGTTGTTGATGCTGGCGACGGTCGCGGTCAGCGCGGCCGTCAGATCAAGCCCGCTCGCGATGAGCACGAGCGTCAGCACCACGACGCTCATGAAATAGAGAAAGACGAAACCGAGCACCGCGAGGATCACCGAATTGTCGACCACGGTCTGCGCGACCTTCACCGGGCGCATGAGGTTCGGGTGCAGGATGCCGGTGAGTTCGCGCGCCGTCTGCTTGGCGAGCAGTACGGCGCGGATCATCTTGATGCCGCCACCCGTGGAGCCGGCGCTCGGAATGATGCAGCTCAGGAACAGCATCCAGAGCGGCGCGAACAGCGGCCAGCTGGCGTAGTCCTGCGTGGCGAAGCCGCATGTCGTCGCGATGGTGATGATGTTGAAGGCAGCGTGCCGCAGCGCCGTGAAATAGTCCGGGTACGTGCCCTTGACGGTCAGGAAGAGCGCAAGGCCGAGCACGCTGACGGCGAGGATCTTGAGAATGGTCTTGGCTTCCGTGTCGCGCTTGTAGGGCGCGAGGCTGCGCTCGCGCACCGCGAGAAAATGCGTCGCGAAGCTCATGGCGGCGATGATCTCGAAGGTGCTCAGCACCAGTTCGATGCGCAGCGAATCGAAGTACCCGACGCTCGCGTCGTGCGTCGAGAAGCCGCCGAGCGCCATGGTCGAGAAGGCATGGCAGACCGCGTCGAACCAGCTCATGCCGGCAAGCTTGAGCGAAATGACACAGGCCAGCGTGATGCCGGCATAAACGTACCAGAGCGCCTTCGCCGTGTGCGCGATCCGCGGCGTCAGCTTGCTGTCCTTCATCGGCCCCGGCGTCTCGGCGCGGAAGAGTTGCATGCCGCCGACGCCGAGGAGCGGGAGCACGGCGACGGCCAGCACGATGATGCCCATGCCACCGATCCAGTGCAGGAAGTGGCGCCAGAAATTCAGCGACGCGGCCAGGTGATCGAGGCCCGAGAGCACCGTCGAGCCGGTCGTCGTGAGCCCCGAGACGGCTTCGAAATACGCGTCGGTAAATGACAGCCCGGGTATCCCGAGCATGAGCGGCAACGCAGCCAGCGCGGGCACCATCACCCACGCGAGCGTCACGAGCAGGATGCCGTCCCGGACCTTCAGTTCCCGGCGGAAGCGGCGGGTGGCGAGCCACCAAAGGCACCCCGCAACGAAGATGCCGAGCGCCGATACGCCGAACGCGCCCTGGCCGCTGTCGTCTTCGAACTGCGCGAGCGCGGCCGGAACGAGCATGGCGACGCTGAAAACCACGACGATGCCGGCGAGCACGTTCGAGATCGGCAGCACCGTGCCGCGCAGGGCCGAGACCGATTTCATGCCATCAGCTCATCTGAAAGAGCTTCTCGACGACTTCCACCTGGCGCTTGTCCGTGAGAAAGAGGATCAGGTGATCGTCGGCCTGGATGAGCGTGTCGTGATGGGCCATGAGCACCTCCTCGCCGCGCACCACGGCGCCGATGGTCGTGCCCTCGGGGAGGCGGATGTCGCCGATGAGCTGGCCGACCACGCGTGAGCCGCCGGCGGCGCCCGAGTGCACGATCCCCTCGATGGCCTCGGCGGCCCCGCGGCGCAGGGAATGCACCCTTGCCACGTCGCCCTGGCGCACGTGCGAGAGCAGCGCGCCCATGGTCACGGTCTGCGGCGAGATGGCGATGTCGATCGGCCCGCTTTCCATGAGCTCCGCATAGGACGGCCGGTTGATGAGCGCCATCACCTTGCTCGCGCCGAGGCGCTTCGCGAGCATGGCGGACAGGATGTTCGCCTCTTCGGCGTTGGTGAGCGCGCAGAAGATGTCGGCGCTGTCGATGTTCTCCTCGACCAGCAGTTCCTCATCCGCCGCATCGCCGTGCAGGACGATCGTGTTGGTCAGGATCTCCGAGACACGGCGCGCCCGGCGCGCGTCGCGTTCGATCAGCTTCACCTGCGTCGTGCGCTCGAGCGCGCGCGCGAGCCGCAAGCCGATGTTGCCGCCGCCCGCGATCACGACGCGCTTGACCGGGTCGCCGAGCTTTCTGAGCTCGCTCATCACGAGCCGGATATCCTTGCGCGCGGCGAGGAAGAAGACCTCGTCGCCCTCCTCCATGAGGGTATCGCCTTCGAGCTTGATGCTGCGGCCGTGCCGGTACATGGCGGCAACCCGTGCATCGGTCTTCGGTATGTGCTCGCGCAGGGCACGCAGCTTCTGGCCGACCAGGAAGCCGCCCTTGAGCGCCCGCACGCCGACGAGCCGCACGCGCCCGTCCGCGAAGTCGAGCACCTGCAGCGCGCCCGGAAACTCGATCAGCCGCTCGATGTACTCCGTGACGAGCTGTTCCGGGCTGATCCAGACGTCGACGGCGAGGCCGCGGTCGGAGAAGAGCTTTTCGCGCGCCGCATATTCCGTCGTGCGGACCCGCGCGATCTTGGTCGCGGTGCCATAGAGCGCATACGCGACTTCGCACGCGAGCATGTTCACTTCGTCGCTGTTCGTGAGCGCGACCAGGATGTCGGCGCTTGCGGCGCCGGCTGCATCGAGCACGGACGGGTGCGCGCCGTTGCCGCAGACCGTGCGGATGTCGAGCCGGTCCTGCAGGTCGCGCAGGAGTTCATCGTTGACATCGATGACGGTGACTTCGTTCGCTTCCTCGCGCGCCAGCTGATAGGCGGCCGTGCGACCGACCTGGCCGGCACCGATGATGATGATTTTCACGTTGGTTCGAGTTGTTGGCGCGGGCGAGCGTGAAATACGCGCCGCGCATTCTAGCGCAACGCCCCGGCGGACGGCGCCGGGGCGGTTTTTTGAGCCGGGCGAAGCCTCAGGCGGGACTCGCCTGCCGGCTGTCGGAGCTGCCGTCCTCGGCGACCGCCGGGCTTCCCCGGTCCCCGGGCGTGCTGGCGCTGCCCGCTTCGATCGCGTAGAACTGCACCGCCGTCACGATGATCGCCGCCAGTAATCCTGCGAAATGCTGCTTGCTCATGACCGTCTCCTTGGGCAATAAATAGCCTTGTCCGGGGCTCGTCGGGTGGTTCGATCCTGCGTTTTCCATGGGGCGTAGTTTGAAGAAGGGCAAAAAGTCAGCAAACGGGAGAGCTGAAGGCGCGGTCAGCAAAGCTGAAGCCTCGATGGCCTTCGATCGCCTGCCCTTGAATGCGCTTCGGGTGTTCGAAGCGGTGGCGAGCCGCCTGAGTTTCGCGGACGCGGCGGACGCGCTGCATGTCACGGCGGCGGCAGTCAGCATGCAGATCAAGACGCTCGAGGAATACCTGCAGGTTCCGCTCTTCCTGCGCAAGGGCCGCTCGGTCGAGCTCACGGCGGAGGGCGAGAGGCTGTTGCCCGGCGTCCGGCGAGGGCTCACTGATCTGCAGGCTTCGATGCAACAGCTGCGCGAGGACCGCGCGGGCGGCCCGCTCAACATCACGACGATCGCTTCATTCCTGCAGAAATGGCTGCTGCCGCGGCTGCCCCAGTTTCACGACAAGTACCCGGACGTCGACTTGCGCATCCACACGGGCCGCACGCCCGTCGATTTCTCGCAGTCGACTTTTCATGCGGCCATCCGGATGTCGACCGGCGAGTCGGCGAATGTGCACAATGAGAAGCTGCTCGAGGAGTGGTTCCTGCCGGTCTGCAGCCCGCAGGTGCTCGCCAAGCACGGCCTGATCGAATCGACGAAGAACCTGAAGGACTTTCCGCTGCTGCGCTCGGACGACGAGCCATGGGATTTCTGGCTGCACCCAAGCGCGCGCCGCGACTGGAAGGAGAGCGGATCGCTGTTCGACGATTCGCTGACGGTGCTTGCGGCCGCGGAGCAGGGGCAGGGTTATGCGCTCACGCGCTGGTCGCTCGCGGCCGCGGATCTTGCCTCGGGCCGGTTGGTGCGTGCCAGTGCCACCATCGCGCCTTGCCCGCGCTCGTATTACTTCGTGTGCCCGGATGCTTACCTGACGATGCCGAAGGTGAAGCGCCTGCGCGACTGGCTGCGATCGGTGGCCGACGCGTTTCCGGGACCGGGCTGACGGCCGTCCGGGCTCGATTGCCTCAGCCGAGCGGTTCCAGGTTCGCGTAGGCGAGCATCAGCTCCTTCGTGCCCTGGGCCTCAAAGTTCACCTGCACCCGCGCGTTCGCGCCCTGGCCCTCGAGCCGCAGCACCACGCCGTCTCCGAACTTGTTGTGCCGGACCCGTTGGCCGAGCCGCAAGCCGAACGCCTCGCGCTCGACGAGCGAGGCGCGGGGCGAGAAGACGGGCCGCGAAATCTGGATGCGCGGGCGCACTTCGTCAATCAGCGCATCCGGAAACTCGTGAATGAAGCGCGATGGTTCGCCGTAACTGTCGACGCCGTGCATGCGCCGCTTCTCCGCGTAGGTCAGGTAGAGCCGGCGCATTGCGCGCGTCGTTCCGACGTAGCAGAGCCGCCGCTCCTCTTCGATGCTGCTGGTGTCACCGGTCGAGCGCTGGTGCGGGAAGAGGCCGTCTTCGAGCCCTGTCAGGAAAACGACCGGGAACTCGAGCCCCTTGGCCGAATGCAGCGTCATCATCTGCACGCAGTCCTCCCAGGCCGCGGCCTGGCCTTCTCCCGACTCGAGCACCGCGTGCGCGAGAAAGGCATCGAGCGGTGCCATGTCCGTTTCGTTCTCCGGCGTGAAGCCGCGCGCGGCGCTAACGAGTTCGTTCAGGTTCTCGACCCGCGCCTCGCCCTTGTCGCCCTTTTCCTGCTTGAAATGCTCGATGAGGCCGCTCGCCTGGATGACCTGATCGACCTGCTCATGGAGCTCGAGGCCCTTGATCTCCGCCGCCAGGCGATCGATGAGCGCCATGAACAGGCCGATCGAGCCCGCCGCCTTTGCGCCCAAGCCCTGGTTCGCTGCGAGCAGCGCCGCTTGCCACAGCGGGCGGGCGTTCGCCTTCGCAACCTCTCGCAGGATTTCGAGGCTGCGTGCGCCGATGCCGCGAGGCGGCTGATTCACCACGCGCTCGAATGAAGTGTCGTCCGCGCGGGAGTTGACGAGCCGCAGGTAGGCGAGCGCGTCCTTGATCTCCGTGCGCTCGAAGAACCGCAAGCCACCGTACACCCGGTACGGAATGGCGGAGTTGATCAGCGCTTCTTCGAACACGCGGGACTGCGCGTTCGAGCGGTAGAGGATTGCGATCTCGTCGCGCCGCCCGCCGCCCTGCGCCCACTCGCGAATACGCCCGACGACGAAGTCCGCTTCGTCACGCTCGTTGTACGCGGCGTACAGACGGATCTTTTCGCCGTCCTCGCCGCTCGTCCAGAGATTCTTGCCGAGCCTGCCGGTATTGTTGGCAATGAGCGCGTTGGCCGCCTTCAGGATCGTGCCCGTCGAGCGGTAGTTCTGTTCGAGACGATAGAGCTTCGCCGTGGGGAAGTCGCGCTGAAAGCGCGCCAGGTTTTCGACCCGCGCGCCGCGCCAGCGGTAGATCGACTGATCGTCATCGCCCACGACGAACGGGATTCCTGTCTTGCCGGCGAGCAGGCGCAGCCAGCCGTACTGGATGCCGTTGGTATCCTGGAATTCATCGACGAGCAGGTGCCGGAAGCGCTGCCGGTAGTGATCGAGGACCGGGGCGTTATCCCGCAGGGTCTCGAAACTTCTGAGGAGCAGCTCCGCGAAATCGACGAGGGCGGCCCGTTCGCAGGTGTCCTGGTACGCCTGGTAGAGGCGGATCAGCTGGCGGCGCGTCGGGTCGTCGTTGTCCTTCAGAGCCTTCGGGCGATGACCTTCGTCTTTCTGCGAATTGATGAAGCCCGTGACTTCCTTCGGCACCCAGCGCGTCTCGTCGAGCTCCAGCGCCTTCAGGACCTTGCGCATCAGCCTGAGCTGGTCCTCCGCGTCGATGATCTGGAAATTCTGCTGCAGGCCCGCTTCGCGCCAGTGCAGCCGCAGGAAGCGGTGCGCGAGGCCGTGAAAGGTGCCGATCCACAGCGAACTCGCCGAGCGTTCGAGCAGCGCTTCGATGCGTCCGCGCATCTCGCCCGCGGCCTTGTTCGTGAAGGTGACGGCGAGCACGCCATGCGGCGAAACGCCTTCCACCTGGATGAGCCAGGCGACGCGATGCGTCAACACGCGGGTCTTGCCGCTGCCGGCCCCTGCGAGCACGAGCGTCGGTTCGAGCGGAGCCGTCACTGCGGCGCGCTGCGCATCGTTCAGCGGACTGATGAGGGTCGAGACGTCCATCGGGGGGCGCGAATTCTAGCCTAAAAAAGGGGACAGATTTATTTTTCCTCGTATCTCCGAAAAGGGGACAGATTTATTTTCCCGCATATCTCGTGCGGTCGCCGAGATACTCGGGAAAATAAATCTGTCCCCTTTTCGGTCCCCTTTTTCAGGCCTGGGCTTTCTGTTCGTCCTCGACGAAGCGCAGCAGCGCGATCACGAGCGACAGCAGGACCGGGCCCAGCACGAGCCCGATCGGACCGAATGCGGAGAGGCCGCCGAGCACGCCGAGAAAGACCGCGAGCGTCGAAACTTCCGCTCGTCCCGAGATGAGGAGCGGCCTCAGAACGTTGTCGAGCATCGAGATGATGATGCCCCAGACGAAGAGGGCGATCGCCCAGCCCCAGCGATTCGCACCGAAGCCGAGCCAGAGCACGCCAGGCAGCCAGATGAGGACCGTGCCGCCGACGGGCACCATGGCGAGGAGCGCCGCAAGCGCCCCGAATACGACGGGCGAAGGCAGCCCGGTCACCCAGAAGCCGATGCCGACCATGACGCCCTGGGCAATCGCGGTGACGCCGATGCCGTAGACAACGGCGCGCGTGACGGCGACGAGATGTTCGACGAGGTGCTGCTTGCGCTCGGGAGGAAAGGGAATCAGCGCGCGCGCGCGCTTCACGATGCCGTCGCCGTCACGCAGGAAGAAGAACAGCACGAACAGCATGAGCAGGAAGCCGACCAAAGTGCCGAGCGCGCCGAGGAAAACGGAGCCGCCGAGACCCGCGAGCCGCTGCAGGAGTTCCTGCGCATGTTCCACCAGCCAGGTCTGCACGTCGTTCACGCTCACGCCGACGCTCGACTCCAGCCACGCGAAGAAACGCGCGGCCGCGGGAAACTGCTGCAGGTCATCGAGCGAATTGATCTGGTAGCGCTGCGCCGCTTCGCGCAGCAGGGCGAGAAGCGCTCTCGCCTGGCTGACGAACGTGATGGCGAGGAAGGTCACGGGGGCGAGGATCATGACGGGCGTCAGGGCCGTCACGACCGCAGCGGCGCCGGTCCGCCCGCCGACGATCCGGCGTCGCAGCCACGCATTGGCCGGATAAAGCAGCAGCGCGAGGAACGCCGCCCAGGTGATCGCGCTCAGGAACGGCGAGAAGATCTGCCAGAGCGCGTAACCGAGTCCGAGCGCCAGGGCAATCGCGAACGCGCGAGCGTAGAACGTACCCGAAGACATGCGCTGCCATTCTCCCCAAGCGGCCGGATGGCCCATTCCACTATAATTCCGCCCCTGCTGTCATCCGCAAGATCCGCTTTCCATGCTGAAGCATGCGTTGACTTTCACGGGCCTCGCCGCGCTTGCGCTCGGCGGGGCCCCGCTGCTCTCGTCCTGTTCCAAGGCGGTGAGCGTTGCCGCCACGACCGTCGAGGCGGGCAGCGTTCGATCGAGCGTTGCGAATACGCGTGCCGGCACCATCAATGCGTGCCGCAGGGCCAAGCTTGCACCGGCGACTGGCGGCCAGATCGCGAAGCTCCTCGTGCACAAGAGCGACCGCGTGAGGAGCGGCGACGTGCTCATCGAGCTCTGGAACGACGACGTCCGCGCGCAGCTCGATCTCGCGACCAAGGATGCAGCCGCCTCGATCGAGCGAAGCGATGAAGCCTGCACCAACGCGAGGGTGGCGCGCGCAGAGGCGGAGCGGTCGAAGAGCATGCTCGAACAGAAGCTCGTCTCGGAAGACGCCGCCCAGCGAGTCATCGGCGGCGCGGATGCTCAGGATTCCGCCTGCCGCGCCGCGCATCTGGGTATCAAGGTGGCCAACGCAGGAGTCGACACCGCCCGCGCCAATCTGGAGCGCACACGCCTGCGCGCACCCTTCGACGGCACCGTGGCGGAGATCAACGGCGAGCTCGGTGAGTTCGTCACGCCCTCGCCGGTCGGCGTGCCGACGCCGCCGTCCATCGACCTGATCGACAACAGTTGCCTTTACATCACGGCGCCGATCGATGAAGTCGACGCGCCGCAGATTCGCGCGGGCATGCCGGCGCGCATCACGCTCGACGCTTTTCCGGGCAAGGCTTTCGAGGGTCACGTACGCCGCGTCGCCCCCTATGTCCTCGATGCCGAGAAGCAGGCGCGCACCGTCGAAATAGAAGCCGAGATCGACAGCAAGGAAGGGCGGGAGTCGCTCCTGCCGGGCTACAGCGCCGACGTCGAGGTCGTGCTCGCGGTCCGGGACAACGTACTCCGCGTGCCGACGCCGGCCTTGATCGAGGGCCAGTATGTGCTGCTCATCGATCCCGCGACCGGCAAGGCCGTGAAGCGCGCCGTGAAGACCGGCATCGGCAACTGGGATTTCACGGAAATCGTCCAGGGCCTCGCCGCGGGCGATCGCATCATTACTTCCGTCGATCGCGCAGGCGTCGCGGACGGCGCCAAGGTCGAAGTGGAAAAGGCGGCGGCGACGCCGGGCAAGTAGCGGCGCCCTCGTCGCTCACCCTGGTGCGCGCTCCATGATCGACCTCAGCCACATCTCGCGTTTTTTCCAGGTGGGCGGCGAGACCGTGCACGCGCTCGACGACGTCAGCATCCGTATCGGCGCGGGCGAATACAGCGCCGTCATGGGGCCGTCAGGCTCCGGCAAGTCGACGCTTCTCAATATCCTCGGGCTCCTCGACCGGCCGACCTCCGGCACCTATCTCCTCGACGGAACGGACACCACGAGCCTCGATGCCAACGCGCTCGCGCGCGTGCGCGGCGAGCGGGTCGGCTTCATCTTTCAGACCTTCCATCTCGTGTCGCGCCTCACCGCGCTCGAGAACGTCGAATTGCCGATGGTGCTCGCGAGCCGCGCACCCGCCGAACGGCGGGCTCGTGCGAAGGAACTTCTGCAGAGAGTCGGCCTTGCAGATCGCGTGCAACACCGTCCGGACCAGCTCTCGGGCGGTCAGCGCCAACGGGTCGCGATCGCGCGTGCGATGATCATGCGGCCCGCCGTGCTGCTGGCCGACGAGCCCACGGGCAATCTCGACAGCGCATCGGGCAAGGACGTGCTGGACGCCCTCGAACGCCTGAACACGGAGGGACTGACGCTCATCGTCGTGACGCACGATCAGCTGGTGGGCGATCGCGCCCCGCGCCGGATACGCATGCTCGACGGCAAGGTGCTCGACGATGTGCGCCGCTGAAGCGCCGGGCAGGGCGCCGTGAGAACGAACGATCTCTTTGCATTCGCGACGCAGTCGCTGCTGCGCGCCCGCATGCGAAGCTCGATGATGCTGCTGGCGATGGCCATCGGCGTTGCCGCGGTCGTCATGCTGACCGCGCTCGGCGAGGGGGCGCGGCGCTACGTCACCGCCGAATTCTCCTCGCTCGGCACCAACCTCATCATCGTCCTGCCGGGCAAGACCGAGACCGGCGGCCTCAATCCCGCGCTCCTTGGTGGCGACATTCCGCGGGACCTGACGATCGCGGATGCGGCCGCGCTCCTCAGGATCCCGACCGTGGCGCAGGCGGCGCCGATCATCGTGGGCAACGCGACCATCTCATCCGGCAGCCGCGAGCGCGACACGCTGCTCATGGGAGCCACGCACAGCCTCTTTGAAGTGCGCAATTGGGGAGTGAAACAGGGCGAGATCCTGCCCAATATCGCCTGGGAGCAGACCGGGTCGTTCTGTGTGATCGGCGGCAATATCGCCCGGGAACTCTTCCCGCAGCAATCCGCGGTGGGCCAGTGGCTCCGGGTCGGCGACCGGCGCTTTCGCATCGTCGGCGTGATGAATAGCGAAGGCCGCTCCGTCGGCTTCGACGTGCAGGAACTCGTCGTGGTGCCGGTCGCGACCGCGCAGGCGATCTACAACCGCACGAGCCTCTTTCGCATCCTCGTGAAGGCGCGCTCCGCGCAAGACATCCAGCGGACGCGCACGGACATCGTCGAGGCGCTGAAGGCCCGCCACCAGGGCGTCGAGGACGTCACGGTCATCACGCAGGATGCGTTGCTATCCACGTTCAGCGACCTTTTCACGAAGCTCACGCTCGCACTCGCCGCGATTGCCGCGATCAGCCTCCTGGTCGCGGGCGTGCTCGTCATGAACGTGATGCTGGTCGCGGTGAGCCAGCGCACGGCGGAGATCGGCCTCCTGAAGGCGCTCGGGGCGCGCCCGGCGCAGATCACGCGGCTCTTTCTGATGGAAGCGGTCCTGCTCGCCTTCCTCGGTTCGCTGATCGGTCTTGGAATCGGCGAACTCGTCACCTGGGCCGCACGCCAGGTGCTGCCGTTCGAAGCCGTGGCGCCGCTCTGGGCGGTGATCTTTGGCATCGTCGTTGCAATCGCCTGCGGCCTGATCTTCGGCATCCTGCCGGCGCGTCGCGCGGCACGGCTCGACCCCGTGCTCGCGCTCGCCGGGAAGCTGTAGCGGCATGCGGCGTCACGACTACCTGTCGTTCACCTTCGGCGCCATTCGCGCCCGCCGTGCTCGCGCGGTTCTCACGGCGATCGGCATCGGCATGGGTGTCGCGGCGGTCGTCGTGCTGACGACCATCGGCGCGACGCTCGAGCGCTACGTGCTCGAGCAGTTCACGCAGTTCGGCACCAACATCATCGGTGTGCAGCCCGGCAAGAGCCAGACCTTCGGCGGCTCGATCGGTGCGATCAATTCGTTGAGGCCCCTGACCATCGACGATGCGCTCGCGCTCGAACGGGTGCCCTATGCGACCAGCGTCGTCCCGTTCGTGCAGGGCAATGCCGACGTCGAGGTGAACGGTCGTGTGCGGCGGGCCCTCGTGAGCGCGGCCGGTGCGGACATGGCGCGCGCCTTCAGCTTCAAGGTGTCGATCGGCAGCTTCCTGCCGCACGACGATCCGACGGCACCGCGCGCCGTCGCGGTGCTCGGCTCGAAGATGCGCACGGAACTCTTCGACGATCGCAATCCGCTCGGCGAGCTCGTGCGGGTCGGCGGCGAGCGCTACCGCGTCATCGGCGTGATGGAAAGCAAGGGCAACATGCTCGGCGTCGATCTCGATGACAGCATCTACATTCCCGCGGCACGCGGGCTCACGCTCTTCAACCGTCAGGGGCTCTTCGAAATCGACGTGCTGTATGCGCCGGGGGTCTCGGCCGATGAAGTGGTCGGTGGAATCAAGCGGCTGATGATCGCGCGGCATGGCCGTGAGGACTTCACGCTCATCACGCAGCAGGAGATGCTCGACACGCTCGGCTCGATCCTCGGCGTGCTGACGCTCGCCGTGGGTGCGCTCGGTGGCATTTCACTGCTCGTCGGCGGCGTCGGCATCTTCACCATCATGACGATCGCCGTGCGCGAGCGCACGAGCGAAATCGGGCTCCTCTGCGCGCTCGGCTCGAGGCGGCAGCAGATCCTGACGCTCTTTCTCGGTGAGGCGGTGTTGCTTGCCGCGCTTGGCGGCATTGGCGGGCTGCTGCTCGGCCTCGCCATCATCGGCCTGATCGCGCTCGGGCTGCCGAGTCTCCCGGTTTCGATACCGCTGCTGTTTGTGTTGCTCGCGGAGGCCATAGCGGTCGCCATCGGCCTGATTTCGGGCGTACTGCCGGCGATCCGGGCGTCGCGCCTCGCGCCGGTCGATGCGTTGCGCGCCGAATGACAGCAGGGGCATACTCGACGCCGCCAATAATAATGAGAAGGAGGGGATCATGGATTTCACGCAACTGAACTGGCTCGCGATCATCACGGCGACGATCGCGGGTTTCATGGCCGGCGGCTTGTGGTACGGGCCGATGTTCGGCAAGGAGTGGATGGCGCTCAACGGAATTTCGGCCGAGGACGCGCGCAAGGCCAGCAAGGCCAAGCTCTTCGGCATCACGCTCGTCCTCACCTTCATCGCGGCGGCGAGCCTCGCGATGTTCATCGGCAAGCTCGGCTGGCAGGACGGATTGTTCTATGGCTTCCTGACCGGGCTCACTTTCGTCGCCACCGCCACCGGCATCAACTATGTGTTCGAGGGCAAGCCGCTGAAGCTCTGGTGCATCAATGCGGGCTACCAGGTGCTGCTCTTCAGCGTGATGGGGCTCGTGATCGGCGCCTGGCACTAGCGCATTTCGGTTGCGACGATGATGCCGGCCGTGATGAGCCGCTCCAGATCGCGACGCAGTTCCTGCTGATCGATGTTGGCTTGCCGCGCGATCGCGTCTTCCAGCGAGAACAGTTTTTGCTGCAGGATCCACTGGATGGTTGGATTGGTCGCGCCCAGCGCGATCTCGCCGCCGTCGAAAACGACTGCGAACCCCTGATCGCGGCGGACGACCTGCGCCCGGCGCGCCACTGAATACCAGCTTGCCGGCGCCTGAGCCGGCAACCGGTAGTCCGTCGGTGCACGGGCTAGCTCGCGCTGATGGTTCAATACGTCGATCGCGAAGGCCGGCGACTTGACGACTGCCGCTATCCGGTCAGCGAGCGTGGTCAGCCTCCCGCGCAGATCGGACTCCCGGCGTGCGTCCGGCAGATAGGCGCGAAACCCGCTTTCCTGAGTCAACGCGCTTTCCAGCAGCTTGAAGAGCGCAAGCCCCGTCGCGGGTGCGACTCCGAACGACACGTGGAGCGAGGCCTGCGAGCCCGTCAGCGCATCGTGATACTGGCCGCGTGGCAGGTAGAGAATATCGCCCGGCTTCATGGGCGCTTCAAACAGCAGGCGCCCGCGGGACTCCGTCAGCCATTTCTCCATTTCATCGCCCGGCGGCACCGGCACGATTGGCGCATCCGCGCGCGCCTCGTACACGCGCCACGTCTTCTCGCCTTCCGCCTGCACGGCGAAGACATCGTGCAGGTCGAAGTGGGTCTGGAACGCCTGCACGCCCTTGAAGGAACAGTAGACATTCGCCGATACGCGGGCGGCGAACTCGCGCTCGAGGAGGCCCGCGACGGCAGCGACCTCCGGGCAAACGCGGTGCAGGTGATTGGCGACCAGGCTTGCGCCGAGCCCCAGCAGCGCCTTGACCTTGGCCGGATTGACGGGCGCGCTCGCGCCCGGGCGCAGGTCGGCTGTGTCGCAATAGTTTTCTCTAAGGGCCGCGCGGCTCTTGTAATAGACCTTCAGCGTGTCTTCGGTCCAGTACGTCGTGAGCGCCAGCACTTCGTTGAATCGCGGCCAGCCGAGGAGGCTCGCGCTCTTGCCGGTCGTCCGGATATGAACAGGACGAGTGCCAAAACACTGTGCGCGAAATTCGGCCGCGTCGAAGGGTGCAACGAAATCTGGAAATTCCATGACGATTAGACGTTAGCATTGGCCATCCGCTCCTGTCGAGAAACCGCGGGTGCCGCGCAATGCTTGAAACTCCTGGTAACTGGCTGCCGGCGCGCGCAGTGCTGCGCCCGGATGGCCTGTACCTCGCCCTTCGCGATGTCGGCCGCGAGGAACTCAGGGATGCCTTCATGCAAGAGACCGTCGTGCGGACGGCCGCCTCCGAATCGATCGTCCACATCGCTAGGGGTGATATCGGCAAGGCGGCACCCGACCCTTCGCCGGCAGGGCTCATCTTTCATGTCGGGCGTTGCGGCTCGACGCTGATTTCACAGTTGTTGAAGCAGCATGAACCGCTCGTCGTCTACGCAGAGCCGCTGCCCGTCAACGAGATCCTCGTGCCACCGCACTCGTGGCCACGCCATGAAGTGGTGGGTGCTCTGCGCTCACTCGGCGATGCGCTGGCCCGCCATGCACGTGGGCCGTATGTCCTGAAGCTCAGCAGCTGGAACACGCTTTTCTGCGACATGCTGGTCGAAGCGTTCCCGGATTCGCCCTGGATCCTGAGCCTTCGCGATCCCGTCGAAGTCGGCGTGTCGATTCTGAGTCAGCGCTCCGGATGGCTCTGGGATCCGAACGGCCCCGCCGGCCATTTCGCCAGCATCGTGGATCCGGATCGCGCATCGCGTTCGCCTGAAGACTATGTCGCACGACTCTACGGCGCCTTTTGCATGGCGGCGGCCCGTCTCGATCCGCGGCGCGGCAGGCTGGTGCGTTACGACGCCCTGCCGTCGGCAGTATGGGAATTCGTCGCGCCGCATTTTTCAATTGCGATCGATGAGCGACAACGGCAGCGGATGGCGCAAGCCGCGCGGAATAATTCGAAGGCGCCGCCGGGAAAGGCGGTGCAATTTGTCCGCGATGACGCGACGAAGCAGGCAGCTGCGTCAGCCGAACTTCGACAGGCGATCGAGTCTTTCGCCCAACCGCACCTCGAGCAGCTGCGCAGGTTGCACCACACATCCGGTAGCTGACGCGCTCGCGCAGGACTCGCGCAAGTCACCCGTTCATTGCGCGGGTGGCGCGCCGATTTCCAACTGGCGCTGATACTCCGCCTCATCGTAGTGGCCCTTCGACGCCGCGATCAGCCCGTCGGCACCGATCGTCCATTCCTCGTAGCCGTTGATTCGAACGGACTGGCCCGTGCCCCCGGGACCCGTATTCGTACCGGTCCAGATCCACTTGAAGATGGCGCGCCTGCCATCCCCGCCGACTTCATCCAGCTTCACCACCATGTCGGGAAACGCCGTCATGAAACTCTTGGCCGTCGCGGTAATCGCCGCGCGGCCTTTGGAAGCAGCACCGTCATTGACGGTCAGCGAGCCCTCCGGCGAATAGAAGGCCGCGAGACTGGCCGGATTCTGGCTGCTCCAGGCAGCCGCGTACCGCGTCGCGAAGGCGGTCAGGTCGGACTGTTTCAGGGACGTCGTCCTCGGCGTGCAGCTCGCCAGCATCAGAACCACCGCGGCCGTTAATGGGACGGCACACGCGAGCGGCCCAAGCTTCTGTCGCAAGGTCATTGACGCTACCTGGCGTACTTTTCAGCACCGCTGAAGTGAAGCGACACATACGGCTCATCGCCGACCACCCAGCTGTCGTGCGGCACTGGAGGAATATAGAAGAGCTCTCCGGCACGCAGTTCGATGACCGTACCGTCGTCGAACGCTGCGGTCGCCACGCCCGCAAGGACCAATCCAACGTGTGCCACGGAACAACGGGAAATACCGAGCCCCGGCCCCACGTGTTTCGACCATTTCCACCCGGGTTGATAGGTCGCGCGGCCGATGCTCATGCCGCCGATATTCACGAGTTCAAACTTGCCGTGGTCCAGGTGACGTGTTTCGTCGGGAGCTTCGAAGCGCTTGAGGATCACACCTACATCAACCATGGCAGTCACCCCTTCTGCAAACGCCCGATCCAGGACCGAGTGTACAAACTCCGACTTGGCGAGCGAGTAGCGTTGCTGAGATTCCATCGTGAAACCATCGTGCGCCACTGCGAGCTTGCGCTTCAAGGCGACGTATTCCGCTGCGACGGCCGGATGGCGGCGCAGGTAGTCTCGGAAAGCCAGGTGATCGCGCTCCTGTCCGGACCGGCTGACGCAAAGATGCACCTGGTGGCTACTGGGCCATCCGGCAGGGCGCTTGAAGGACGGGTACACGAGATCGAATTCGCCGAGGGGGAAGTGCGTGTAGCCAAGATCCGTCAGCAGCGAGCGCTACAGAGCGCGCGGCTCCAGCGATACGACGGAGACCTGGACGTCGATAACAGGCTTGGCGGCGAGCCCTGGCACGGAGGTCGACCCGACATGCTCGACGCGGAGCGCAAGATGGCCAAATGCGTGGCGGATGCGCTCCGCTTCGGCGGCAAACTGCTCGGGCCAGGCCGGATCGTACGAGGCGATGACCATCATCGTATCAGGGTTGCGCGAATCGACTATCCGCCAGGAATTCGCGGTCGGTCAACGCCCGCATGAATTCGATGAGATCGAGGCGTTCGTCCGCCGACAGCTCGAACGGGTGGATGCGCGCGTCCGTGCCGGGGCCACGATGACGGCCACCAGCCGTGTAGTGATCGAGCACCGACTCGAGCGTCGGCAGGCTGCCGTCATGCATGTAGGGGGCAGTGACTTCGACATTGCGGAGCGAGGGCACGCGAAACTCGACGCGCGATCCCTGCTCGACGCCCGTGTTCGCGTAGTGAGCTTCGGCACCACCGACCATGAGGCCCGAATGACACGCCCCGCAGCCTGCGCGCGGGCCGAAGAACAGTGTCATCCCTCGCCGGGCCGCGGGCGTCATCGCCGCGGCATCGTCGTCGAACAGGAAGCGGTCGAACGACGAGCGGCCGGACACCAGCGTGCGTTCGAAGCTCGCGATGGCGCGCACGATATTCGCCAGCGTGACGGGCTGCGGATCGCCCGCGAACACGCTCGCAAATTGCCGTCGGTAACTCTCGTCGCCAGCGATCCGTCCGACCACGAGCGATTCGTGTGTGGCCAGCCCCATCTCCACCGGGTGCTCATTGAAAAGCGGCTGGATCATCTGCTCTTCAAGCGAATGTGGCTTGCGGTCGCTCCAGGTGAACGCGCTGTTGTAGGCGACGTTTGCAAGCGGCATCGAGCTGCGCGGATGCGCTTCGCCGGTCGCGCCGATGGCGTGCCGGTGGCCGTCGGCAAAGCCGAGCCGCTGCACATGGCAACTCGCACAGGAAACGGCGCCGTTGAAGGACAGCCGCTGCTCATAGAACAGCTCGCGCCCGAGTTCGACTTTGGCGGCCGACATCCGGTTGTCGGCAGGGACATCCGGGGCCGGAAATCCGGGCGGCAGGCGCCAGTCGAAATCGACCGGCGCCTGCCGCAGGTGAGTCTCATGGAGGCGGGGAGCCGCGCAGGACGCGAGCACGCACGCCGCGATGACGAGCATCGCGCGCACGACGGCTCGCGCGGCCGTGTCTAGTTCCAGGCTGCTGGCGCGGACGAGGGCTCCTGGCCGAGCGCAGCCTTCTGCGACAGGGCGGCTCGCTCGTCGACCCACTTCGCGAACGCGTCCAGGTCGTCCGTGCTGAGGCCTTGCGGATTCTGGCGGCGGTCGCCGATCCACTTCTGCATCGCCGTCATGAGCTCTGCAGCGAGCGGGCGCGCGTCGCGGAAGAGATGCATGTACGCAGCCTTCGCATCGTCGAGGCGGCCGAGGGCGAGATAGGCCTCGCCGCGATATTCGATGGCTTCGCCGTAGGCCGGGTTGTAGCCCAGCGCCTGGTCATAGGCGGCGATCGCCTTGTCGTAGTTGCCGAGCTTGCGCTGCGTGTAGCCGAGGTAGTTCCAGGCCTGGTACATGTCGCTGCGTGAATCGACGGCCACGAGGAAATAGTCGCGAGCCTTGCTGAAGCTCTTCCGCGCTTTTTCCGCAAGTTTCTGTTTCTTGCCGGCATCGGTCGCCTTGGCCGCATCCTCGTCCGCGGACTTAGCACGCTCGACTTCCTTCACGCCGCGGTTGTAGTTGTTCTTCGCGATCTGGTCCGGCGTCTGCTCCTTGGGGGGCTCGCTTGAGCCATAGTCGCCGCCCGAGCTTCCACCGCCCATCGAACCGCCGCCGGCGGCCCAGGCATGGCTTGCAAGTAGCAGGGTGGCGATAGTGAATCCGGCGACCAATCGCATGATGAATCTCCTTCGGAATGGACGGATACCGCGGGCTGACGCGGTGCGAACCGGTGCGAATGGTGAAAGGCACCCGCGCCGATTGCAAGACAGATTGCCGCGCCCGTAGGTTCCCGTCCCCTCCCGGGCGGGTTCATCCGCCCCACCCCGATTATTGTCCAGCGCCGATGCGGAAGGGCTCGCCCGGCCGGCCCGCCAGAAACGCCTGTATTTCCGCGATGATGGCGACCGCAATGGTTTCCGGCGTGCGCGCGCCGATGTCGAGCCCTACCGGCCCGTACAGCCGGTTGCCCAGCCGGGTCGAATCCTCTCCCAGGTCCGCGAGAAGGCGCCGCCGGCGGGCTGCTGGGCCCAGGAGGCCTATATAAGGAACCGCCGACTCAGCCAGTGCCCGCAGGTAGCGAGCATCGGCTTCCAGGTGGTGGCTCATGACTACGGCCGCATCGAATTGCCCGGGCGGCAATTCGATGCGCGGGCCGCGAGGGTTGAGCTCAATAAGCCGGACGCCCTCCGCGAAGCGTTGGGGATCGAGGTACGCCGGCCGATGATCGCCGATCGTCACTTGCCAGCCGAGGAGGCTCGCGATTTCGACGACGGGAGCGGCATCGGCTCCTGCTCCGAGGAGGAGGAGGCGCGCCGGCAGATCGAGCGCGCAGATGAAGATCTCGAGGCCGAGGCCATTGGCATTGACGTCAAGCGTCTCGAAGCCGCCTTCGATCGCTCGAACCTCGCAGCGCGCGACGATGGTCGCCTCGGCGGGGCTGGCGGCTTTCATTCCCGAATGCCAGCCGTGACCGAGGGGAAAGCGGCGGTCGTTTGTTTCGAGGACGAACGCCGTTGCGCCTGCAGCATGAGTCGCGATGCGCTCCGCAACAAACGCAAATGGCAGATAGCCGCTTTCCGGGTCCAGCCGCGTCAGGAGAATCCGCATGGCGCCTTCGCAGCCGAGGCCGAGTCCCCAGATCGGATCATTCGACGTGCGCGCATCGTACGTCACGATTTCGGCGGTCGAGGTCATGAGCACACGGCGGGCCCGCTCGCCAAGGTCGGTCTCGAGGCAACCGCCGCTCAGGAGGCCCATCGTCGAACCGTCGCCCGCGATCAGCATCTGCGCGCCCGGCTTGCGGTAGGTCGAGCCCTCGGTTGCGACGACCGTCGCGAGCACGAGCGGTTCGGCGGCCGCGGCACGGGCCTGGAAAAACGCGTGCAGCGATCGGGGCGTCGAGATCATGCGGCCCTGCGCCCGGCTCTTAGTTTTTCGCCGCTTTCGGCCGGACCGCGACTCCCTGCACTTCGAAGTGCCCGCCGCGCAGCAGCGATCCCGCACCGATGAACGCGCGCGCTGGAAACTGGCCGTTGAAATAGGTGCGATAGGTGGCGTTGAAGGTGTCGTAGAGTTTCAAGTCCGTGCAGTAGACGGTGACTGACACCAGATCGTTCATGCTGAAGCCGGCCTTCTCGACCGTTTTCTTCACCGAGTCCATGACCATCTGCGCTTCCACCTTCACGTCCGCGGGCGCCTGGCCAGTGGCGGGGTCGAGGCCGAGGTGGCCGGCGACGTACAGCGTGTCGCCCACGAGGACGCCGTTGCTGAATGGCAGGCCCGGGTTGGCGGCCAGCCGCTCGTCGGTGATGTAGCTGCGTGCGGCATCTCCAGCAAATCCGGGGACTGTCGCGAGCAGGCCTGCGACGAGAAGCAGTTTCTTGATCATGCGGATACTCCCGAGTTGGAACCGGCCCGTATGATAATGCGTCAGCCCGCAAGCGAGCGCCGGAGGTTCGAGTGAGCGAACAAGCGCCTGTCTGGATCGAAGTGGGATCGGCCGAAGCGCTCTCGACCAAGCCCCTCGCCACGGTCGCCGTCGGCGGGCCGCTCGGGTGACGGGGAACCCGGATTCGAAGCCGATCGGGTGCCGAGCCATGGGGTCAAGGTCGAGGGCGGCAAGGGTTTCGTCAGTGCGAAGCCGGTGAGCCGGCGCAATCGACTGCCTCATCCCGTGCTGCCGGTCTCCAGGGAGCCGAAACGCGAGCCGGGGCCGGTGCGCGTCGCCGGCATTTCCACGACGGCGATGGACGCGAAGAATCCGCGCTACTCGACCTCGGATGCCTTGCTGGCTTCCGCGCTCGAGGGTGCGCGCCTGCACCTGGCCGTGCTCGATTGCGCAGATGGACAAGAAAGACCGCATGGTCGAGCGCATGAACTGCATCCAGAACCCGATCACCTTGAGCAACAACGTGCTGATCCGCGACAAGGTGGCCGCCTGCATCGTTACGGGCGGGCAGGACAACGTGCAGGCGGTCGCCGGGCAGATGGCGGGCTTTTTCGGCGAGCTCGGTTTCGTGCTGCCGCCGTTTCCCTTCATTGGCCACTCGCTCGGCTGGATGCGGAGGACATGGAGCGCAACGTCGAGTTCGTGCGTCATCACGAAGGACTGCATGCCGGCGCGCGGGAGCTTGCCTCGCGTGCGATCGATGTGGCGCAACGCCTGATCGACAACAGCATGGGCACCGCGCACATCGAGCGCGGCGGCCGCAAGGCCAACAAACCGTCGCAGGCGCGGCGCGTTTACCTCGGCGCGCCGAACATCCGTCCAAAGAAATCGCCGTCGTTCCAGCTCGGGCGGGCGTGCTCATTCGCGATCCGGTACGCCATGTGCGCATTGACGCGGGCGAGCTTCGCCAGGAATTCATAGTCGATCGGCTGCGACAGGTCGTCGCCCGGCTGGTGGTAATGATTGCGGCGGAATTCACTCACGATGCGGAAAGCATCGACGCCGCTGAAGGTCGATTTCACGCCGACGTCGATCAGGATCGCGGGAATGCCGCTGCGCACGAAGGAGAACTGGTCGCTGCGCACGAAGCGCACCTGCTCGGGCCACGGATCGGCCGACAGGTACAGCGATTCGTCCCGGGCCGCCTCGACCGCGACCCGGCCGAGCGAGGAATGGCCCGACCCGATGGCGACGAGGTCCTCGAAGTTCGTGAGCGCGACCGGCATGTCGATGTTGATGTCCGCGACGATGCTGGCGCGCGGCACCGGCGGCGCGTGCAGAAAATATTCGGAACCGAGGAGGCCCTTCTCCTCGGCCGTCAATGCGACGAACAGCATCGAGCGCTGCATGCGGCTGGCGCGGCCGGCGAGCACGCGGGAGTTCTCGAGCAGGATCGCGACACCGCTCGCGTTGTCGAGCGCGCCGTTGTAGATCGCATCGCCGGCGAGCGCCGGATTGTGGCCGAGATGATCGAGATGCGCGCTCATCACGAGATATTCGGCGGCGAGCTTCGCGTCCTTGCCCGGCAGCAGGCCGACGACATTGACGCTGGTGCGGTGATTGAGCACCGACTTGATCGTGAAGGTGATCGTGCCCTGGAGCGCGAAGCCCTGCGGCTTGCTCAGGGTCGCGAGCGCGAAGACCTCCTCGAGCGTGTGCGGCGCGCCTTCGAACAATTTCGCCGTGCCGGCCGGGCTCGAGAGGAGGTTGCCCTGGACCGGCGCGAAGCTGTCGACCGCATTGCCGTCCTCATCCACCCAGCGCATGCCGGGGAGCCAGCTTGCAGCGACCCGCCGCTCCCAGGTGGGCTCCTGTTCTTCCACGGGCGCACCGATCGTGATCACGCCGACGGCACCGCGCGCCGCCATCTCCGTGCCTTTGACGTGCACCGATGAATAATAGGCACGCCGATCGACCGGGAAGGCGGGTGGCGCGCCGTTCAGGACGACGGCGACCCGTCCTTTCAGGTCGATGCCGGCGAAATCGTCGTAGCCGAGATCCGGTGCGCTGACGCCGTAGCCGACGAACACTAGCGGTCCCGTGACGGTCACTTCGCTCGCGTTGAAATTCGCGCGCGGCAGGAAATCGACGGCGCTCGCGAGCGTCGTCGTCACGCCGTTGCGTTCGAGGCTCGCCCTGGCCTCCGCCACGACGGCGTACGACTCGAGCAGCGGCACCGTCTGGTACCAGCCGCCCTGGTCGCCGGCTGGCTTGAGGCCATTGGCCGCAAACTGGCTGGCCACGTAGGCCGCGGCGATCTCATGGCCCCGGGTGGCCGCCGCGCGCCCTTCGAGCGCGTCGTCCGCCAGGAATGCCATGTGACCATGGATGCGATCCGCGGTGATATCCCCCGATCCGTCCCCAGCGAAAGCCCAGGAGCCCGCGAGCGCCAGCGCGAATGCGCCCGCGCGTTTTCTCTTTGTCATGCCCGCAATTTGGCAGGCGCTGGGCAGGCTGGCAAGGCTCAACGGCGGGGACGAACGCGGCGCGTCGGCGTCGCCTCGAGCGGATTGTCCGGCCAGTAATGTTTCGGATACCGGCCTTTCAGCTCTTTTCGAACCTCGTGGTAACCGCGGGCCCAGAAGCTTTCCAGATCCCGCGTGACCTGCACCGGCCGGCCGGCCGGCGACAGCATCTTGAGGGTGAGCGGCACGCGGCCGTCCGCGAGCGAGGGCGTCACGCGCAGGCCGAAGAGCTCCTGCAGGCGAACGGAGACGGTTGGGGCGTCGCCTGCGTCATAGTCGATCGGAATGCGCGAACCGCTCGGCACCGTGAGGTGGGTCGGTACGAGGCGCTCCAGCTCGTCGCGTTGCTTGAAGGTCAGGAGGCTGTGCAGTACTTCGGCGAGGTTGATCCGGGACAAGTGTTCGCGACGCGACATGCCCGCGAGATACGGGGCGAGCCACTCGTCGATCGACGCGGCGAGCGCGGAGTCATTCAGCGCAGGCCAGTTGCCGGTGCGTTCCGGCAGGACGCGGCGCAGAAATTCGACGCGCGCCTGCCAGCTCCTCAACTCGCGCGACCACGGCAGCGCCTCGAGACCGAGCTCGCGGACACCCGCGACCATCGCGGAGACGATCGCATCCGCCGCATCGGCACCGAGCGGCCGCTCATCGAGAATCAGGGCGCCGAACGTGCGGACCTGTCGCGCGACGACCGCCTGCTGGCGGGAATTCCAGGTCGTCTCGGCCCGGGTCTCTATTTCGTCGGCGAACAGCTGCTCGAAATACTGCGGCTTGAGGGCAGCCGCGAGGAAGACGCGCGCCTCGCGATCGCCGGCGTCGAGTTCCGCGATCGCCAGCATCGGCGATTGACTCAAGGGCTGCGGTTCGGCGAACGACGCGCCGCGTCCGTTCGCGAGGAGGTAGCGGCCGGCATCGTCGCGCCGCTGCGCGATGCGGTCCGGGTACGCGAAGGCGACCAGTCCGCCGACGTCATCGAAGCGCGGGCGGGTCCCGCTTTCCCCGAGGTCGAGCCGGCGAAGAAAGAGGTCGCGCTGGCGACCCGCACGAAAGCGCGTGCCACCATCCACGTCGTATGCCGCCAGCGGCGAGCGGCCGCTGCGCAGCGCTTCGATGCGGGCTTCGAGATCCGCGTTGCGCTCGCGGCCCCGGGGCCGCAAGAGATCGCGTTCCGACAGGATGCCGGCGAGTTCGCAGGCGAGCGGGCCTGCGTTCATCGCGAGGCCGCGGACCATCATGTGGGCGAGCCGCGGATGCGTGCCGAGCGCGGCCATGGCCCGGCCCTCGTCGGTGATGCGCCCAGCTCGGTCGATCGCCCGCAAGCGCGCGAGGAGTTCGCGCGCTTGCGCCAAAGGCGCGGGCGGGGGCGGATCGAGCCAGCGCAGGCCGGCGACATCCGGACTGCCCCATTCGGCGAGTTCAAGCGCGAGCGGCGCGAGATCCGCTTCCAGGATTTCCGGGGTGCCGTGGGCGGCGAGCGATGCATGCTCGCCTTCGGTCCAGAGTCGGATGCAGATGCCGGGCGCGAGTCGTCCCGCCCGGCCGCGCCGCTGATCGGCGGACGAGCGCGAGCAGCGCACCGTCGTGAGCCGGTTCATGCCCGATGGCGGATCGAACCGGTTGCGCCGCTCGAGGCCGGAATCGATGACGACGTGCACGCCTTCGATCGTAAGACTTGTTTCCGCGATGTTCGTAGCGAGCACCACCTTGCGCTCACCGGCGGCGGCAGGCCGCAGAGCGGCGTCCTGCGCGTCCGATGTCAGGTCGCCGTAGAGCGGCAGCACGCGCGTGCGCGGATCGAGCGGCGCCCCGGCCAGCAATTCGCCGACGCGCCGGATCTCGCCGGCTCCCGGGAGGAAGACCAGGATATCGCCGCTCTCGCCGTCGTGAGCCGCTCGAATGGCGCGCGTCACTTCCTGCTCGATGCGCTGCGGTTCGCGATTCGCGCGCGGCGTGTATCGGGTTTCGACGCCGTAGCTGCGGCCCGGGGACGTCACGATCGGCGCGTCGTTCAGGAGCCGCGCCACGGCTGTGCCATCGACCGTCGCGGACATCGCAAGCAATCGCAGGTCCTCGCGCACCGCGGACTGCGCATCTAGGCAGAGCGCCAGCGCGAGGTCCGCCTGCAGATTGCGTTCGTGGATTTCATCGAAAATGACGAGCCCGATGCCCTCGAGCGTCGGATCCTGCTGCAGGCGCCGCGTCAGGATGCCTTCGGTGATGACCTCGATGCGCGTGGCGCGCGACACCTGGTTTTCGAGCCGGGTACGATAGCCGACCGTCTCGCCAGCGCGCTCGCCGAGGATCGACGCCATGCGGGTCGCGACGGCGCGCGCGGCGAGCCGCCGCGGTTCCAGCATCACGATCTTGCGGCCGGCCAGCCACGGCGCCGCGAGCAGGAAGAGTGGAATCCCCGTGCTCTTGCCGGCTCCGGGCGGGGCCTCGAGCACCGCGTTGCGGTGCGCCGCCAATGCCTGCAGCAGTCGCGGCATCGCCTCGGCAACCGGCAGCTCCGGCAGGGAATTCGATGTCGCTTTGTCGGTGGGAGGAGCCATGCCGGGAGTGCTAACTTATCATTCATGCAAGCCCAGCCGACGTCCCGTGAAATGCGCCGTGCCTTCCTCGCGGGCGATGCATCGTACGACGGCATCTTCTTTACCGCGGTCCGCACGACCGGCATTTTCTGCCGGCCGCTCGACACCGACGGCACGCCGCCGGGCTGGGTCGCGAAACTGACGGAACGGCTCGAGGCCTGCGCCGCCCAGCGGATCACGGCGACAGACCTGCGCCGCATGGGGATCGACCCGGCGCGCGCGCGGCGCTATTTTCTGAAACACCATGGCATGACGTTCCAGGCGTTCTGCCGGGCACGACACCTGAACGAGGCGTTTCGCCGAATCACGGAGGGGACGACGGTGACGCAGGCAGCACAGGAGAGCGGCTTCGAATCCGAGAGCGGATTTCGCGCGGCGTTCGCTCGCGTATTCGGCGCACCGCCGTCGGATGCGCTCAGTCGCGAGACCGTGACGCTCGGTTGGGTGGAGACGCCCGTTGGGCCGCTCGTCGTCGGCGCGACGGAAGACGCCGTATGCCTCCTCGAATTCAGCGACCGGCGCAGGCTCGAGAATCAGCTGAAGTCGCTCCGGCGCCGGTTCGGCGCGTCGCTCGTTCCCGGCTCCAATCGCTGGCTCGAGGCGCTCCGGAAGCAACTCGGCGAGTACTTCGCCGGCAAGCGCCGGGACTTCGACCTGCCACTGCGCTACCCGGGCACGCCGTTCCAGGAGAAAGTGTGGTTGGCGCTGCTGAAGATTCCCTACGGCTCGACCTGTGCATACAAGGACATCGCGCTCAAGGTCGGCAAGCCCGATGCCGTGCGCGCCGTGGGCACGGCGAACGGCATGAACCGGATCGCGATCGTCATCCCCTGCCACCGCGTGGTGAATGCGAATGGCGATCTTGGCGGCTACGGCGGCGGCCTCTGGCGTAAGCGCCTGCTCCTTGACCTCGAGCAGGGCCAGGGCAATCTGCTGTCGGCACCGCGAATGTGATCGAAACCGCAGATTCGCACGCGCGTTCCCCGCGCCGGCGCTGCTAGTCCGCCGTCCCGCGACCGGGTGGGACACCAAGTGAACGGTCCTGCGCTTGTCCGCGCCCGCTGCGGACTTCCGGCCAAGTTTTCCTTTCGCGACGGCCACCTGTGAGTCGCCGAGGCGCGATTGCCGCAGCGCGATTCGCGTGCCTTGCAGGGACCTTCATGCCGCCCTGACGGCGTCGGTCCGACCGGTGGACGAGGAACTTCGCTCTTCCGCACTATGTCTTGTCGCTTACATTATGTGAGGAAGGAGTCGCAGTTTTAATTCGAGGGCCTGTGCTCTTATTAAGTTGAATTTCGCGCCGCTATCTGGTCATGCCGAGCTTGAAGGGATCCATGAGCTGAAGGTTTCCAACGCTGCACGGAGGGCGTTCTAATGCAGCCGACGACCGCCGGATCAGACCCGCACCGACAATCGAGCTTTGTCGACTCGCTGAGTGCATTCAGTCGCCAGCACCGCGCCCAGCACTGGGAAGGCAACTTCGGCGACTTCCTCACCCGCATTCTTCCACCTGCCGCGACCTCGCTCGCCCGCTCCAGTCACCAGTACATCTGGGACATGCTGCGCTGGTACGGACGCACCAGCGAAGGCAAGGACGAAGCGTCGCGAGCCACCGAGCTATTCAGGCGCGAGCTCTTCGGCGTCGATGAGCCGCTGGCGCGCGTCGTCGACTACTTCAAGGCCGCCGCCGCCGGTTCCGATGTCGGTCGCCGGCTGCTGCTGCTGCTCGGCCCGCCGTCGGGAGGCAAATCGACCGTCGCGATCCTCTTGAAGCGCGGACTCGAGGAATACAGCCGCACGGACGAGGGAGCCTTGTACGGCATCAAGGGCTCGCCGATGCACGAATCGCCCCTCAACCTGATTCCCGCGAGCCTCAGGGCGGAGTTTCGCCAGAGCTACGGCGTCGACGTCTCCGGAGAACTCTCGCCGTGGGCGCGCGATCGGCTCGAGCGCGAGTACGAGGGTGACTACTTGAAGGTGCCGGTCGAGCGCGTGTTCCTCGCGGAATCGTCGCGCGTCGGCATCGGCACCTACGCGCCGCACGACCCGACGACCGCCGATATCGCCGACCTGGTCGGCTCGGTCGACCTGTCCAAGGTCGCCGAAGTGGGCGATGAAGGCGATCCGCGCGCCTGGTCCTGGTCGGGCGCCGTCTATGCCGCAAGCCGCGGCGTGCTCGAGATGATCGAGATCCTGAAGGTCAAGCGCGAATTCCTGTACCTGCTCTTGACGCTCACGCAGGAGAAGAACGTCAAGGTCTCGCGCTTCCCGCTCATCCATCTCGACGAGACCATCCTCGCGCACACCAATCTCGCGGAGTTCAACAAGTTCCTGCAGGAGAAGGAGAACGAGGCGCTGCTCGATCGCATGGTCATCATCAAGGTGCCCTATGCGCTCTCCTTCCACGACGAGGCACGCATCTACCAGAAGCTCGTATCGGGCGCGCCGGCGTTTCGCAACGTCCACCTCGATCCGCACGTGCTGAAGCTCGCGTCCGTGTTCGCGATCCTCACGCGCCTCGAGAAGCCCGAACGCGAGGGCCTCGACGTCTCGAAGAAGCTGCGCATCTACGCGGGCGAGACCGTGGAAGGATTCGGCGAGACGGAGTCCGCGCGCCTCGCGAGCGAATCGCCCGACGAGGGGCTTGCGGGCGTGAGTCCGCGCTTCATCGTCAACTCGATCTCCAATGCGATTACACGCGGCAATACCTCGAGCCTCACCAGCATGGAAGTGCTGCTCGCGCTCAAGGATTCCATCGAGAACGACGCGCGCATGGATGCGAAGCAGAAGAAGCTGTGGATCGATCACCTGGTGCTTGCCCGCAAGGATTTCTACAACCGCTGGGTCAAGGAAGACGTGCATCGCGCCCTCTTCGCATCCTTCGAGGAGGAAGCGCAGCAGCTTCTGGAGAAGTATCTCGACGAGGTGGAAGCCTCGCTCGATCAGCGGCAGGTCACCGATCCGATCACGGGCGAGACGCGGGCGGCGGACGAACGCTTCCTGCGCTCGGTCGAGGAGAAGATCAAGGTCTCCGATTCCGGCAAGCTCTCGTTCCGCCAGGAAGTCGTGCGCAAGGCGATGGTCGCGTTCAAGGCGGGCGAGAAGTTCACGCTCGACAGCCATGCGCGCATGCACGAGGCCATCGAGCAGTACCTCTTCGAGGAGCGCCGCGATGTGCTGCGCCTCGTGACTTCGAGCGCGCGGCCCGACGACGAAGTGCGCAAGAAGATCTCGGCGGTGCAGCAGCGCCTCGTCAGCGAGTACGGCTACGACGATCACAGCGCGAAGGAAGCACTGAACTACGTAACGACCCTCTTGGCTCAGGAGTAGCGGCTCGAGGAGAGATACTGGTGGACGAGTCCGACCTCCCGGCGGCGAACCAGCGTATCAACGGATGGTACGAGCTGTTCTCGCGAGGTGCGCGCGACTGGCTGCGCCACAACGAAAAGGTTCGCGACGCGGTTCGCGAGCATCTTCCTGAAATCATCGCGGGCGCGGATGTGGTGGGCGGCGGCGCCCGCACTGTGCGTGTCCCCGTACGCATGCTCGAGCACTACCACTTTCGCCTGCGAAAGCCGAGCGAGCGCGAAGGCGTCGGCCAGGGCGCCGCCAAGCCCGGCGATGTACTCGCGAAACCGAACCAGCCGGGGCCCGGCAAGGGAGCCGGCGGCAAGGACGACGGCGGCCTCGAGTTCACGCTCGAATTCAAGGTGGAAGACATCGTCGACTGGCTTTGGGAGGAAATGAAGCTCCCGAACCTGAAGCCGCGCGTCGGCAAGGCCGAAGAGGTCGACTGGACGCGCGAGGGCTGGGACAAGCGTGGGGCGCGCTCACGGCTCGACCGCCGGCGAAGCCTGCGCGAATCCATCAAGCGCCGGGCGGTGCAGGGCAAGTCGCCCGCGTTCACGGATGACGACCTGCGCTTCCGCCAGCTCGCGAAGCGCGAGCAGCCGGCGGTGCAAGCGGTGGTGTTCCTGCTCCTCGACGTTTCGGGCAGCATGTCGGAGCGCGACCGCCAGCTCTCCAAGACTTTTTTCTTCTGGGCCGTGCAGGGCCTGAGGCGACAGTACCGGCAGCTCGACACCGTTTTCGTTGCGCACACGACGGAGGCCTGGGAGTTCAGCGAACAGGAATTCTTCGACGTGAGCGGGAGCGGCGGCACGGTCGCCTCCGCCGGGCTCGCCAAGGTGCGCGAGATCATCGACGCCCGCTTCAGCCCTTCGCGCTACAACATCTATCTCTTCTATGCATCGGACGGCGACAACTACACCGCCGATCGCCCGCAGGCCGAGGCCGCGCTCGCCGGCATCGCCGAGGTCGCGAACTACTGCGGCTATCTCGAAGTCTCGACGGGCGCGGATCGTGAGATGAATTCCGAGACGGCCACGCTCTTCAAGGCGGCCGCGGGCGGCGCGAACACGATCGGCAGCTTCCCGCTCGGGCGCACCGAGGATGTCTGGGACGCGGTCCGTCACTTCTTCAAGCAACAGGCCGGGGTCACCTGAAGCCATGAGCGGCGCGTGGCGCGATTTCCTGCCGGACATCGAGAAGCTCGCGCTCTCCGCGGGTCTCGATTACAACCCCGTGGAGTTCGAAGCGGTCCCCGAGAGCTTCATGATGGAGATCTCGGTGTACGGCCTGCCGGTACGCATGCCGCACTGGTCGTTCGGCGTGCGCTACATCTACCAGCTGATCCAGCATCGCATGGGGCACTCGCGCCTTTTCGAGGTCGTCTTTCCGGGCAACCCGGGCCACGCCTATCTCGCGCGCAGCAACAGCATGGCCGAAAACGTGCTCGTCACCGCGCACGTGCTCGGGCACGCCGATTTCTCGCGCAACAACATGCTCTTCAAGCGCAGCCAGCAGCAGGTGAGCGACAACATCGTCGAGCACGCGGCCCAGCATGCGCGGCAGATCGCCCGCGCGATCGAGGAGCATGGCCAGAAGCGCGTGGAACTGGTGCTCGATGCGGCGCTCGCGCTCGAACAGCACATCGACGTCGACCAGTCGGTCCGGCGCGAGCGCTACCCGGAGTACGCGGTGGATCCGGTCGGGATTCCGGACGACACCTTTCGCACGCGCTTCAACTCACTGGAAGCGGAGGAAGCCGCGAAGAATCCCGCGGCCCGCACACGGGCGCCGGTGCCACCGCGGCCGGAGCGCGACCTGCTCTGGTTCATCGCGAACTACGCGCCCGAGCTCGAAGGCTGGGAGCGCGACATCTTCCTCGCCGTGCGCGAGGAGTCGTTCTATTTCTATCCGGTGTTCGCGACGCAGATCATGAACGAAGGCTGGGCCTCGTACTGGCACGCGCGGCTCCTGCGCGAAGCGAATTTCCTGCCGCAGCAGATCTACGTCGATGCGATCAAGTGTCATTCCGACGTGGTGCGGCCGCTCGCGAGCGGCGAGAACGTCGCGCTGAACGTGAGCCCGTACTTCCTCGGTTTCTCGATCTGGGAAGAAATCGTGAAGCGCGACGGGCTCGAGGCCGCGCGCCGGATACTGAAGGAGGACGACGACTTCAGTTTCATCCGCAACCACCTGACCGTCGAGATGGCGGAGAAGCTCGAGCTCTTCCGCTACCGCGCGGAGGCCAACGGAGCGGTGAAGGTGACGGAGCGCGACGTGCATGCCCTGCACGAGGCGTTGCTCGCGCCCAAGTACAATTTC
Organism: Steroidobacteraceae bacterium; assembly: GCA_035644395.1. GTDB lineage: Bacteria > Pseudomonadota > Gammaproteobacteria > Steroidobacterales > Steroidobacteraceae > JBGPLJ01. The sequence goes on from DASQOR010000090.1 coordinate 151,367, forward strand.
GGCGCGCCGGGCGTCGCCGCCACGCACATCCGTGTCGACGGCACGCTGGACCTGCTGCACGATCACCAGATGGATGGCCGCGGGCTCGACGTCGAGCGCGGCAAGAAAGTCCTCGAATACCTGCACCGCGTCTGGCGCCGCCCGGTCATCATGCACACCGTCGACGAGCAGGGCGCCACGATCGAACTTGCCGCCTGAGGGAATCGGCGCGCAATAGAGCCCGGACGGGCTCTGCACCGATTCCGTCAGCGCAGCGGCAGGTAGTGATCGACCAGCAGCAGGGCGAACGTGAACATCAGGTACTTGATCGAGTAGTGGAACGCCCGCATCGGCAGGTCCGCGCGCGCCGAGCGCTGCATGCGTATCGCGTAGGCGACGAAGACGCCGTTCAGCACCAGCGTGCCGGCGAGGTAAATGAGACCTGACAGCCGCGTGAGCACCGGCAGCAGGCAGACGACCGTGAGCAGGATCGTATAGAAGAGAATGTGGAGCTTCGTGTACTCGACGCCGTGCGTCACCGGCAGCATCGGAATCCCGGCCTTGGCGTACTCGTTCCGCCGCGCGATGGCGAGCGCCCAGAAGTGCGGCGGCGTCCACGTGAAGACAATAAGAAAGAGCAGCAGCGCGTTCGGGTCCACGGTATTCGTCACCGCGGCCCAGCCAAGTACCGGCGGCGCGGCGCCCGCGGCGCCGCCGATCACGATGTTCTGGGGCGTCGCGCGCTTGAGCCACACCGTGTAGACAACGGCATAGCCGATTAGTGATGCGAATGTCAGCAGCGCGGTGAGCGTATTCACGAGCGTCGCGAGGATCAGCATCGACGCCATGCCGAGCACGCCCGCAAATACGAGCGCTGAGAGCTCGGTGAGGTGACCGCGCGGCAACGGGCGGTTCTTCGTGCGCGCCATGACGGCATCGATACGGCGGTCGAGCACGTGATTGATGGCGGCGGCGCTCGCGGCCGCGAGCCAGATGCCGAGCGTGCCGAACACAAGGGCCTTGAGAGGCGGCAGGCCCGGCACGGCCATGAACATGCCGATGACGGCCGTGAAGATGATGAGCGTGACGACCTTGGGCTTCGTCAGCTCGAAGTAATCGCGCCAGCGGGTGCTCGCGACATCAGCGGCGTCGCCGGGCACGTCCTTGCGAATGGGCTTGACCGCACTCATGGGGGCCGGGAGATTATCACGCCGGTTCATCAGAAGCGCCGCTCGCCCGCGAAATAGGTCGGGCTCAGCGGCCGCAGTTTCTTGAGCAGCACCACGACCGAAATGACCAGCAGCGCGGCGCCTGCGTTATGCAAGGCGGCAAGCGACAGCGGAAAAGTCATCATCACCATGGTGATGCCTATGACGAGCTGCAGCGCGACCGCAGCGAGCACTCCGAGAGCCGCGAATCGCAAGCGCGGCGACTTGCCTGCGACGAGTGTTGCGAACGCGAGCGTCACCAGCACGATGGCCGTGATGACGGCGCCGACCCGGTGGGCGAAATGGATCGCGACCCGGGCCGGATGATCGAGCACGCCGCCCGTGTAGTCGACGCCGAGCGGATGCCAGGGTGCGAAGCCGTGCCGGAAATCCATCGACGGCCACCATTGCGCCTGGCAGGTTGGAAAGTCCGGACAGGCAACCGCCGCGTAGTTCGAGCTCACCCAGCCGCCGAGAGCCAGCTGTACCACCAGGACCGCAAGAGCGGCCAGGGCCCAGCGCCCGAGCCGGCGTTCGGCGTGCGTCGGACTGCGGAACTCGGGACGAGTGACGAGCCAGACCAGCAGACCGAGCGTCGTGAGCCCGCCGAGGAGATGCGCCGTCACGATGAGCGGCTGCAGCTGCAGGGTCACGGTCAGCGCGCCGAAGATGCCCTGCAGGATCACGAACACCAGTAGAAAAACCGGCAGGGCGACCGGAAGATTCCGCTGCTTGCGATTCGTGAGTGCAATGACGGCGAGGGCCGCGATGAGAATGCCAAGGCCGCCCGCGAAATAGCGATGCGTCATTTCGCGGATGGCCTTGGTGTACTCGACCGTGTGTCCAGGGAAGTTGCGCGCGACCGATTCCGTGTTCGTAGCCGCGCCACTCGCGGTCCAGTGCCCGTAGCACGTGGGCCAGTCGGGGCAGCCGAGGCCCGCGTCCGAGAGCCGCACGTAGGCGCCCAGCACGACGACGCCGAAGGCGAGCACCGCCGCTGCCAGCGCGATGCGGCGGAACCAGCGGGTGCGGACGTTCGTGGCCATGGCGTCTTTTACCCGATCTGCGACAGCTTGAGCAGCCGCTTCAGGTCCTCGAGCAGTTCCTTCGGCTGGCTGTCCCGCGGATGCGCCATCATCAGGTTACCGAGCGGGTCGGCGAAATAGATGCGGCCGGCGTCGCCCGCGGGGCCGGCATCCGTCGGCAACAGGGCGATGAGCTCGGCGGCCTCGGCGCTGTTACCCGGCACGACGATGAGGCCCGGATGCTCGCGCGCGAGAAATTCGCGATCGCAGCACGGGTCCGTGGCGATGAAGAGCCGCTGCACGCGATCCATGTCCTGGTTGAGCGCGAGGCGCACCTGGCGCATCTGATAGAGCGCGTCATGGCAGCGCGCGCCGCACTGACCGGATCCGACGTAGATCAGCGTCCATCGATGGCGCAGGAAGTCCGCGGCCGTCGCACCGCCGTCCATCGTGGGCAACGCCAGCGCAGGCAGCGGGTGCGCCGGCTGGATCAACGCGCCATGGTTCACGCTCCCGGCCGGGCGCCAGGCGGCGGGTGCGTAGTAGAGCCAGATGGCGATCGCGAGCGGCAGCATGAAAATCGCGGCGACGCTGAAAAAAATCGCGCGCCGGCGTGGCGCGGCCGGGGCCGAAGAATTCATGGCGATGCCTGTTTGCGCAGATTCATGATGACGTAGAGGACGCCGAGCGTCAGCGCCATGCCGAACCACTGCACGGCATAGGCGATGTGGCGCTCAGGCGCAAAACCGGGGGGTGTCCAGTCGCGCCGGAACCCGTCCGGTTGATTCGCGTCGAGCAGCACGATCCGTGGATACAGCCTCCTGCCAAGCGCCAGCTCGAGATCCGCAAGTCGCGGAAAGTTCATGAGCTTCGGCCAGGCGCTGGGCGTCGCTTCGCTCACGTCTGCCGAAATGCGGATGCCGGGCACCGGCAGCTCGTCGATCCGGCCACGGATCTCGCGCGGTCCCGCCGCGACCTTGAGCACCGGCCAGTCGGTCCGGCTCCTGCCGAGTGCAAACCAGCCGCGATCGACCAGCACGGTCCGCCCGTCGGCGAGCAGGAACGGCGTGAGCACGCGAAAGCCCGCTTGCTCGCCGTCAGTCATGTTGTCGAGCAACACCTGATGGCTGTCGTCGAATTCGCCGGCGGCACTCACGTGCTGGTAGCGCCTGAGTTCCTTCGATCCGGCCGCGCCGAGGCTCATCGTCGCATCGCTCCCGCTCGCGAATTCAGCGAACAGGGCCCGCTTGTAGTCGGCGCGCGAGAGCTGCCAGCGGCCGAGCGCGATGAAGACGGCTGCGAGCGCAATCACGAGGAGCGTGCTCCACAAGCGCGGCTCGAAAGTTCGCTGGGCGATGAGGAGTGCCAAGATATACTGCCGTTGCCTGCTTCAAGAGGTGCGCATGGATCCCATCAAACTGCTGATCGTCGTGATCTTCGGCGCGATCGTCTGGAGTTTCGGATCCGCCGCGTACTACCTCACGCGCAAGGGCGGCGACAGCCGGAAGTTCGCGCGCGCACTCACCTGGCGCATCGCGCTGTCCGTTGGACTCTTTATCCTGCTCTACGTCCTCTACCGCAACGGCCTGATCAAGCCGTACCAGGTCTACGCGCCGAAATAGAAAAGGGGACATTCCTGATTTTCAGGAACCCCCGGTCAGCTTGAAAATCAGGAATGTCCCCTTTTCTACAGCCAGTAGATGAAGAGGAAGAGGCCGAGCCACACGACGTCGACGAAGTGCCAGTACCAGGCGACGCCTTCGAACGCGAAGTGACGTTGCGGCGTGAAGTGGCCCTTCATGACGCGCACCCAGATCACGGTCAGCATGATCGCGCCGATGGTGACGTGCAGGCCGTGAAAGCCCGTCAGCATGAAGAAGGTCGAACCGTACACCCCTGAGCCGAGCGTGAGATTGAGCTCGGTGTAGGCGTGGTGGTACTCCATTGCCTGCAAGCCGACGAACGTAAATCCGAGGAGAAAGGTCGCCGCCAGGAACACCTTCAGCCAACCTCGATGACCGGCCCGCAAGGCGTGGTGCGCGATGGTTACCGTCACGCCGCTCGAAAGCAGAATCAGCGTGTTCCAGAACGGCACGCCGAGCGCCGGAATGATTTCAAATGTTCCGCCGATGTTCGCCGGCCCGTTGGTCGGCCAGACGGCCTCGTAGCCGTTCCAGAGCAGCAGGTTCGAGAAGATCTTGACGCCCTCGCCGCCGAGCCACGGCACCGCGAACTGGCGCGCGTAGAAATCGGCGCCGAAGAATGCCGAGAAGAACATCACCTCGGAGAAGATGAACCACATCATTCCCATGCGGAATGAGCGGTCGACCTGCAGGTTGTAGAGGCCGGCTTCGTTTTCCTTGATGACCTGGCTGAACCAGCCGAAGAAAAGGATCGCGAGCATCGTCGCGCCGACCAGGAATACGTAGGGCGTGCGCACCCATTCGTTCAGGTAACTCACCGCGCACAGCATGAGCACGAAGAGCGTGATCGAGCCGAAGAACGGCCAGTACGTGCCTTCGTGCGTGCCATGCGGCAGGAAGTACTTGTTGGAGCCCTGGGCGTGGGAATGCGTGTCGTGTGCCATTCGTTACTGTCTCGGTGTGAGTCGGTGTCCGGTCAGCGTGCCGCGACCTGCGGCAATTCGTAGAGCGTGTAGGCGAGCGTCAGGCGGTCGACGCCGCGCGGCAGCGCTGGATCGACGATGAAGCGAACCGCCATGTCGCGCTGCTCGTTCACGGCGAAATGCTGGGGCGTGAAGCAGAAACACTCGGTCTTGCGGAAATAGGCCGCGGCCGAGCCGGGTGCGATCGAAGGCACCGCTTGTGCGGTCGTCGGCCGCGCCAGCAGGTTGTGCGCGAAGAACGCCGTTGAATAGAGGCGTCCGGGTTCGACCTGCATGGAACGGACGGTCGGGTGGAAATCCCAGCTGCCGTAGGTCGGGAGGTTCGAGATGAACTCCACCGTCACGAGCCGGCTGGCGTCGGGCTTCTCGACGACGGTCGCACGCTCGGTGAGGAGCTTCTGGTCGCCGTAGCCGGTGACTTCGCAGATCACGCGATAGAGCGGAACCAGCGCGAAGCCGAAGGCGAAGGCCGCCGCCGTCATCAGCACGAGGCGCCCGGTAAGCTGGCGATTGGCTTTGCGGCGTGCGTCAGGCATGGGATCGCGCCCGATAAACCGCCATCGCGATGAAGCCGAAGAAAAACGCGAGCGCGACCAGCGTCCAGGTCAGGGCGCTGCGGCGGATGCGTTTTTTTTGTGCTGCTTCACTCATACGCTGGTGACCGGGGACAGATGTGCTGCTTCGTGCATGCGTTGCTGACCGGGGACAGGCTTAAGCCTGTCCCCACATCAGTGCTCCGCGCCGTGGGCGATCGTCGCCACGTCCGGCGCCGACTCCCAGGTGTGATACGGCGCGGGCGACGGCAATTCCCATTCGAGCCCGTGCGCACCTTCCCAGGCTCGCGCGGATGCTTTGGCACCGCCGCGCACGCACTGGACGACGACGATCACGAACAGGATCTGCGACAGGCCGAAGGCGAAGCCACCGAACGAGGACACCATGTTCCAGTCGGTGAACTGCGTCGCGTAGTCCGGAATCCGGCGCGGCATGCCGGCGAGTCCGAGGAAGTGCTGCGGGAAGAACAGCACGTTCACGAATATGGCCGACAGCCAGAAGTGCCATTTGCCGAGCTTCTCGTTGTACATGTGGCCGGTCCACTTCGGGATCCAGTAGTACACGCCCGCCATGATCGCGAAGATCGAGCCGGGCACGAGCACGTAGTGGAAGTGCGCGACCACGAAATACGTGTCGTGGTACTGGAAGTCCGCCGGCACGATCGCGAGCATGAGGCCCGAGAAGCCGCCGATCGTGAAGAGGAAGAGGAACGCGAGCGCGAACAGCATCGGAGTCTCGAAGCTGAGCGAGCCCTTGTACATCGTCGTCGTCCAGTTGAAGACCTTCACGCCCGTCGGTACGGCGATAAGCATCGTCGAGAGCATGAAGAAGAGCTGGCCCGCGAGCGGCATGCCGACCGTGAACATGTGGTGCGCCCAGACGATGAACGACAGGAATGCGATGGAGGCGGTCGCGTAGACCATCGACTCGTAGCCGAAGAGGGGCTTGCGCGAGAACGTCGGGATGATTTCCGAAACGATGCCGAACGCGGGCAGGATGAGGATGTAGACCTCAGGGTGGCCGAAGAACCAGAAGATGTGCTGGAACATCACCGGGTCGCCGCCGCCCGCGGCGCTGAAAAAGCTTGTGCCGAAGAAGTGGTCCGTGAGCAGCATCGTCACGGCTCCCGCGAGCACGGGCATCACGGCGATCAGCAGGTATGCCGTGATCAGCCACGTCCATACGAACAGCGGCATCTTGAGGAGCGTGATGCCGGGGGCGCGCATGTTCATGATCGTGACGATCACATTGATGGCGCCCATGATCGACGACGCGCCCATCAGGTGGATCGCGAAGATCGCCATCGGGAGATTGTCACCACCCTGGAGTACCAGCGGCGGATAGAGCGTCCAGCCGCCCGCGGGTGCGCCACCCGGAACGAGCCAGGTGCCAAGGAGCAGCATGAAGGCGAACGGCAGGATCCAGAAGCTGTAGTTGTTCATGCGCGGCAGCGCCATGTCGGGCGAGCCGATCTGCATCGGGATCATCCAGTTCGCGAAACCCACCCAGGCCGGCATCACCGCGCCGAAAATCATGACCAGCGCGTGGTTCGTGGTGAGGGCGTTGAAAGTGACGGGATCGAGGATCTGCAGGCCCGGATGCCACAGCTCGGCGCGGATGAGGAGCGCCATCGCGCCGCCGATGAAGAACATGATGCACGCGAACGTCAGGTACAGCGTGCCGATGTCCTTGTGATTCGTCGTGAACAGCCAGCGCGACATGCCGTAAGGCTTCGCGTCGTGGTGGCCGTGTGCGGTGTCGTGAGCGTGGGAAGTTGCCATGGAAACCTCGGCCTTAACGATTCGTTGAGCTGGTGGGAGTTGCGGCGGCGTCCGCAGGCGCGGCTTGCGCTTGCGGCGCAGCGGGCACGGTTTCTGCCGGTGCCTTGTGCACTTCCACCCAGTGGTTGAAGTCTTCCTTGCTCACCACGTCGACCACGATCGGCATGAAGCCGTGATCGCGGCCACAGAGTTCCGCACACTGGCCGCGGTAGGTGCCGAGCGCATGCGCCTTGATCCAGATCTCATTCACGAAGCCCGGGATGGCGTCTTTCTTCATGCCGAGCGCCGGCACCCACCAGGCGTGGATCACGTCGTTCGCCGTGAGCAGCACCCGCACCTTGGTATCCACCGGGATGACGACGTGCTGATCGACTTCGAGCAGGTAATTCTCGACGGTGTTCGGGTCGATCCCCGAGCCGCGCTCGCGCGCGAAGTTCGACGACTCCGCGAGCGTCGAGAAGAAGCTCACGCCGCTGTCGAGATAGTCGTACTGCCACTTCCACTGGTAGCCCGTGACCTTGATCGTGAGCTCGGAGTTGCGCGTGTCCTCGATGACGACGAGGGCGCGAGCTGCCGGCACGGCCATCGCGATGAGGATGGCGACCGGGAGCAGCGTCCAGGCGATTTCGTATGCAGTGCTGTGAACGTGGCTGGTGTCGGCCACGGCTCCCTTCGATTTGCGGAAGCGGACGAGCGCATAAATCATCGCGCCGAATACGATGGCCGCGATCACCAGGCAGACCTCGAAGATCAGCATGTGCAGGTCGTAGATCTTTTCGCTCAGCTCCGTGACGCCCTTGGTCATGTTGAGCCCGTCCCAGCCGGCGAACGCCGGACCGGCGAGACCCGCGACCGCCGCGGCGATCGAGCCGCCCGCAACCAACCAACGCTTCTTCGACATGGATACCCCTGCTCTCTTGTACGCTCTTGTCACGCCCGCGCCGCGGCGGCGGGGGCCGGCGATTCACTGTTCGGCCCCACCAGGCGCCGCAAGCGCAGCGCCAGCCTGCGCCGTTCTTCCTCGTTCAGAAAGCCGCCGATCTCGACGCTCCGGCCGTGCGATTCGATCGTGAGGCGGCTCGGATGCAGCGCGTAAAACGGAGCGCGAAGTCTAATCCGCGCCCAGTGGCGAGAGAACACGACGCGCGTTAATTCCCCGCGAAACTGGGTTTCGATCGCGACCTCGTCGTCGCTGACCAGGATGCGCTCGCGACAGTGACGCCGCCGCATGCTGGCGGCGAGCGCCCAGAAGAGCACGACGAGCTCGAGTCCGGCGAACGGCAGCACCGGCCAATAGCCTTGTGCCACGAAAAATACCGCGATCGCGAGCGTGACAAACCCCAGCGTGCCGAAAAAGAGCGCCGCGTCGCGTGGCGACAGGGAGCTGTTCGGAGCCAGCTCGATGCGCTCAACCTGTGAACGGGCGGCCGGGGGAATCATGCGTCCGCGAACTCAAGGGGCCGTGGGAGAGGCCGGCATGGTAGCGAAGTCAAAAACTTATAGCAAGACAATGACTTGCGATTGATTCGAGGTTCGGCACCGCGCCCCAGCCGAGGTCCGCGAGGAGCGGCGCCTGCAGGCGTTCGGCGAGTGTGGCGGCGGTCGCCGCGCGCTCATCCATGGCGGGCTGCGCGTCGTTTGCGACCCACCCCGCGAGCCTCAAGCCGGAGGCGGCGATCGCTTGCGCCGTCAGCAGCGCGTGATTGATGCATCCGAGCCGCATGCCGACGACCAGGATCACGGGCAGCGCGAGTGCCGCTGCGACGTCCGCCAGGGTCTTGCCGTCACCGATCGGAACGAGCCACCCGCCGGCGCCCTCGACCACGACGCAATCGGCGCGAGCCGCGAGACGTTCGAAGCCTGCGACGAGCCTCGAAATGTCGATGACCACGCCGGCCTGGCGGGCTGCGACGTGGGGCGCAATGGCCGGAGCGAAGGCATAGGGATTCACCTCATCGGCGCTCAGCTCGATCGTGCTCGCCTGCTGGAGGGCCCGTGCGTCCTCGTTGACGAGGCGGCCGTCGATCCTGGTGCAGCCGCTCGCGATGGGCTTCATTCCAGCGACCCGGGCGCCCGCGCCTGCCAATGCCCGCAGGAGCGCCACGGCGATGCGTGTCTTGCCGACGCCGGTGTCGGTTCCGGTGACGAAGAAGCCTTTCGGCCAGCGCTGCGCACTCATGGGCGTCGCGCGATCTGGCTGATGGGGATTCGAACCTCAGCAGGCCCTGTCCGCGACTCACGCACCGCCGCGCGGGCGCGGCCGAAGATGACCTCGTAGGTCGCGGGCAGGCGCCCGTCCACTCGCAGTTGGTCGTAGGCCGCCGTCAGCTGCGCGAGCCGCCGACGCCCCGTGAGGCCGCGCGGGCGGCCGGCCGTGACGTTGTGCGCGCCGATCCCCTTGAGATCCTGCATCAGGGCGCGCAGGTCGCCATACGTGAGCGTGAAGCGTTCGACATCGAGTACCGGATCCTCGAAACCGTTGCGGCCGACGGCTTCGCCAAGATCGTGCATGTCGATGAAGCGGTTCACGTGGGTGTAGCCATCGACCGCGGCCCAGGCGTCGCGCAGCTCGCCGAGCGTGCCGGGGCCGAACGAAGTGAAATAGAGCCATCCGCCCGGCCGCAGGACGCGGGCGAATTCCGCGAGCGCCCGATCCGGTTCCGTCAGCCACTGAAGCGTCAGGTTGCAGAACGCGAGATCCGCCGTGGCACTGGCCAGCGGCAGCCGCTCGAGGTCGGCGCAAACGCGGGCGAAGCGCCGCAACCAGCCCTGCTGGCGGCGTGCGACATGCAGCATGCTCTCGGCGAAATCGAGCGCGACGACGGTGGCGCCGCGGAAGCGCCGCTGCAAAGCGCGACTCGCGTGACCGGTGCCGGCGCCGGCATCGAGGACGACGCGCGGCGCGCCGGCGGTGATCCGCTCGAGCAGCAGCTCGCGGACGCGGGTCTGCAGCGCAGCGTGCGCATCGTAGCGCGGGCTCGCGACGTTGAACGAGCGGCGGACGGCGGCGCGCGGCAGATCGAAATCGTGCGCGCTCATGAACCGCCCATGCCGGAAGCGCGCGCGAGAAAGCCCGTTACGGCGGCGCAGAATTCGGCGGGATGCGAGAGGAACGGGGCGTGGCCCGCGCGCGGAATGACTTCGAGCCTCGCACCGGGAATTTCCGTGGCGATCGCGCGAGCGGCTCCCGGCGGCGTCATGCGGTCGTACTCGCCGGCGATGACGAGCGTCGGTAGTGCGATGCGCACAAGGCGCTTACGCAGGTCGGACTGCCTGAGGACTGCAAGTCCGGCGCGCAATGCCTCGAGCCGAGGCGGGCCACCCGCAAGCAACTTCTGCCGCAATTCCCGGAGCGTTGCGCGTGCTCGCTCGTCGCCCTTGGCCTGCAGGCCGAGGAATTCCCGCACCGTCGCTTCATAGTCCGATTCCAGCAGGCTCGCGAACTCGTCGACCGCGGATACCGGCAGGCCGTGCGGCCAGGCGTCGTCGCGCAGGAACCGCGGTGTGGTTGAGACGAGCACCAGGCGATCGACGACCGGTCGCGATGCCAAAGCGAGTTGCAGCGCTGCCATGCCGCCGAGCGACCAGCCGAGGAGCGAGCAGCCTGCCGGCAAGCTCGGCAGCAGGGCCTCGGCGAGCGACGGGAGATCGTGGAATTCCGGCGGCCAGTCGCTCGCGCCATGCCCGGGCAGATCGATGCGAATGACCGAGTGGTTGCGGGCGAGCGCCGGCACGACGGCATCCCACACCAGCGAATTGAGTGCCCAGCCGTGCAGCATGACCAGCGCCGGTCCCGATCCACTGCTCGTGACCCTGAGGCTCATGTTGCGAGCATTGCCAGCGCTCCCAGCAAGCGCTCGAGATGGTCGTCGGTATGGGCGGCCGACAGGGTGATGCGCAGCCGCGACGTACCTGGCGGCACCGTCGGCGGTCGGATGGCCGCCACCCACAGGCCCTGCGTGGCCAGGGTCGCGCTTGCAGCGAGCGCAAGGCGAGGTTCGCCCAGGATGACCGCTTGTATCGGCGTGCCCGAGTCCGTGAGCGCAAGGCCGAGTTCGGCGGCTCCCGCGCGAAAGCGAGCAATCAGCGCCCGCAGGCGATCGCGGCGCCAGTTATCCGCGGTCGCGACGCGCAGCGCCGCACGGGTGGCCGCAGCGACGGCGGGTGGCAACGCTGTCGTATAGATATAGCTGCGCGCTTTCTGGATCAGGAACTCGACGAGCTCCTCGCTCCCGGCGATGAAGGCGCCGAACGTGCCGAACGCCTTGCCGAGGGTGCCGACGAGCACCGGAACGTCATCAATCCCAAGATGAGTGGCCTCGAGCGAACCGCGGCCGGTCGCACCGACGACACCCATCCCGTGCGCGTCGTCGACGACGAGCCAGGCGCCGCGAGCGCGGCAGGCAGCGGCAATCGCCGCGAGCGGTGCGATGTCGCCGTCCATGCTGAAGACGCCGTCGGTCGCCACGATCGCACGCTCGAACGGTTGCTCCTCGAGCAGGTGGATGAGCGCATCGGGTGAAGCATGGGCGTAGCGCTTGAGCGTCGCGCCGGAAAGGAAGGCGGCATCGAGGAGCGAGGCGTGATTCAGCCGATCTTCGGCGACCAGAGCGTTGCGCCCGGCGAGCGTCGCGATCGCGGCGAGGTTCGCCATGTAGCCCGTCGAGAGAAGCAGGGCCCGCGGCCGGCCGACGAACGCCGCAAGCTCCTCTTCGAGCGCGTGATGCTCGCGGCTGTGTCCGGTCACCAGATGCGATGCGCCGCTGCCGACGCCGAATTGCGCGGCCGCCGCGATGAATGCCGCGCGCACCTCCGGGTGGTGGCTGAGACCCAGGTAGTCGTTGCCGCAGAAGTTGACGCGCCGCTTGCCATCGACGAGCACCTCGATGCCGGTGTCCGCCTCGAGAAAGGATTCAACGACCCGCCGGGAGCGATACAGGTCCGCCGCGCGGATCTCCTCGAGCGCGGCGCCGAGGGTCTCGGTGAGCGCGGCCATCGCGGTTCAGTCGGCGGTGCGCGCGCCTTCGGGCTTGATGCCGAGGCGCGCGAACAGGCCCCGGTCGTGGGCGACGTCCGGATTGCCGGTCGTCAGGAGCTTTTCGCCGTAGAAGATCGAATTGGCGCCGGCGAGGAAGCACAGCGCCTGCAGTTCGTCCGACATTTCCGTGCGCCCGGCGGAGAGGCGCACATGCGCCTTGGGCATGAGGATTCGGGCAGTGGCAATCGTGCGCACGAATTCGAGCGGGTCGAGCTTCTCGGTACCGGCGAGCGGCGTGCCTTCGACCCGCACGAGTTCGTTGATCGGCACGCTCTCGGGATGTTCTGCCAGTGTCGCAAGCCGCTGCAGGAATTCGACGCGATCCTGGCGCGTTTCGCCCATGCCGACGATGCCGCCGCAGCAGACGTGCATGCCGGCATCGCGCACGGCGTCGAGCGTGTCGAGCCGGTCCTGGTAGGTGCGCGTCGTGATGATGTCGCCGTAGAACGCTTCCGAGGTATCTAGATTGTGGTTGTAGTAGTCAAGGCCGGCGGCCTTCAGTGCCCGCGCCTGCGGCGCACTCAGCATGCCGAGCGTCGCGCAGGTCTCGAGGCCGAGCGCGCGTACCTCGCGCACCATGTCGACGATGGTTTCGAGCTGCTTGTCCTTTGGCGAGCGGTACGCCGCTCCCATGCAGAAGCGCGTCGCTCCCGCATCGCGGGCGGCGCGTGCACGCGCCACGACTTCCTCGACGCTCAACAGTTCCTCGCGCTCGACGCCCGTCGTGTAGCGCGCGCTCTGCGGGCAGTACGCACAGTCTTCCGGGCAGCCGCCGGTCTTGATGCTGAGGAGGGTGCTGACCTGGACTTCACTCGGCACGAAATACCGGCGGTGCACGGACTGCGCCGTGTGCACGAGATCCATGAACGGCTGACCGTAGACGGCGGCGACTTCGGCGACCGTCCAGTCGTGCCGGGTGCCGTCGATGCGCGGGGCGGGATTGGCGTTCATCGATTTCCCTTGAGAGCCGCAGGTTCCAGGCATCGAGCGCACGCGCGGGCGGCGCTAGCCTGATCGCGCGCGAGTATCCGGAGCCGACCATCGAGTGTCAACCAATGACCCGCCTTCAGGTTCACAATTGCTTGCGGACCGTCCAGGGCTGGCTGCTGCCGCCGACCTGCATCCGCTGCGGCTCATCCGGCCGCGCGCCCGCAGTCGACCTGTGTGCCGATTGCGAATCCGAATTCGCATTGAACGCCGCGGCCTGCCCGGCGTGTGCCGTGAGCCTGCCGTCAAACATGGATGGCGCGTGCGCAGCCTGTCGGCGCCGGCCCCGCCCGTTCGATTCCGCCGTCGCGCCCTATCGATATGAGTATCCCGTCGACCGGCTGGTGTGGCGCTTCAAGTATGAAGGGCGCCTCGAGATCGGTCGCGTGCTCGCCGAACTCCTGGCCGGGGCGCTCGCGGCGCGGCGCGTGATGAAGCCCGACGCCCTGATTCCCGTGCCGCTTGCCCTGGCAAAGCTGCGCGAGCGCGGCTTCAATCAGGCACTCGAACTGGCACGCCCGGTCGCGCGCGCACTCTCGATTCCCGTTCGCACGGACCTGTGCACGCGCGTACGCCTCACCGAGGACCAGGCGGGGCTCGCCGCGCGCGAACGCCGGCGGAACGTGCGCGGCGCGTTCGCGGCGTCCGACCAGGCGGTGCCGCGTCACGTCGCGCTGATCGACGACGTCTTGACCACGGGCAGCACCTGCGAGGAACTCGCGCGCGAACTGAAGCGCGCGGGTGCGGTTCGCGTCGACGTGTGGGTGATCGCCCGGGCTAATGCCCGAACTGATAGTCGAGGGCGAGGCCGATGAAGACGGCCATGCCGAAATAGTTGTTGTTGAGGAAGGCGCGAAAGCAGCGGTCCGGTTCCCGCTTGCGGATGAGTATCTGCTGGTAGAGAAAAAAGATGGCGCCGGCAGCAAGGCCGAGGCCGTACCAGAAGCCGAGCCTGAGCTCGCGCCCCGCCAGACAAAGGCCGAACAGCACCATGAGCTGCATCACCGCGATGATCACCCGGTCCATGTCGCCGAACAGGATCGCGGTCGAGTGCACGCCGATCCTGAGGTCATCCTCGCGGTCGACCATGGCGTAGAGCGTGTCGTAGACGGCGACCCAGAGAATGGTCGTGAAGAAGATCACCCAGCCGATTTTCGGCACACCCCCCAGCTCCGCGGCGAACGCCATCGGCACACCCCAGGAGAACGCGGCGCCGAGATAGAACTGTGGCAGCGCGAAGAAACGCTTGACGAACGGATAGCTCACGGCGATCGCGCAGCCGATGACGGCGAGCATCTGCGCGTAGCGGTTCAATTGCAGCGCGAGCGCGAGCGCAGCGATCGCCAGCACGACAAAGACGCCGATCGCCTCGTAGGGCGAGATGCGGCGCGCGGCGAGCGGCCGGTCCCGCGTGCGTTTCACGTGCGGATCGAAGTCGCGGTCCGCATAGTCGTTGATGGCGCAGCCGGCCGAGCGCATGAGGGCGGTGCCCCCGACGAAGATGAGGAAGATGTTTTCTGACGGATGGCCCGCCGTCGCGATCCAGAGTGCCCAGAGCGTCGGCCACAGCAGCAGCCAGATGCCGATCGGCCGGTGCAGGCGCACGAGCAGCGCGTATTCACGCAGCGTGTTGCCCACGCGATCGATTGACCGCCGGAGCGAATTCCCGACCGGCATCCGCTCAGCCCACCTTGCCGTATTCACTGCTGATCCCGATCCAGCGCGTCATGAGGGGCGCTATGTTATCCGGATACAGGTCCTGCATCAGCACGGCTGCGCGCTGCACGCGGGGCAGCAGATCCGCATCGCGCAGCAGATCCGCGACGCGCATTTCGACCAGGCCTGTCTGGCGCGTTCCGAGGAGCTCGCCCGGTCCACGAAGTTCAAGGTCCTTGCGCGCGACTTCGAATCCGTCGTTGGTCGCGCGCAGCACGCCGAGCCGCTCGCGCGCCATGTCACCGAGCGGCGGCCGGTAGAGCAGCACGCAGGTACTCTCCGCCTGGCCGCGGCCGACACGGCCGCGCAACTGATGCAGTTGCGCGAGCCCCATGCGTTCGGCGTTGTCGATCACCATGAGGCTCGCATTGGGCACATCGACTCCGACCTCGATCACGGTCGTCGCGACGAGGACCTGCAGGTCGCCGCTCTTGAAGCGCTGCATGGCCGCGTCCTTCTCGCGCGGCGGCATCCGGCCATGGATGAGGCCGACGCGAATGCGCGGCAGCGCTCCGGCCAGCTGGGCCGCCATTTCCTCGGCGGCTTGCTGGTCGAGGTCCTCCGACTCCTCGATGAGCGGGCAGACCCAGTACACCTGGCGGCCGTCCGTGCACGCATGATTGATGCGCTCGACGACCTCGCTGCGCCGGCTCTGCGGCAGCACCACCGTCTTGATCGGGGTGCGGCCCGGCGGCAATTCGTCGATGACCGAGACATCGAGGTCCGCGTAGGCCGTCATCGCCAGGGTTCTCGGAATCGGCGTTGCGGTCATGATGAGCTGATGGGCGAAGCGCTGATCGCGCTCGCCCTTGGCGCGCAGGCGTCGTCGCTGCTCGACGCCGAAGCGGTGCTGTTCGTCGATGATCGCAAGCGCGAGGCGGGCGAAATCGACGCCTTCCTGGAAAAGCGCGTGGGTGCCCACGATGATCGGGACGTCGCCGCCGGCGACTGCCGCCAGCAGGTCCTTGCGTGCCCGCCCGGTGACCTTGCCGGTGAACAAGGCGACCGCCTGCTTGAGGGGCGTGAACCAGCGCGCGAAATTCTCCGCGTGCTGCTCGGCGAGCAATTCCGTCGGCGCCATCACGGCGACCTGGCGGCCGCTGCCGACTGTGCGCGCTGCCGCGAGTGCCGCGACGATGGTTTTGCCGGATCCGACGTCGCCCTGGATGAGGCGGAGCATCGGGCGCTCGCGTGCGAGGTCACGATCGATCTCCTCCCGCACGCGCCGCTGCGCTCCGGTCAATGTGAATGACAGACTTCGCTCGAGGCGAGCCGCGAGTCTCCCGTCGGCCAGCGGCCAGGCGGACTCCTTGTCCACTTCCAGGCGCAGCTGACGCAGGCTCAGCTGCTGCGCCAGCAGCTCTTCGAATGCCAGCCGTCGTTGTGCGGGATGGCGGCGCCGCGCAAGCTCATCGAGATTGGCGGTCGCCGGCGGGCGGTGGACGAAACGCAGCGCCTCGGTGAGCGACGGCAGTTGCAGCTCTCCTGTTACCGAGTCCGGCAGCCAGTCCCTGACCTCGCCATCGCCCAGCACTCCAAGCGCGAGTGTCGTGAGTGCGCGCAAGCGCCCCTGCTGCAGTCCTTCGGTCGTCGGATAGACCGGCGTCAGCGCCTGATCGACCGGCAGCGCCTCCGCGCCGTCGACCCGCCGATATTCCGGATGCACGATCTCGAGCCCGGTCGGACCGCGGCGGACCTCTCCATAGAGGCGGAGCCTCGTACCGCGCGCGAGCCCCGCCTGCTGACGCGCGTTGAAGTAGAAGAAGCGCAGCGTGAGCCAGCCGGACCCGTCCGTGACGCGGCACAGGAGCTGCCGTCGCCCGCGGTATACGACCTCGCTCAGCTCGACCGTCGCTTCAATGGATGCGCGCGCTCCATCCGTGAGCTCGCCGATCGGGCGCACGCGTGTCCGGTCTTCGTAGCGCAGCGGCAGCAGGAACCAGAGGTCCTGCACCGTCCGCACATTGAGATTCTCGAGGCGCGCGGCCAGCGACTCGCCGACGCCGGCGAGGCTCGTCACGGATCGCAGCTCAGGTGCGATCACCGCGGCGGCGGGTGGACGAGCGGCCGGTGTTCGAGTCCGGCTCGCCAAGGTCAGCTCGGGCGGTGAAGGATGCAGTCGATCTCGACGCGCGCACCCCGCGGCAGGGAGGCAATGCCGACGGTCGAACGCGTCGGATACGGCTCACGCAGATATTCGGTCATCACCTGGTTCACGACCGGGAAATGGGCGAGATCGATCAGGAAGACCGTGAAGCGAACCGCGTCATTGAGACTGCAGCCGGCCGCCTCGGCGATCGCCTTGAGATTGTCGAAGACCCTGCGGATCTGAAGCTCGATGTCGTCCGACACCAGCTGGCCCGTCGCGGGATCGAGCGGGACCTGGCCCGAGACGTATACCGAGTCGCCTGCGCGCACGGCCTGGGAATAAGTGCCGGCCGCCTTGGGCGCGCCCGCCGTCGCAATGATTTCGCGCTTCATGCTTGCCATTCTAGGCCAGCGTGCGGGTGACCCGCATGACGTCCGGCATGTTGCGGATCATGCGCATGACCCGGGCGAGCTGCTTGCGGTCACGCACCTGCAGCTCGAAGTTCATGATCGACGTGTCGCCATCGCGGCTCGAGAGGGTGACGTGATCGATGTTGGTCTGCGTATCGGCGATGGCCGCCGCCACCTGCGCGAGCACACCCATCTTGTTGATCACTTCGACGCGGATCTCGGAGCTGAAGAGCCGCTCGAGCGCCTTCTCCCAGGCGACCGAGATCCATTTTTCCGGCTGTTTGCGAAATCCCGTGACGTTATGGCAGTTCTGCCGGTGGATCACGACCCCGCGGCCGCTCGACAGGTTCGCCATGATCGGATCGTTCGGGATCGGGAAGCAGCAGCGCGCATAGGAGACGACCAGGCCCTCGGTGCCGGCAATCACAATAGGCGTCGCATCCCGACCCGACCCGCCTTCCTTGCCGGCGTCGTGTCCGGGCAGGAGGGCGCGGGCAACGAGCGGCGCGAGACGTTCGCCGAGACCGATCTTTTCGAAGAGGTCCTCCGGACTCGCGAGACCGAATTCCGTGGCTGCGCCCTTCTGGCGCTCGACCGGGACCTTCTTGAGCGTCAGCTCGAATTCCTCGAGCGCCTGGTTCAGCATCTTGCGGCCAAGCTCGATGGCCTCGGAGCGCTGCATGTTCTTCAGGTACGCGCGGATGGCGCTGCGCGCTTTGGCGCTGACGACGAAATTCACCCAGCTCGGATTCGGGCGCGCACCCTTCGCCGTGATGATCTCCACCGTCTGGCCGTTACGCAGCGTCGTGCGCAGCGGCACCAGCCGGCGGTCGATTTTCGCCGCGACACATCGATTGCCGATGTCCGTGTGCACCGCGTACGCGAAGTCGACTGCGGTCGCTCCGCGCGGCAGCCGCAGGATCTCGCCGCGCGGCGTGAACACGTAGACCTTGTCCGGAAAGAGGTCGACCTTGACGCTCTCGAGGAATTCCTCGCTGTTGCCGCCTTCCTGGATCTCGACGAGCTGCGACAGCCACTGGCGTGCGTGATCGGCGGGCGTGCTCGATGCTTCCGGCCCCCCCTTGTATTTCCAGTGCGCGGCGATGCCGGCCTCGGCGACCTTGTGCATGTCCTCGGTGCGGATCTGCACCTCGATCGGAATGCCGTTCGGGCCGAAGAGCGTCGTGTGCAGCGACTGGTAGCCGTTGATGCGGGCGATCGCGATGTAGTCCTTGAAGCGGCCGGGCATCGGCTTGTAGACCCCGTGCACGACGCCGAGCGCGCGATAACAGGTGTCGACGGTGTCGACGACGATGCGAAATCCGTAGACGTCGACGATCTCGTTGAGCGCGAGGCCCTTGTTGCGCATCTTCTTGTAGACGCTGTAGAGATGCTTCTCGCGCCCGTCGAGCAGCGCCTTGATGCCGCTCTTCGCGAGCGCACCCTTCAGGGCCTCGGAGATCTTGCCGAGGAATTGCTTCTGGTTGCCGCGCGCGCGCTTTAGCTCCTTCTCGAGCACGCGGTAGCGATGCGGGTAGAGCGCGCGAAAACCGAGGTCTTCGAGCTCGAGCTTGATCGTGTAGAGGCCGAGGCGCTCCGCGATCGGTGCGTAGATCTCGAGCGTCTCGACCGCGATGGCTCGCCGCTTCGGCGCCGGCACCGACCCGAGCGTGCGCATGTTGTGCGTGCGATCCGCGAGTTTCACCAGCACGACGCGGATGTCGCGCACCATGGCGAGCAGCATCTTGCGGAAGCTCTCGGCCTGGGCCTCCTTGCGGCTCTTGAAGTGAATCTGGTCGAGCTTGGTGACGCCGTCGACGAGCTCGGCGACTTCCGCTCCAAAGCGGGTGGCGACTTCCGTCTTGGCCGTCGGCGTGTCTTCGATGACGTCGTGCAGGATCGCCGCCATCAGGGTCTCGGCGTCCATATGCAGTTCCGCGAGGATGTTCGCGGCTGCAACCGGATGGGAGATATAGGGCTCGCCCGACAGCCGCTTCTGGCCGCGGTGCGCTTCGGCGCCGAATTCGTAGGCCGCCTGCACCCGCTCCACCTGCTCGGGCGGCAGGTAGCTCTCGACGGTCGAGATCAGCTGATTGATGCCCGTGGCGCGTCTTCCGCCAGGCAAGAAGCCCAGAATGGAAGACGCATAGTCCACGGACTCGCCTCCTTGCGGCGGTTACTCCCCGAGGCCGAGTTGCGGCGCGCGGAAGTCGAGGGCGGGTTCGAACTCCATCGCCGGCGGTTCCGGCTGCGGATCCGGCTCCTCGAGCATGGCGGGAGTGACGTGGCCTTCTGCGATTTCGCGCAGGGCTACGACCGTGGGCTTGTCGTTTTCCCAGTCGACCATCGGTTCGGCGCCGTTCGCAAGCCGGCGGGCACGCTTGGCGGCCAGCAACACGAGCTGGAACAGGTTATCGACGTTCTGCAGGCAGTCTTCGACGGTGATACGGGCCATGACGAGCGCAATCCGGGGGGAGTGGAACGGACGCGAAGTGTATGGAAACTGGCCCCGAATTGCCAGCTAATCCAGCAGCTTGCGCGCATGCCGGATAAGCGCTGGCTGGCCGCTTTTCGAGCCTGCGCCGCGCCCCTCCACGATGCTCTTGAGGTCGCCGAGCGCACGCTCGAAGTCATCGTTGACCACGAGGTATTCGAAGTCCTGCCAATGGGATAGCTCGGTCACGGAGTCCTTGAGGCGCCGGGCGATCACCTCCTCGGTGTCGGTTCCACGTGCCCTGAGGCGCTGCTCCAGGGCGGAGCGCGAGGGCGGCAGGATGAAGGTCGTAATGGCCTCCGGCAGCGCCTTGCGGATCTGCGCCGCCCCCTGCCAGTCGATCTCAAGCAGCAGGTCCTGTCCGCGGCCAAGCGCAGCTTCCACCTGTTCCCGGCCCGTGCCGTAGCGATTGTCGAAAACAGTCGCGTGTTCGAGGAATGCCCCGCGCCTCACCATTTGCTCGAACGCCTCACGGCTGACGAAGTGATAGTCACGGCCGTCGTGCTCCGTTGGCCGCCGGCTGCGTGTCGTGAAGGAAGTCGATACGGCGAGCGTGGGGATGGCCGCCATCAGCGCCTTTACGAGCGACGTCTTGCCCGTGCCGGACGGGGCGGCGATGACGAAGAGCCTGCCGCGCGACGCCGATCCGGATTGGCCAGCCGGCGGCGTCATTCGACGTTCTGGACTTGCTCGCGCATCTGCTCGATCAGCACTTTCATGTCGATCGCAGCGCGCGTCGTCTCGAGGTCGTTCGATTTCGACGACAGCGTGTTCGCTTCGCGATTGAGCTCCTGCATGAGGAAGTCGAGGCGGCGGCCCGCGGCTTCCGGCAGCCCGATGACCTTCACGGTCTCCTCGATGTGGCCGCGCAGCCGTTCGATCTCCTCGTCGACGTCCATCTTCTGCGCGAGCAGCACGAGTTCCTGTTCGACACGCTCGGGGTTCGCGGGCACGGCGAGCTGCGCGAGCTTCTCGTTCAGGCGCGTGCGCATTCTCGTCCGCACCTCCGGCAGCCGCCGTTCGACCGCCGTCACCAGTTCGCCGAGGCTGGCGCAGCGCTGCGACAGGAATTCACGCAGGCGCACGCCTTCGCGCGAGCGCGTGGCGTTGAACTCCGCCAGCGCATCGGCGAGCAACTGCTGCGCCGCTGCCAGCAGCGGCTCGAGATCGATCGAGCTGTCGCGGATGACCCCGGGCCAGCGCAATACGTCGATCGGATTGATGCCGCTGACGAGCCGCCTGTCCGGCGTGGTATCGGACTGGTAATGCCGGGCAATTTCGCGAGCCTGCTCGAGCACCCGCTCGGCGAGCTCGCGATTGACCTCGAGTGAGGAGGCTTGCGCCGCCGGCCGGAAAAACAGCGTGCAGTCGATCTTGCCGCGCTTGGCCGCCGCGCCGATCGCCTGGCGGAACTGCCCTTCAGCGGCGCGCAATTCTTCCGGAAGCCGCATGCCTATCTCGAGGTAGCGATGGTTGACGGCGCGCAGTTCCCAGGCGAGCTGCCCCCAGTCCGCAACGAGCTCGCGGCGTGCGAAGCCGGTCATGCTGCGTATCATTGGTGTGCGCCGGTGGTCGTTCGCTGTGCTGGCGGCGTCGAGGGATGCTATAAAGCGCGCCAGCATCAAGTGGACCAGAGTCTAGCGGAAACGGGCGGTCGAATCTTGCAGATAGAGTATGCCGACGTCTCTCTGCTCGGCCATCGCGACGACAACCAGGATCGAGTGTCGATCGCCGTTGCCGAGAACGCGGCGCTGCTCGCCGTGATCGACGGCATGGGCGGTCATGCGGAAGGCGCCAAGGCCGCCGAAACCTCGCTCGCGTCGATGCTCGAAAGCTTCTGGCAGACCAGCCACCCCGTTTTCGATCCGCTCGGTTTCCTGCACATCGCGTTGAGCCGCGCGCACGACGATGTCGTGAGTCTCGGTGCGGACCTCGCCCTTGAAACCCGGCCACGCGCGACTTGCGCCGTGTGCCTGGTGCAGGACGGAGCCGCGTACTGGGCGCACGTCGGCGACAGCCGTGTCTACCAGATTCGCGCGGCAACGGTGCGCGAGCGCACGCGCGACCACAGCCACGTCGAAGTGCTGCTCGCGGAGGGCCTCATCACTGAAGCCGAGGTGCAGGGCCACCCGATGCGCAACTTCGTCGAGTGCTGCATCGGCGGCGATGCGGCGGTACCCGAGATGACGGTCACAACCCGCAAGCCGCTCGCCGCGGGCGACATCCTGCTGCTCTGTACGGACGGACTGTGGGCCAATCTCAAGGATCCGGAACTTGCCGCCTTCTACCAGCCGGGCGGCAAGAGCCTGCGCGAGTCATTGGAGACTCTCGGCAAGCGCGCGGTCCAGGCATCCGCCCCCTACAGCGACAACACGACGGCGGCTGCGCTGCGCTGGATGGGATGACACGGGAGTCGCCGCGCCGCGATCCGTTATCATCCCCCGCACTGACCAGCGGCTTCCCGAGGTTTCCCCATGCGCCCCAATGGCCGCGCCCCGGACCAATTGCGTCCGGTTCGATTCACACGGCACTTCACTCGTCACGCGGAAGGCGCCTGCCTCATCGAGTGCGGCGACACGCGGGTGCTTTGCACGGCATCCATCGAGGACGGCGTCCCCGGATTTCAGCGTGGGAGCGGCCGCGGCTGGATCACAGCCGAGTACGGAATGCTGCCGCGCTCGACACACACGCGTACCGCCCGTGAGGCGGCCCGGGGCAAGCAGACCGGGCGAACCCAGGAGATCCAGCGCCTGATTGGTCGGTCGCTCAGGGCCATCGTCGACCTCGCCGCCCTGGGCGAGCGCACGGTGACCATCGATTGCGACGTGCTGCAGGCCGATGGCGGTACGCGCACGGCATCGATCACCGGCGCATACGTGGCGCTGGTCGACGCGGTAGACAAGCTCGTCCGCAAACGGGCGCTCAGTGCCAGCCCGATTCACGGACAGGTGGGTGCCGTGTCCGTCGGCATCTGTGCGGGCGTCGCGGTGCTCGATCTCGACTATGCCGAGGATTCCCAGGCTGAGACCGACATGAATGTCGTCATGAATAACGGCGGTGGATTCATCGAGATCCAGGGCACGGCCGAGGGCCACGCCTTTCGCCGGCATGAGCTTGACGCGCTCCTGAACCTGGCCGCGCTCGGTATCGGGCAGCTGCACGCCGCCCAGCTGCAGGCGCTTGCGACGGACTAGAGGCCATGCGTCGCGTCGTGCTCGCAACGGGGAATCGCCACAAACTGCGCGAGATCGGCGCACTGCTTGCGCCGAGCGGCATCGAGCTCGTAGCGCAGGACAGTCTCGGCGTCCTGCCCGCCGAGGAGACCGGCAGCAGCTTCGTCGAGAATGCATTGCTCAAGGCGAGGCACGCGTCAGCACTTTCGGGCCTCCCGGCCATTGCCGATGATTCCGGAATCGAGGTCGAGGCGCTGAATGGCAGGCCCGGCGTGCAGTCGGCCCGCTTCGCGGGGCCGGGCGCGACCGACGAGGACAATCTGCGGAAACTCGAGCAGGCTCTCGCGGGCGTGCCGGATGACCGCCGCGGTGCGCGCTATGTTTGCGCCATGGTATACGTGCGGACCGGGCTCGATCCGACGCCGGTGATCTGCGAGCGGCCATGGATGGGGCGCATCGCCCGCGAACGGCGCGGGAGCAATGGATTTGGCTATGACCCGGTATTTCTGGTGCCGTCGCTCGGACTCACGGCGGCGCAGCTCGATCCAGAGCGCAAGAATGAGCTGAGTCACCGGGGCCAGGCGTTGCGCGCCTTGCTCACTGCGCTTCCCGGCGCCTACTGAAATCTGGCAACGGAACAAGGCTCGTGCTCGAGACTCCACCGCTTGCGCTCTACGTCCACTTTCCATGGTGCGTGCGCAAATGCCCGTACTGCGATTTCAATTCGCATGCCGCGAAAGCGGCTGTACCCGAGCAGCGCTATGTGGCGCTGCTCCTTCGGGACCTGGCGCAGGAGCTGCCGCGCGTCGAAGGGCGCGCCCTGCGGAGCATATTCCTCGGCGGCGGCACGCCCAGTCTCTTTTCTCCATACGCCATGCAAGTGCTGCTCGAGGGTATCCGCGGGCTTTTGCCCCTCGAGGTGGATGCAGAAGTGACGCTGGAGGCCAATCCCGGCACGATCGAACGCGGGCGATTCGCGGACTATCGCGCCGCCGGCGTGACGCGCGTGTCGCTCGGCGCACAGAGTTTCAACGCGCGGCATCTGCGTGAGCTGGGACGCATCCATTCCGCCGATGAAACACGCCGCGCGGTCGCCGAACTTGCGCACGCAGGCATCGACAATTTCAATCTCGATCTCATGTACGGGTTGCCGCGGCAGACGATTGCCGAAGCGCGCGCGGATCTCGCCGAGGCGCTCGATCTCGGTCCGGCCCATGTGTCGCACTATCAGCTGACGCTCGAGCCAGGCACGGCGTTCTTCCATGCGCCACCGCCGCTGCCGCCGGACGACGAAACCTGGCAAATGCAGGTCGAGTGTCAGGAACTGCTCGCAGGACGGGACTACGCGCAATACGAGGTTTCGGCGTATGCGCGCGCGGGCCGTGAGTCGCGTCATAACCTCAACTACTGGGACTTCGGTGACTACCTCGGCATCGGCGCCGGCGCGCACGGCAAGGTTACGCTCAAGGATTCGGCGATCATCGTCCGCACGACCCGCCTGCGCGGACCCAAGGAATACATGGCGGCGGTCGAACGGGGAACAGCGCCGGAGGAAGCCGCCATTGCTCCTGAGCAGAGGCCCTTCGAGTTCATGTTGAATGCCCTGCGCCTGAAGTCCGGTTTCAGCCGGCGTGGGTACGAGTCGCGGACCGGATTGCCGCTGTCCGGGCTCGATCCCACGTTCGACTGGGCCCGCGGTCGCGGCCTGGTGCGGCCGGCCGCAGGCGAAGGCTGGCAATGCACCGACCTCGGCTACCGATTCCTCAACGATTTGCTCGCCCGATTCCTGGCGGAAAGCCCCTCGCCAGTGGGGAATGCTTATGCACAGGCGCAGACAATGGAGTCAGCGGCGGAGAGATGCGACTGACTTTGGTTGCAGTGGCTAACATAGAAAGGCTAAGTAATTGATTTAAATAATTAAATCAATATGACTATTTTTTGAACAAGACAACAGAAATGCCGAAACTGGCCGTATTGCTGCAGCCGCCGGCAATCTCGTGCACAGAGTTATCCACAAGAACTGTGGATAAGGAAAAAACACTCGGCTGATCGGCTACTTAACCGTGGCTCCTCAAGCGCGTGCTGTCCCCGCAACGACTCCGGCAGGGCCCCGGGTCTTGTCGCTGCCGGGGGGTCCCGTTACACTTCGCGCCCCTTTTTTTTCGGCCGGCGCACCCCACTTCGAGCAAGACCATGAAAACCGGAATTCATCCTGAATACAAAGAGATCGAAGTGACCTGCAGCTGCGGGAACAAGTTTCACACGCGCTCGACTCTCGGGCATGACCTGCAGATCGAAGTCTGCTCGAGCTGCCACCCGTTCTACACGGGCAAGCAGAAGATCGTCGACACGGGCGGCCGCGTGGACAAATTCCGCAAGCGCTACGGAATGGGCGCGAGCTGATTTCACGCCGGATCGTCCCGCCCAGCGGGAACTCCTTGTCTCGGCACGGGATCGTAGGCATAACCTTGCGATCCCCGGGCCGGAGAGTTCCCGTCATGCACCTACGTCAATCGCTCATGGCCGCAGCGCTCGCGGCCGTGACACTCGCGCTCGGCGCGGCATTGATGCAGTCGGCCGCCGCCGCGGCGACCACGGCCACGGATCCGAATGCCGCGCCGACATCCGGTGAAAGGGAGACCGGCCGCAAGGCGTATGAAGAGATCATCAAGTACTACGGTATCTACGAAGACCAGTCCGTCCAGGACTACATGAATACCGTGGGCCAGAACCTGCTTCGGCACAGCCATATGCCGAACGCGGAATTCCACTTCACTGTCCTCGACACCGACGATTTCAACGCCTTCGCAACCGAAGGCGGCTACGTCTACGTGCATCGTGGGCTGATGGCCTACCTGAACTCGGAAGCCGAGTTCGCCACGGTGGTTGGACACGAAATCGGTCACGTCACCGCGCGGCATATGGCCAAGCGCAAAGTGCAGAACATCCTGACGGGCATCGCCGTGACCGCGGCGGCGATCATGACGCAGAACCAGGCGGCGGCGCAGCTGGCGAACCTCGGCGGCAACGCCTGGCTCGGCGGCTACAGTCGCGAGCAGGAATCCGAGGCGGATCGTCTGGGCGTGGAGTATGCGGCCAAGACGGGCTACCGCCCGGAAGCGATGGCGGACGTGTTCCGGACTTTCCAGGCGCAGGAGCGATTCGAGCGGGATCGCGCCAAGCTCGAGCATCGGGAGCCGCATCTTTATCACGGTGTCTTTTCCGACCACCCGGCGCCCGATGACCGCATGATCCAGGCGATCAAGGTCTCCGCGAATTTCCAGCCCGCGGAGGGTCAGGGCATCGAGTATCACGACGAGTACCTGCAGCGCGTCGAAGGCCTGCCGTACGGCAGCAGCAAGCGCCAGGGCATCGTGCGGGATAACCGCTTCTATCACTCCGAGCTCGGCATCAGCCTCGCGTTTCCAAAAGGCTGGATCGTCGAGAACGAACCGACGCGCCTCGTTGCCCGTTCGCCGGGCGGCGACTCGCTCATGCAGATGACCGCCGACGGCCGGCCCGACAAGCTCTCGCCACGGGAATTCCTGATCAAGAACCTGCGCAGCAGCAACCTGTCGTCCGGCGAGGAACTGAAAATCGACGGCTACGACGCCTACACGCTCATCGATCGCTACGGCTCGCCGTTCGACGAGGGCAGCGGCCCCGTCCGCTACGTCGCGATCTTCAAGGACAAGTCCGTGTATGTGTTCGCCGGCGCCAGCCGCTCGAGCAGCAAGATGATGCCCGCGGCGGATCTCGTTTTCGTTTCCGTCGCGGAATCCTTCCGGCGCCTGCGGCCTTCCGAATATCCGCTGGGGGAGCCCTATCGCATCAAGCTGCTGAAGGCGACGGCCAACACCCGCATCGGCGAGGTCGCGAAGGAAATCCCGCTCCAGCGCAAGGAAGACTACCCGCTCGAGACGTTGCGACTCCTGAACGGAATGTATCCGAAGGGCGAACCGAAGGAAGGCCAGCTCTTCAAGACGATTCAATAAGCGCCGCTGCCGTCGCTCTCGACGGGAGCAAGCGGCGCTGCGCGGGCGCGATTGCCTTGATTCCCGGCGCAGACCATGTAAGTCTGCCCGCCACTTAAGGATTCGTCCCCGCCCTTCAGCGCGCCGCAGTTCCGACGGAAGCAGCCGATGGCCGAAAAGAATTTCACGCTTACCGATCCCACGACCGGCAAGACCTCCGATTTGCCCGTGCGAAAAGGCACGCTCGGCCCCGATGTGCTCAACATCGCGACCATCTCCAGGGATCATGGCGTCTTCACCTTCGATCCCGGATTCATGGCGACGGCAAGCTGCGAAAGCCGCGTCACCTTCATCGACGGCGACCAGGGAATCCTGCTCTATCGCGGCTATCCCGTCGAACAGCTCGCGGAGAAAAGCTCGTTCCTGGAAGTCGCCTACCTGCTGCTCTACGGCGAGCTTCCGAGCGCGCCGGGACTCAAGGAATTCACCGGCAACATCGTGCACCACACGATGATCAACGAGGCGCTGCTGCGCTTCTTCAACGGTTTTCACTACAACGCGCACCCGATGGCGATGGTGTCCGCCGTGGTCGCGTCGATGTCGGCGTTCTATCACGACTCGATGGACATCCATAATCCGCGGCACCGCGAGATATTCGCCCATCGCATCGTCGCCAAGCTCCCGACCATCTCCGCCGCCGCCTACAAGCATTCGCTCGGCCAGCCGTTCATCTATCCGCGCAACGATCTCGACTACTGCTCGAACATGCTCAACATGTTCTTCGCGGTGCCCTGCGAGCCGTACAAGATCGACCCGGTGGCGGCGCAGGCCCTCGATCTGCTTTTCATACTGCATGCCGATCACGAGCAGAACGCGAGCACCTCGACCGTGCGGCTGGCAGGCAGTACGGGTGCCAACCCGTATGCGGCGATCTCCGCGGGCATCTCCGCGCTCTGGGGCCCGGCGCACGGTGGCGCGAACGAAGCCGTCCTTGCGATGCTCGAGGAGATCGGCACCTCGGCGAACATTCCGAAATTCCTCGCGCTCGTGAAGGACAAGTCGAGCAGCGTGCGGCTCATGGGTTTCGGTCATCGCGTGTACAAGAATTTCGATCCGCGCGCGCAGATCATTCGCGCGATGTGCCACAAGGTGCTGAAGCAGATGGGCCGGACGGACAACCCGCTCTTCGAACTCGCGCTGCGCCTCGAGGAAGTCGCGCTCAGCGACGAATACTTCGTGGCGCGCAAGCTCTACCCGAACGTCGATTTCTATTCCGGCATCATCTACAGCGCGCTCGGCATTCCACGCTCGATGTTCACGGTGATGTTCGCGATCGCGCGCACCGTCGGCTGGGTTGCCCACTGGCTGGAGATGATCTCGGACCCGGCGATGCGCATCGGCCGGCCGCGCCAGCTCTATCTCGGACCCGGGCGGCGCGACTACGTCGCGATCGGCAAGCGCGGCTGATCAGGCTTCGTCGACGAGCGCTTCCAGCTCGTCCCGGTTCGCGCGCTTCATCGGCCTGCCATCCACCGGGCTGTAGGGCGACTGGCGGATCCCGTCCCGCGGAAACACCATCGCTTCGACGGCGTGCTCGCCGGCGTGGAAGCGCACGCCCGGGTAACTCACGATCCGTTCCGCGTCCATGCGCACGCGCCGTTCGATCACGTCGTGCGGAATGCCGTGCTCCAGCAGCTTGATGGCGACCGACTCCGGACGATCGGCGAAAAGATGCAGGCTGATGTCGTTGTGCGGCGTCGCCGTTCCGCTCAATACCGGGCCGACCAGGCGCGGGTCGAAGTCGCTGAGCAGCGTCATGGTCGCGAGCGCCGTGCGCCGCTGGCGATCGAGCGAGCGCGGATGATCGTCCGCGTCGAAGAGGCGCTGGTACTCGACCAGCGCCTGCTCGACCTCCGTGTTCTTCGGCAGCACGGCGGCGTCCACGACACCGAGACGTTCCGCGGCCTTGCGCTTCGCGAACCGGTAATCCTCGATGCCGTGCTCGGCCATGATGCGCGCGGCTTCCTGGGCGAGTGCGAGTCGAACCTGTTCGGCGCGGCTGGAGTTTCGTCGCGGCATGTCGGTGCTTTCAGAAGAGAGGTTCGTCGTCCTTGTCGTCTTTGTCCGGCGTGCGCGGATTGGAATTATCCTGACCCGCCTCGGTGGGTTGAGGCAAGTGGCCTTCGATGAAAATCTCGAGAATCCCGTTCGGATCGTCGCTGCTGGCGATTTCGCCGGTGGTGGGCGAAATGCGCACCGTCACCAGTCCAGTCGGCATCGGGCGGTGATGTTCCGGCACACCCTGCAAAGCCTGGAGCATGAAGTACGTCCAGGTCGGCACCGCCGTGCGGCCACCTTCCTCGCCGGCGCCGAGCGAGCGTTCGTCGTCGAATCCGACCCATACCGTCGCGACGAGATTCGACGCGAAGCCGCTGAACCACGCATCGTGATGATCGTTCGTGGTCCCGGTCTTGCCAGCCAGGTCTCCGCGGCCGAGGACCATCGCGCGCCGGGCCGTGCCACGGCGTACAACGTCTCCCATCATGTCGCTCAGCAGCCAGGAATTCTCCGGGCGTATGACGAGCGGGGCCTGATTGGCCGCAGGGACGGTCGCCAGCCGGCCACCGGGCGATTCGTTGCCGGGAGTCATCGTGTAATCGGGGTGCTCGTCCGCGCACTCGCCGCACACGACAGTCGGCGAGGCCGCCAGCAACTCCTTGCCCTCGCCGTCTTCGACGCTCTCGATGAAGTAGGGCCTGATCCGGTATCCGCCGTTCGCGAATACGGCGTAGCCCGATGCAAGCTGCAGCGGCGAGACCTGCAGGCTCCCCAGCGCAAGCGTGAGATTTTCCGGCAAGGCGTTACGGTCGAAGCCGAATCGATTGACGTAATCGACAGTGAATTTCGTCCCCATGGCGCGCATCAGCCGGACGGAAACCAGATTGCGCGACCGGACCAGGGCTTCACGCAGGCGCGTGGGGCCGTAGAACTTGCCGGTCACGTTCTGAGGCCGCCACGTGTTCTCCATGGAACTGTCTTCCATCACGACCGGTGCATCCAGGATGACGCTCGACGGCGTGAAGCCGTTTTCGAGCGCGGCGGAATAGATGAACGGCTTGAACGCCGACCCCGGCTGGCGCCGTGCCTGCACGGCGCGGTTGAACTTGCTGTTGAAGAAGTCGAAGCCGCCGGTCAGCGCGACTACTGCGCCGTCACGCGGGTCGATGGCGACCAGCGCCGATTGCGCGTCGGGAACCTGCGCAAGCTCGATGAGCTTGCCCATCAAGAGCACGTAGACAATGTCGCCGGCGTGCAGGATGTCGGATGCCTTCTTGACCTCGGGGCCGATGCCGCCGTCGGCGGTCGCCGCGCGTGCCCAGGACAGGCCGGGCCAGGGGATCGCCGCCCGGCTGCCGCCCTTCACGCTCACATCGGCAGACTGCTCGCGAACGCTCGTCACGAGCGCCGGCGCCAGGCCCCCGATCGTCGGATAACCGTCGAGCACCTGATCGATCGATTCCTGTGTTTTCGGGACCGTGGCTTCATGTCCGCTGACGCCGCGGTAGCCATGGCGACGGTCGTATTCGATCAGCCCGACCCGCAGCGAGAGATTGCCGGCGGTCTGCAGCGATGAGTCGAGCGTCGTGACGACGCGAAAGCCTTCCGAGTACACGCGCTCGCCGTACTTCTGCACCATTTCGTTGCGAACCATTTCGCCGACATACGGAGCTTCCACGTCCGTCGCGGGACCATGCAGCTGCGACTGCATCGGCACCAGTCTTGCCGCCTGTTCCTCTTCGGGCGTGATCTTGTGCAACTCGCGCAGGCGGCGCAGCACGTACGCGCGCCGCATCTTCGCCTTCTCGGGATTGGTGACCGGATTGTCGTCCGACGGCGCCTGCGGCAGACCCGCAATGGTTGCGATCTCCGCGAGATTGAGATCGTCCAGCTTCTTGCCGAAATAGACTTCTGCCGCGGCCGCGACGCCGTAGGCGCGCTGCCCGAGAAAGATCTTGTTGAGGTAGAGACGCAGGATCTGCTGCTTCGTCAGCTCGCTTTCGATGCGGTAGGCGAGAAAGATTTCGAGAAACTTCCGGCGCAGCTTCTTCTCGCTCGTCAGCAGCATCACGCGCGCAGTCTGCATCGTGATCGTGCCGGCGCCCTGATCCGGGCGGCCCGACAGGATATTCACGATGAGCGCCCGGCCAAGGCCCGGTATGTCGATGCCGTGGTGGCGAAAGAACCGATCGTCTTCAGCGGCCAGGAAGGCATCCCGGACCTGCTCGGGGATCTGGTCGTACTCGACGAGCAACCGCCGCTCATCGCCGTATTGGCCGATCAGCCGCCCGTCCCTTGTATAGATGCGCAGGGGCACCGTGAGCTTGCCGCCCTGCACGATGATGTCGATGCTCGGCAGGCTCGCTTCCAGGTACGAAAAGACACATAGAAAGGAAAAGCAGACCAGGGCAACCGCCAGGAGCCCCACGGCCCCCAGGTCGAAGGCCCAGCGAAAATAGCGTTGGTTCACAATAAAGAGCCTAACTTCTTGCCATAAAACAGGGGTTTATTCATAGTGCGCCCGGTCGACGGGCAAACTCACTGAAAGGTGAGGACGCAAAGCCACCGGTCTAAGGGATCAAGCCTATGACAGCGGGGTTGCCGGCCGGAACGTTAAACCATCTTTTTGGTGAAGCGCACGCGCTAAACGTTCCGGGCTGAATTCGAGGCACTGCTACGCTTGATCCCCTCCCACCGCGGCTGCGCGTTCCGCCGGCGCTGACTTGCGGCATTTGCGTGCTGATCGACAAATCCCAGCAGGGCCGGACGAGGCCTGTTGGTCCTGTGAGTGCGGTCACGTTTAACTTAACAGTTTATTGCTATATAGTTGCGCGAAATACTTAAGTGACGCCGTCGTTCTGGGGTTCAACTCTTTGTTCTGAATAGGAAAAGCCAGTGCTATTCGGGAAACGTTCGCGACGCTTGCTCGGTCTTGACATAACGACGTCGTCGGTCAAGTTGATCGAGCTCAGTGAGAGCGGCGGCCAATACCGCGTCGAGTCGTATGCGGCTGAGCCAACGCCGCACAACGCCATCAATGAAAAGGCGATCGTCGACGCCGAAGCCGTCGGCGAAGCGATTCGCCGGGCGGTCAAGCGCTCGGGCGCCAGCGCGAAGGAAGCCGCGATCGCGATCAGCGGCGATGCCGCGATCACCAAAGTCATCCAGATGCCTCGCACCTTGAACGAGGGCGAGCTCGAAGGTCAGGTCGAACTGCAGGCCGACCAGTACATCCCCTTCCCCATGGAAGAGGTGAGCTACGACTTCCAGGTCATCGGCCCCTCCGAGAAAGATCCCGAAATGCTCGACGTGCTGCTCGTTGCGACACGCACGGAAAACGTCGAGCAGCGGCAGGCCGCGGTCCAGGCTGCGGGCCTTGCAACGCGCATCGTCGATGTCGAAGCATTCGCTCTCGAAAACGCCTGCAAGCTCATGACGCACCAGATGCCGGACGGCGGCATCGACCGAACCATCGCGGTCGTCGATTTCGGCGCGAGCAGCACGACGTTCAGCGTGCTCAAGAACCTGAAAGTCATCTACACGCGTGATTTCGCTTTCGGCGGCCAGCAGCTGACCGAGGAAATCATGCGCACCTACGGCCTCAGCATGGAAGAAGCCGGCCGCGCGAAAAAGGAAGGCGGCCTGCCGAGCAACTATCAGCCGGAAGTGCTCGACCCCTTCATCGACGACATGACGCAGCAGGTCAGCCGCTCGCTGCAGTTCTATCTCGCTTCGGGTAGCGGCCGCGAACAGCCCGACCAGATCCTGATCTGCGGCGGCTGCGCCAACATCCCGGGCGTCGCCGACGTGATTTCGAGCCGCGTGGGCATCACCGCCGAAAAAGGCGATCCGCTCGGACAGATGAAGATGTCATCCAAGGCCAAGGCGCAGGCAGTGAAGAAGGATGCGACGGCACTCCTCACGGCATGCGGTCTCGCACTGCGGAGCTTCGACTGACATGCCAAGAATCAATCTACTTCCCTGGCGTGCCGAAGAGCGGAAACTCCGTCAAAGGAATTTCCTGCTGTCGATCGTCGGTGCGACCGTCGCGGCGGGCATCGTCGTGCTGCTGGTGAACCTCTTCTACTCGCAGGTCATCGACAACCAGAAGGACAAGAACCAGCTGCTGAAGACGGAGATCGAGAAGCTCGATCTTCGCAACGCCGAGATCCTGGATCTCGAGGCGCAAAAAGCCCGCATGCGCGCGCGCATGGACATCGTCGAGAAGTTGCAGCGCAGCCGGCCCGAGGTCGTGCACCTCTTCGACCAGCTGGCGCGCACGGTTCCCGACGGCCTGTACCTGACTTCGATCAAGCAGAACGACAAGCGTCTCGAGATCAAGGGCGTTGCCCAGTCGAGCACGCGCGTGTCGGCATTCATGCGCAACATCGACGCGTCGGAATGGCTCGACAGCCCCGAGCTCGAGGTCGTTGAAACGCAGAAGGGCAACACCCTCGGCAGCGACTTCACGCTCTTCGCCAATCAGGTGGGCGTGCAACTGCCCGGCGACGGGGAGAAATAGCCGTGAAATTCCTCGAGCAGTTCAAGAACGTCGACTGGCAGGACATCGGCCGATGGCCGTTCGTCGTGCGCGCGTCGGCGGTCGGCGTCTGGCTGATCGCGGCGGTGCTCGTCCTCGGTTACCTGTTCGTCGTCAACGGCCAGTGGCCGGAGCTCGACCAGGAGCGCAAGCGCCAGGACGATCTGTGGCAGGAATTCCTGAGAAAGCAGAGCAAGGCGGCGAACTTCGACGCCTACAAGGCGCAGCTGAAGGAAATGGAGAAGTCATTCGGCGCGATGCTCCGCCAGCTCCCCGGCAAGACCGAGGTGCCGAGCCTGCTCGTCGACATTTCGCAGACCGGTCTCGCCGCCGGGCTCGATGAGAAGCTGTTCCAGCCCGCTCCCGAATTGAAGCGAGAGTTCTACGCGGAGCTCCCGATCAAGATCCGTCTCACGGGCAATTATCACGAGCTCGGCAACTTCGTGAGCGGCATCGCGGCGCTCCCCCGCATCGTCACGTTGCACGACATCGAGATCAAGCCAGCGGAAAAGGATTCGTACGACGATCTCGTGCTCGACGTGACCGCCAAGACCTACCGTTATCTCGAAGATGACGAGAGTGCGGCGGCCGCGGGGCCGGCGAAGAAGAAGCCGGGCGCTCCGAATACTCCACCCATCACTCTCGGTCGATGACAGGTTGTGGCAATGATCATCGTTCGATCCAGGTTCACATTCGCACGCAGCGTGCTGCTGGCCGTCATGGCAGTCGGCGGGCTCACTGCCTGCTCGAATGACATGGACAAGCTCAAGACCGACGTCGAGGACGCGAAGAAGCGCCCCGGTGGTCCGGTCGAATCGCTGCCGGAGATCAAGCCCTACGAGACGTTCGCCTACGACGCCACGACGGTGCGCTCGCCGTTCGTGCCTGGCGCTCCGGCCTCGTCGCAGAATGCGGGGCTGCGGCCTGACAAGCGCCGTAATCCCGAATTCCTGGAACAGTTCTCGCTGGACACGCTGAAGATGGTCGGCACGCTCGATCTCGGCGGTCACAATTACGGACTCGTGCAGACGCAGGATGGCCTTGTCCATCGCGTCCTGCCGGGCAATTACATCGGGCAGAACGACGGCCGCATCACCTCGATCAACGGTTCAAAGATCAACCTCGTTGAGATCGTTCCCGACGGGGTCGGCGGCTATATCGAGCGTCCCGCCGCGCTCGGCCTGACCGACTAACCGTCGCGCTTGGTTCTTTAGGGAGTATCGAGAATGTCATACATGTCGCGTCCCATTGAGGCCTCACGCACGGCCGCACGCATTCCGCCCAGCGGGTGGGTTCGCGCGCTGTTCGGCGCCTTGGCCGCGGTGCTCCTGATCGGATTGCAGCCGGCGCTCGCACAGGAGCCCACGAACAAGCTGCAAAAGATCGAGGTTCAGACGCTGCCCGGTCAGCAGGTCCAGTTGCGACTGCTGCTCTCAGGACCGGCTCCCGAGCCGCTGAGCTTCACGATCGACAAGCCGGCGCGCATTTCGCTCGACCTCCCGGATACGGGTCTTGCCCTCGAGTCACGCCGTATCGACGTCAATTCCGCGGGGCTCGACACCATTCTCGCCGCGGAAGCGAATGGCCGCACACGGCTCGTTCTGAATCTCGACGCGCTCGTGCCGTATACGACTCGCGTCGACGGCAACAGCATCATCGTGATGCTCGGCGGCAACGCGCCGATCGCAACGGCCGCGGCTTCGAGCGCCGCGCCGCGCGCGCCGAGCGCCTCCTCAGGCGGCCCGCGCGCCATCTCGACCATTGATTTCCGTCGCGGCCCGGGTGGATCCGGACGCGTCGTGGTCGGCCTCAGCGACCCGCGGACACCGGTCAACCTGCGTCAGGAAGGCTCGCGCGTGGTCGTCGACTTCGCGGGCGCGCAGCTGCCGAAGAACCTGATGAAGCGCTTTGACGTGACGGACTTTGCGACACCGGTGCAATCGGTTGACGCATTGAAGGCGACGGACGGTGCCCGCCTCGTCATTTCCGCCGACGGCAATTTCGAGCAGCTCGCCTATCAGTCCGACAACCAGTACACGATTGAAGTGAAGCCGATCGTCAAGCCGACCGGCCTCGAAGAGGAAAAGAGGTCCTATACCGGCGAGCGGCTCACGCTGAATTTCCAGGACATCGAAACGCGCGCCGTGCTGCAGCTGCTCGCGGATACCAGCGGCCAGAACATCGTGGTAAGCGATACCGTGCAAGGCAACGTCACGCTGCGCTTGCAGAACGTGCCCTGGGACCAGGCGCTCGACATCGTCTTGAAGACCAAGGGTCTCGACATGCGCCGGCAGGACAACGTCATCCTCGTTGCGCCGGCTGAAGAGATCGCGGCACGCGAGAAGGCCGAGCTCGCGGCGCGCAAGGACCTCCAGGAGCTCGCTCCCCTTCGCACCGAATACCTGCAGGTCAACTACGCGAAGGCGGAAGAACTCGCCGCGCTGATCGGCAAGGGTGGCGGTGGCGGCGGCGGTGGCCAGTCGCTTCTTTCAGAGCGTGGCAGCATCGGCATCGATTCCCGCACGAATACGCTCCTCGTACAGGACACAGCGGACCGTCTCACCGACATCCGCAAGCTCGTTTCGACGCTCGACATCCCGGTCAAGCAGGTGCTGATCGAGGCGCGCATCGTCATCGTGAACGATGACTTCTCGCGCGACCTTGGCGTGCGCATGGGCCTCACGGGGAAGGATGAGCGCCCGGACGGTCTGCTTGCGGTGTCCGGCAGCGGCGAAGCCACAAACACCATGATCGACTCGGCGATTACCAATCTCGCCGCCGGCGGCGGGCCGAATCCGGTCGCCGTGCCGACAGGCCCCGACGATTTCACGAATCGCTACAACGTGAACATGCCAGTGGCGAATCCTGCGGGCAGGATCGCGATGTCGCTGCTGAGCGCCGACTACATCGTCGACCTGGAGCTTTCCGCCGCGCAGGCCGAAGGCCGCGGCGAGATCGTTTCCTCGCCGCGCGTGATCACGGCGAACCAGAAGGAAGCGACGATCGAGGCGGGCGTCGAAATCCCGTATCAGGAGTCATCCTCGAGCGGCGCGACGACCACCCAGTTCAAGAAGGCCGTGCTCAGCCTCAAGGTGACGCCGCTCATTACGCCGGACAATCGCGTGATCCTCGATCTGCAGATCAACAAGGACAGCGTCGGCTCGGAAGTCTCGAGCGCAACCGGCGGCCGCGTGCCGAGCATCGATACCCGCAAGATCATCACCCAGGTGCTCGTGAACGACGGGCAGACGGTCGTGCTCGGCGGCATCCTCGAGACCGAGAAGCGCGACAACGTGACCAAGGTGCCGTGGCTTGGCGACATCCCGGGCCTCAACATCCTCTTCAAGTCGAGCCGCAAGGTGAACAACAAGAGCGAGCTGCTGATCTTCGTCACCCCGAAGATTCTTCGGGAAGGTGCGAATCTCTACTGATGCCGGACCGCGGTTCACCGCGCACGTCAAACAAGCGGCCGCTCACGAGCGGCCGCTTTTTTTCATGATCTCAAAGACCAACATTTTCCTGATCGGTCCCATGGGCTCCGGCAAGACCGCGGTCGGCAAGACGCTCGCCAAGTCGCTGCAGCTTGCGTTCGTCGACAGCGACGCCGAGATCGAGCGGCGCACGGGCGTCGACATCGCCTTCATATTCGAGAAGGAAGGTGAAGCGGGCTTTCGCCAGCGCGAGCGCGACGTCATCGCGGACCTGACGCTGCGGGACCGGATCGTGCTCGCGACCGGCGGCGGCGCGATCCTGGAAGCCGACAACCGCCGCCATCTTGCGGACAGGGGTTGCGTCGTATACCTCGAGACGTCGGTGGCGCAGCAGCTCGAGCGCACGAGGCACGGCAAGCACCGGCCGTTGCTGGTCACGGACGATCCCAAGACGCGGCTGGAAGACTTGCTGCGGGAGCGCGAGCCCCTTTACCGCGAAATTGCCGATATCGCGGTGAGGACCGACGGCCGCCGGGTCCAACTGCTCGCGGACGAGGTCATGCGCTTGCTCGAAGAGCGGGCACCGGCCGGATAGACCGCAGGCGCCTGGCGCCTGCTCCCGAATTGCTCCGGCAATCGCCCGCGAAGGCCTTTATACTGCGCGCGGTTCGGCGCATAGCCAGCAGCCGGGCCGGCATACCCGGTGCAAGAACTGAAGATCGATCTCGGCGCCCGCAGCTACCCGATAGTCATCGGCGACGGGCTGCTTTCCCGCAGCGACCTTTTCACGCGCCATGTCGCCGGCGATGCAGTCGCCGTCGTCACCAATGCAACCATCGCACCGCTCTATCTGAAGGCCGTACTTGCGGCGCTTTCGTCGAAGCGAGTGGCCGAGGTCATCCTGCCGGACGGCGAGGAATTCAAGACCCTTGCCACAGTCGAGCGGATACTCGATTCGCTGGTGGCGGCGCGCATGAATCGCGACGGCACGGTCATCGCGCTCGGAGGCGGCGTCGTCGGTGACATGGCGGGCTTTGCGGCCGCCTGCTATCAACGCGGCATCGCCCTGATTCAGGCGCCCACTACCTTGCTGGCGCAGGTCGACTCGTCCGTTGGCGGCAAGACAGGGGTCAATCATCCGGCAGGCAAGAACCTGATCGGCGCCTTTCATCAACCGGTCGCGGTCATCGCAGATACCGCAACCCTTCGCACCTTGCCGGACCGCGAACTTCGAGCCGGACTTGCCGAGGTCATCAAACACGGCATGCTCGGCGATGCCGACTTCTTCGCCTGGCTCGAGTCACATGTCGAGCAGCTGATTGCGCGTGACGCCGCGGCGCTCGCCCATGCGATTCGTCGTTCGTGTGAGATCAAGGCGCGGCTGGTCGCGGCGGACGAACGCGAAAGCAGTGTCCGCGCACACCTGAACCTCGGGCACACTTTCGGGCACGCGATCGAGGCGGCAACGGCGTATGCGGGCTGGCTGCATGGAGAGGCCGTGGCCGCAGGACTCCTGATGGCTGGTGACATGTCCAGGCGTCTCGGCTGGCTCCCGTCGACGGACTTCGATCGGGTTCAGGCGCTGCTGCTGCGCGCCGGCCTTGCCCGGGCCGCACCCGCGATCGGCGCAGCACGAGCTCTCGACTACATGCGCATGGACAAGAAAGTCCGCGACGACAAGATTCGGCTGGTGCTGCTGCGTCCGCTCGGCACCGCGGTTGTCGCCGCGGATTACCCGCCTGCGACGCTGCAGGCGGTGCTGACGCATTACTTTGGTGCCGCATGACGATCAACGCCCCGAATCTCGCCTCCTACGCAGCCCACGACGGTCGGACCCGCGGCCGTCGCCATCCAGAACCGCCACCGCAGCTGCGCGGCGAATTTCAGCGGGACCGGGACCGCATCATTCACTCGAGCGCCTTCCGGCGGCTGGTCTACAAGACCC
Organism: Steroidobacteraceae bacterium; assembly: GCA_035644395.1. GTDB lineage: Bacteria > Pseudomonadota > Gammaproteobacteria > Steroidobacterales > Steroidobacteraceae > JBGPLJ01. Next base: position 190,396 of record DASQOR010000090.1, read on the forward strand.
AAGTCTTCGTCAACCACGAGGGCGATCTTTACCGCACGCGGCTGACTCATTCGATCGAGGTTGCGCAGATCGCACGCACCATCGCATGCGCGCTGCGGCTGAACGAGCCGCTGACCGAGGCTATCTGCCTCGCGCACGATCTCGGGCACACGCCCTTCGGGCATGCAGGCCAGGACGCGCTCAATACCTGCATGCGTGAGTTCGGCGGCTTTGAACACAATCTTCAGTCATTGCGCGTCGTCGACGAGCTGGAAGAACGCTACGCGGAATTTCCCGGCCTCAATCTGACCTTTGAATGCCGCGAGGGAATTCTCAAGCACTGTTCAGTCAGCCATGCACGGGAGCTCGGCGACATCGGCGAACGCTTTCTCAAGCGCGAGCAACCGGGGCTCGAGGCGCAGATCGCCAATGTCGCCGATGAAATCGCCTACAACAATCACGACATCGACGACGGGCTGCGCGCGGGCTTGATCGACCTCGATGACCTCACCGCCGTAGCGCTCGTTGCGCGGCACCGCAAGGACGTTACAGACAAGCACCCGCAACTCGGCGGCAGGCGGCTCGTGAATGAGATCGTGCGCCGGATGATCAACGAGGTCGTAACCGACCTGGTGGTCAGTTCGAGCGAGCGCATCGCCGGGGCGAGTCTTTCCGATATCGACAGCGTACGCAAGCAGGCAGCGCCGCTCATCGGCCTGTCGGAGGGCGTTCGGGCGCGGCATCTGGAGCTGAAGAAGTTCCTGCGCGATCACGTCTACCGTCACTACCGCGTGCTGCGGATGACTTCGAAGGCAAGCAACGTCCTTACGGCGCTTTTCGAAGCACTTTTCAACGACGTCAACCTGATGCCGACTGAGCACAGAAATGCCGCGAATCGCGCCGAGGCAGAACGCGGTAAGACCGGGCGCGCACGCGCCGTGGCCGATTACGTCGCGGGCATGACCGACCGATACGCGATTCTCGAGCATCGCAGGATCTTCGAACCGGGGGAGCGCACTTGAAATCGAGCAAGCAGATCCCCGTGCGCGAGCGGCTGATATTCGCGCTGGACGTCGCGGATGCGGCGAGCGCGCGCCAGCTTGCCGGAAGACTCGGAGATTCGGTGCAGTTCTACAAGATCGGTCTCGAGCTCTTCATGGCCGGGGAGTATTTCGAGCTGCTCGACTGGCTGGTGGGCTCGGGCAAGAAAGTTTTCGTCGACCTCAAGTTCTTCGACGTGCCCGCGACAGTCGCTTCCGCGGTCAAACGCCTTCGCAATCGCGGAGTCACTCTTGCGACCGTGCATGGAAATCAGTCGATCATGGAAGCCGCGGCCGCCGCGAAGGGCGATGTGAAAATACTGGCGGTCACCGTGCTGACGAGCCTCGATCGCGGTGATCTCGACGATCTCGGATTCGAGTGTGATGTCGAGCGCCTGGTGTTGTCGCGTGCGCGTCGCGCGCTAGAGGCGGGGTGCGACGGCGTCGTGTCATCGGGACTTGAAGCGCGCCTGCTGAGAGAGCATCTCGACGCAAAGCTGCTGGTTGTTACACCTGGTATCAGGCCGGTGGAGAATCGACCGAGCGATGACCAGAAGCGTGTCGTCACCGTCGAACAGGCGTTTGAGAATGGCGCCGACTACATTGTCGTGGGCCGACCGATCCGCGATGCGCAGGATCAGAAGGCCGCCGCAGAGAGCATTCAGAACTCCATAGCACGCGTTTTTTCGACCTGACAGCGATCCCCTGATAGCGCTTTCATGGTTCCCGCGACCCTCACGGGAGCCTCGAATCCATCGTGTCCTGCTCCAGAAAGCCGGCGGCCGCTGCGGCGGCCACAACCTATTGCGATTGATGGGTTCGACCGGCCCATTCCCTGCCGTCGGCCGCTAATTCGGCCGTTTAAACATATTTTTGGGAAAAATAGCGCAATCAGACCTAAAATATGTCTTGATTCACAAGGTTATGTTCAAAAATGGTACGATCTGTTAAACGGGACCTCCTAGCCGGGTTTCGGCGAATCCTCCGCCCACTGGTGCGGATTCTGCTGAGGAACGGCGTGAACTTTCTGGAGTTCGCGGAGGTGGCGAAGGCGGCCTACGTCGAGGTCGCAGCAATGGACTTTCCCGTTTCTGATCGTCGCATGTCGCAGTCGCGCATTGCGATCGTCACAGGACTCAGCCGCAAGGAGGTCGCGAGAGTAATCGCCGACGAGGGGAAGGACTATTCGGAAGACGAGAGCAAATTTAATCGCGTGATACGGGTTCTGGCCGCTTGGCACATGGACTCGGAATTCACGGGGCCTTACGGGATACCACTAGAACTCGAATTTGAGAACGATCCGGGCAAGCCGAGCCTTCAAACGCTCGTGCGCAAACACAGCGGCGACATGCCTGCGCGCGCGATGTTGGATGAGTTGCTGCGAGTCGGGATCGTTGTCCAGGACACGAATACAGGACTGCTGAAGGTCCTGGGGCGTACGTACATACCGGAGAAGTTGTCGCCGGAGAGCATTGATCACGTTGCCAATGTCGTTTCGCACCTTGCGGAGACGCTTGACAACAACCTTAGAACTGACAGCGGACAGAAGGGGCTATTTCAGAGAACAGTTGAGACGGATCGGCCCGTAGTTTGGCCGGATGTTTGGGCGTTCGATGACTATGTTCGTGACCGATGCCCGCAACTGCTCGAGGAGTTCGACGCCTGGCTGTCTTCTCGGGCGAAGTTGGAAAGACCGGCGGGAGACGAAAAGGTAACGGTGGGACTCGGTATTTACATGTTCGTCGAGCGATCGACCGCCCGACCAACTTTGAAAGAGATTTTTGGCGACGACGTCATCAAGTGAATGAGAAATAGGCGGGCACAAGCAATGACAACCAAGACCCAAATACAGACAAGCGCCTCGCGCACCAATTCGTTGGCGCGACGTTTGCAACTCATCTTCGCGGTTCTGGTTGTGTCCGCGGTCTCGTCGCTCGCGAACGCAGCGGGGGCGCTACTCGTAGTGGGACCAGTCGAGTCCGTAGATGTCCCGAACGCTTCTGCTGTGGTCCTTGGTCAACGCGTGAATTTTACATCGGCCAGCCGGGTTGCAATCGGCTCAACCAATGGGTCAAGCGCTGTGTTGCCGATGAGCATGCGCTCATTCCGCTTTATCGAGTTGGGGCGCATGGTCGCGATTTGGAGTGAAGACGGGATAACGGCTAGCGAAATCTATGTGTCGCGCGATAGGTCTGTGCCAGGCGCGTCACAGATCTACCTGAACGGTGCCGTGTCTTTCGTGAATCAGAGCACCGGATTCGCGGTCGTAGGTACCGCACGAATTGATCTCACGCCAGCGCTGTCCGGCGGCCTTGTGGATATCGCAGTGGGTGACCGTTTGCAGGTCGTTGGTACCCAGCCCAACCCCAATGGGGTTGTAGTTGCAACTGTCTATTCCGCGACGCGCACGAGCGGCATCGGCGGGACGTCCACGAATGGTATTGGCGGCACGTCGATCAATGGAATTGGTGGGACGTCGGTTAGTGGCATCGGTGGCACCTCCACGAGCGGTATTGGTGGCACGTCAACCAACGGCATTGGCGGAACGTCCGTCAGTGGAATCGGCGGCACATCGACCAGCGGGATCGGTGGCACCTCGACGAGCGGTATTGGCGGCACGTCAACCAACGGCATTGGCGGAACGTCCGTCAGTGGAATCGGCGGCACGTCAACCAGCGGGATCGGTGGCACCTCCACGAGCGGCATTGGTGGCACATCGACCAGCGGGATCGGTGGCACCTCCACGAACGGCATTGGTGGCACATCGACCAGCGGGATCGGTGGCACCTCCACGAACGGGATTGGCGGCACGTCGACGAAGTAGGAAAGCGAGCGACCGACTCGCAATAGATTCGAGTATATCCAGCCGAACAATCGGCCTGCGATAGCTCGGCAGTAACAGCGACAATCGCTGTGGCGAAACGACTCCCTGCATGTGACTTTGACGGACCAGTCAGTCGTTCATCGCTTCCAATTTCGCTCGAGAACTGATCAGCTCACGCGAAGTCGACTGCCTGCAATTGCAGGCCAGTCGACTTGCCGCCTGTACGACGGGCATTTGCATTTGCGGTCGCTGCCCGACTACCAACCGAATTCTGCTGGTACGGCCCGCATAACTGCGCGATTGCACCCAATTGTTGCGTTTACGTATGCAAGCTGCCGTAGTCTGCTGCGCCGGAGGGCGGATGCTGACAACCAACACACGCGTTTTGTTGGACCGGCGCGCGTACAGCTATATTGTGACTGTCGCACAATAGCCCGCAGCAAAAATCCTCAATACAGATGAACAGCCCGAGCGAAAGAAAGAAGCTGCAACGACGACAAGATTCCGGCGAACGGCGCGGTGCGCGGCTTGAGGCGCAGATACGGCAGAGTTGCTTTCAGTTGCTGATGCCGTTGGCGAAATTGATGCTACGAGCCGGCATTGGGGCCGGGGAGCTCGCAGACCTTGGAAGGCGCGCGTTCGTGATGACCGCCGCCAACGATCTTTCGGTGCCACGGCGACGCCCAAACATTTCGCGCATCGCGGTCGCCACGGGCCTAACTCGTCAGGAGGTCGCACGCGTTCTTGGGGCAAATCGCCCGACACGAAAAATGGAACTCAAACAGCTTCAGCGAGCGAATCGAGTCCTCGCAGGATGGTTTGTTGACCCAAGATACGCACTGCGGCAAGGCCATCCTAGGCCATTGCAGATTCGGGGATCGGGAGCGACTTTTCACCGACTTGTACGAACATATGGTGGTGATGTTCCGCCAAGAGCCGTACTTGACGAATTGAGAAGGGCAAGTGCAATTCGCGCAACTAGCAACGGCTCCATCGTTCCACGGCGACGCTACGTGGAGTATGGCATCAGATCCCAAAGAGACCTCCAAGATGTATCCGAGAAGCTAAGAAGGTTGGCCGAAACGCTCAGCTACAATTTGAATTTCCCGGCCGCCGCCATGTTTGAAGACGTTGCGCTTACAGATCGCTTGAAGGGCGAGCACTACCCAATCGCGGTTAGACGCCTAACCGCCAGCGCCAGGCGGTTTCTAAGTGCTGCAAGTCAGTATCTGGGGCGAGAGGAACGGCAAGCGCCCGCAACTCGAAGGCGTGGGCAATTGCGCAGTTTAGGGGTTGGCATCTACCTATTTAGCAAGCCACGGTAAAAGCAAATGGCATCAAAATATTCAAGTCGAACAACACGTGCGGCGGCGTCTCTTCGTAGGCTATCAAGTGACTCCACGCTGCACTTGCTGATTGGCGAAGGAATCTTGGCAAGAGTTGCGCAACTTCTGCTAAGACTTGGCGCCGCCAGACACTCCTTGCACAGTGCCATTGATGCACAACGCGATCGTCGGCGTGACACAAAATCGGAATTTACGGGCCTTGCACACCGGGTTTTCTTCGACTACCCAGCAATCCTCAACGAGTGGTACACAAACCCAGATTTTACCGACGACGGCGGAAATCCATCGAAATTGCCTCTCCACGGCAGAGCACAAAGTTTCGACGCATTAGTTCGGCACGTGAGACCAAATAGTGATCCGAGCGAAGCGCTAGCAGTCCTGGTACGTCTGCACGCGGTCGCCAGAGTTGGTAAGGCGTCGGTCGTAGCTCGCAGTCGAGTGCTCAGCACAGCAGCATCTCGCGGACTAACCGCAGCGCGGATGCTCAGCGTCGTAGATGCCGTGCTAACTACCGTCGAACACAATCTTGACGTGAGCGAACGACACAGTTCTGCTCGCAAGTTCTACGAACGTGCGGCTACGAACTACCATGTTGACGTCAGATATTTAAAGGACTTTCAGGATTTCTTGCTTGAGCAAGGCGACGACTTCCTGCAAACCGTCGACGACTGGCTGTCCGCACATTCCGTGAGGCCGGGCGATGATGGCAGATCAGCGAAAACCTGCCGCGTCGGCACTGGCGTCTACATGTTCGCGAGCGAATAGCGCTTCGGTGGAAGGCTAGGCGGGCCGCGGCCTTGATATTTCCTCGCGCAGCGATCGCCTGAGAATCTTGCCGACGTTCGTTTTTGGCAATTCTGCGCGGAAGTAGACGTGCTTCGGTACCTTGTAGCCGGTCAGTGATTTTCGGCAGTGCTCGATCATTTCGCGCTCGCTCAGCTGCTGGCCCGGCTTTACGACGACGAACAACACCACGATTTCACCCGCGCGCTCATCTGTCTGCGCAACGGCGGCCACTTCCAGGACCGCGGGGTGCGTGACCGCAACGCTCTCCACTTCATTCGGATACACGTTGAATCCGGACACGAGGATCATGTCCTTCTTGCGATCCTCGATGTATACGTAGCCTTCGTTGTCGACGCGCCCGACATCGCCGGTGCGCAGGAAACCGTCGGCGAACAGGACCTTCGCGGTCTCATCGGGGCGATTCCAGTAGCCTCGCATGACCTGCGGACCGCGAACGCAGATCTCCCCGACCTCGCCGATCTGCAGATCCTTGCCGTCGTCGTCGCGAATCGCAATCTCAGTCGATGGGATCGGCAGGCCGATCGATCCGTTGAACGGAGTATCGAAAAGATTGATGCAGGCGGCGGGCGACGTTTCCGTGAGGCCCCACGCCTGCGTCAGGTAGTGTCCGGTAACCTGCTTCCAGCGTTCGGCGACGGTGCCTTGCACGGCCATGCCGCCACCCAGCGTGATCTTCAGATGCCGGAAGTCGACGGTGTCGAATCCCGGCGTGTGGAGCAAGGCGTTGAACAGAGTATTCACGCCGCTCATATAGGTGAACGGAAACCTCTTCAGCTCCGCCACAAAGCCCTTGAAGTCGCGCGGATTCGTGATCAGCACGTTGTGCGCGCCGACGCAGAGAAAAACCAGGCAATTCGCGGTCAGCGCGAAGATGTGATACAGCGGCAACGCGGTGATCACGACCTCGGTCCTCGCCGCTATCCACGGCGACATCCAGGCCTCCGCCTGCAAAACGTTCGAAACCATGTTTCGATGCGTCAGCATGGCGCCTTTGGAGACTCCCGTGGTGCCGCCCGTGTATTGCAGGAACGCGATGTCCTCATGTTCCACCTCGACGTGCTTCATCTGGAGCGCGGCTCCGCGTGACAGCGTCTCCCGAAAATTCACCGCGCCCGGCAGGTCGAAAGCCGGAACCTGCTTGCGTACGCGGCGCACGACGAAATTGACGATCATCGATTTCGGAAAACCGAGCATGTCCCCCACCGCCGTCAGCACAACCTGCCTGACCTTGGACTTGCCGATGACTTCGGCGAGGACATGGGCAAAGTTTTCGACGATGACGATGACGGTTGCGCCGGAGTCGCTCAGCTGATGCCCGAGCTCGCGCGGCGTGTACAGGGGATTGGTGTTGACGACCGTCAGGCCGGCGCGTAGCGCGCCGAAGACCGCAATGGCGTACTGCAAAATATTCGGCATCATCAGGGCGACGCGATCGCCGCGCCCGAGGCCTGCCACGTTCTGCAGCCAGGCGGCGAAATTGCGCGAGAGACGATCGAGGTCCGAATAACTGATCGTCCGGCCCATGTTGGTGTAGGCCGGCTGGCCGCCATAGTCGCGGATCGCCTGTTCGAACAGGTCCCGGAGCGACGCGTATCGGTTCGGGTCGATTTCGGCCGGCACGCTTTTTGGGTAATTCTTGAGCCAGACCCTTTCCATCGCTTATCCCCCGGCACTCATCGGAGCGGCTGCGTCGCGGCCCTTAGCATCGGCTTTTTTCGGCGCCCCAAGCAAGGGCTTCAACACGGGCCATACATTGTCGAGCAACCGGCGCTGTGCCGGGGCCGTCGGATGGATACCGTCCGACTGCATCAACCGCCCATCGAGCGCGACACCCTCAAGAATGAATGGCACGAGCGGAACGGAGTATCGCTTCGCCAGGTCCTGGTAATTGGCGTGAAATCCCTGCACGTACGGCACGCCATAGTTCGAGGGCATTCTCATGCCGACCAAAAGCACCAGCGCACCAGCGGATCTCGAGGCGAGGATCATGCTCTCGAGATTTTTCCGGATCCCTTCGAGGGGCAATCCGCGCAAGCCGTCGTTGCCGCCAAGCTCGAGCACCAAGATCCTTGGCTTGTGAACGTCAAGTGCGCGCGGCAAGCGCGCGAGTCCGCCGGACGTGGTTTCACCGCTGACGCTGGCATTTACCACGTGGTATCCGTAACCTTGTTCGCGCAATCTGCTTTGCAGCAGCGCGACCCAGCTTTCCTCGATCCGTATGCCGTATCCGGCACTGAGGCTGTCGCCCAGGACCAGGAGCGTCGGCGCAGTCGGCGACGATCCGGCACGGGCACCGAACGTCGCGACGATGAACAACCCGCAAGCGACGAAGCGAAATAGCATGGCCGAATCCAGCGTCCTCAAGGCGGAAAATCTTGGCAAACAGGTTAGCAGTCCCGAAGGGCCACTGACCATCCTGGCTGCCGTCGATCTCGAGGTCGCAGCCGGCGACACTGTCGCTGTCGTCGGTCCCTCTGGTGCCGGCAAATCAACGCTACTTGCACTGCTGGCTGGGCTCGACGATCCCTCGACAGGGCGGGTGTGGCTGAACGGCGCCGACTTCGGCGCTCTCGACGAAGACGGCAGGGCGCGGGTACGCGCGCAGCACGTCGGCTTTGTGTTTCAGTCCTTTCACCTGGTTCCCTCGCTCACCGCCATCGAGAACGTCATGCTGCCCCTCGAACTCGCCGGCCGGCGGGATGCACGTGAGGCGGCACACCAGGTTCTCGCAACCGTAGGTCTGGAGAAGCGCGAGCAGCACTACCCCAGGCAATTGTCGGGAGGCGAGCAGCAGCGCGTCGCAATCGCCCGGGCATTCGTCACCCGTCCAGCGGTTCTGTTCGCTGACGAACCGACCGGGAACCTCGACACGGCAACTGGCGAACGCATCATGGACCTGCTGTTCGAGCTCAATCGCGCCTCGGGCACCACGTTGATTCTCGTCACGCACGATGCGGCGATCGCCGGCCGCTGCCACCGGCGTGTGCATCTCGAAGCGGGCCACATGGTGAGGTGACGTGAAAGCCCTGAGATTTGCGCTCGCCGTACTCGCCCGTGACTTCAAGTCCGGGGAACTCACCGTGCTTGCGCTCGCGGTCACCATTGCCGTCGCGGCGCTGACCGGAGTCGGGTTCTTCACGGATCGCATCGGCCAGGCGGTCGAACTGCAGGCCGCCGAGGTCATCGCCGCCGACCTGCGCCTCGAATCGCTCGATCCCATTTCCGAGAAGGTCGTCACGGAGGCGAAAGCCCGCGGCCTTGCCACGGCGCGCGTCACGATGCTCGTGAGCGTCGTATTCGCCAACGAGCAGAACCAGCTCACGGCGCTGCGTGCGGTCACGCAAGGCTATCCCCTCCGCGGGCGTATCCGCATTGCCGAGCGCCCTTTCGGGCCCGGGCATCCTGTGAAGGGCATTCCGCGGCCCGGAGAAGGCTGGGCGGATTCACGGCTGCTGTCGCGCCTTGGCGTGAATGCCGGTGATGTCATCAATGTGGGCTCCACGCGTATTCGAATCGTCCACGTGCTGGAGTATCGGCCCGACCAGGGCTCGCGGTTCGTCGATCTCGCGCCGACCCTTCTCCTCAACGCCGGGGATCTCCCGGCGACGGGCCTCATCACGCTCGGCAGCCGCGTGCAGTACGCGGTTCTGTTCGCCGGCAATCGCGCGGTGGTTGCTGACTTCAAGGCCTACCTCGACCTGCACAAGGGCAGGGGCGAGCGGCTTCTCGACGTCGAAGAGTCGAGCCAGCAGGTGGGCTCCTCGGTCAAGCGTGCCGGACAGTTCCTGAATCTCGCCGGGCTCATCAGCGTGCTGTTGTCGGCGATCGCCGTCGCCATGTCAGCCCGGCGCTATGCGAAGCGGCACCTCGACGCGGTCGCGCTCATGAAGTGCATGGGAGCCTCGCAACGCTTCATTCTCGAGATCAGCGTCATCGAACTTCTGTTGATAGCGCTCGGCACCGGCATCCTCGGCACGGCGATCGGTTTCGGCGCACAGGAAGTGCTTGCCTACATCGTCCGGGAGCTCCTGAGTGGCGCGCTGCCGCCATCCTCGGCGGCACCCGTATTCATGGGGCTCGTGACGTCGGTCACCGTGCTCACGGGCTTTGCCCTGCCACCGCTCCTGCAATTGCGCACGGTGCCGCCGCTCAGGGTGCTGCGGCGAAACCTGGATCCACCGAAGCTCCGCTACACGGTGAGCTATGGGCTCGCAGTGCTTGCCGTTCTCGCCATGATCGGCTGGGTCGTGCGGGATCTCGAACTCACGCGCTGGATTGCCGTCAGCATGCTCGGGACCTTCGTGGTGCTCTACGGCGCTGGCCATCTCCTTGTCCTTTCTCTTTCCCGCCTGCGCAGCCGCGTTGGCGTTGCATGGCGCTATGGGCTTGCCAACATCGCGCGCCGTGGACGCGAGAGCTCCGTGCAGATCGTCGCGTTCGGCCTCGGCCTGACGGTGCTGTTGCTGCTCGCCGTCGTGCGCACGACCCTGGTGCAGGAATGGCGGGCGAGCCTGCCTGCCGATGCGCCGAATCACTTCTTCATCAATATCCGCCCGGACGAACGAGCGTCGATCGAGGCGTTCTTCACGGACCGAAAGATTCCGGCGCCGGCGCTCTTTCCCATGATTCGCGCGCGTCTCATCGAGGTGAACGGCCGCAAGGCGACGGACCTGCCGGGACTCGACGATCGCGGGCGCGGCTTCGCCGAGCGGGAGCAGAACCTGACCTGGACCTCGGAGCTTCAATCGGACAATGAAATCACCGCCGGTCATTGGTGGGCGAAGTCTGATTTCGGCAAGCCGCTCGTCTCGATCGCGAGCGAATACGAGCGCGACCTGCATCTGAAACTCGGCGACCAGCTGCTCTTCGACGTTGCCGGCGAGTCGTACTCGGTCAGGGTGGCGAGCATCCGCAAGGTCCGGTGGGACAGCTTTCATCCGAATTTCTTCCTCGTCATGGCGCCCGGCCTTCTCGAAAACGCGGCGGGGACGTACATGACGAGCGTGCACCTCACCCCCGAGCAGAAGCCGATGCTGGTCGATCTCGTGCGGCAGTTCCCCGCTGTTTCGGTGTTCGATATCGACCGGATGCTGTCGCAGGTCCGCGAAGTCGTGGACAAGGCGTCGCGCGCCATCGAATACGTGTTTCTCTTCACGTTGCTCGCCGGCGTAATGGTGCTGCTCGCCGCCATCCAGTCGACTCGCGACGAGCGGCGCTATGAGAGCGCCATCATCAGAACGCTCGGCGCGAGCCGGCGCACGGTGCTCGAAAGTGTCGCCGCCGAGTTCACGATGCTGGGCCTCCTGGCAGGTACACTCGCGTCGATCTGTGCCGGCGCGGTCGGCAGCCTCATCGCCAATCGGGTTCTCGCCATCCCCTCATCCCTGCCGCTCATTCTCGAAGTCACGGCCTGGGGCCTCGTGGCCGGGGCACTGCTGGTCGGGATTACTGGAACCTGGGCGGCGCGCTCCGTCGTCAATCACCCGCCGATCGCGACGCTGCGGCAGGAATAGGCATGGCTCCCGCGCCGGCACGCAACAACGACCGCACTCCCGGGCTGCGGGAACGCGCGCGGATGACGGGCTGGTACGATCCGAAAACGCTGTGTTTTTCGGGCCTCCTCGCCACGGTTTCCTGGCTCTTCGGACGCTATGCGGATCGGCGCGTGCTCGCATCGATCGGCGCCTCGCCACAGCCGGTCTTCGACTATTCCGCGGTCGAGGGAGACTTCTGGTTCGACTACGTGAGCGACATCGGCGACGGTTGGAACCCGACCTACGCCATCGCGCATGCGGCCTCCCAGCCGGCTCTCGACGTAGCGAAAGCCGGTGGCGGCACGCTGCAGTTGCCACAGGGTCAGGTACTCGTTTTCGGTGGCGACCAGGTCTATCCCTATCCCACCCGCAACGCATACGAAAGGCAGGCGGAAACACCCTACGACGTCGCGCTGCGCGCTTCGGCTGCGCGTCCTGAAGTATTCGCCCTGCCGGGCAATCATGACTGGTACGACGGACTTGAAGCCTTCACGCGTGTCTTCTGCCGGCCCGACCGGGGCTTTGCCGGCTGCCGCACGCAGCAGACCCGTAGTTACTTTGCGCTGAAGCTTCCGTCGAACTGGTGGCTGTTCGCGATCGACCTGCAGCTCGGCAGCGACCTGGACGAGCCGCAAGTGCGCTACTTCCAGGAGATCGCACGGCAGGTACCGGTGGATGCGCAGATCATCCTGTGCGTGCCATTCGCGCAATGGATCATGGAAAAGGCGTATCCCGGGTTCGCCGAGTACGACGGCGCGGCGATGAAGCAATTTGCGGAGCGTGTGATCGAGCGGCGCGTCCAGGTCTTCCTCTGCGGCGACCTGCACTCCTATCGCCGCCACGAATCGGCCGACGGCGTGCAGAAGATCGTCGCGGGCGGCGGCGGCGCTTTTCTGCATCCGACGCACGCGCCGGAAGCGGATTCGATCCCAGGCGGCTTCCGCGAGCGCACCTGCTATCCGGACAAGGCCACGTCGCGCCGACTCAATTGGCGCAATCTCGCGTTCCCGTTCCGCAATCCGAGCTGCGGGTTCGCGATGGCTTTCCTGTATTTCCTGTCGGCGTGGCTGGTTGCGGCGAGCTACCACGGCGAAGCGCTGTCGAGCGTGCATGATGCCGTGGAAACCGCGGTCGGGATCGCGCTCAGAAACCCGGGCACGGGCCTCTGGTGTTCCTTCGTCGTCGTCGCGTTCGTGTTCTTCACCGACACGCACGTACGCTGGTACAAGTTCTTCGGCGGGTTGACACACGGAATCGCACAGATCGGCGCGAGCTTGCTGCTCCTGTGGGCCGCGGCGGGCTTCATCACCCCCTGGCTGGGGATTTCCGCATCGTCGCTCTGGCATCCGCTGGCAGTCGGGACCATCGTCGCCGCCGGCGGCTGGCTATTCGGCAGCTGGATCCTGGGCGTCTACCTGCTGACCTCGCTCGCCGTCTATGGGCGGCACTCCAACGAGGCGTTCTCGGCGCTCCGGATCGAGGATTTCAAGCAATTCCTGCGGCTGCGTATCGGCCGCGACGGCCGGCTCAGCATCTTCGTCATCGCCATCGATCGCGTGGCGCGCCGCTGGAAAAAGCTCGTGGTGGACGGCGGCACGACGCTCGTGCCGTATGGCAGGCGTCAGACCGCGCCGCATCTGGTGGAACAGGTCGACGTCGGCCGACCGCGCTGAGCGCTTATTCGCTGACCTCTGCGTTCATCCAGCCGACGGGGATCAGGTCGCCGCGCATGGTGATGCCCTCGATGCGGAACCGGTAGATGCCCGGTGACACGCCGGAGGTGTTGAACGTCAGCTTGATGAGACCGTTGGAATCGCGCAGCACGCGTTCGAGCGTACCGACACGGGCCTGGTCCTTCTTGTCGATCGTGATCCGAAACGCCGATTGCAACGCGGTCGACAGGTCAATGCGAAGCTCGAGCAACTCCGGGTGCCCGCCGCCGGAAACACTGAAATTGATCCGCGACGTCGCGGCCCGATCCGGCTTCACGTGGAGGGAACGGATCTCGCTCGGCGGCCTGAGCGGGCCCGTCACCAGTCGCCGCTCGAGAGCGGCAACGTGCGCGCGCTCGCCGGAATACTTGGCGCCGAACGCGATGACCGCGACCAGCAGGACAACGATGACCGCTGCTGCGCCGATGAGCACGGGGAGCTTCTGCCAGGGCTTTTCTTTCGGCTCGAGCAGAGCCGACCCGCTTCCCGCTTCCAGGAGGCGCATGCCGCGATGCAGCCGGTCGGCGAGCTTCAGTTCATCCAGCAGTTCGGGATTTTCGACGCAGTAACGTTCGAAATCGAGCTGACCCTTGAGCGGCAATTTGCCCGAAAGGTACTTCTCGATGATCTGATTCTCTTCGATGAACTTTGCGTCCATGGAAGGGCCCGTGGCTTTCCCTTCCTGCATCGTAGCGGTAGCGGCGACCATATCAATACACTTCTAAAGGCGGCCGGGGCGGGCGGGACCGCCGCGCAGCGGCTGGCTGGCACCGCGGCGAGGGCTACGCCCACGGGACCCGGCACCGACGGCGATCGTGCCGGCCTGCAATAGCCGTACGACCCGCGCAATGAACGCGAGCCTCCACTCCGGGCGAAATCCGCAGTCCTGCATCGACCTACCTTTGCCGGACCCGATATTCGGGCGAAACAACACAATAATCGTGCAATACAGCGCCCGCGCATCGCGTGCCCGCGCTCACAATCCCGTGCCGCAGACAGTGACGCAGGTGGCAGAAATACGGCCAAAACTCCCGCAAAGGCCGCTGCGGCTACTCTTATATATGTGCCCGCCACCCATCAGCGGATCGGGGCTAACCCTGAGCGCGCCACCGCCCGTTTATTAGCACCCGCTGCTATTGCTGTGAGTCTTGGTAATCTCGCCACCTCCACGCGTGGCACCAACGAGGGCAACGACATGATGAACCCGAAGCGCGCAACGCCGCGCGTGCGCGCAACTCAGCTCTGCCTGCTGGTCACCGCGGCGGTCGGCGGCTCGTGCGCCAGCAGTCTCGCCGCCGACAACACTCAAACCGCGATCACCATCTACAGCTCGGCGCAACCCGGCGCGATCTCGCCGGAAATGTACCGGCCGATTCCCGGCATGGGCATGCCGAACGGCATGGCCGTTCCCGGCTATGCCCTGGTGCGCGACGAGCGCATGGTCAAGCTCGCGAACGGGCGCAGCACGCTGCAGTTTACCGACGTTGCAGGCCTGATCGACCCGACGACCGTGCAGTTCGTTTCACTGACGGACCCCGCGACGCGGGTGCTGGAGCAGAACTTCCAGTTCGATCTCGTGAGCACGCAGAAGCTCCTGCAGAAATTCATCGACAAGCCGATCGGCGTCGACTATTCGCTCGGCGATAGCGCGAAAACGCTGAACGGTACGCTCTTGAGCGCCGACGACGGCCTCGTCATCCGCGGCGCGAATGGCGAGATCACGGCGGTTCGCGGCTACAACAATGTGCGCTTTCCGGACCTGCCGGGTGGCCTTATCACGCGGCCGACGCTCGTGTGGGACATCTCGACGCACAAGCCGGGCGATCACAAGGCGCGCGTCACCTATCAGACCGGCGGCGTCACCTGGTGGGCGGACTACAACCTGACCTATGCCGACGGCAAGGATCCGAACAACGGCACGCTCGACATCGGCGCGTGGGTCAGCATCATCAATCAGTCGGGCGCGAGCTATTCGAATGCCAAGCTCAAGCTCATCGCGGGCGACGTGCATCGCGCAGAGCCGTTGGCGACGGCGGCGCCGAATGTCATGCGCATGGAGAAGATGGCAACGAGGGAGGCGGACGCCGGGT
Organism: Steroidobacteraceae bacterium; assembly: GCA_035644395.1. Taxonomy (GTDB): domain Bacteria; phylum Pseudomonadota; class Gammaproteobacteria; order Steroidobacterales; family Steroidobacteraceae; genus JBGPLJ01. The sequence goes on from DASQOR010000090.1 coordinate 205,728, forward strand.
TCGCCGAAAAGGCCTTCTTCGAATTTCACCTCTACACGCTCGGTCGTCCGACGAGCCTGCCGAATAACTCGACCAAGCAGATCGAGCTCTTCGACCAGGCGAAGCAGGTGCCCGCGAAGAAAGTGATGGTGTACTACGGCCTGGCGCAACAGCCGTATTTCTACCCGTCGCCGATGACGGATCGCGACTATGGCCAGCAGTCGAACAAGAAGGTCGACGTCTACGTCGAATTCAAGAACGACGAGAAATTCGGCCTCGGCGTTCCGCTTCCCGCCGGCCGCATCCGCGTCTCGCAGCTCGATTCCACGGACGACAGCCTCGAGTTCATCGGCGAGGACATCATCGACCACACGCCGAAGAACGAGACCGTGCGCGTGAAGCTCGGCTCGGCTTTCGACGTCGTCGGCGAACGCAAGCAGGTCGACTACAAGGTGGACAGCTCCGCCAAATGGATGGAAGAGGAGATCGAGATCAAGCTCCGCAACCACAAGGACGCCGCGGTCACGGTGCTCGTGAAGGAAAACCTGTATCGCTGGAGTAACTGGACGATCACGAAGAAATCGCAGGACTACGACAAGGAAGATGCGCGCACCATCTACTTCCCCGTCACCGTGGCGAAGGACGGATCCGCAACCGTCCGCTATCGCGTCCACTACTCCTGGTAACTCTTCTCCCCTCTCCCGCGTCTCCGCGGGAGAGGGTTGGGGCGAGGGCTGGCGGTGGATGTACTTTATCGATCCAGGGCCCTTGCTCACACAACTTTGACGATTGGCGAATTGCGGCGAAGAGCCTCATCTGCCGGCTGAAAATAGCGGACGTCGCTCTCACTGAGGTCCGGGGAATGCTAATCTTTCGCAAACCCCAAGGAGCCTCCCCTTGTCGCACCGAATTCTCGCTGCCGCACTGGCAGCCGCACTCTCGTTGTCCGGCCAGATCGCATCGGCCGATGCCGCAGCGGACACCCGGGCGTTGGCCCGGGAACTTTTCAAGCAGCTGATCGAGATCAATACGGCCGATTCCGTCGGCAGCGTGACGGCCGCATCCGAAGCCATGGCGCAGCGATTTCGCGACGCCGGCTTTGCGGAAGGCGACATCCAGGTCCTCGGCGCCACCGACCGCTCCAAGAATCTCGTCGTGCGGCTGCGGGGAACGGGCAAGCGCAAGCCCGTGCTTCTGATCGGGCATCTCGACGTCGTCGAAGCGCGGCGGGAAGACTGGACGACCGATCCGTTCCAGTTCGTCGAGAAGGGCGGCTATTACTACGGGCGCGGCACCGTGGATATGAAGGATGGCGACGCGATCATGGTCGCGACGCTCATCCGCATGAAGAAGGAAGGCTACAAACCGGATCGCGACGTCATCCTGGCGTTGACGGCGGGCGAAGAGAGCGGCCTGAACAACGGCGTCGCCTGGCTCGGCAAGAACCGACGCGAACTCATCGACGCGGAATTCGTACTGAATCATGACGGCTCGGGCGCGCTCAGCGACAACGGCAAGGTCGTCTCCGTCCGCATCGGCGCCTCCGAGAAGGTGTACGCGGACTTTCAGCTGAGCGTCACCAATCCGGGCGGGCACAGTTCGCTGCCGGTGCCGGAGAATGCGATCTATCGGCTGTCCGCCGGGCTCGAACGGCTCGCGCAGTACGATTTTCCGTTCGAGCTGAACGATGTTACGCGCGCCTACTACGAGCGCAATATTTCCCTCACAACCGCGCAGCGCGCGGCAGACATCCGGGGAATGCTGCAAACACCGCCCGACGCCGCCGCGGTCGCGCGCCTTTCGCAGGACCGGGTCGATCATGCGCTCACGCACACCACCTGCGTTGCCACCCGGCTCGAGGGCGGTCACGCCAACAACGCCCTGCCGCAACTCGCTCGCGCCAATGTGAATTGCCGGATTCTTCCCGGGCATTCCGCCGAGGAAACGCGACTCAAGGTCATCGAGGTGCTCGCGGACTCGAACATCACCGTGAAATACGTCGGCGAGGACGGGCAGATCCTCGATACGGCCGTATCGAAGCAAGGCATGCAGCGTCCGGAATTGCGGGCGGACGTGCTCAAGTCCCTCGAGAAAGTCGCGGCGCAGATGTGGCCCGGCGTGCCGGTCATTCCCTCGATGGGCACGGGCGCCTCGGATGCGGTCTACGCGAGCCAGGCGGGCCTCGTGGCCTACGAAGCGAACGGCGTGGCCGTCGATCGCGACGATCTGCGCGCGCACGGCAAGGATGAAAGGCTGCGCGTCGAAGCGTTCGATCGCGGCGTCGACTTCTACTATCCGTTCCTCAAGGCCGTCATCGCGTACCGGGGCGGCAAATGACGGTTCGTGCGTTGCTCGCGGCGGCGGCACTGGCCGCCGCCTTCACGGCCCGCGCGGATCTCGATCCCGCGAGTCGCCAGCTCGCCCACGATATCCTGAAGCAGCTGGTCGAAATCAACACCGCCGATTCGGTCGGTAATGTCACGACCGCCGCCGAAGCCCTTGCGCAACGGTTTCGCGACGCGGGCTTCCCGGAAAAGGATATTTCGATCCTCAGCGCGAATGACAAGCGCAAGAACCTCGTCGTGCGCCTGCACGGCAACGGCCGCAAGAAGCCGATCCTGATGATCGGGCACCTCGACGTCGTCGAGGCGCGGCGCGAGGACTGGAATACCGATCCGTTCCAGTTCATCGAGAAGGACGGCTACTACTACGGGCGCGGGACGCAGGACATGAAGGACGGCGTCACCATCGAGGCGCTGACCCTGATACGGCTGCACAAGGAGGGTTATCACGGCGATCGCGATCTCATCGCCGCGTTCACGGCGGGCGAGGAGAGCGGGCTCGACAACGGCGTCGACTGGCTCACGAAGCATCACATGGAGCTGATCGAAGCCGAATTCGCGCTGAATCACGACGGACCGTCGCTCTATGCGGTCAAAGGCAAGCCGGCCTACCTCGAGATCGACGCATCGGAGAAGGTCTACGCCGATTTCCAGCTGAGCGTCGCCAATCCGGGCGGCCACAGCTCGGTTCCCACGTCCGACAACGCGATCTATCACCTCGCGCTCGCGCTCAACCGGCTGGCGGCTTACGAGTTTCCGTTCGAGCTGAATGCCGTCACGCGTGCCTACTACGAATCCATGGCGAAATCGGAGCAAGGTGACCGAGCCGCGAATATCCGGGGGATGCTGGCGTCATCGCCGGATCCCGAAGCGATCAAGCGTCTCTCGCGCGACAGCATCGATCACGCGACCACGCACACCACTTGCGTCGCAACGCGCCTTGAAGGCGGCCACGCCAACAATGCCCTGCCGCAGATGGCCCGCGCGGTCGTGAATTGCCGGATCCTGCCGGGGCACGAACCGGAAGCCGTTCGCGAGGAATTGATCCGCGTGTTCGCCGATCCGAAGGTCGCAGTGCGTTACATCGGCGAGGGCGGCGAGATCCTGGAGACGGCGGAATCGAAACATGGATTCTCCGCGCCGGTCCTGCGCAAGGACGTTGTCGACGCCACGCACAGGATCGCCGGTGAAATGTGGCCGGGCCTGCCGATCGTGCCGATGATGTCGGCGGGCGCATCCGACGCGGTCTATGCCAACGCGGCCGGTCTGCCAACCTATCAGGTCACGGGCGAACTCATCGATCGCGACGACGTGCGCGCGCATGGCCAGGACGAAAGAATCGGCGTCGAGGCGTTCTACCGCGGTGCCGAGTTCCACTATCGCTTCATCAAGGAACTGACCGCCCGGCGTTAAGTCAGGTAGGCGCCGCAGAGTTGCCGCGCACGGCCGATGCAGGTAGCTTGTTCCGCCATGGCGGACAAGGATGGCACGAAGCCTAAGCGGAAGATCGACGCGCGCTGGCACGCGATTCACATTGCGGCGGGAACGAATGCCTGCCCCGCCGCCCTGGAAATCGGCAAGCGGCGATTCCTCTCGAAAGAAGCCCCGAAGCTGCCGCTGCCGGAATGCACGATGCCCGCGTCGTGCCGGTGCGCATACAAGCACCACACGGATCGGCGGGCAGCGCCGCGGCGCTGGTCGGATCAGGGCGGTGCCGCTCGCGTGCGCCCGCAAGGCGAACGGCGCGGACCGCGCGGGCGCCGCGAAGACGACTGACGGCAAGTCTTGCTGCGCGCCACCCTGGCAATTCTTACAATGGCCGCCGCATTTTCGCTGCGCGCCGATTCCGCGGCGCCGCTCGAACGCACCGTAGAAGTCGATGACAGCCGGATTCTCGTTCGCTTCTCGGCCACCGACTTTGCGCTGGGCGCCGATGAAATCGTCGCGTGGGCTGGACGCCGCGCCCAAATCGTCCGCGATTACTACGGCAAGTTTCCGGTGGTATCCGCGACGCTTCGCATTCGCGCGACTTCGGGGAGCGGCGTGCACGGCGGCCGCGAATTCTCCTCGGCGTCACCCTTCATCAATATTTCGGTGGGCCGCGAGGTCACGCGGGCGGAACTCGATGACGACTGGGTGCTGGTGCACGAGATGATCCATCTCGCGTTTCCAGAAATCGGCGACCGCCATGCCTGGCTCGCCGAGGGTCTTGCGGTCTACGTCGAGGGAGTGGCGCGAACCCAGGCCGGCAACGAGACCGCGGAGGAGTTCTGGGCCGGGCTCGTGAAGGACATGCCGCAAGGCCAGCCGCAATCCGGCGACAAGGGGCTCGACGTCACGCACAGTTGGGGCCGGACGTATTGGGGCGGCGCCATATTCTGTCTTCAGGCCGACATGCGGATCCGCGAGCGCACCGGCAACAAGAAGGGCTTGCAGGACGCGCTACGCGCGGTGCTGCGCGAAACGGGCGGCAACACCAGCGAGCGGTCGATCGCGAACGCACTCGCCCTGGCTGATGCCGCCACGGGCACGACGGTCCTCAGCGATCTCTATCGCGAGTACGGCGAGTCGTCGAAGCCCTTCGATCTCGATGCCACGTGGCGCAAGCTCGGCATCTCGATGCGCGACGGCCGCATCGTCTTCGACGACCAGGCACCGCTCGCCCGAGAGCGGCGGGCGATCACGCGGTCTTGATCGTGAAGTCGTAGCTGCCGTAGTGGATGTAGTCCGCCCAGTCGATGGACTTCTCGTCCCTTAAGGCGCTCCGCGCCGCCCTCACGGCGACACCCATCGATTGTCCCTTGACGATCGCGCCGTAGAGCGCTGCTGCCGCAAGCGGAGCGGAATCGTCGCCAACCGGCCAGTAGGTACCGAGATAGTTCGCGACGCCGCCGCGCAGGAACGCTTCCGCCAGGCCGACGTTCGAGTCGATCCGCTCCTTGATGTGTTTGCGCCTCACATGCGGCTCGGACGGCAGGCGCGCACTCTCGCACGCGTTGAAGAAGACGAGCGCCGGCAAATTACTGAGCGACGCGAGGTCGAGCCCGGTGAGGCGTCCGTCGGCAAGCGAAATTCCGCTGCCCGCGGGATTTCGTTCCTCGAATCTCGCGTGCCCCGCATAGTGCAGGACGTCATATTTGCCGGACTCGAATTCCGCCTTCACGCGCTTCCGTGTCGCCTCCACACCGTGAATGGGATGCAGCTTGATGTTGCTGCGGCGGCCGAAGAGCTTGGCCAGGCGCTCGCCTTCAAGGTCGGCGCCCTCAAGATCGCCCGTGGGATTCACGATCAGCAGAATATCGAGCGTCTGGTCGATGCGCCGCTGTTCGCTCCACTTGGCGACCGAGAGATTGCCCGCCGAATATTTGCGGCTGAGGCCAGCGTTCGCCGCCGGGAACCAGCCATCGATGCAAATCGTTTCCCATGGATACTTGGAGCTTGGCAGGTCATGAACCACGACCAGGTGGCTGTCGGTCACCGTTGCCAGCGCCTCGCGGATCCTGCGGTCGAGCAACAGCGCGGCGAGCTCCTCGCCGTAGCGGCGCATGCTGCGGAAGTTGAACGATTCGAGCTCGATCTCGCCGAGCTGCGTCCTGAGGGCGCGCGGGCTCAGCCGCTTCTCCGCCTGGATGGTCGTCGCCTTGCCGCCGGACGTGAGCACCGACGCTTCAAGCCAGGTCTGTCGCTTGTCGTCCGCGCGTTGACTGATCAGGAGATAGGCCAGAGACGGGCCGGCCACGCGTTTCAGGCGCGCGGCGGGCTCGGTGATCGCGACGTCATCGAGCTTGATCTCGGTGACGGTCGCTTCGATGTCGTCGAAGAGCTCCGTGCCGGCGAGCGCCAGCAGGCCCGCGCGCATCTGCTCGTACTTGTCGTCATCGAGCATGCAGAACGTGATCCGCCGGAGCAGCCGGTCCGGGTCCGCGTCCGCCATCCCCTTGAAGTAACCGCGCAGCTGCAGCTCGAGCGCTTGCGCGATCGTTGCGCCGGAGCTCGTGCCCCAAAGGACCGTCGCAAAGTCTTCGACCTGCGTGCGCACGAACGTGCGGACGACGTTCTCGGCGCAGAACTCGTGCACGCCCGGGTTCTCCTTGAAGGAATCGAAGTTGCCGAGTCCGGCGAACAGGACCGATTCCGCGCGCAATAGCCTGCGGCTCGCGGGCATCACGAACACTTCGCCGACGTCGCCCTTGAACATGCGCCGGCGCGTGAATTCGCTCACGGCGCCGTTCAACCGTTCGTCGATGGCGATCGCGGCGCCCGCCGGCTCCACGTTCTTGAAAATGCCGAGCACCAGTGCGCGCGCGTTCGCTTCGGTGATGCTGCCCTTCGCGAGGCGAATCTCGATCGGGCGCCGCTGGCTGCGGCCCATGATCACGTTGTTGCGGGCAACGGGCCCGGCTGTCGGCGCGACGGTTGAATCAAGAGAGGCCTTCGATGACTGCGGCTTCGATTGCAGCATGCCCTCCCAGAATTCACGCCGCTCGGCCAGTGTCATCTTGCCCCAGGCCTTGCGCTTGATCGGCGTGCGCAAGGTCTTCTCGGTAACGCGCCGGGCACCGCGTTTGCCGCTCCATTGCATCGGCAACTGCGCTGTCGTGCCGGTGCGCAGGAGGTCGATGACGGCGTGGCCGACCGTGCTGTTGTTCGGAAGGCTGCCGTGTGATTCCTCGACGTAGTAGGTGCGCGTCGGCGGCAGCAAGCAGAAATCGAGCGGCACCGTGCCGTCGCCCGCCTTCGACACCGCGTACTCGAACTTTCCGGCATTCACCGCCATGCTGACGGTCGTGTCCTGGTTGACGCCGGCGATCAGGAAGAACCGATCATCGGGTTGTGCCAGCTTCGCACGCGCGCCGGCAACTGCCTTGAGAAGCGCCTCTGAGGGTTTCGGTCCATCGTCCGGCCAGGTCTTCGACGCGTACAAATTGATCGCGGAAAACTTCCCGGGAGCCGGCAACATCTCGGTGAGGCCGGCGAAGGTCGAGAAGACCAGGCGCGACAGGACTTCCGGGCTGTGCTTGAGGTCGAGCGCGGCGATCGCGCGCACGGAAGGGTAGGTACCGCGCATTGCCTGCACGGGCGCGAACGAACCGAAGTTCGGTGTGCCGAGCATGACGAGGCGATTGATCTTGCGACGGGTATCGAGCGCGATTGCCGCCCGCGATACGAGGCCGCCCATGCTGTGCGCGACCAGACTGACGCTCTGCGCGTCGTCCGCTTCCACACGGCGCATAAGCTCGGCACCTAGGGTATCGGTGCTTTGCCGCCAGTCGAAGGGATGAAATGTCGCATCGAACCCGGCGGCTTCGAGCGTGAGCTTGATCTTGAGATAACTGATGAGCAGCACGCCGAGTGCGGTATTGCGCCCGCCATCGGGTAGCGCGAGCAGCGTCAAACGCCCGGCGCAGATTTCGATCGGGTCGACCCAAAGGGTGTCGTTCAGGATCTTGCGCTTGCGGCCGAGCGTCGAGCCCATGATTCCCGGGACGACATAGACGCGCGGGCCCTGGGCGCCGCGGCGCTTCGTGCGCGCAGCCTGCTGCGCAAGCGCCTGCAGTTCACCGAAGCGAGCGTCGCCGAAATACTCGCGCAGCTCGGGGTCGTCTTCCCCTGACCGCAGCCGCGCCTCGACTTCCGTGTGAGGGATGAGTTGGGCCCGCGTCGGGCGGCTTCGCTTGTGCTTCCTTGTCATGCTCGGTTCCTTGGAGGCAGACCTTAGTGGTCGGAGTCTAATCGAAGAGCTAGACTGAATGCGGCAGGTACAGCCCGTCGGCCGCTTCCGCTCGTGGTTGGCCGGTGCTAACGTTGCGGCAGGTCAAGGATCGATCCACTTCACATCGGTATTCATCAGGGACGATGAACATGCGTTTCCCCACTATTGAAGGTCGTTGCAGAGCGTTTGTGACCCTGAGCCTGGTCGGCTTTGTGGCTCTGTTGGGCATCTCCTCGAACGCAAGCGCGGACGAATACACCGGCACGCTGAAGTCTCAATGGAAGTACCTCGCCTCCACCGGTGGCCCGTTCTCGTGCTATGACGACGAGCAGGCCGCTGCTGACGCGCAAGTAGTCGGGACCGGTGGATTCTGTCGCTGGACCGGTAGCTGGCCGAATACCAGCGATCCAAGCGGTGTGTACGGGGTTTGTGCTGTTCCCGGAGTGCCGGTTGGCAATCCGGGGCACCATGAAGAACGTTACTACTCGTATATTCTGCATTCCTACAATAGCTGCCCAGCAGATGAGATTGGCATCAATCTCACCCGGCAATTCTGGTTCTACTGCGAAGATAGCGCGTTTAGTTCAGTTCAGGGCCTATCTCGGCTCCCGAAGCGATCATATCGGGAGTCATATTGTTGAGTTCTGTAACGTTGAGGCGGGAGCGCGCGAGCGCCCCGCCTTTTTCGTTGGGAGGATCAGCGATGAGGAGATGGGACCGGTTGGTGGACTCCTATAGGGAGGAGTACCGCGCTCGCGGCGTCTCGCCGCTCACGATCGCTTACGCGGTGGGCCGGCTTAATCGTTGGGGTTGCTGGTTGAAGCAGCGGCGCCCGCGGGTGGCGATCGAGCGGATCGATGCGGATCTGATCACGCGCTACATCGCGAGCTGCTCGAGCTTTCGGGCCAAAGCGACGGTGTACGGAACGTTGAGCACGATGCGCTGCTTCGGCGACTACCTCGTGCGCGAGGGATTATGGACGGTCAACCCGCTGCGCTGGATGAAGGGACCGAAGGTCACACCCTATAGTCGACTCCCGAAGCGCATCGATCGCACGCACATGGAAGCACTGTGGCGTGAGGCGGCGAACCGTCGCGGTGATTTCAGCGCGCATCTGTGGGTGGCGGTGCTGGCGATGCTCTACGGCACGGGACTGCGGCGGGGTGAGCTCGAGCGACTCGATGTGGATCACTTCGATCGCAACGAAGGAACGCTTCGGATCGATGGCCGCAAGACCGGACGCGAGCGTTGCGTGCCGCTGCCGGAGATGGTCCTGCATTGTCTCGACGCGTATCTGCCGCTGCGACACAACCTGCTCGAGCAGGCCCGTGCTCTTGGTGAACGTGCGCTGCTCATCACACGCCGTGGCGAGCGATTGAGCGGCGAGTCGATCAGCACTTCGATTCATCGGATCGCACGTCGGGCCGGTGTATCGATCCACAGCCTGCATCAGTTTCGCCACACCTGCGCGTCGGATCTCCTCGAGGCCGGCGTACACGTCGCCCAGGTGCAACGCATCCTCGGCCACTCGGGCATCGCAACCACGGTGCGCTACGTGCACATCGCCGATCCGCAGCGCCGCCAGGCGATGAGCGTGCATCCGTTGAACGACTGGCTCGTGCTTGAGCGGGAGGCCGCATGAGCGCTCCGATCACGACGCCGATGGATCCGCTGATCGAGGGGTATTTCACCTACCTCGACAAGGTCGGACGCAAGACCCGGCGCACGATTGTGGACGTGCGGTGCACCCTACGCCGGGTGATCGGCGGACTCGAGCCGCGGCGGCCGGGCGTCGATCTGTGGCGCCTGAGCCTCGAGGACTTTTTACGCTGGCTGGAAGAGGAGCGTCAGCTCGGCCGCACCGATTCGTGCCTCGCGAAGTACTTGAGTCACGTCCGGGGCCTGCTCGATTACGCCTGGCGCAGCGGTCGCGCCGAACGCAACGTGCTCGACGGGTTCAGCTTGCAGCACACCATTCGCCGTACGGTGCCGAAGTTCCTTAACCTCGAGGAGGCCGAGCATCTGGTGCGCGCCACCGCCACGCCCGGTCTGAGCGCGCGGCGGGATCGTCTCGTCATCTTGCTGCTCTACGGTTGCGGTCTTCGCACGAGCGAGCTCTGCGCGCTGAACGCCGCCGACATCAACCGCGAACGCCACGAGCTCGTGGTGCAGAAGGGCAAGGGCGATCGGCCGCGCTCGATCCCGATCCCCGAGGCACTCTACACCGAGCTCCTCGCGTATCTCCTTGAGCACGGCAAGCGCGGCGCGCTCTTTCGGACGCGCTTCCTCGCGCGGCGCATCGCCGCGAAGGACGTGTGCGAGATCGTCACGGCGGTCGCGAGCCGCGCGGGCCTTCGGCCCGGCGTCACGGCGCGTACGCTCCGCCACAGCTTCGCGACTCATCTCATGGATCGCGGCGTTGACCTGGCGATCATCGCTTCACTCATGGGGCATCGCAGCCCGCACGAGACCGGCGTCTATCTGCACGTCTTGCCTCAGCGACCCGAGGCGGCCGTGCGTACCTTACCCTTTGGAGATCACACGTGAAGTGGTCCTGCTGGATCTCGCTCTACATCCGCACGCATTGCGTGGCGCGGGGCCTGCGGCCCCTCACGCTCGCCGCCTACGAGGCGGCGCTCAAGCAGTTCAGCGAGTGGATCCGCGTCGCGCGCGCGGATCGGCCGCCCGACCTCGTCACGGCGCGCGACGTGCTCGAGTACCTGCAGCATCTGCGCGAGGCGCGTGACAACGGAGACTCTGCCATCAACCGCACGGTCACGATCCTGCGCAACTTCTACCGCGCGATCGTCGCCATGGGACATCTTGAGCCGAACACTAACCCGCTCGCAGGATTCCCGTCCGTGAAGGCCGTGGCGCGCAAGCTCCCCGTCTCGCTTGCCCCGGAGCAGGTGAGCCGGCTCCTGATCGAACCGAAGTCGGACACCGTCATTGGTCTTCGCGACCGCGCGGTACTCGCGATTCTTTATGGCACGGGCATCCGCGTGAGTGAGTGCGCAACACTCCTGAGCGGCCAGGTCGATCTCACGTGCCTCACAATCACCGTGCGCGGCAAGGGCGGACACGAGCGCTCGATCCCATTGAACCCTGAGCTCGCAGAGGTCCTGAGAAGCTACGCGCACGCGCGCGGCGCGGCACTTCCGACGGCATCGTTCTTTCGCTCGCGCTTCGGGGGTGCGCTCACGCGCGGCGCGGTCTACGAACGCGTGCGAACCTGGGGCCAACGAAGTCGCGTCGGCATCCCACTCTCCCCACATCGCCTGCGACACACCTTCGCGACACATCTCGTGCGCGCCGGGGTCGGACTCGTCACGATTCGTGACCTCTTGGGTCATCGCCAGATCACGAGCACGCAGATCTATTTGCATGTCACTGCCGAAGATCTGCGCCACGCCGCCGCTCGCCATCCGATCGGCGCACTGCTCGCAACCGTCGAGCATCTCCTGCCCGCGGGGCGATTGCCGTTTCAGCGGCCGCGACTTGTCAGCGGCAGCGGATAGTTCGAATGACCGTCTCGTTGCAAGCCACGCGCCGGTCGCAATGCGATCGGTCGACGACTCGCTTCGCCTTGAAGCTGCGCGAGCGGACAAAAGTCTGGGAACTAGGCACTCGCATGGGCCCGGCGTAGCATCGGAGCCGATGCCAGCGCTCGCTCGAATCAAAACTGGAGACTTGCAAACTCATGCAGCGAACGACGACTGCATCAATGGCGGGCCCGGGACTCGAACTAAATAT